>PHDU01000006.1 GCA_002842755.1 Bacteroidetes bacterium HGW-Bacteroidetes-1 | reverse complement strand
AGGGCTTAAGCCGGCTAATATCTGTTTAGTATCCATGACTCATTTCTAATTATTGCGCTAAGATACAAAATCCCACATTAATATTAAACAGAACCAAAAAAATCATTTGCCAAGATTGTCGATTTTTACATTCAAACAGATCATAGAAATGAGGCTATTCATATTTCCCGCAGCAAAAAATCTGTTTTGAATGCTCTTTATAAACATCGCAATAGCATTTTGAAATTTGCAAGGGCAAATAAATTAAACTTCAGAAAAGTGAAAGATATAACACAGATAGTAAACTATTACGATACGTTAGAAACACATAATAATTAGAATGAGTCCAAATCTAAAACCCTTATTCCTTCTCTCGATACTCCTTTTTGCAAGCATTTCGATGTTTGCTCAGAAAAATGATTATCATATTGAAAACATTATGATGAGCTTCATTGATATGCAACTCAAAATAGATTTTGATCTCGTTGGCAAACATAAAGATCAAGCTCAAAAAGTCAATTTGTTTTTTATTGATGAAGGTCTGAGAGTTTACAAGCCAACAAGTATTCAGCCTGAAACTGACCATCTTTTTCAACCTGGTAAAGGAAAAACAATTCTTTGGAATATGACTGAAGACGTTAAGAGACTTGAAAAAACCTATACTCCAATTCTTATACCTGGTGATCCTGCTAAGTATCATTTTGGTCCCGGACCTGAGGTTGCATTGTTATCACTATTAATTCCAGGATTGGGTGATTATGCTTTAGGCCAGACCAAAAACGAGCGCATCAAACCTTTTATTAGAACACTTGGTGCATTTGGATTCATTGCCATTGGAGGCTATGCCTCTCGCGAAAGATATCGAGGGGAACCCTCCTATACTGATCATGGCACAATGTGGAGTTCAGGTTCCTGGAACTACAAGTTCTTTCGAAATGATGCTGAATTACTGATTGGAACAGGTGTTGCAATCTGGGTAGCTGACATCATTTGGGTCGCAATCAGAGGCCAAAAAAACAAAGCGCTTAAGAAGAGTCTTAATTCAATGATTATTGAGCTTTAAGCTAAACACTATATTTCTTTTGGATATTTGCAAACGACACTATTATCCAAATTAATTAAAGCTATCAACTTTACAATAAATCTCAAATATATTCTGCTAATTCTGTCGCGGTTTCTTAACAATATTAACATGTGCAGGAACAGAAAGATGTCCTTGTACCATCTTCCATTCAGCGTTTATATCTTTTTCGAGCACGCCTGTAAAACGTAACCCCTCGAAGCTATGCGCAACACTGTCAAAAATGAAATTATAATTCATCCTTTGCGAAAACCAGGCAGTATTTCCAGTGCAGTTGACTCTAATGAACTGATCATGAACCGAAATATACATATTGCTGATCAGATCAAACTGGTTGCGATAGGCGTTACGTATTGCATTCCAGCCTGATAAGCGTTCATGAGAGTCTGTTCCTAACATCATGGTGCTGTCGCCAGACGCCCACAAATCTTCAACCATTTTATAGTCTTCATTTTCAACTGCAATAATATATTTCTCAAGAATATTTTCAACTTTTATTAACTCGTCAGCATTCTCAGTTTTAGGGCATCGCTTACATGCGGAGAAAATCAGAAAGAAGAGGATGAAATAAATAACTTTTTTCATGGCCTAAGGTTTTATGGTTTTCTGTTATGGTTTGTAAATTTTTGCTGAAATTACAAAAAATCAAAAGGAAAGTCTATAATTCAAAACTAATTTAGAAAGATTTTAATTAATCTTTATCCGGCAATTCAACCCTAAAACACATTACTATGATGTGAATCAATCAAATTATTAAAAAAAAACTTTATTATTCGGGGATTCTTTCGTAAAATTGCACCCAATTTCACATGAAGAATCTTCCTGATCAATGGCAATAAAGAAAGGCAAAAAGGCGCTGTCCTTTGGAGTGAGTTTGGTATTTATGCTTCTTACAATTGGCTTGCAACCTGCATTTGCTAATGAAGCAATTCAAGAAGAACACCCATTTGAACCTGAATTTAATGCAGGAAAGATGATTATTGAGCACATCATCGATTCCTATGAATGGCATATTGCTACCGTTGGCGACAAGCATATCAGTGTACCGCTGCCTGTCATATTATATGATGATGGCACCTTTCATTTTTTTATGTCGAGCAAATTTCACCACGGACAAAGTTCTTACAAAGGTTTTGAAATTGCTCATGAAGGCTCATCAAAAGGAAAAATAGTAAAAAAAGTTGAAGACGGAACGTTCGTCAGGCCGTATGATTTTTCAATTACCAAAAATGCATTTGCATTATTTGTTTCGTCAACATTGATGATTATTATTTTTTTAAGTGTTTCAAAAGCATACAAAAGAACCCGTAAACATGCTCCCAAAGGTATTCAGTCTATTGTTGAACCCGTTATTGTTTTTATACGCGATGAAGTAGCCCGGACTTCCATTGGTGAAAAACATTACCAGCGATTTCTGCCTTATCTTCTTACGGTTTTCTTTTTTATCTTTTTCAATAATCTATTAGGATTAATCCCTATTTTTCCACTTGGAGCTAACATAACTGGTAATCTTGCCATTACAGGGGTTTTGGCATTTTTCACCTTTTTGATGACCTCACTAAAGGGAAATAAAAACTATTGGGCACACATCTTTAACACCCCTGGAGTTCCATGGTGGCTAAAACTTCCTTTGCCTCTGATGCCTATCATCGAAATCGTCGGGATGTTTACAAAACCTTTTGTATTGATGGTCCGTTTATTCGCAAACATTACAGCTGGGCACATCATCATTCTTGGGTTTATCAGTCTTATTTTCGTGTTCGGAAAAGTAAATATTTTCGCCGGATATGGAATGTCGATTCTTTCGATTACCTTAGCAATATTCATTAATTTCCTTGAGCTTCTTGTAGCTTTCATTCAGGCTTATGTTTTCACGCTGCTTTCTGCAATTTATTTTGGAATGGCCGTTGAGGAACACAGTCATGAAGAGCAACATCATTAAAATGCATTTTTTTAACCATACCAGATTGAAAACAATCAAAATATAAAGAAAAGTTTGAATTTCATTTGAATTCCGATTTATTAACCTAAATACCTTAAAATCATGGAATTATTGACCATTTTGTTACAAGCCGCAACCGACCTGACACCCATCGCCAAAATGGCAGCAGCACTGGCCGCTAGTATTGCTACTATTGGAGCTAGTATGGGCATTGGTCAGATTGGCCGCAGTGCATTGGAATCAATCGCTCGTCAGCCTGAGGCTGCCGGAGATATACGTTCCAATATGATTGTTTCAGCAGCACTCATCGAAGGAGTTGCTTTCTTTGCAATCGTAGTGTGCCTGCTGATTGTGTTCATGTAACAAACATTTTAACCTGCTTCTGCAACGGTTGGTTGCAAAAGCAGGTTTCTTTCAGAATTAAAAAATAATAATATCATTCAATATGGAATTAGTTAGCCCAGGTTTAGGCCTTATTTTCTGGATGGTAGTTACCTTCGGAATTGTCTTTTTTATTTTGAAGAAGTTCGCCTGGCCATCCATCATGCAAGCGCTTGATGAAAGAGAGCATCATATCGAAGAAGCTCTCAGAGCTGCCGATATAGCGCACGAAGAAATGAAAAAACTTAAATTGGATAACGAGTTGTTGCTCAAAGAAGCCAAAGAAGAGCGCGATATCATTATGAGTGAAGCCCGAAAAATACGTGATAAAATGCTCGAAGAAGCACGTATCAAAGCCAATTCTGAAGCCGATCGCATTGTTGAAAGCGCCAAAGAACGCATTGAAAATGAACGTAAAGCTGCTATGACTGAGATAAAGAATCAGATCGCTAAAATATCGATCGATATTGCCGAAAAAATCCTCCGTGAAAAACTTCAGGATACAAAGGCACAACATGATTACATTGAACGTGCTATCGAAGATAAGCATCTGAATTAACACGCTACAAACTACAACCTACATGAAGCAAATCCTTCTTGCCAAACGTTACGCCAAAGCGCTTTTTGATCTTGCTATTGAAGAAAAAGTGATCGAAAAGATCAATGTCGATATGGAGCTTGTGGCCGTTGTAATGAAAGAAAACCGTGAATTGCGAAGGCTCATGATCAATCCTGTTATCAGCCCTGGGCGTAAGAAATCGATCATTAAAAGCATCTTTGGGACACATATTGATAAACGCAGCCTTGCTTTTCTCGATATTCTTGTCCGTAAAGGTCGCGAAATGGAGATTGGTGAAATTGCTGTTCAGTTTAACATCCTCTTCCTCGATTACAAAAATATTGCTATCGCTAATCTTGTAACTGCAACTGCAATAAATGATGATCTGGGTAAGCGTATTGCATCCCTGCTCTCAAGCCACACTTCGAAAGAAATTAAAGTTGAAAAAACTATTGAACCTGAAATAATTGGCGGTTTTAAACTCAACATGGACGATTACCTGTATGACGCAAGTATCAGTAAAATTATTCGTAAACTACATAAAGAATTTGATAAAAATCTGTTCATCAAAGGATTTTAAAGATAAGCAATCACAATATGGCAGCAATTAAACCCGCTGAGGTATCAGCAATACTGCGTAAAGAACTGGCCGGTTATCAAACCGATGCTGTTTTGGAAGAAGTAGGATCAATTTTACAAATAGGTGACGGAATCGCCCGTGTTTATGGCATGGGTAATGCCGAATCAGGTGAGTTAGTCGAATTTGAAAAAACCGGCCTGATGGGAATTGTACTCAACCTCGAAGAAGACAATGTTGGTATTGTTCTGCTTGGTAGCAGCAGCGGCATCAATGAGGGCGATACAGTGAAAAGAAGTGGCCGTATTGCGTCACTTCAGGTTGGTGAAGGTATGTTGGGTCGTGTAATTAACACCCTTGGAAACCCGATTGATGGAAAAGGTGAAATCAAAGGGGAAACATACGAAATGCCTCTGGAGCGCAAAGCTCCTGGTGTCATTTTTCGTCAACCCGTAAACGAACCTCTTCAAACCGGAATTAAACCTATCGATGCCATGATCCCAATCGGACGTGGACAGCGTGAGTTGATCATTGGCGACCGTCAGACTGGTAAAACAGCCATCGCCATTGATACCATCATCAATCAAAAGGAGTTTTATGAAAGAGGGGAACCTGTTTTTTGTATCTATGTTGCTATTGGACAAAAAGGTTCAACGGTAGCGAACATACAAAAAACCTTAGAGGATAATGGCGCAATGCCCTATACCGTTATTGTAGCAGCAACTGCTTCAGATCCTGCTGCAATGCAGTTTTATGCTCCATTTGCAGGAGCTGCCATTGGTGAATTCTTCCGTGATACAGGGAGACCAGCACTTGTCATTTATGATGACCTTTCAAAACAAGCAGTAGCATACCGTGAAGTATCGCTTTTGCTGCGTCGTCCTCCAGGCCGCGAAGCCTACCCGGGTGACGTGTTTTATTTACATTCGCGTCTGCTCGAACGTGCTGCGAAAGTTATCAATTCAGATGAAATTGCAGCAAATATGAACGACCTACCCGAAAGTATTCGCCCACTTGTTAAGGGTGGTGGCTCACTCACTGCTTTACCCATCATTGAAACACAGGCAGGTGACGTTTCAGCTTATATTCCAACCAACGTGATCTCTATCACTGACGGACAAATATTTCTTGAAACGAATCTTTTTAATTCGGGTATTCGTCCGGCTATCAATGTTGGAATTTCTGTTTCACGTGTAGGAGGTAATGCTCAGATCAAATCCATGAAAAAAGTAGCAGGAACACTTAAACTTGATCAGGCCCAGTTTCGTGAACTGGAAGCTTTCTCTAAGTTTGGTTCCGACCTCGATGCTGCTACAATGGCTGTTCTGGATAAAGGAAAACGAAATCTCGAAATCCTTAAACAGCCTCAATATGCACCTATGACAGTTGAACATCAAATTGCCATTATCTTTTGTGGGACGAATAATTTGTTGAGAAAAGTACCGATCAGGTCCATCATTGATTTTCAGACAGAGTATCTCCATCATTTGGATGAAAACTATCAGGAATTGCTGAAAACCATTAAAAAAGGTATTTTCAATGATGAGGTGGTTGCTACACTCACCAAAGTAGCTAAAACAATCGCTTTAAAATATGAATAATAGCGCTTTGCGCACAAGCATACGAAGGCATGCCTAGCTTAAAAGAAGTACGAACACGAATTGAGTCGGTCAACTCAACAAAGCAAATAACCAGCGCCATGAAAATGGTGTCTGCTTCAAAGCTGCGTAAAGCTCAGAACGCTATTATAACAATGCGTCCCTATGCCGCTAAACTGCGCGAGTTAATGCAAAATCTTTCCGCAAGTCTTGGTCCGACCAGCCAGGATAAATACGCAGCCACTCGCCCCCCGGAAAAAATTCTCATCGTTCCTGTTACATCCAACAGAGGCTTATGTGGTGCTTTTAATGCCAATGTAATCCGTTATACCAGTAAGCTAATTCATGAAAAATATGGGTCTCAATTATCAGAAGGGAACGCCTCTTTATTCTGTATTGGTAAAAAAGGAGAAGAATTTTTCAGAAACAGAAAATATCCAATCATTGGCTCTGACATTCATGTTTTTGATCAGTTAAATTTTAATGCAATTGTTCCAGTCGCTGAAAAATTGATGTTGCTTTTTGAAGAAGAGGCATATGATAGAATTTTGTTTGTGTATAATCAGTTTAAAAATGCAGGCACACAAATTCTGATTGAAGAACAGTTTCTGCCTGTTCAACTTCCACAAGTGGATGAAAACGAATTTTATGAAGGCGTTGATTATATTTTTGAGCCTGATAAAACGCAAATTCTTGATGAACTAATCCCTAAAACACTGAAAATACAGGTTTATAAAGTGTTACTGGATAGTTTTGCCTCCGAACATGGCGCCAGAATGATTGCTATGCATAAGGCAACAGATAATGCCACAGAAATGATTAAGGAATTAAAACTTTCTTACAACAAAGCGCGTCAGGCTTCTATTACAAAAGAAATTCTTGAAATCGTAGGCGGAGCAAATGCTTTGGCATAATATTAAGTTAACATGTTATAAGACTTTATAATGAACTTTATAAGGCCATTACTTGTTAGATAAGTAAATTAAAAATGAATATTATGATTAAAAAAACTGTAGAATCAGCAATCAACGAACAGATTAGAAGAGAAGAATTTTCTTCACGTTTGTATCTCTCAATGGCCATCTGGTGTCAGTCCAATGGATTTCCAGGAGCTGCTGACTTTTTGTATCGCCAATCTGACGAAGAACGCATGCACCAATTAAAGTTTGTTCATTATGTAAATGATCGTGGCGGGAAAGCAGCTTTGATGGCTTTGGATGCCCCAAAATCATCCTTTGATTCACTTCTAACTGTTTTTGAGCAAGTTATGGAGCACGAACATTATATTACTGCATCAATAAACGATTTATATGAAGTTACCCTGAATGAAAAAGATTACACCACTGGAAATTTTCTCCAATGGTATATCAACGAACAAATTGAAGAAGAGAGCACGATGTCAACTATTCTTGACAAGATTAATCTAGTTGGGGATGATAAGGCAGGGATGTTTCATATCGACAAGGAACTTGCAGCCATGGCAACCGCAGCAATTTCAAATGCAGCAGTATAAAGGAATCTCAACGTATGATAAAACAAAAAAACCGGAATTTTCATCCGGTTTTTTTGTTTTTAGATTTTTTGGCATTATTCAGCCATAACAAGGACTTTGTTGCTTAGTACTTCCAATACCCCTCCGTTGATTTCAAAAAAAGTAAATTTTTTCCCCTCATCCTGGATTTTTATACGGCCTTTTCCAAGTGCTGCAATCATTGGGGCATGGTTGTTTAGAATTTCAAACAATCCATCAAGCCCCGGTAGCTGAACCAACTGCACCTCTCCGGCGAAAATGGTTTTATCGGGTGTTATAATTTCCAAGTGCATGGGTAGGGGTTTTTATATTTATGACCTATTTTCAATCATTAACTTCTTTCCCTTTTCTATTGCTTCTTCGATAGTCCCAACAAGGTTAAATGCAGATTCTGGATATTCATCCACTTCGCCATCCATAATCATATTAAACCCTTTTATCGTATCTTCAATGGAAACAATGGTTCCAGGAATACCAGTAAATTGCTCTGCAACATGGAAAGGTTGAGAGAGAAAACGTTGCACACGACGAGCACGGTGCACGATGAGTTTGTCCTCCTCCGATAGTTCGTCCATACCAAGAATAGCGATAATATCCTGCAATTCCTTATAGCGCTGAAGTATGTTCTTTACACGCTGAGCAGTATTATAATGTGCTTCTCCAACTACATCAGGATTAAGAATTCGTGAAGTAGAATCGAGTGGGTCAACTGCAGGATAAATACCCAACTCTGAAATCTTACGGTTAAGTACTGTGGTAGCATCAAGGTGAGCAAATGTAGTTGCAGGAGCTGGGTCGGTTAGGTCATCTGCAGGAACATAAACTGCTTGTACGGAAGTAATTGATCCTCTTTTGGTTGATGTAATACGCTCTTGCATCACCCCCATTTCTGTGGCCAATGTAGGTTGGTATCCGACTGCCGAAGGCATACGGCCAAGTAGAGCAGAAACCTCAGAACCGGCTTGTGTAAAACGGAAAATATTATCGATGAAGAACAAGATATCACGTCCTCCTGATTCCTCATCACCATCACGGAAATACTCGGCAAGTGTCAATCCGCTCAAAGCAACCCGGGCGCGGGCTCCGGGAGGTTCATTCATTTGGCCAAAAACAAGCGTGGCCTGTGAATCCTTAAGGGTATCATAATCAACCTTATCTAAATCCCACTTTCCTTTTTCAAGGCTTTCAACAAATTCTTTTCCATATCGGATAACGCCTGACTCTATCATTTCACGAAGCAAATCATTGCCTTCGCGGGTACGTTCTCCCACACCGGCAAAAACAGACATACCTGCATAAGATTTAGCAATATTATTGATTAACTCCATAATAATTACTGTTTTGCCAACTCCTGCACCTCCGAAAAGTCCAATTTTTCCGCCTTTGGAATAGGGCTCAATCAGATCGATTACTTTGATGCCTGTATAAAGCACTTCCGATTGGGTGGTAAGATTTTCATATTTAGGTGGAAGGCGATGAATGCTATAGGAGGTGCTTGTTTCAACTGCTTTTAAACCATCAATTGGTTGTCCAATCACGTTGAAAAGACGTCCTTTGATGTTGTCACCTGTTGGCATTGAAATAGGTTGACCAAGCGAGCGAACTGCCATTCCTCTCCGCAATCCATCCGTAGAGTCCATTGCAATCGTACGAATTGTATTCTCGCCAATAGCTTGCTGAGCTTCAAGAATAAGCTTTTCTCCGTTATCACGGGTGATTTCAAGAGCATCAAGTAAATTAGGTAAGTCGCTATCCTGTTCGAAGGCCACATCAACTACTGGGCCGATAATTTGTGAAATATGTCCGGTGATTGTTTTATTCATTGGTTAAACGATAAGGTTTAGCTAAAATTCAATTTGGGCGCAAAGATAAGATTTAGAATTGTTTTTATAAGTATGTTAAGAGGTTTTTTGGAATCAATTCGACATTTTTTACTCCTAATACTTTATTTCATAACAATATGATGATAGATTGCGGTTAAAGTCAATCAAGAAAAATCTGTCAAAAAATAAAAAAACTCACATGCTCTTTAGAAATTTCCTTTCAAAGAGCAATAGCCAAACTACTCCGGTAGTAATTGCTGCATCTGCAATATTAAAAACTGGTCTGAAAAAGATGAAATATCCATCATTACCAAAAATAAAATCCGGAATCCAGGCAGGTGACTCTGTTTGCCTCAGTACCAAAAGTGGGAAATAAAACATGTCCACTACTTTGCCATGCAAAAAGTTAGCATAGCCGCCGCTTTCAGGTAGAAATTGAGCTACTGAATGAAAAGTGCTGTTGCTAAAAATCATACCATAAAAAGCGCTATCAAGGATGTTGCCTATTGCTCCGGCCATAACCATTGAAATTCCAAAAACAGGGCCAAAACTTATCTTCTTTTTTGTTAGTAGCCACAAATAAATACCAATGGCAATAACTGCCAGAATGCGAAATATACTCAGGGATAATTTGCCCCATTCACCCGCAAACTGAAAACCAAAAGCCATTCCATTGTTTTCGGTAAAATGAATAATAAACCAATCTCCTGCTACAGCAAACTCCTGACCGATAGTCATGGTAAGCTTTATATAAAACTTAAGTAGCTGATCAAAAAGAAGTACAAAAAATACGATGATAAAAGGGCGTTTCACTTTTTCGATTGGATATATAAACAGGTTCATAAAACATCCCCGACTGCTGATTTAGCCAGGGATGAATAAATAACTTCTAAATTAAAAGATGAATCATTTACTATTGATTGCCTCCTTGCTGCAATTTAGCTTCAATACTAAGGGTTGCATGCGGAACTATACGTAAGCGCTCCTTCGCAATCAATTTTCCGGTTACACGGCAGATACCATACGTTTTGTTTTCAATGCGAATAAGTGCATTTTCGAGGTTGTTGATGAATTTTTGCTGACGCGCTGCAAGGCGTCCGTTTTCTTCTTTTGAAAGCACCTGATAGCCTTCTTCCAGCACTTTAAATGTTGGAGAAGTATCATTCGTGCCATTCTCATCCTCGTTAGAAAGCGCCTCAGAAAGCAACTTATAATCCGATCGGGCTTTTACAAGTTTATCTAAAATGATTTGTTTAAATTCTTCTAACTCCTCATCCGAATACCTGTTTTTCTTATTTTCAGTATCCTTCAAATTCTCTGTTTTCATAACCTTAAGTGTTAGTGTTCTTTCAACGATTCATTTCATGAATCCGGTATAAATTTAGTACTTTTTATGTAATATATCCTACCAAACTATAAGAAAAAATCGCATTAATTCTGTTTTGTTACTCTAATTTTGACAAATACTGATTCAACAAGCTCATTTTCAGTCATATTTACATCATCAAGTTGATCAATGATTTCTAATGTTCCAAGCGTTTCAGAACAAATATATTCTTTAAATGAACGCAGGGCATCAGCGGTTTCTTCGTCGGCTTCAATTTCAAGTAAGATATGATCCGTCACCTCCAAACCAGAATCCTTTCTTAGGTTCTGAACCCTATTAACAATCTCTCTGGCAAGACCTTCCTGCAATAACTGCGGTGTTAGCGTCATGTCGAGAGCAACAGTAAGTTTATCTTGAGTTGCAACAGTCCAACCCGGTACATCCTCTGTTGTAATTTCCACATCTTCCAGACTTATATCAAGCGTCTGCCCTTCAATATTTATTGTTTGACTTCCATTGATTTCCAACCGTCTGATATCATATTGTGAAAAGCCTGCAAACAGTATTGCAAGTTGTTTCATTAACTTCCCAAACCGAGGTCCCAATGTTTTAAAATTGGGTTTTATTTTTTTTATTAAAACGCCGTTATCATCAGTAAGGTAATTTATTTGTTTAACGTTAACCTCTGACAAAATAAGATTTTCAATGTCTTGAAGCTGCTGACGCATTTTATCATCTATCACCGGAATCATTATTGTGTTTAATGGTTGCCGTACACGAATATTGGCCTTTTTCCGAAGTGAAAGAACCATGGATGAGAATTTCTGTGCCAACTCCATTCTCTCTTCAAGATCTTTATCAATAAGTGAAAGATTTGCAATGGGGAATTGAGAAAGATGTACCGATTCGATGGATTGGCGGGCTGTTACCTTGTTCAGATCACGGAAAAGCTGTTCGCTGAAAAACGGTGCAATAGGTGATGCTAATTGAGCAATTGTCTCAAGACAAGTGTAAAGTGTTTGGTAGGCAGAAATCTTATCGAAGGTATATTGACCTTTCCAGAAACGACGTCGGGAAAGGCGCACATACCAATTGCTCAAATGCTCATCCACAAATTCTTGAATTGCTCTTCCGGCACGGGTAGGTTCATAGGTTCGGTACGATTCATCCACAAGCTGAACAAGAGAATTAAGCTCTGATAATATCCATCTATCAATCTCAGGACGTTCAGAATGGGCAATTTCATCTTCAGAATAAGCAAATCCGTCAATATTTGCATAAAGAGCAAAGAAGGCATAAGTGTTGTAGAGGGTACCAAAAAATTTTCGTCTAACTTCATCCAATCCACCAAGGTCAAACTTAAGGTTATCCCAGGGTTGAGCATTTGTTATCATATACCAGCGTGTGGCATCAGGGCCATATTTTTCGATGGTTTCAAACGGATCAACAGCATTTCCCAATCGCTTCGACATCTTATTGCCATTCTTATCAAGCACTAATCCGTTGGACACGACTGTTTTGAAAGCTACAGAATCAAACAACATCACAGCGATGGCATGCAACGTGAAAAACCATCCACGGGTTTGGTCCACTCCCTCAGCTATAAAGTCGGCAGGGAAATTCTTCTGGAAACTATCCAGATTTTCAAAAGGATAATGTGTTTGAGCATAAGGCATAGCGCCTGAGTCGAACCAAACATCGATGAGATCGGGTTCACGGTACATTGGCTTACCAGAAGCAGAAACCAATACAATACGATCTGAAAAGGGGCGGTGAAGGTCGAATGTATTGTAATTTTCATCACTATTATTTCCGGCCTCAAATTCTTCGAAAGGGTTTGCATCCATCAAACCAGCTTTAATTGAGGTGTTAACTGCATCTTTAAGATCAGAAACAGATCCAAAACATAATTGCTCTGTTTTGTCCTCAGAAGTCCAGATAGGCAATGGAACTCCCCAAAACCTCGATCGGGAAAGGTTCCAGTCAACAAGGTTTTCGAGCCAGTTGCCAAACCGGCCTTCACCCGTTGATTTTGGTTTCCAGTTGATGGTTTTATTGAGCTCCATCATTCGTTCACGATAAGTCGTTGTACGAATAAACCAGCTATCCATCGGGTAGTACAATACAGGTTTGTCGGTACGCCAGCAATGCGGATAGCTATGCACAAATTTTTCAATACGAAAAGCTTTGTTTTCCTTTTTAAGCATCACCGAAATATCCACGTCGAGTGTTGCATCATCAGAACTAAGGCTTTCGTCATATTGATTTTTCACAAAGCGTCCGGCAAAATCATGGTAACTCTTTGTATCAACAAAGTTTTGAACGAAATCCTGATCCAGATCTTCAATGAGGAAAAACCGCCCTTTCAAATCTACCATCGGACGTCGTGTTCCTTCACTATCGATGAGTAAAAGAGGTGCAATACTATTAACTTTTGCAACCCGATCATCATCAGCACCAAAAGTTGGAGAAATATGCACAATTCCTGTACCATCACTTGTGGTAACAAAGTCACCCTCGATCACACGAAAAGCATCGCCCATTGGACGAATCCAAGGGATAAGTTGATTGTAGGTAAGGCCATTCAATTGCTTTCCTTTTAAGGTTTCCAGAATAGAAAAAGGTATTTTTTTATCACCTGTTTTATAGTCTTCAGGATCAACATCTAGCATTTTTTCATCAAAGTATCCATACAAAAGATCCTTTGCCAGGATCACCTTAATCGGTAAGCATGTATAAGGATTAAAAGTTCTAACCAGTAGGTAGTCTATGTTCGAACCAACCGCAAGGGCAGTATTAGAAGGAAGTGTCCATGGGGTAGTAGTCCAGGCAAGAATAAAAACAGGAATGTTATCATCAGCATGTAAAAATTCCGATTTTTCGTTGCGTATCAATTCAAACTGGGCTGTTGCTGAGGTGTCTTTGACATCACGATAACAACCCGGCTGGTTTAGCTCATGTGTACTGAGGCCTGTGCCAGCAGCGGGAGAATAGGGCTGAATGGTGTAACCTTTGTAGAGAAGACCTTTATCAAAAAGTTTCGATAAAAGATTCCATACAGTCTCAATATATTTATTTTCAAATGTAATATATGGATGATCAAGATCGACCCAGTAACCCATTTTGCGGGTCAGTTCGTCCCAAAGATCTTTATATTTCATCACTTCCTTACGACAGGCCTGATTGTAATCTTCAACAGATATTGTCTTCCCAATATCATCTTTGGTTATGCCAAGGGTTTTCTCAACACTGATTTCAACAGGCAAACCGTGAGTATCCCAACCAGCTTTACGTTGTACAAGCTTACCCTTGAGTGTTTGGTAGCGACAAAAAATATCCTTGATAGCTCTCGCCATAACATGGTGAATTCCTGGAACCCCATTAGCAGAAGGTGGCCCCTCATAAAAAACGTATGGTTCACCTTGTAAGCGAGTTTCAAGACTCTTGTTGAATATGTCGTTTTCCTCCCAAAATTTTCTCACATCTTCACCTGTTTGGGTGAGATTGAGATACTTGTACTCTTTATATTTTACTTTTGTCATATTACACTGCAATAAAGCTGCATTATAAAAAATTGGGTGCAAAGGTAGTAAAAAACGATTGTAAGAGGAAAGCGCAATTATGAAAGCATAGGGTAAAATATCAAATCAAGCAGTTAAAGTAAACTCCTGTAGATAAATTTGTTACCTGTAAAAGGTGTTTGATCTGATGAGAGGCATTCTCTTCAAATGGCAAACAACCGATTTCACCTTTACTTCTTCACTAAAGTACAATTACCCCATAATATTATATCCACCATCCACATGCCTTATTTCACCAGTTATCCTTCCATTTGGCCGGAATAAATGAATTACTTCATTGGACAGGTCATCGGGAGTGGCGTTTCCTAACGGGCTTATTTCATCTGATGTTTCAATAACATTTTCTGTCAGGGTTGCGTTTCCAGCTTTACTGCCCATGTAGGGCGAAAAACGAATTGCATTCACTCGAGTACCGTTCAAACGGCCCAGTTCATCAGCCAGTTCAATTGTAATTCGTTCCAAAGCAGCTTTGGCGATGCTAATATTTCTGTAGGGATGGAAAGTTACCTTCGCTGCAGCAATATAACTTAAAGAACAGATTGATGAGTCTGGCTGAAGAATATCAAATTTCATCAGGTAATAAGCCAAACGAATAAGCGAATACGCTGAAACCTCCATCGTGTCGCAAAACTCATCCTTTGTGACTTCAATAAGTGGTTTGACTTCTTTTTGGCGGATGGTTTTGTCCATAGCAATTGCATGAAGAAAGCCATTCAGTTTAATATTCTTCTCTTTCAGCGCTATTGCAAAGCTCTCGATACTTTCATCAATTGTAACATCGAGAATAGCGGTTACTGTATCACCCAATTCGCTTTGAACAGCTGCAACAAAATCCTCATGGTTCTTTTGCAAAAAAGCTTGTGCTCTTTCGGACAAGTTCTTATGAAATGGACTTATACCCAAACCGGTACATACAACTGCTCCTCCATTTTCTTTTATTTTTTTTGCAACAAACATGGCAAGGGAATTTTTATCAGCGATTCCGGTAATGAGAAATGTTTTTCCGGAAAATAATTGATTTTGCATAATTTAAAGTATTGAAAATTTAGTTTTGGGTTGATTTTGATGGTGATTTGAGCTAAGTATGAAAGCAATAAAAGTTCACTTTAACGCGATTTACCATTTGTATAAAGCAGTACCCCACGTCCAGCCTGCTCCAACAGCAGCAAAAAGTAAAATATCATTGGTTGAAAATTTATTGGCTCTGTGTAATTCATCCAATAAAATAGGAATTGTACCACCAGAAGTGTTTGCATAACGATCCATGTTGGTCATTACCTTACTGAAAGGTAAATGTACACGATGGGCAATTTCTTCTAAAATTCTGATACTCGGCTGGTGAGGAATCATAAAATCTATTTGTTCAATGAGGTAATTATTCTTTGTCAAAATCTCATCAATACTTTTTGGAACAACTTCAATGGCTGTTTTATAAACTTCTTTGCCATTCATTTGAAAGTAATGCAATTTGCTATTTAAAGTATCCTGATTTGTGGGCTGCTCTGAACCACCAGCAGGGATGGAAAAATGATCTTTACCCCGACCATCTGAGTGTAGATTGAAATCTATAAATCCCATGTCTTCATCTGTGTGAGAGAGTACCATTGCCCCTGCACCATCACCAAAGAAAACAGAATCTCTTCTATTCCAGTCTGTTATAGTTGAGAAAGTATCAGCTCCTATTACTAGGACATTGTTGTACATTCCAGTTTTAATAAACTGTACTCCAACAGAAATAGTAAATAATGCACCAGAACAAACAGCGGCTACATCAAAGGCAACGGTTTTGAAGGCTCCTAACTTTTCCTGAACAAAGCATGCACAAGAAGGAGCCTGACGATCAGGAGTTGCCGTTGCAACAATAAGCAAATCAATATCATCAACGGTCAAACCAGCATCTTCAATTGCATTCAATCCTGCCCTATACCCCAGATCACTTGTGGTTTCTCCAGTCGAGATTCTTCTTTCCCTTATTCCTAAATGTTCAAATATCCATTCATCTGATGAACCAACTCTCTTAAAAAAATCATTCTTAACAACGTTATCTGGAGCGTAAGATCCTGTTCCTTTTATATAAACATTTCTCATTTAATCCCTGCTTTAAATTCATATATCAATTAACATTGCTGCATTGAGCTGAAAGTTATATAATTGATATATAATACATTAATGTATTTGATGAATATATTAATTGGCATATAAGTATTGAATTACCACATCAAAACGGCGCCAAATGTATTGATTTTTTGTTTTTAACACTCTATTTTCAATGTTAAATGTACCAATTCAAAAAAGATAAAACCGAAAAATATGAAGAAATGAACATCCCGTCTTCATTTTCAAAACCCGATTCTCAAACTATCTGTCATGAAATGAAAAGTTAGCAAGATTGAGAAAACTCACAATATGGAGCCAAAATAATAAATTTACTATTCGTTTCTATTTGAATCAATCAAAAACCTATGAACCTCAAAAAATCGATAGTATTCATATCCTGAATTAAGAATACACATTTTAAATCGTTAAAATTCTTACCTTTGCTGTTATAAAATAAACACTAAAAAATGGATCCGGTAATACGTGTAATTATTGTTGATGACCATGAAATTTTTAGAAGTGGTTTAAAGATGGTTATCAATAAGTTAGGGTATGCAAAAGTAGTGGCTGAAGCATCCGATGGTGCTGAATTCCTTCAAATACTGGAGCATGAAGTGACCGATCTTGTACTCATGGATATTGAAATGCCTGTGATGAATGGCATTGAAGCCACTAAAAAAGCACTCGAAAAATACCCATCATTAAAAATCATTGCTTTGACAATGTTCAAAGAAGATGCCTACATTCAAAGTATGATGGAAGCTGGCGTAAAGGGTTTTCTAATCAAAAATATACGTAAAGAAGTCCTTGATAGAGCTTTACAAGCAGTTTATAATGGAAAAACCTATTATAGTGAAGAGCTTTGGGATTATTTCACAAAAACTGTAATCAAAGAAGACAAGCATGAAAACGATCTTAATCTTACCCGGCGTGAATTAGAAGTAATTGAATTACTCGCCGAAGGATTGAGCAATAGAGAAATTGCTGAAAAACTTTTTGTAAGTGAACGCACTATCGTTGGTCATAAATCAAACCTTATGTCAAAGACAGGCACAAAAAATACAGTTTCATTGCTTGCTTACTCTATACGTAATAAGCTGATTAATATTTAATTATATCCATTTTGCGTAATTAAGCAGAATTTCTTGCGTAAATTAGCTAGTTGCTCTCTTCCTTTTCTTACATGATTTTTATTGTGAAATCAGTAACAATCACCTGCATATGGTTCATTGTTTAGTTGTATTTTTGCCTTGTTACTGTTAGTAAAATCACAATAAAAAATAAACTCTCAAAAACCAAAGAATCATGAAAAAGACAAAAATTTTAGTTGTAGATGATGACATTGATGTGATCACCGTTTTAGAACAAATTCTAACCCATGAAGGATATGAAGTTATTTCAGCTTTCAATAAAAAGGAAGGCATTGAACTTGCCTTGAATGAAAATCCAGATCTTGCAATCCTCGACGTAATGATGACAACCCATTACGAAGGATTTGAAATGGCACGTGAATTTGTTGATAATCCAAAATTGCGCCACATACCTACTTTGATGGAAACATCGATTGAAGTATTGATGACCACAAAACCCAGCGTTCAGGCGATGGCACGTGAATTCAGGAACGATCCGAATTATAAGGAGCTACAAGTAATACTCATCCGCGATATAGTAACCGGTAATTCAGGCATAGACTATCGCGCTGAAGACGGTCGGTCAGTATGGGTTCCTGTGGATGGTTTCATCCGTAAACCAGTGGACAGAAGCCGAGTAATTCCTGAAGTTGAACGCATATTGAATAAAAATTCTGAAAAACTTAAAGCCTAATCGTCTTGAGAGAGAAACCTGTTTGTCTCTCAATTAGCTCATGTTTTAAGAAAAGCAAAAGAACCTATTTCACATAAAAAAGGGAGCAAACAACAAACAGTACATATGGTTCTAATTAAAACGAAACGATAACTGATTGATTTTGCCAAATAAATATAATATAAACCCCATGAAAAGCATAGTTCAGGAAATTCTGAAACAATATCCTACCGCAGGTCACGACAGTCTGATACCTATTCTTCAAAGTGTTCAGGAAAAACTTGGATTTCTTTCTGAAGAATCAGTAACTGAGGTAAGTAAATTCCTAAAAATGCCCACCAGTAAAATATTCGGTGTGGCAACTTTTTACAACCAATTCCGCTTTAATCAACCTGGGAAATATCACATTCAACTTTGTCGTGGAACAGCATGTCATGTTTTAGGTTCTGCAACCGTACTCGATGAGGTTGAGAAACAGCTGAAAGTTAAAGCAGGGCAAACAACACGTGACAAGCTATTTAGTCTTGAGGTTGTAGCCTGTATTGGCGCATGCGGACTTGCCCCGGTGATTTCCATCAATGGAGAGTTTCATGCAAAAGTAACAAGTGATTCAATCAAATCAGTTCTTGAAGATTATAGAAAAAGGGAGGAACAGCAATGATAGTAGAAAAATCATTCTTGATCAATAATGTATTGAAATCAAGCTTCAAAAGTCATTTAACCCCCGAAACTGTTCAACAATTAAGGGTAATAAGAAACGACATAAATAGCCAGACTGTTATTTTTGTTGGTGCTGGCACGTGTGGACTTGGGGCAGGAGCCAACGAAACAATTAAAAAAGTAAAAGCATATCTTGCTGAAAAACAAATACATGCTGATATTATTCCGGTTGGATGCATTGGGTTATGTTCTTCTGAACCCCTTATGGATATTAAGTTATCCGGCAAAAAGCGTATTTCTTTTGAAAAAGTAACCTTTGATAAGGTTGAAGCAATTCTTGATGGTGTATTTTGCGAGACCCTTCCTCAACATCCTGTTTTGGGACAATTCAGACATCAGGAAGATCAAAATGACTGGCAGGGGATCCCTTATTTAGATGAACACCCGTTTTTTAAACCACAGGTCCGAATAGTACTCGAAAATTGCGGTATCATTAATCCCGAAAGTATTGAAGAGTATATTTCTCGTGGTGGTTACAAAGCCTACCTTAACGCATTGAAAATATTCAGTCGTGAAGAATTATGTGATTTAATTGAAAAAAGTGGGCTGCGCGGTCGTGGTGGTGGAGGGTTTCCTACTGGTAAAAAATGGAAATTTGCACTCGCCAAAGAAGCAGATCAGAAATACCTTATTTGTAATGCAGACGAAGGTGATCCGGGCGCTTTTATGGATCGGGCTGTTATTGAAGGCGACCCACACCGTCTGCTTGAAGGAATGGCGCTTGCTGCTTATGCAATTGGTGCTTCGAAAGCCTATGTATACATACGCGCAGAATATCCTCTTGCAATCGAACGTCTTGTAATTGCTATTCGACAAGCCAAAGAATACGGTCTCATCAGAAAGAATATTTTTGAAACAGGTATCGACCTTGATATCGTAATCAAAAAGGGTGCAGGTGCTTTTGTTTGCGGTGAAGAAACAGCCCTCATCCACAGTATTGAAGGAAAACGGGGTATGCCACGTCCACGTCCACCATTCCCAGCCATTAGCGGATTATTTGGAAAACCAACCATTATTAACAATGTTGAAACCTTATCTAATCTGTCTTCGATCGTCAATAATGGGGCTGACTGGTTTAGCGCAATGGGAACCCAAACAAGCAAGGGCACAAAGGTGTTTGCTCTTTCAGGTAAAATTGCAACCACTGGTTTGGTTGAAATACCTATGGGAACTACTGTCCGGGATATCATTTATAAGATTGCCGGTGGTATTGCCAATGGAAAAAAATTCAAAGCAGTACAAATGGGTGGTCCTTCCGGGGGCTGTGTAACTGATGTAAACTTAGATATTGAGGTAGATTATGAAAACCTGATCAATGTGGGTGCGATGATGGGATCAGGAGGTATGGTTGTTATGGATGAAGATACCTGTATGGTTGATATTGCAAAATTTTTCATGGATTTCATTCAGCGTGAAAGTTGTGGAAAATGCATTCCATGCCGTGAAGGAACCCGAAGAATGCTTGAAATATTGGAAAGTATAACCACAAAGCCAAAGAATCGCGAAACACACGAACCATTGGCTCGTTTCAAAGGTGTGATGCAACTTGAAAGTTTAGGCCGTGTTATCAAAGACACTTCGCTATGCGGCCTCGGACAAACTGCACCAAACCCTGTTTTAAGCACTCTTAAATGGTTTAAGGATGAATATGAAGAGCACGTTTTTGATAAAAAATGCCGTGCTGGCGTTTGTACGAACTTGCGCGAATATACAATAGACGTTGATAAATGCACCGGTTGTACAGTGTGCGCTAAAAAATGTCCTACCAATGCTATCATCGGTAGCAGAAAACAGCCACACTTTATTATTCCGGATAAATGTATCAGTTGCGGAGCATGTATGGAAGCATGCAACTTCGACGCAGTAAAATTCAACTAAATGTCTGCCATAATCAAAAATTACGATCAATATGAACCTCACTATAGAAGTCAATAATAATCCTATTCAGGCCAATCCCAACGAAACCATTTTAGATGCGTTATGCCGCAACGGGTTGAGTGTTCCAACGCTTTGTCACATGAAAGGGCTGCTTCCAACCGGATCTTGCCGCATGTGTGTGGTTGAAGTTGAAGGAAGAAAAAACCTGGTTACAGCTTGTTCGGAGCCTGTGTTTCAGGGGATGAAAATTAAAACCCACTCATCCCGTGTGATTGAATCACGGAAAACAATTGTTGAACTGCTGCTTTCAAACCACCCTGACGATTGTCTTTACTGCGAACGTAACGGAAACTGTGAGCTTCAGAAATTAGCAGAAGACCTGAATATCCGTGAACGACGAATCAGTGGAAATAAAAACAATTACAAACTGGATGTTTCCAGCGCTAGTATTGTACGTGATCCGGCTAAATGTATCCTTTGCGGTCGTTGTGTGAGGGTTTGTGAAGAAATAGAAGGTGTTTCTGCTATCGAATTTGTTGGTCGCGGAAGCAAAACCTTCATCGACACCTCTTTTAACCATGGACTTAATCTTTCTTCGTGCGTTAATTGTGGTCAATGTATTATGGTTTGCCCAACAGGCGCATTGAAAGAAAAACCACACATTTCAGAAATCAGAGACAACCTCAGTAATCCAGATAAAACAGTCGTTGTTCAGTATGCCCCTTCAATATCCGTATCATTGGCAGAAGAGTTTGGGTTTAAACCCGGCCACAACATGATTGGGATTATGAATGCCGCATTGCGCCGAATGGGATTCAACTTTGTATTTGACACATCGTTTTCTGCCGACCTCACTATTATGGAAGAAGCGTCAGAGCTTGTACACCGGGTTACCAATGGCGGAGTATTACCCATGATAACAAGCTGCTGCCCCGGATGGGTGAAATATGCTGAAGAATTCGGACAGGATCTATTGCCCCACCTTTCCAGCTGCAAATCGCCTCAGCAAATGATGGGAGCAATTATAAAAAGTTATTTCGCCGAAACAGAAGGCATTGCTCCAGAAAACATCTATTCTGTTTCTGTAATGCCATGTACTGCCAAAAAATTTGAACAACAACGGGAGGAGATGACACAAAATGGAATTTCTGATGTTGATGCCGTGCTCACAACCCGTGAACTAGCCCGCATGATTCGCCTTTATGGTATTGATGTACATAAACTTGAGCCAGAGTTGGCAGATTCTCCTTTGGGAACACGCTCCTCTGCCGGAAAAATATTTGGTTCATCAGGTGGGGTAATGGAAGCTGCCATTCGTACGGCTCATTATCTTATCACTGGAAAAGAAATGGTCAAATTTCAGGTAAAAGCAGTACGTGGTTTTCAGGGCCACAAAGAAGCCAGTATTAAAATTGGAGATCTGACCATAGGTGTTGCCGTGGTAAGTGGCTTAAAAAATGCTGCTGCTCTTATGGAAGAAATTAGAAACGGTCGCAACGACATTCACTTTATTGAAGTAATGGCGTGCCCTGGCGGATGTGTTAATGGAGGCGGGCAGCCAATTGGCGCTGATGAAGAGGCAATTAAGGCGCGTATGACCACTTTGTACGACATAGACGAAAAAGATGCCATCAAAGTTTCTCATAAGAACCCTTATATCATTGAACTATATGACAAGTTTCTAGGCAAACCGCTTGGTCACAAGAGTCACCAGTTACTGCATACACACTATCAGAAAAGAGAAGTATTATAAAAATAATAAAATAGATAATTGAGTATTGATTCGGATATTCTGATAATAAAACAATTGGATGGCACACAATAGCAAACATAAACAACTCGTTTTTACTGTCAAGGACAGGTGCAGGGTTTGCTTTACATGCGTTCGCGAGTGTCCGGTAAAGGCCATTAAAATTGTCAATGGGCAAGCCGAAGTACTTAGTGAACGCTGCATTGGTTGCGGCAATTGTGTACGGGTGTGTCGTCAGGAGGCTAAGGTTTTTTTGAAACAAACTTCCGAAGTTTTAGAACTTCTACAAAGTGGAACACGAACTGCTGCATGTCTGGCGCCAAGTTTTCCTGCTGAATTTACCGGGATCGAGGATTACAGAGTTTTGGTTAGCATGGTTAAGTCACTTGGTTTTGATCTGGTTACAGAGGTTGCATTTGGCGCCGATATGGTTGCAGTGGCATACAGAAAACTTTTTGAAAACAACGATAGTAAAGGAGTGATTTCATCTGATTGCCCTGCCATCGTTTACTACGTGGAGCATTTTCAGCCTGAATTGGTTTCTCAACTTGCACCATTGGTATCACCAATGGTCGCTGCATCGCGCTATCTTAAGAAAAAATACGGAGACGATCTTCAAACTGTATTCATAGGCCCCTGCATTGCAAAAAAAGCAGAGTCAGATGACATCGACTTTGCACTTACCTTTAGCGAACTGCGGGAATTGTTTGCCGAAAAGGGGATCAATCAAAATAATGTCAAGCCTCGTGAATTCGATCCCCCTTTTGCAGGTAAAGGCGCTGTATTTCCTATAAGTCATGGACTATTGCAAAACATGCAGGTTGAATCAGATCTTACAAAAGGAGATGTTATTGTTGCTGAAGGACGTATTAATTTTAAAGACGCTATCACCGAATTTGCCCAGGGAAAACTTCAAACCAGGCATCTTGAACTACTTTGTTGCGAAGGATGTATTATGGGACCAGGCATGTCGAAAGATGGCGTTAAATATCAGCGCCGTTCATGTATCTCAAAGTACGTTGGACAAAAGATGGAAAATATCGATATGGGGGCTTGGGAAAAGGAACTTATTCAGGCCTCAACGATCGATCTCAGTAATAGTTTTCAACCAATGGACAGAAGGCTTGAAAAGCCCTCTTCCCAAAAGATTGGTGAAGTGCTCTTCAGAATGGGTAAAAATGACGCCTCCGATTATCTGGATTGCGGCGCATGTGGCTATGACACCTGCATAGAGCATGCCATTGCGATAGTACAGGGTCTGGCTGAAAATGAAATGTGTCTCCCCTATTCTATCGAAACTTTACATCAGTCCGTAGAGAAGCTTAACTTGTCGAATATTGAACTGGCAAGTGCTCGCGAGGCGCTTAAACAATCCGAGAAACTGGCACACATGGGTCAATTATCAGCAGGTATTGCGCATGAATTAAACAATCCACTTGGCGTTATTACCATGTATAGCAATCTTATTCTAGATGAAACCACAGATGAAACGACAAGGAACGATTTGCAACTCATCGTTGAACAGGCTGATAGATGTCGGAAAATAGTTGGCGGGTTATTAAACTTTGCTCGTAAAAATCAAGTTCGGCTCACAGAAACACATCTTGAAAAATTTGCTACCCGAAGTGTTCAATCAATTGTAGTACCTGAAAACATTATTGTGAATCTGAAAGTGGAGATGAAAAATCCATATCTCTTTCTCGATGTTGATCAAATGATGCAGGTTCTCACCAATCTTGAGAAGAATGCAGTGGAAGCTATGCCTGCAGGAGGTGAACTCACTATAGAACTCATAGAAAAGAAAGATGATGTTGAAATTCACATCAAGGATTCAGGATCAGGGATTTCGGAAGAGAATATGGAAAAAATATTTACCCCCTTCTTTACAACCAAAGAAGTGGGAAAAGGAACAGGTCTTGGATTGCCGCTATGCTACGGTATCATAAAAATGCACAAAGGAAAGATTTCAGTCATTTCAAACTGTAATCCACAAAAAGGACCAACTGGAACAACTTTTATCATTTCCTTACCTCGTAATCCAGCATAATATTATTTTACAACAACAAAATTATAAATAAAATGAGTAATGAAAAAAAACTGATTCTGATTGTTGATGATGATGCAGATTATCTCTTTCAGATGGAAACAATGGTAAAAAACCTTGGATTTCGTGTCATAACAGCTGAAAGTCAGGCTGAAGCAGAGAAAATTCTTGATACTACAGAACCCGACCTGGCAATCTTTGACCTGATGATGGAACAGGAAGACAGTGGTTTCATCCTTTCATATAAGGCAAAACGTAAATATCCGAATTTACCAATCATAATGGCTTCAGCTGCTACTGCCGAAACCGGCTTTAGTTTTGACCTCTATAACGACAACAATAAAAGCTGGATTAAAGCAGATCTATATCTCGAAAAAGGAATCAGAAGCGATCAACTTCACCGTGAAATTAACAAACTGCTGAAACTATAGTTTATAAAAATCTATTTGTAATCTAAATTTACCTAAAAATGGCAACACTTCACGTACTTGTTGTGGATGATGAACCCGGAATCCGATCGGGCATCAACCGCATTCTCGGAAACTATACCGTTGGTTACGCTTTTATGGACGAAGATTTCGATTTCAACCTTATTGAGGCGGAAACAGGCGAAGAAGCCATCGAAATTCTCAATACAAAACCTGTAGATGTAGTGCTGCTCGACAACAAATTGCCTGGTATGGATGGCATTGAAGTGCTTGAATATATTAACAAGCAAAAGTTTGATCTTGCAGTAATGATGATCACCTCTTATGCTTCGCTCGACCTTGCCATTAAAGCAACAAAAAACGGCGCCTACACTTTTATGCCTAAACCTTTCACCCCTCAGGAACTTAGGGCAACCATCGAAAACGTAACCAAGCATCTGTTTCTTAAACGTATGACGCAGAAAATGCAGGTTGAGGGAAAACAAATCCGGTTTCAGTTCCTTTCGGTTTTGTCGCATGAGCTCAAATCACCAATCAATGCTATCGAAGGATACCTAAAAATGATGCAGGAAAAGCAATATGGGGATAAAATTGAAGATTACGAAAAAATGATTGACCGATCGCTTGCCCGCTTGAAAGGCATGCGAAATCTGATTATGGATTTACTCGATTTAACCAAAATAGAATCAGGTAAAAAAGAACGAAAAATGCGTGAAATTGAACTTGGAAGTGTAGCCCGCACCGCCATGGATTCTATGGAGCCCTATTCGATTCAGAAAAACGTGAAAATGACGCTTAAAACGCATGGCAACACCTATCTTTTATCCGATGCTGATGAAATGGAAATAATTTTCAACAACCTTATTTCCAATGCGGTAAAATACAATAAAGACAATGGAAAAGTAGATATTCTTATCGAAGATCAGTTCAAATGTATCAATATTAGGGTAACTGATACTGGAATCGGTATGAGTGAAGAGGACCTCGAAAAGATTTTCGGAGATTTTGTCCGCATTAAAAGTAATAAAACAAAAGAGATTGCAGGTAGTGGGCTTGGGTTGTCCATTACGAAAAAAATGGTGGAGCAGTACAATGGAACCATTCAAGTTGAAAGTACCTCCGATGTTGGTACTACTTTCATAATAACTTTGCCTAGAAATTGATCTGACCGCTATATCAACCATAAGAAAATAGAAACTGCATATTTATATACTAAAAATCAAAAAATTATCAGGCATTAAAGGACTTAAATCCGAATTAAAATTTATTTTTTTACTATAAAACGAAAGACGTGAAATTCTACCCAGAACAATATAAAATTCCAGATGTTGCCATGCAACCTTTCATCGATGATGAAGAAATCTGGAACTATCTCAACTTAGCCAAACCCACAAAGGAAAGCGTTGAAGCTATCGTTGAGAAATCGCTCAATAAAAATAGATTAAGCTTAGCTGAGACTGCAGTTTTACTTCAAGCTACAGATTCTGCAATGATCGAAACGATAAAGAAAGGTGCCCGTACCTTGAAAGAAAAGGTTTATGGAAAGCGAATTGTATTGTTTGCCCCTTTGTATGTTGGAAATTATTGTTCGAACAATTGTCGCTATTGTGGATTTAAAGCATCAAATAAAACGGCCTTAAGAAAAACGCTTACAAAGAAAGAGTTGATAGAAAATGTTCAAGCCCTCGAAGAACATGGACAAAAAAGACTAATTCTGGTTTTTGGAGAACACACTGCTTATTCTGCTGAGTTTATTGCCGATGCAGTTCGCGAGGTGTATAATGTTAAGAAAGACCATGGAGAGATTCGCCGCGTTAACATCAATGCTGCGCCTTTTGATATTGAAGGCTTTAAAACCATTCATGAAGCTGCAATTGGAACCTATCAGGTTTTTCAGGAAACATATCACCATGAAACATATGCTTACTGTCACCCTTCCGGTAAAAAGTCAGATTTCGATTATCGATTGACAGCACTTGATCGCGCTATGGAAGCAGGCATCAATGATGTTGGTATTGGGGCCCTATTTGGTTTATATGACTGGCGCTATGAAGTGTTATCACTTATAAGACATGTAAACCATCTCGAAGCCTGTTATAATGTTGGACCACATACTATTTCATTTCCCCGGATTCAGGATGCGCTTGAATACGACCTTGATGACCGCTATCAGGTTAATGATGAAGAATTTACGCGTCTCGTTGCCATTTTACGACTTTCGGTACCTTATACCGGACTCATTCTTACTGCACGAGAACCGGAAAATATCCGTCGCGAAGTACTTGCTTTTGGTTGTTCGCAAATTGATGCCGGAACCAAACTTGAAATTGGGGCTTATTCCGAAAACCCAAAGGTAGATCAAAACCTCACCAAAGAACAATTCAAAATCAATGATGATCGCACCCTGAATGAGGTAATCGACGAATTGATTGAAAGCGACTACATTCCGTCATTCTGTACTGCTTGCTATCGCAAAGGCAGAACAGGACAGCATTTCATGGAGTTCAGCGTTCCCGGATTTATCAAAAAATTCTGCACTCCGAATGCTTTGCTGACCTTAGCAGAATACATCACTGATTATGCAACAGAGAACACAGCCATTAAAGGCTGGAAACTGATCGAACGTAACCTGCTGGAAATGGATGATATCAGTTATCTGGAACAAGTTCGTGAACGCATCGAACGCATCAAACAAGGAGAAAGGGATTTGTATTTTTAATGGTTATTGACCTAAATATGCTACCAGCACCTATATCCTTATAAAAAAACTTTATCACCCAACTATTATGACGAAGGGAAAAGACCTCAAACCCCATATTGGGATATTCGGAAGACGGAACAATGGTAAAAGTTCCATTATCAACCTGATGGTCAATCAGGAAGTTGCAATTGTTTCACCTGAACCTGGTACTACAACAGATCCCGTTAAAAAATCTATTGAAATATTTGGTATAGGACCAGCAATTATTGTTGATACCGCCGGCATTGACGATAACGGAGAACTGGGTCAAAAAAGGGTACAAAAAACCTATGATGCTCTGAAAAACATGGATTGTGCTATTCTAGTAATAACAAATAACGAATTTGGTTTTTATGAAAAAGAGTTGATAGTACGTTTACGTGAATTCGGTGTACCTTACCTTATTTTACATAACAAATCTGATATTTCTCCCCTTGATTCGCTTACTCGTGAAAAAATTAAAGAATTCAGTAAAGCTACTGTAATAGATTTTTCGACCAAAACCAATCAATTTCTGAATGATCTAATTGAAGAACTTAAAAAGACCATCCCCGAAACAACTTACCAAAAATCATCCTTACTTGGTGGTATTGTTAAGCCTAACGGAGTTGTCCTTCTTGTTACGCCTATTGACTCCGAAGCTCCGGATGGGCGAATGATTCTTCCTCAGGTTATGGCCATCCGCGATGTTCTTGACAACGACTGCATATGTGTAGTACTAAAAGAAACACAACTGAAACAATATTTCGAACAGGAGATGCCTCGCCCTCAATTGATTATAACCGACAGTCAGGCTTTTTCATTTGTCAATGCACTGGTTCCTTCTGATGTTCCTCTTACAAGCTTTAGCATTGTATTTGCAAGACTCAGAGGCGACTTTGAACATTATTTAGCTGGAACTCCAACATTATCGAATTTGAAGGATGAGGATAAAGTGCTCATACTCGAATCATGCACCCATCAGGTAAGCTGCGAAGATATCGGACGGCATAAACTACCAAAATGGATTGGTTCGTTTACAGGTAAAAAAATTCATTTTGATATCATTTCCGGTTTGAATTCTATCGAAAATCTCAGCCAATATAAGTTGGTTATTCAATGTGGTGGATGCGTTGTCACACGCAAACAACTGCTCAACCGTCTGAAATCAGCTGTTGATGCCAATATACCTGTGAGTAATTATGGAATGACCATCGCATATCTTAATGGGATTTTCGACCGGGTAATTGAACCATTCATAAAAATAAACGCATGAGTCAACACTTGAATCAACTTCTAAGCAAAAATCAGCATGACAAAAATGAGCTTGTTGAACTACTTTCAGTTAATTCAGAAGAAACGCAGACAATTCTTGACAAAGCGCTTGATATTAAGGCTTTAAATGTTGGGCGAAAAGTCTATCTACGCGGACTTATTGAATTATCGAATGTTTGCAGTAAAAACTGCTATTATTGCGGCATCAGGGCAGAAAACAAAAAGGTAAAGCGCTATACACTAACAGAAGAAGAAGTATTGCATTGCGCTGATTTTGCTTGGCGACAAGGTTTTGGCTCACTGGTCATTCAAACTGGAGAGCAGTCGGGACAATCATTTACAGCATTAATAGAACATCTTCTAATTAAAATACATCAAAATACCCGGCATGAATTATCAGTAACGCTTTCATGTGGGGAACAGCCTTATGCCGTTTATCGCCGCTGGAAGGATGCCGGTGCTGATCGGTATTTGCTTCGCATCGAAACAACCAATAAAGCGTTGTATTATAAAATTCACCCAAATGACAGTAATCATTTGTGGGAAACCCGAATAGAAGCCCTCGCAAGTTTAAAACAAGCAGGTTATCAGGTGGGCACCGGTGTGATGATCGGTCTTCCTGGTCAAACATTGGATGATCTTGCAAATGACTTGCTGTTTTTTCGTGCTTTAGATGTGGATATGGTTGGAATGGGACCTTATATTGAACATAGTGATACACCATTGTATTCATCTTCACACCTGTTGTGGCCACCTGAAGAGCGTTTTAGAATGGGTTTACTGATGATAGCCCTGTTGAGGATTAACATGCCGTTGATAAATATTGCTGCCTCTACTGCATTAGAAACCCTTGATCCTTTGGGGAGGCAAAAGGGTATTCTTGCTGGTGCTAACGTTGTAATGCCAAACCTTACACCTGTAAATAGCCGGAAAAACTATCAGCTTTACAACAATAAACCTAACCTTGACAAAGATGCTTCAATCAGTACAACCAACCTCAGTGCTGCCATTGCTGACATCGGTGAAACCATTTGCCTGTCAGAGCCAGGACATTCATTGCATTTTCTGAACAGGATAAAATCCTGATTATATTTTTATAGTAAACATAAACATTTCTGGGTTTAGATGGTTAATAAACCTCTTGAAGAGGTATCAGCACTTTTTTATGTAAAGCTTCTCAAAAAAGAGTTTACTCCACCGTCACTGATTTAGCAAGATTACGTGGTTGATCAACATTGCAACCCCGCAACACTGCAATGTGGTATGCAAGTTTTTGTAAAGGAATTGTAGCTAACAATGGCACCAGCATCTCTTCTGTTTCAGGAATTTCAATTACGTAATCAGCAAGTCGTTTCACTTCACGATCTCCCTCTGTTACAATAGCAATTACAATTCCTTTACGGGCTTTTACTTCCTGAATATTGCTCAGTACTTTGTCGTATGTTCCTTTATTTGTAGCAATTACAACAACCGGCATTTGTTCGTCGATCAATGCAATAGGCCCATGTTTCATTTCAGCTGCAGGATAGCCCTCAGCATGAATGTAGGATATTTCTTTTAACTTGAGTGCTCCTTCAAGAGCAACAGGAAAGTTATACCCACGACCTAGGTACAGGAAATTTCTGACATCTTTGAACTTTTCTGCAATTTCAATAACACGTTTACTGACTTTTAATGTTTCTTTAACTTTTTCAGGGATCAGATCCAACTCAGTAATAATTTGCATGAATCTTGATCTGCTAAGTGTCCCACGAAGCTGTGCCATCCTCAGAGCCATCAATGTAAGTACTGTCACCTGTGCAGTAAATGCTTTGGTTGAGGCAACGCCTATTTCAGGTCCGGCATGGGTATATGTACCAGCATGAGTTATGCGCGGAATAGAAGAACCAACCACATTACAAATGCCAAGAATAGTGGCTCCTTTAGATTTCGCCAACTCTATTGCTGCAAGGGTATCTGCAGTTTCGCCAGACTGTGAAATAGCAATTACCACATCTTTTTCATAAATTACAGGATTCCGATAACGAAACTCTGAAGCATATTCTACTTCAACAGGAATGCGGGCAATATCTTCAAAAAGATATTCTCCAACCAAACCGGCATGCCATGAAGTACCACAAGCAATAATAATTATTCGGTTTGCATTAAGTAATTTCTGCTCATATTCGATGATTCCACCCAAGGTAACTGTTCCAAGTTCAAGGTGTATGCGACCACGCATGCTATCGCGGATTGAGCAAGGTTGTTCGTAAATTTCCTTGAGCATGAAATGTTCGAAACCGCCTTTTTCCAACACATTGAGATTCATCTCAAGTTTCTGTACATAGGGTGTTTTATCCTGATTGCGAATATTTTTAATCTTCAGTTCGCTATCTCTTCTGATGAGGGCAACCTCCTCCTCATCAAGGTAAACTACGTTTTTAGTATATTCAATGATAGGAGTAGCGTCAGACGCAACATAGTATTCATCCTTCCCAATTCCAATGACCAATGGACTACCTTTACGGGCTGCAATGAGGGTATCAGGATCATTTTCTGACATGACAACTATTGCATAAGCCCCGGTCACCTGATTGAGAGCAACGCGAACAGCTTCAAACAAATCTACCTTTTCATTAATTTGTATATCTTCTATAAGATTGGTCAGCACCTCTGTATCGGTGCTCGATTTAAAAAAATAACCTCTTGATTCGAGCTCTTTACGCAATGGGGCATAATTTTCAATAATGCCGTTATGAATTAATGCGATTTTTTTTGACTGTGAATAATGGGGGTGTGCATTCACCTGATTTGGTTCACCATGTGTTGCCCATCGCGTATGAGCAATTCCAATCGTTCCTGAAAGATTGAGACCTTTAACGAATAGCTCTAATTCTGATACTTTACCCTTTGTTTTATAAACACTTAAAAATGAGTCGAGTAAAGCAACTCCTGCACTGTCATATCCACGGTACTCAAGTCGTTTTAAACCATTTATCAGAATTGGGTAGGCTTGTTTTGGCCCTACATAAGCAACAATTCCACACATACCTCTTGTTTTTTAGTTGGTTTTTGAAAGATTAAGAAATTAAGCCTTGTTAAAGAACGGCTAATTTCGAAAAAAATCAGTCTTTAACAACTGAATAATTGATCAATAACCTTAAAGGCTTAAGTGTATCATTCTCCGGCTGTATCCCATTATAAATCCATCGGTTTGCCCTTGCAGAGGCGCCAATAATAGATACAAAAAGGCCATGATCAACTTTGTCTTCTCCTTTCAAAATCATATCCTGCACATAGCGTGTAAGGCGGAACTGATATTCATTTCGACTTGATAAATAAGTCCCTCCGTAATAGGTATCCCCTTCAAGTTGATCACTCAAAATACTATAGGTTCCATCTCCATTGGATTTTACTATTGCAAGTTGTGGTGGAACGAAATAAAGCATCGTATCAATTGATAAACCGGAAAAAATAATCTTTGCTTCATTTACTACCAATTTTCCGTCCACTTGATCACGTAACTGAACTAATCCTGGAAATCTAAGCCTGGATTTAACACCTCCCATAGATTGAAGGTAAAGTATGTTATTCCCTAATGTAGTATCGCCATCAATCACCTGACTCTTAAATTCAGGGTCGGCATCCTGATAACCTAAATGATCAAAATAATTGAAACGCGCTTCTGAGCCACTGATAAAAAATTCGTATCGTAGGGAGTCTTGTTCATCATTATTGTAATAGATTGTCATTCTGGATAGATTCACGGGTAGGTTGTAATAAACGATAGCACCTCCATGATTTACCTGATCCACCGTGATGAAGAGTCCTTTAAAAAAAGCTACAAATTTTTCATTGGTTGATAAATCATCGGTGGTTGCAGACAACAGTTTATTTCCTAAATCAGGCGAAATATCACTCAATCGCATCCTGATAAGTGGAGAAAGCGTATCTCCCTCCCAAGGAAATCTTGTTTTGGGCCTGGGATTGTAAGTATAAGATGCAAAATCCGTAACACTATAGTTTTTTACTGATGTTGAATAATAAGCTGAATCCAAAAAAATATCATCCTGCAGTTCATGCACTCTGATGGTTTGCTGAGTTGTTGTATCTCCATAATATCCTGCATAAGCTAGTTGCAAAACCAGCGAATCAAGCATGGGGTTGGCACCAAAATCGTGGGTACTGGTTGAGAGACGCACCTGACTGTAGAAACCAGCCACAGTTGTCCCAAAGACAGGATCTTTCATGCTTCCAAGCAAAATTCTTTCTGGTTCATCGGTTCTTACCGAATCTTCAAGGAAACTATATGCCACAATGCTTAAGGTATCTACGTAAAATAGATTGATTAAATCTTTATCAGGTTGGATGCTGGAACCGATTTGCTCAGGTCTTTTATTACAAGCCTGGGTCATTAATCCAAAGGCTATAAACCACAAAATGGCTTGCATGCTATGCAAGCGCAGAAAATGTTTTTTCAAGGTCAGAAATTTAAAGGGTATGAACTATTTTTTCCCAAGTAAACTATTGTAAAACTCATTGTAAGCATCAACATATTTTTCATCATGATTGTATTCTAGTACAACCTTTTTTTTCTGACTTACATATTCCAGCAGTTCTGGATTTACCTTGTCACTGCCAATGATAATTGCATCTGAGTAGTCAATTGCTGCTTTGGTAAGGTTAACGTAATTTGGTTCTTTATAGTATTTGACATCTTTTGCTGTGATGCCTGGAAGTTTCAGTTTCTTCTCAAAACTGTCTCTAAATGTTTCTTTAAAGTCATCATCATAAAGTGAATATATCACTTTGGCGTCTGTGAATAGTGGATTATCCTTAAAAGCTCGTTTTACATATAAAGGCACCAAAACCGACATCCATCCATGACAATGAATAATATCAGGCCCCCAACCGAGTTTTTTTACAGTTTCGATAACACCACGAGAAAAGAAAATGGTACGATCGTCATTGTCCTCATAAAATTTACCGGCTTTATCTTTTATAGTAAACTTTCTGTGAAACAAATCTTCGTTATCAATAAAATAAATCTGCATTCTTGCCTGCTGTATTGAGGCAACTTTTATAATAAGAGGATGATCGGCATCGTTGATGATCAAATTCATCCCTGATAAACGAATCACCTCATGCAATTGATTGCGTCTTTCGTTGATATTGCCAAATCGAGGCATAAAAGTACGGATCTCTTTACCCCTTTCCTGAATACCCTGTGGCAAAAAGCGACCAATTTTGCTCATATGGGTTTCTTTAAGATAAGGTGTAATAACCTGCTCAACAAAAAGAATCCTTGCTTTTTTCATTAGATAAAATGTTGATGAACGTAGTAAATAAGAGTGCAAAGGTAACCAAAAAATATTTGAAATACAATCTCGTGTTTTCCTGTCCCTTATTTCTACTGCTCAAAAAATTAACTTTTCACGAAGGATCAAGTATGATTCTGATCGAATTTGATGCCTTTTTGAAAATATATAATGAAATTACAAAAAACAGGAAGTGTCTTTACCGCCTCCAATTTTCTAAAGTTATTCTGATATCAGCCCCTTACAAACAATGCTTTAATAATTTCTTTGGCCATAGCTGGATTTTCTTTTAGTCGACGGGTCGAATAAGCAAACCACTGTTCTCCAAACGGAACATAAATACGCATGCGATGGTTGGCATCAACAATTGATTTCCTCAATTGAGGTGTCACACCATAGAGCATTTGAAATTCATACTTTTCTTTTGGAACATTATATTTTTCAATCAACTCATAGGCGCCTTCAACAAGAGCTTTATCATGGGTTGCAATTCCAGGATAAATTCCGTTTTGAAACATTAACTCCAAATCTTCAAGGAAGTGATTATTGATTTCATGGTACTTTTTAAAGGCTATTTTTTCAGGCTCAACATAAATTCCTTTACACAGTCTGTAATTTATTGGCGTATCTTTTGAATGGATATCAATCAAGTTTTTTATATCGCTACCAGTACGCTTGAGATAAGCCTGTAAAACAAGTCCTACGTTTTTTGGAAACTCTTTCTTAAGTTTTCTGAATAAGTCTATTTCAAGATCTACACATTGAGAATCCTCCATGTCTATCCTGACAAAATTATTGAAAGATGCTGCCTTTGCTACAATCTCCCGTATATTCTCGTAGCAAACATCTTTGTCAATAAGCAGTCCAAACATAGTTGGCTTGAGCGAGTAATTACCATCAATCTTTGCTTTCTGAATTGTCTCAATAATATTAAGATATTGATTCTTATTATCCTCAGCCTGATGCAGCTTGGTAATAAATTCACCTAAAAGGTCAATTGTTACCATCATTCCTTCATCATTGAGTTTCTTACTTATGATTATCGCATCTTCAATGTTTTTTCCGGCAATGTATCGTTTAGAAAATATCCATACCAGATTCTTTGGCATAAAGGGCAATAAGCCGGCAATCATTTTGTTAATCCACATCATAATGATACGTTTTAATGGTTTTTGTGATAGTTTATTTCAATTCGCTTTCTAAAATTTCATTCCACCTTACCTACTGGTGAAGCAACTTGATTCAAGGTGCAAATTTAATAAAAGCGTTGTTACTGTTAAAAAAATAACAATTATTATTTAAGGCATTTCCAAAGGATATTATTCCTTCCATCAAGAACATTATATTTTTGGTTTTTGGCAGAATGGTCAAACAGGAAATAACTAAAATAATGATAATCATTTACAGTCATTTAGAGATGATTGAAACAATAATTTGTATAACATGAGAGATTTATATATCTTTGCCGCCCGATTTTGAAAAGGATTGAACAGTGAAATACGCGCGCGAATTCATACTTCCAATTGCAGGCCTGGCGCCTGGTAAAACTAACTTTACCTTTAATTTAGGTCGTCCTTTCTTTGCATTGGTGGATGATGATGAAGTGATCAATGGGAAAGTAAACGTTGAATTGCAGCTTGATAAACGTGAAAACATGATTGAGCTGCATTTCACAATTAATGGTTGGTTAGAAGTACCATGCGATCGTTGTGCTGATGAATTTCATCAACCCATCGAAGGCAATCAGATCCTGATCCTCAAATATGGAGAAAGATATGAGGAAGAAACTGACGAAATTATTATTATACCTGCTGATCATCATGAGTTTGATATAAGCAAGCTTTTATATGAGTATATCATTTTGCTTTTACCCATTCGAAAAGTTCATCCCGATGACAATAATGGAAATACCCTCTGTAATAAGGAGGTTTTAAGCAAACTTGAACAATTGCGCATAGAAACAGAGTCTGACCCTCGGTGGGAAGCACTAAAAAAAATAAATTTTCAATCATAATGTTTTTTGTAACATCAATAAATTCGAAAAATGCCACATCCTAAAAGAAAAATTTCTACAACAAGAAGAGATAAAAGAAGAACGCACGACAAAGCTGTAATGCCAACCTTAGCAAAATGTCCGGTTACCGGAGCAATCCATGTTTACCATAGAGCATATTATGTAGACGGAGACCTCTATTATAAGGGAAAACTTGTAATGGAAGCCAAAGCCTGAACTTAGGCTTAGGGATGAATTTGATTCAACATATTGGCAAACTACGTTTAGGTCTTGATGTTACTGGCGGTGATTTCGCTCCTGCTGTAACATTAGATGGACTGGTTTTGCTTTTACCAGAACTCAAAGAAGGTGAAATAGTTGTATTGTTTGGAGATGAAGAAATCATTCGATCAACTGTTGATTCCAACCTTATTGAAACCGGTAGAGTTGAAATTGTTCATTCACCTGAAGTGATAGGGATGGGTGAAAAGCCCATAAAAGCCTTTCAAGGGAAAAAGCAATCGAGTATTGTAAAAGGGTTCGAATTCCTTCATGAAAGGAAAATTGATACTTTCGCAAGTGCTGGCAACAGTGGAGCTATGATGGTTGGGGCCATGAACGTGGTAAATACAATTCCTGGTATTATTCGTCCTTCCAGTGTAGTGATGATCCCTAAACTTAGTGGAACAAGTAATATAATACTTGATGTTGGCACCAATCCTGACGCAAAACCAGACGTACTTTATCAATATGGTTTTCTTGGTTCATTGTATGCAAAATATGTCCTTGGTGTCGAAGATCCTAAGGTTGGGCTGCTTAGCATAGGCGAAGAAGAAAAAAAAGGTAATTTGCTTGTTCAATCAGCATATATGCTAATGAAGGAGACTCAAGATTTCAATTTTATTGGCAATGTGGAAGGACGTGACCTTTTTAACGATAAGACGGATGTTGTTGTTTGTGACGGATTTACTGGAAATATTGTCATTAAGCAAATTCAGGCCATGTTTCGTATTATGCAGAAGCGTGGATTGGTTGATGATTATTTTGCGCGATTTAATTATGAATTGCATGGTGGCAGCCCTATTATCGGAATCAATGGTAATGTTGTTTTAGGACATGGGATCAGTAGTCCACTCGCAATTAAAAACATGATGTTACTTGCTCGCAATGTTGCTGCATCACAATTAAATAAAAAAATCAAAGAAGCTTTAAAGGGGTTTGTTGTTTAAACTTACTTTAGAGGACAATTTCCATAATTTGTATGACTAAATATAGAGCCTCAATTACTGGCATTCATAGTTGGGTTCCAAAGGACATTTTGACCAATGCTGAACTCGAGAAAATGGTCGATACCACTGATGAATGGATTATTTCACGTACGGGAATTAAGGAACGACGTATTTTAAAAGGAGATGGTGCAGGCACTTCGGTAATTGGTACTGAGGCGGTGAAGGGTTTGCTAGAGAAAACAGGTACCAGGCCAGAAGAAGTAGATCTGCTGATTTGTGCAACTGTAACCCCTGATATGCAATTTCCGGCTACTGCCAACATCATAAGCCACGAATGTGGCATTAGAAACGCTTTCAGTTTTGATATAAATGCAGCCTGTTCAGGGTTTCTCTATGCGTTAGTTACAGCTTCTAAATTTATCCAAAGTGGCTCCCATAAGAAAGTAATCGTTGTAGGTGCCGATAAAATGTCGTCGATTGTTGATTATACAGATCGTTCTACCTGCATTATTTTTGGGGATGGCGGTGGAGCTGTCCTTCTTGAGCCTACAGATGATTCATTTGGCATTATGGATTCAATCATGCATTCTGATGGCGGTGGAATGATACACCTTCATCAAAAGGCTGGTGGCTCAAAAAACCCAGCATCCCAAACTACAGTTGATGCTCGCGAACATTATATTTATCAGGAGGGTCAGGCAGTTTTCAAATTTGCTGTTACCAATATGGCCGACGTTGCCGGATCGATCATGGATAAAAACAATTTAAAATCTGAAAATATTGCATGGCTGGTTCCACATCAGGCAAATATGCGTATCATTGATGCTACTGCTCGCCGCATGGGTATTGCAAAAGAAAAAGTGATGATCAATATTGAGCGCTATGGCAATACGACCAACGGGACATTGCCATTGTGTTTATCAGAATGGGAAAACCAGCTTCACAAAGGTGACAACCTGATTCTGGCTGCTTTTGGGGGTGGATTCACATGGGGCTCAATTTGGCTTAAATGGGGTTATGACCCCAAATAATACCGATTGCACTTTCAATATTCTTTCTTAGACAGGCTTCAAGCCCTATGCATCTAATTCAACGAAGACAGGGCAATGATCAGAATGCACTGCATTAGAAAAAATGGCTGCAGATCGGAGTTGAGGTAACAAATTTTCGGTAATCATATTATAGTCAATGCGCCAACCTTTATTATTTGCCCGGGCATTGGCCCGATAACTCCACCAGCTATAGTTGTGAGGTTCTTTTACAAGATGTCTGAAAGTATCGATATATCCACTGTTTAAAAAGCGGTTTAACCATTCACGCTCTTCCGGCAAGAAACCTGAAACAGTTGCATTGCGGATGGGATCGTGAATATCAATAGGCTGATGGCAAATATTGAAATCTCCAGATAAGATCAGTTTTGGTCGCTCCTCTCTTAGCTTTTCTACATAGTTCCCAAAATCATCAAGCCATTGCATTTTAAATGCTTGCCGTTCATCGCCGCTGCTTCCGGATGGATGATAAACTGATACAACTGAAAGGTCACCAAAATCAGCACGAAGAACCCTGCCTTCGTTGTCATACTTCGGAATATTCATTCCAAATTCTACATGATCTGGTTGCAGACGCGATAAAATTGCCACCCCACTATAGCCTTTCTTCTGAGCTGGAAACCAGTGATGAATATATCCAAGTGCATCAAATTCAAGCAACGGTATTTGGTCGGTAGTGGCCTTAATTTCCTGAAAACATAAAACATCGGGCTGTACCTCTGCAATCCAGTTTAACAATCCTCTGTTGATGGATGCTCTGATGCCATTGACATTGTAGCTGATTATTTTCATTCATAAGATTTTGATGCGACGAAAATAATCAAATGAAGTGGTTTAAATATTAAAAGAAAAAGAAAAATCCAATTGAAGCGCATAACAGAAGACGAACTTTATTCTAATTACACTTCACCAGCTCATGAACCAGAGATAGAATATTGTATTGCAGGTAATGGGAAATGGTTAAATTCGCAAAAAATATGAGGAGACTGTAATTCCATGGTGAAATACAATTTATGGTTGAGCCGTTTTTTTGATTGGCGCATCAAACATATCAACGACAGGCAATACATTTATATTCTGAGTGTAATTGTAGGTTTTTTGGCAGCGGCATCTGCAATTATCATCAAAAAATCTGCACACTTCATTCAATCCATGCTTACCAGCAGTTTCGCTAATCAGTACGAAAACTATTTATACTTTTTATATCCTTCCATTGGAATTATTCTGGCGGTATTGTTTATGAAGTTTGTCATCCGTCAGGAATCAGGCCATGGAATACCGGGTGTTTTATATGCGATTTCTCGTAAAAACGGCCTTATTAAATTTCATAATACATTTTCAGCAATCGTTTCAAGTGCATTTACTGTTGGGTTTGGTGGTTCTGTCGGATTGGAAGGACCAACTGTATCAACAGGTGCAGCCATCGGCTCCAATATTGGTCAGGCATTACGCCTGAATTATCGTCAGATCACACTCTTGATTAGTCTGGCAAGTGCGGCTGCAATGGCTGCCATTTTTCAGGCTCCGGTAGCTGCAATTGTTTTTGCACTCGAGGTGATTATGATCGATTTAGCCATGACTTCCCTTGTCCCTCTTCTTATTGCCACGGTGACAGCAGTTTTAACCTCCTATTTTGTTTTGGGTCAAGCAGTTATGTATCCTATTGATACCCATGAAATCTTTAATCCATCCAATACATTATTATATGTTGGACTTGGAGTTTTTACCGGACTTGTATCTACCTATTTCACCCGGATTTCAATTAGCGTTGAAGAATTTTTCGACTTAAAAATAAAAAAGTGGTGGGTGCGTTTCCTTTTGGGAAGCTCACTTCTTGGATTATTAATTTTCTTCTTCCCTGCCCTTTATGGTGAAGGATATGAAGCTATTAATCAAAGTTTGCAGGGAGATTACGGAGCTTTATACAACAATAGTATCTTCTTTGATTATCGAGACCAGGTTTGGGTTGTTTTTGCCTTGTTTATAGCCGTTATACTGATGAAGGCTTTTGCCTCTTCTTTCACCTTTGCTGCCGGAGGTGTTGGTGGTATTTTTGCGCCAGCCCTTTTCCTTGGAGCATTTATGGGGTTATTTTATGCGCTTGTCATCAATGAAACAGGGATTGGTCAATTGCATCCAGGCAAATTTGCTATGGTAGGTATGGCAGGTATGATTGCAGGAATTCTTCATGCTCCTCTTACCGGCATCTTCCTAATTGCAGAAATTACAGGTGGGTACTCCTTATTTGTACCACTTATGATTGTTTCAACCATTTCGTATGCCACAGTCAAAATTTTTGTTAGTAATTCAATTTACACATATCAGCTGGCGCGCCGCGGAGAACTTTTAACGCACAATAAGGATAAAAATGTACTCAATATGATGAAAGTAAGTCGTTTGGTTGAAACAAACTTTCATATGGTTAAACCAGGCGAAACACTTGGCGACCTCGTTAAAATCATTAGTAAATCAAAACGAAACATTTTCCCAGTTGTTGATGAAAAGGGCGTTTTCCGTGGTCATATTTTACTTGACGATATCCGAAACATCATGTTTGATCAAGATCTTTATGAAAATGTGGTTGAAAACATTATGGTTTTTCCAAGTTTTGTGATTAACCCAAACGATCCGATGGAAGAAGTAGCAGCAAAATTTCAGGAATCGGGTAAGTACAACATTGTTGTGTTGCAAGAAACGAAATATATAGGCTACATTTCACGTGCAAATGTGTTTATCACTTATCGGAAGAAATTAAGCGAGATGTCGCAAGACTAAAAACCAGGCATACCATAATACGACATCCAAGCTGGAACCACCATTATAAAATCAGATCAAAAGCCACGTCCAAACATGCCCCAGAAACGATGTTCGAGTTCTTTCCAGCGCTGTACAGTTGTTCCAGAAAAATTGCTTGTGTATTGCGAAAGATACTTTGATGTTTCTTCGTCTTTACCTTCTTTGAGCAACATTATGGCTTTATTTTCGATGAGTGGCATTTCATCGAAAGCTTTGTGCTCAAACTCTTTTACATTTTCAAGCATTACATGCTTTGTCTTTCCCCAGCTAACTGTGGCCAGCTTATTGGCCCTGCGATAGTTCCAAATAGCAGCATCTTCACGGTAGCCTTTTTGTCCACATAATTCAAAAGATTCAGGTAAACTATTTACTCCCGCAAATATTGGGATACGTGGACTTTCACCTGGGTTGTCGAACGAAAACCACGAAATGCCACCAACTGCATCAGGAAGCCAGTCGCGTAACTGCGTAATAAATGAATAAGAACACCATGAAACAGAAACCGTGCGTTGAAACTCTATGGTTCCTTCAGAAAGGAAATTCAACGTATTGCGCATATCGGTAGTCAGCCAGGGATTTGCCACAGGACTAATAATCGTATCCTGACCAATTTCTTTGCGGTTATCATCATATTTCTTTTTGATATACTTTACGTTTTGCGTCATATCAAATTCTGTTCCTTCGTAAGTGGCGCGGTATAACCCCATCATTTTTTCCATTGTAATTTTCTGCTCGGGCTTTACTGAAAAAGGAAGTTCATCCATATCCATTGTAAGTTTCAATGCAGGAGCCAGACTGCTCAATACAAAAAACTCTCTTATTTTGAATGGCTTTTCCTGATCACCATATGCCTTCCAGAATTTGAAGATGCCTTCACCATCCCAAAGTCCAAATTCTTTGGCGACGGCTTCAATATTATCAGATGCCATAAAAAAATCAGGATTATTCCTGTCGATTACACCAATGCGAGAAATGTTGGCTGAAATGCCTACATGGTCGTCGGGAATTCGTTGTGCAGCCCAAACACCTCCAATACGAGCCGGCCCTTCACCTAATATCTCCATCTGCCACACTTCGTATTTGTCAGCTATAGTAATACATTCTCCCCAGTCACCATAACCGTATTCCTTAATCAATTCCCCTATCAGTTTGACAGCACCTCTGGCGTTGTCACATCGTTGAAGCGCAATGCGTTGTAATTCTTCAATCAGGAACATGCCATTTTTATTTACTAGGGTATCAGGTCCTACAAACGTTGTTTCACCAATGGCAAGTTGCTTCTCATTAAGGCTGGGATAAGCTGTATTCAGATAGGCATAGGTGTGTTTTACCTGCGGTATTTTACCTGCGAGTTTTACATTACGCATATCCCATGGTGTTTCTGTGTGAAGTGTACCTTTAAAAACCTCATGAAAGGTGGTATCATTATGATCCTTTGCCGGCTCCATACGCAACCATGTACGATAATTGCCATCGCAAGTGTGAGAAGTAATAACTGAGCCGTCTGCTGACGCTTTTTTGCCCACCATAATGCTGGTACAGCTTTCACCAAACCAAGGGTCTGACTTCTGTGTCTGAGCTGAAATAAAATTTGACGCCAGAAAGGCGGCTATGATTAAAGGAAGAAAACGCATATTCATAAAATCAGGATTATTAGATTCGAGTGGTTAAAATTAAAAATAAAAAGATATATACCATCAAGGAATCAGTTTTCGGTACAAAATAGCCTCTAAAATACACTTGAGAATCAATTGTATTAAAAAAATTATAATTCCATTTTTCTGTGATTGACAACAATGATTCTTGCCATTTTTCAAATAAGTTAGTATAAGCCAGTCAAGAAATATTCTTATGAATATTCTATCAATCTCAGAAAAGCTAAAATATCCGGACTTAGCACTGCTATATCCGGATATTGTAACACTACAAAAAAGACATTGAAAATAAACTTAAAACAGAAGGAAAAGTTTTAATGCGTCTCAACAAAAAAAGCTTTGTTCAATTACTAAGAATGCTTACAGTATCAATGCTAAAGAGGAGTTCATTTTCTTTCAGAACTTTCCAAACTTTAAGCTTAAGCCTCCCGAGAGTCCATGAAGGACATCTTTTGCAGCATTGTCCATAAGGATTTCAGAAGTGTAGCGATAGGAAACACCCACTGCCAATCGTAAAAAACGAACAATATTGAGCTCAACTTCAACACCAGGTTCAACCACAAAGAATGCATCTGCATCCATAACCCAGGGATCATAGTTGCCATTTTCCCAATAATAGCGATCGATATATGCGATACCTCCAGCACCTATGATCACAGGGAAAGATAGATGCACAGGGGAGAATGGTGCAAGTATCGGTTCGATAAGCAAACCGCCGTAGCCACCTGACAGGCCAGAGTTTACCGATCCAGGCTCCAAATCGATATGAATATTATTTACAAAACCTGTCCCTGCGATTCCTATAGTTAACCTATGATCAATGAGCCAGCCCCCTTTAATACCTGTGAAAACAGCCTGGCTTCCACCAATAGAACTGGTTCCTATAGTGAGTGCACCATAGCCTCCGTGAGAAATATTCTTTTTATTTCCAAAAACCGTTTGATACTCATTTTGGCTGCGCTCCTGACCCCATGCAACATGAGTTAAAAGCAACAAAGTGATGATTAAATAATTGTATTTCATTTGTTTAAGCGTTTAGAATTGATATTTTACTGAAAAAGCGATGTCCCAGACCGAGATTTTAAAAAACCTATTACCGAAAAATTCAAAAAATGGTTTGTAATCTATACCAAATGCAATAGGAATAACGCCAACACGGTATTCGAGGCCAACAATTGCGTCGGCTCCCAAAACAGGTCGTGTTATTGGATAAGTTTCGAAGGGTCTGGAAGAAATTAAGCTATAACGGGTTGAATAACTTCGAGTATAACCTAAGTGTAATCCCGCTCCATAATACATAAAAAACTGATCGTGATAATTAATCATCACCGATTCATAATGCTCCATTAAGGCTGATAGCTGCATGCCACTATCGCGAAAACTCAACAAAAGCTTAACATCTTCCATCGGATTATAAAAATACTGATAAGTAAGGCCGCTGCTCACACCCCCACGAATCCCTGCAGCATGTTGTAATGGTTGTGCTGAAATAGAAATGCCCAGTGTTAAAAAGAGGATAATTGCTACATATTTCATATTTATTCAGATTTAGTTATGAAACTTTCCTATTACTGCCTGATCACACGTCCCGATCCTGTTATCCGCTGCACCACATCAGGATTACCCCGGTAGTATATATTTCCGCTACCCGTAATATATGCGTCCAGCAATTGGGAAACCCTTATATACATATTGCCTGATCCGCTAATGGTTGCAAAGCATTGCTGCTGAGAAAGAGAAAAAGAATTGATTGCACCTGATCCACTGATTGAAAAATCAGTAGTTTCAGCGATTCCGGAAAGGTCAATAGAGCCTGATCCAGATATATTTGCCTTGATTGAAAGAGCATCAGCATCAGCTATAATTTGTCCGGAACCAGTTAACCTTATGTTTAAATCATCAAGATAGAGGTCATACACCGATACGAATCCAGATCCATTTAACTCTATACCATCCACAAACGGAGTATAAACAGTAATTATAATGGTCATCGTATTGTTAATACATCTGTTTCCAACAGTTTCGATGAATAGTCTGCCTCCTGAGACACTTGTTCGAATATACGCCATCAGATTCGATTCAGCATCTACCTGAACCTCATAGTAATCGGCAGGTAAAATATGTACTTCAAAAGATCCGTTGTTTATTACCTCATGAAATGCCTGAGTGCTTCTAGTTTCAATAATTGGCTGTCCGTTGCCCCTAATACAAATACCGTCTTTGCGACAGCCACTGAAGTTTATCAAAGTAACTGGGATAAAAAGCATCAGAAAGAGGCGACTGATTTGTGATTTTTTTTTCATTTTTCAAAAAATTGATTATTTGTTATAACTTTTTCAAAACGATCATAAAATTTCATAGTAATGTGTAGGCGAATCAATTCACTTATATTTTTAAAATAAGAATAATCAATAATGGTGCTATTGCTTGAGAATAATATTCAACTCTCCTCCAGTAAGATTAAATTTTAGATTACACCCTTTTTCTTTACCAATTCTGCCTTTAATTAAACTAAACTCGTTTTCAGAAATGGCCTCAACCCGATCACTGATAGTCATTGCAGATGGATAATTCAATTTTGTTTTTTTGGAATGCAGGATTTCAAGTTCGGCTGAAAGCTGAGGTTGAACAAATACCTGAATATTGGTATAGCTAGCATTAAGTTGTAATAACTGCATTTGTCCATTTATTTTCATCAGATTTAGATTGCCATAGTTTGAACTAAGCATCATATCACGGTTTAGACTATTGATTACAATACGTGAAAATGAACTCTCACCACTTAGCGACTGTAACTGCCCAACACTTAACTTGTCACGTCGCGAATCCAGATGGATATGCCCCGCTTCTTCAATCCGCATATTTGAAGAGCGTCCGGTCAATTGCACTTTGTTAATCTTTCTGAGTTCAAGATCAGAGTAATTGAGCTCTATTGATCCATCGTTGATTTGGTTGATATTAGCACTTCCGAAAGAGATTACCAACTTGCTCTTCCCTTCCAGATTATTTGCCTGAAACATACCATTTGAAAGCTTAAACTCTGTTTCACCTTCATGATCGGTTGTATAAATATTTCCAAAACGGTTTTCAACCTTCAACCTCACCCATGAAGGGAGGTAAATGGTATAATCAATTTCAGCTTCATTGGAAGCATTAATCACCGATTTTGTAACATCAGATATTTCCGACCACAGCTTTCCGGAATTGGGAAAGGTAGAAATAGCCATTACATAGTATGGTGTTTGCGAAAATTTGATATCAATTTCGTTAAACACTTTATCAACCCTAGCCTGTTTGGTTGATCGCACCACCATATCCACAACGAATCTTACAGAGTCTTTGTCCCAGTTGATGATATGGATATTGCCATATTTGTTACTTATACTGACCTCTACGCTTCTCTGAAGGCTAAAGGTACGATCAAAGTGTTTAGATTTTTCTATTACTTGCGCATGTGTGCTTATTGCTACTCCTATTATGACAAGTAATGTCATCAGAATGTGTTTACAATACATAAGGCTCCTCCTTTTCTTTTTCAAAATCAGCCGCTTGAAGCTGCTGAAGAATGTCTTCCAGTAGTTCTAATTTAAGTCTGTAATGCTGTATCATTGCCTCAATAACAATTTCGTTGGCTACCTGATCAGCAAGATCCAATTGCAATTCAGCAAAAGCTTTGTCCATAGCATTGAATTCGTTACTGATTTCATTTTTTATCATTGCGTTGTTACCTGCCAGATGAAAAACCTGATCTTTTCTTTCCTGAATTTGAAGGTTGTAAAAAGCTTTTGCCTCAAACAGTTCCTGCAGCTCGGGAGAAAGGGTACTACTTGTTTGTGGTTGAATCTCAATTTCCTGGTTGATCAGGAAGCTAAAAAAATAGCCTGCGATGAAAATAGCAGCTACTGCCATTGCCTTTAATAGTAAAGGCTGCCAAATTAATCTCCTTTTTGATGGTAATCTTTCTGCAATCCCCTCCCAAAGACCGGCTGAAGGCTCCAATAAATCAAAATCTTCCTTGTTGTCGCAAACAAATTTTTCTAAAGGATTAGTTTTCATTTTCGTGTTGTGTTAGTATCTCTTTTACCCTTTGACGTGCCCGCATATATTGCGTTTTTGAATTAGAGACCGAAACATCTAATATTTCTGATATTTCGTTGTGGTCATAGCCTTCCAGAAGATAAAGCGAAAAAATCATTCGGCTGCCCGATGGCAATATTTCCATCGCCTTTCTTACCCTCTCGACACTCAATCCGATCAATTCCGTTTCTTCGACTGCTTTTTGCGCGAATACATGCATATCCTCAAAGTACTGCAGATTGATTTTTTTTCTTCTTAATTCATTGATGCAACGGTTAATAACTATACGCTTGAGCCATGCACCAAAAGTTGATTCAAACCGGAAACCTGACATTCGTTTAAATGCATCAGCAAAAGCATCCTGCAACATATCCTCAGCATCTTCTTTGTTTTGCATCATTCTGAAACATACATTTAACATGGCTTTAGCATACAGCTGATAAAGCTTGTACTGTGCCTTTCGGTTTCCCGTTATACACTGTTCAATAAGGTCCTTATGCGTGTTAAGTTCGAATGTCTCCACCAGCGAAAAGTTTCTTTCCAATCTTCACCTACAAATGACAGGCCGAAAATTAAACGGTTGCAATTTGCCTGTATTTTTTCTTTTTATTAGCAGATATAAATGAAATGGTTGTATGTATAATCATTTAGAAGTGGTGAATCCAATTTCTTTGTTAACTATAAAATTTACGAGTTGATTATTCTAAACATCTAATCAACAATACATCCTTTTCTATTTTTCGCCAGACAAACATTCTCTATTGCGCTTTTCAATCGTTTGCACTACTTTTGCTGCTGAATTACAATCAACGTACAATGATTTATCAGCCATCCATAAAGCTGAATTACCTTAATATAAAGGAACGCGACAGGTTTACCTGATTTCCGGGTCGTAGCGGCTTTATTAACGGTCGTATTTATCAAATTTTTTACTATTCATAAAATCAGGAAATCATGCAATTACCATTTGCCGAATCTTATAAAATAAAAATGGTGGAATCTATTCACCGAAGCAATCGCAATGAACGCGAAAAGTGGATTAAGGAAGCACGTTACAATCTTTTCAACCTCCGCAGCGAACAGGTTTTCGTTGACTTGCTTACCGACTCTGGTACTGGCGCCATGAGTGACCGTCAATGGTCGGAAATGATGCTTGGAGACGAGTCTTATGCTGGAGCATCTTCATACTACAAACTTAAAAATGCCATTGCCGATATCACTGGCTTTGAATTCTTTTTACCAACCCATCAGGGAAGGGCTGCTGAAAACGTTTTGTTCTCAGCTATGATTAAGGAAGGGGATATTGTTCCCGGAAACTCTCATTTCGATACTACAAAGGGACACATAGAATTCAGAAAAGCAATAGCTGTGGACTGTACCATTGATGAGGCATTTGACACCACGCTTGATCATCCATTTAAAGGAAACATTGACATCGAAAAACTGGAAAATGTATTCATAAACAACTCTGGTCATAAAATCCCGATGGTAATCATCACAATTACCTGTAACACTTCTGGTGGACAACCGGTATCGATGCAAAATATTCAGCAGGTGTCTCAACTTTCCCAAAAATACGGTGTAAAGGTTATTTTCGACGGTGCCCGATTTGCTGAAAATGCATATTTCATAAAAAAACGTGAGCCAGCATATGCTGACAAAACCATTCGGGAAATAGTGCGTGAAATGTTTTCATACAGCGATGCCATGACAATGAGCAGCAAGAAAGACGCTATTGTCAATATGGGTGGCTTTATTGGTTTTCGCGAAGAAGAACTTTTCAACAAGGCCAGTGTTTTTAACATCATGTTTGAAGGCTTCATTACTTATGGTGGAATGTCGGGACGCGACATGAATGCACTTGCACAAGGATTGTACGAAGGGACCGATTTTGACTACCTCGAAACACGTATCAGTCAGGTTGAATATCTTGGAAAGATGTTGAAGGATGCAGGAGTACCTGCACAATTCCCGTTTGGTGGTCATGCCATTTTTGTTGATGCCAAGCGATTTTTACCTGATTTACCAAAAGAGCAATACATTGCACAAACTCTTGCGGTAGAGCTTTACCTTGAAGGCGGGGTAAGAGGTGTTGAGATTGGCACGATCATGGCCGACAGGGATCCAATCACGCGCGAAAATCGTTATCCAAACCTTGAGATGGTACGACTTGCAATTCCACGACGAACTTACACCAATAATCACATGGAATATGTTGCAGCAAGCTTAATAAATGTTTTTGAAAGAAGATCTGGTATAAAAACAGGCTATTGCATTGTGAAGGAAGCGCCCATCTTAAGGCACTTTACTGTAGAATTGGAGAAAGTTAAATAAAAAGACCCTCTAAAAAAAAGCACTTTTTTGAAATATAAAAGCCTTTTTTAAGAGAGTCTTTAAGTAATTCACACAACCTTATCAGCTTGTGAGTTAAAGCATCTTTTAGGTACTAATCACGTTATTGACCGCACCAAATTCACCTCTTTCATATCCATCAGCTTCAGGTTCATCGAACCAGGTAGTGCCATCGGCCAAATAACGGAAACAATAGCTTGATCCTGCTGGCAATTCAATATTATAACTAAACGAACCATCTTTAAGCTTGTTCATTATATCTGCTAATGGGTTCCATTCATTGAAATCGCCCAGTAAGGCAACTTCTGATGCGTGGTCAGCCTGTTCCTTTGAAATTTTGAAACTGACTTTGCAAACTGGTTTGCTCTTGAGTACTTGTTTTTTAATGCTCATTGTAGTCTGGGTTTTTAATTTGTATAAAAAAATAAAACACTTTCGTGTTTTCTAAAGGCAAAAATAGCTGATTCTAACCAATTGGTATTCGTTTAATAAATAGTTAATTTATCTAAGTAACACTATATCAATAAACTATGTATGATTTTTTATAAATAATAAAAACATCAATCGGTTTCGGAACGCTTTGATTTATACCTGTTTGCAAGAATTTAATCCAATTGAAGTCAATTATTCTCTAATTTTGCATTTGTTTAAATAAAGAATATCCATTTCAATGAAAGATACAAATTCCAAGAAAGATGGACGTTATGAACGTCTTTATCAGCAGATAATAGATTTAATCGTCAAAAGCAACAACCCTGTTTCTAATATGGTTACAATTTTAGCCGTGCTTCATCATAAGATAGATTATTTTTTCTGGACAGGTTTTTACATGCTACAAGATGGAAAATTGCAGGTTGGCCCCTATCAGGGTTCGCTTGCATGTATTGACTTGAAAAAGGATACAGGAGTTTGCTGGGCAGGAATTTATCAGAACGCAACCATTATAGTTAATGATGTTCATGCATTTCCAGGACATATAGCCTGCGACAGTCGCTCCAAATCAGAGATCGTTGTACCATTGCGCGATTCGAAGGGAACAATAGTTGGCATACTTGACGTGGATAGCAGTGAGTTGTCATCGTTTGATGAAACGGATGCCAAATGGTTAGAAAAATTAGTTGCACTGGTTCATGCTAATCATTAACAAAACAATAAATTTGTGGTAGATTTGTTACAATAAACAACGGCATTGAAATACTTCCTTTACATACTTTTTATTATAGCTTTAGCTTATAATACATTCCCGCTTGCATTAGGTCTGAATCGTGATCATCGCAACAAACATCTGACAAATCTGTTGCTTGCAGCTATTTTTGGTTTGCTTCAGGGAATCATGTATTATATAGGGTCATTGCTTGGAGACACTTTCATGCATGTTTTCATTCTTCGTTATAAGTGGGTTGTTTTTGGAATTATCATTGCAGTAAGTGTTCGAATGATGCTTGAAGCATTTAAAATACGCAAAGGCGAGCGGCTTTTCTCTTTCGATAACTATGTCAAGTTTATAATAATGACTATAGCTGCCGGCATCAACACTTTAATCATTGGTATGACCGCCAACTATTTTTCTCCATTTGACGAATTGATGCCAGTGTTTTTAGTAGCAGCAAGTTTTCTTTGGTCGATTGCAGGAATTAGCATGAATCTATCAAGAACAAATATTTTATTATCCAGTATGATGCATTTAGGAGCCTCTATTGTCCTTTTTATTGTTGCACTGGTGTACATTTTAACAAACAATTGGTTCTAAAATGACAAACAGAAAAAGGATTTTAACTACGTTTCCATTAATCATGGGGTTACTTTTTATTGTCGGTTTTACAAAAGTTTTTGCGCAAATACCTTCAGGCTATTACGATACAGCCGAACAGCTGAACGGGAATGATCTTAAAATTGCTTTACACAACATCATAAAAGACCATCAACCGCAAACCTACGCCCAACTTTGGCAAGCGTTTTCCTCAACAGACAAAAAACCAAACGAAAAGGTCTGGGATATGTATTCTGATGTTCCAGATGGTATTCCTGCCTATGAATACACTTTTTTTACAGACCAATGCGGTAATTATGGAGGCGAAGGTCAATGCTATAATCGTGAACACAGTTGGCCCAAGAGTTGGTTTAACGACCAAATGCCGATGTACACTGACTTGTTTCATATTGTACCAACAGATGGCTATGTTAACAACAAACGAGGAAACTATCCTTATGGAGAAGTAGGCCTGGCAAGCTGGACTTCAACAAATGGCTCTAAACTTGGGCCAAGTAGTACACAAGGTTATTCAGGAGTTGTGTTTGAGCCTATTGATTCCTACAAAGGTGACTTTGCAAGAGGAATGATGTATATGTCGGTACGCTATTATGGTGAAGACGGCAACTGGACAGGTAGTGGCATGACCAACGGAGCTGAACTCCTCGACTGGGCTAAATCTCTGATGTTAACATGGCATCTACAGGATCCGGTAACCCAGAAAGAGATAGACCGAAATAATGCAGTCTATTTGATACAACTCAACCGTAACCCATTTGTCGATCGCCCTGAGTTTGCTATGTCTATTTGGGATCCAACTGCATCAGTCGAAACGACTTTAGCGATACAACCTTCTTTGAGGCTGAGTCCTAATCCTTCAAACTCTACTATTACTGTTTCCTTTACTGAATATAGTACAACAGCTCAACCCAACCTGTATTTTACTGATCTCACAGGCAAAACAGTGTATATAAGCCCATTTAATAAATGTCAAAACAGCAAACAGGTTGATATTTCGATGCTACAACCTGGATTTTACTTTGTACACCTAATTGAAGGAAACCGTATTATTTCAACTGCGAAACTTATTAGAAACTAGAATAACAATTATCGAACGAATGGCAAAAATTAGAATTACCAAAGAATTCAAGTTTGAGATGGCACACGCCTTGCTGGGTTATGATGGACCATGCCGCAATGTTCATGGACACTCCTATGAGTTAGAAATAACTGCAATAGGTGAACCAATAACCGATAAAAAGCATGTAAAGCTTGGAATGGTGATGGATTTCGGTGACCTAAAACGCGTAGTAATGAGAAAAATTATTAATGTTTTTGATCACGCTTTGGTCCTGAACAATGAAATGTCAACTGAAATCACCAATCAGCTTCGACAGAATTTTGATAAGGTAATTTTACTCAACTATCAACCTACCAGCGAGTTAATGGTAATAGATTTCGCGGAAAAAATTGCTTCAGAATTACCGGATGGAGTTAAACTAATACGAGTAATGCTTCGCGAAACAGCAACATCGTTTGCTGAGTGGATAGCTGCCGATCAAATATAGGATTATTTCTTTTTAGGCAAATGTCTCTCGATACTATCTAATAAAAGTATCCTTTCAATAGGTTTTGTGACATAATCATCGCAACCAACCTCCATTGCCTTTTGTATTTCAATTTCCATTGCGTAAGCCGTTTGTGCAATAACCGGAATACCGGGATTTATTTTTTTGATGGCAATGGTTGCATCATAACCATTGATACGTGGCAATCGAATGTCCATCAGCACCAAATCAATAATATCTTTATTTGCTTCCATCAGGTTAATGGCTTCCTGACCGTCTTTTGCCCAAATCAAATTTGCTTTGAAAGGACGTAACATAATCATTAAAAGATTATAATTTGTACGCTCATCTTCGACAACAAGAAAAGTAAACTGTGACCAATCGGTTTTTTTATCAGAAACAGTTTCTGGTTTTTTATGAATTTTATCGGTCTGAATTATAATTCCCGGAATACTAAAGCTGAATAAACTGCCTTTTCCAGGTATTGACTCAAGTCTGATCTCTCCTTCAAGTAAATCCAAAAGGCCTTTTACAATCGATAAACCAAGTCCGGTTCCGCCATATTTTTTTGTTGAACTATAATCCAATTGCCTGAATCGCTTGAAAATTAACGTGTGCATATCAGGAGAGATTCCGTTTCCCGAATCCTTGACAAACATATGTGCCTGTTGATTCTCTATCGTATAGCCCATCTCAATAAACCCAGATTCAGTAAATTTAAAGGCATTATCAAGCAGGTTACTTAGTATTTGCTGTAATCTTACCGCATCTGTTTTAATAAAAACATTCATGTTTTTGTCAGGAACAATGAGTGAAAAAGTGATATGCTCCTTATCCTTCTTACCCCGCATTTCATTAAACGATCGATATACATTGGCTAACAACTCATTAAGCGAAAAAACACTTGGATTGACTTGCATTTGACCAGATTCGATCTTAGCGATATCGATAATATCATCAACGAGTCGCAAAAGCACATGCCCGCTATCATAAACGATCTGCGAATACTCCTCTCTTTCATTCACCGGAAGATCAGGATCTTTCAGAAATTCAGTAAAGCCAATGATATGATTCATTGGAGTACGTATTTCATGAGACATACTTGCAAGAAAAGCGGTTTTCAATTTATCCGACTCTTCTGCCTTTTCAAGAGCCTTGATCAGTTCATGCTCAGTAAGTTTTCGTTTTGATACATCTCCAATAATGATAATGAAAGAAAGTGCATCGCTGATTGTACTGCTAATACTGATACCGCGACAACGAAAAAAAGTATCTTTTTTACTCGTAGGGAATGGTAACTCGATGTCGAATTGAACTCTGTCATCAATAAGCTCAATTATTTTTTTTTGTAGCTCAGTATTCTGAAAAGGCTGAAAAAATTTGATGTTCTGTTTATTAATTACATCGGTTGATTGAAGATCAAACACTTTTAGAAATGCCGGATTTGCCGCAGTAATATATCCGTGTCGGTCAGTATTGAGAATGGCCAACGGTATATTATTAATCGTAATGGCAAGACGTTGCTCCAGATCCTTCTCTGAAGTCTGATTTAAATGATGCAGTCTTTCGCTGAGATGGGTAATTGTCGCTTCAAGATGCGAAATTCTTTCCATCAACAGTTGTCTTGTTTTGTCGTTTTTCATCTGTTGAATTATAAAAAATCCAATATGAACGGTACAAATGTAATCAAAGTTGGTTTGAATTGCTAAATTGGAATTGAGAATCAAGCATATTTTGAAAATAAGGTACGCTGGGATAGCTTTAAAGTGAACGTATTAACTTGAAAACAAAATATTGTTTGTGTGTAATAAGGTGCACAAAATATAAACCTTGGGGAAGAACATGATTTATATCAATGCATTGGTGGTCAGATTTATATACTGATGAATAGACCATTCGCCCCTCAATATCGGAAATTAAAATTTTACTTTCACCTTGAATTTCGGCAGAGCAGATTTGAAAATTATCAATGTTAGTGGGATTAGGAAAGAGTGTTGGCATTATACTGGCATTGTTTTCATTCTCAAACAAATAAACCCCACAATTTTCGAGTCCATGATTGCATGCTTCTCTAACTGGGTGAATATGTTTATATAAGCTATCACCCGGGCACAAAGTTGCACAACCATCACGGTGTCCTGAAATTACACTCAACTGTGGGTTTAGAGGATGAGGATTTACTTCAAACGGTGATAACGAATCTTTAGCTGTTTTCCAAACCAGTAGCTTGTTGAGGGATAATAGAGCCTCCTCTGTCGGTAATGCATTCATGAAAGTTCCGATCATGCATATACCAAGCGTTCCGTTATTGGAAGCGCAAAAATGGGCTCCCATCACTTCATCCTGTTCCATCATCAAACCTGGATCGCGACCGGCAAAGATGGTTCCATCAGGTGCAATAAGATAATTGTAGCCGATATCTGACCAACCGTTTACCTGGGTATGAGAGATATAAAAACTTCGCACCAGCCCATAAAAATCCGTGATATTATTGGATGTAGCAGAGTGATGAAGAATAATATTTTTAATTTCTGTCTTAATACGTTCATAATCGGGAGCAGAAAGGCCTACACGCCAGATTTCCTGGCTTATCATTTCAGGCAATTCACAATCGTTACGAAGGCTCAGTTCTGAAGTCGCATTTTCACAGGGAGGGACGTGAATCAGAATCAGTTCAACTGGAACACTCTGTATTAATCCGCTTAATCGAATTTCTGATTTTGTTTCATCAAAAAAAATAAGGTTGCTCTGATACAGGCCATCGGTAGGCTCAACATGATCGTCAATTAAAGGTTGTAAAGTAACATCACCATAACCAAGCCTCAGTTGTGAAAAAGCTTCTATTTTTGCTTTAATCACAATCGCATTCACCGGTTTCTCAAAACCAATTAATGCGTCTCGTGTTTGTGCAACAATTATCCTTTGGGTGTTTTGTGCAAAAAGTGTTGAAAACGAAAGAAGGAAGAAAACCAAAATTGAATATAGAAATTGCATGCCCATTAGGATCGACTTCGTAAAAAAATCAAGAAAACCAGACTGTATCATAATGGGATTAGATAAGTTTGCAAAAGTAGGCATTGATTCGCAAGCAATACCTGAATCCGGCTTTTATCACAAATCTCACCTGATCATCCCTAATCCTTCGATGGCGCTGCTGTCGCCTGGTTTAATGAGGAGGGCCTTTTGAAACATGATCTTAGCTTCACGTAATTTTCCTGATTTCAATTGTGTCCAAGCCACCATAATGACCGTGTCATAATCAAAAGGATAAAGGTTCAGTACCTTACTGAAATACTTCAGAGCTGAAGCATAATCTTCTCTACCATAGGTTATAAGACCCATTCGATAGTTAGCAGTTGTGTTCATAGGGTCGATTTTCAATATTTCCTGATACTGTTTTTCGACCTGAGCCCAATTTCCAAGTGCGGCAGCAGGGTTCACATATCCTAGTCTGGCCTCAATTGACACCGGCATTAGCTCAATACTTTTCTGATAATATGGAAGTGCATCAGAAAACTTTCCTGAAACATAATTTAACCATCCTAAGCGAATGTTTATCTCATAACTATCTGCCTTATAAATACCTGTCATCAGTTGTATTGCAGTAGAATGCTCACCCTTAATTTCAGCAGCATATGAGTCCTCAAAAGCCTTCAGTTGTTTTTCAAACTCCTGCGCCTGCATAGTTTGCGTCAAAAAAAAGACAAGAATAATACTTATTGTTTTTAAAATATCCATTTTATTCCTCCAATAATTGTTTGTGAATTAATGTGATAACTTCCTAATATAAGATCGTTTCCACTATCATCAAGGTGACTGAATTGTCTTTCGGACTCCATATAACGATAACGAATCTGGATTATTACTCTATCTGTTAAAGCTTTTGAAAGTGTGGCTTCAAAACGCAAATTTAATTTATCAGGATTATTGTAAATAATATATCCATATTGATCGTTGAGATTATTTAACGCTCCAGCGAAAATTTCTGCCTCGAGCCAGGTCGATTTTAAAGGTTGTATTCCAAAACGAGTTTTAGCAGCCCAACTGACCTGCCCATTTGTGTGTAAAGCAAAAAACTCAGTCTGATTGAAAGTATTCAGGTTACCAAAAGGCATATACAAAAATCCTGTATTGGCTTGAAATACGGATGAATCATTAATGCTGCCAGTACTTATACCTGCCAATGCTGTAAATTTTCCAAAATGTAACTTTCCGTTTAGTGATACATTTATGTCGTAAGTTTTCCAGGGCACATTATAAAAGCTAACCTGCTCCAAATATGTATTAAACAGCTCAACCTGCCCCGTATTATTATTATAGAATGCAGTATCATTAATTGAAATCCTCTCTTCCTCAGTCAAAGTAAAATCACTCTTCACACTAAGAACGTGAAGACCAGCAACCAGACTCCACTTTGTTGATGAGCTCCATTGAGCTTGAAAATACGCTGATTGCTGCTTCAGCTGATGCTCATAATTATTCGTTTTATGGATTGTATCAACAGAATAATAATATGCTTTTCCAGCATCAGAAACTATAATGGAATCGTTTGTTAATGATGACTCAATGAAAGCGAAGCGATCGGTAACATCAATTCCAATAGACTGAAAACCGGCATAAAAGAGCCATTGAGGGTTTGTTTTAAAATAAAGGCCAGCATCGTAAAACAAATTATTTTTATAAATCCGTTCCTGACCGTAAACGCCTGCAGATCCGGTAAGATCATCAAAGCCAAGTCCGTTTTTTTTATTCCGGAAAACAGCTCCTATATCAACGTGTGCAGAAATGGGCACCCAGCCCTCTTTTAGTCCTGATTCTTTGCGGCTCTGTGTTGACATACTCCTATAAAGTGAACCCGATTCAACATTTTTATTGTTTGCTGCAAGTGTTTGTGCCAGAAAAAGAACTGCGTTTTTATCCATTGGATTAAAAGAGAGCGCTTTTCGGAAGTGCTTCTCTGCCTGGGCATAGTCCTTCACCTGCATTGCTGCAATACCTGTTCGCATGCGCAAATAATAATAATCCATCCCTTCGGCAGGCATTCTATTACCAGTCCTGAGCAACTCTTTCCATGACCCTTTCATATAAAGCTGGTAAGTCAGGCTATCATAATTTACTGTTTCGGGTAAATTCTGTGCAGCGCTTTCCATGAACATCATGAATTGCATTACTATTATCATTGCAATAAAAGACCAATTTCTATTACTCACGGTTTAAAACAATTTTTGTATCGCCGCGACGAATGATGAATGACTGCATATGATTTTCGCTGAATTTCATTTCAAAGGAACGTTTTTCGTTGAGGCGGCCAAACATAGAGAAGGTAACTTCAGCATACATTTCGATGATGGGGGTGCTCAGATCATTGATGAAACGTGTATGTTCAAGACAATATTCTGCATTTAAAAAACGATAAAATGGAGCAATGATATCCTGAATTGCAAGTACAAATTTGTTAGGATACAAGGCAAGTGTAATGTGTTCTTTCATCTTGAGTCCAGGCACAAAACCCGTTATTAGTTGATAGGCTCCAAGATAGAAGTCGAACAAAAGACTCTTCTTATCTCCTTCATAATGTGTAAAATAGAAGATGTCAGGTTGTCGGATAAACCATGCTTTAGCACCTGATTCACCGCATTGAATAAAAGTATTGTTATAAATATCCGTTTCAATTTTCCAGGAAAGATGATAACTTTCCTTTTCGTCATCAACTGAAAAATGAAGCATCTGTCCAGGCACAAAGTGCAAAGCAAGATCCAACAGATCAACAATCTGATTATTGGATACAAAATCGTTGAGAACAGGCTGCGATGCTGAAAAAAAAACAGTCTCATCGTTGTGGGTCAGAAAAGCTGAAAATGGATAGTTAAGCGTTGCTGCTCCTACTTCTCCTGCTGCCTGAAACTGGAAATGCAAATGTGGATATGGTGACCGGCCCGAATTGCCACAACTGGCTACTTGCTCACCCTTACGAACAAATTGACCACTTTTTACAAGAATACTTCCCCGTTTAAGGTGGCTCATTTGGGAAAACAATCCCAGGGCATGGCTCATTACAACAGAGTTTCCCCAATTATGCTTTAAATTGGCATCACCGATGAGATTGTCTTCTATCCCATCCATTATTTCACTTATATAACCATCTGCCGGGGCAACAACAGGCTTATTAAAGCAATAATAGTCCTCAACTTTTAGCCCTTTTTCACGAAATGTTATGCCCTCATCGTCAGTCATTTCAAAATCCCAGGCAAATTTCCAAACATCCTTATGCGTATGGGTGCCTTCTATACCCTGGGTCACCTTCCATTTTCCCATAAAAGGCATTTTTATCTGTATTTTGTCCAATCCGGGTAGTCTCTTTTTGTTTACAAGAAAACTGTAGAGGTTTTTCTCAGGACTGTATTGCTGAAGATAAACCAATGATGGCTTGTCATGAAAGCGTTCGCGAAGGCGGAAAAGATAAAGAAACATTATCACTACCAGATTGAAAGGCAACGAAAAAATTGCCAGCTGATATCCACCAAGTACAGCATTGCCGGAAGCTATTAGAAACGCAACCAAAGGAATGGATATCATAACCCAAACAAAAGAGATAGCAGAAGGGATTACAAAAAAAGCTCCAACTGCAATTGCCGTTAGAATATAATTAAAACCAATGTAGGTGTAGCTTAGATCATTCAATCCTGAGCCAATAAAATTATAAAAAACCCAGGCCGAAGAGAATCCTACCACCGAATACAGAAAAGCAAGCCTCGACCAATAAAGCAGACCGATGGCAATAACCAGACCGGCAAAAAGATGGTATTGAAAAAAAATAGCGCCAAGAGCACGAAAATAAATCTTAATAGCCTCAGGCCAGGATAGAGTATAAAACCAATCGTAAACTTTCACCATGGGGAAACCGCCCAGCAGATACATTTCATTGAGCATATAAATACCCCGCTGACTGATTTCGAGTTGTGTAAAGTACCTGGTGCTCAGCATTGCAATCCAGATCGCAAATAAGAATGGAAGGCTTAAATAAGGTAAACCATATTTGTAAAGCACTCCCTCAAGGGTATTGGTCAGCAGTAAGGTAAGCAACGAAACAAAAATCACAATGACAAGAAAGGGTAAGCTGATTTGATAATATATTCCCAATCCTAACCCCACCAGTAAGGCATTGAATCCGTAAAGGCCATCAATCACTTTTTGCCTGTTAAGTCCTATAAGATAGGCGGCTACGTTAGAAGTAATTACTGAAAGCAATCCAATGAAGCCAGCGTTGAGATCGAACATAGAAACAAAAATCAACAGTAACCCCAGCACTTTATTTTTAGAAAAGAAAATCTGGGTATAACTATTACTCAGGCTTTGCCAGAAGTATGGGAAAATATATTTCAGCCTTGCAGCTATCATAGCTCAAAATCGACCAGATGCGAAGGAACTGCCTCCAAATCTGTTAGAATGGAAAGCGTTTCATTGTTTCTGATCACATGAACTTTAAATTTTTCATCTATCAGCACCACTTTGGGTCTGAGGGTAATGAACTGCATCCACTGGGTCATATTGTAAGCGCCCACATGGTGTACCACCAATTGGTCGCCCTTGTTGAGCATCGGCATATTAATGTTTTCCCTTACCACATCAATATTCATACAGAGAGGGCCGTAAAGGGCTGTATCTTCAGTGTAAGAGGTAAATGCCTGTGCTGGAGTTATTTTATGATCATACCAGAAAGCAGTAAACAAAATGTTGACCCCAACATCTAAAATAACACTTCTTCTGCCATCAGAAAGACGCTTATTGGCAAGTACTGTACCCAGTAGCCAGGCTGCATCATCAATGAGTACCCGACCAGATTCGATGATCAGCAATGGCGGTGTTTTAGGCCGGTAATCGCTGTTCATAAGAGCAGAGGTAATTGCTTCAGCAAAATCATCAATAGAGGGACTAATATCGCTTCCTGGAAGATATGATCCTTTTAGGGTGTTTTTTGAGGCAAATCCACCACCCATGTCAATGTATTTGATTTCATGATTGTACTTTGTCAGCACACTTTGCGCAAGATGAGCCAGCTTTGATGCGGCGACAGCATAGGCAGAGGGAGCAAGCATAAAAGTGCCGATGTGTGTGTGCAATCCAACAAGATCCATCTGACCTGAAAACATAATTTTATTCAATGCGTCCCAGGCCTGTCCGTTTTCGTAATTGAAACCAAACCGATCCCACATTGGAAAAACGCCTGTGTCCATATTAACTCGGATGGCCACTTTAGGACGTTGTTTCGTTGCTCTTGCAATATCCTGCAATAGATACAGCTCATCCAGATGGTCGATGTGAATCAATGAATTATTGGTGACAGCTTTTCGCAAATCTTCCTCTGATTTGTCGGGGCCATTAAAAATGATCTTGCTTCCGTTTACCCCGTTACGAATGGCTTTATCATATTCAAAGCCAGAAACCACTTCAGCCCAGGATCCTTCCTGATGATAAATATTACATATAGCATCCAGATAATTCGTTTTATAACTCCACGCAAACTGAACACGGGGATACCTGGTTTCAAAAGCTTGACGCGAAGCACTATAATTCTTTCTGATCTTGGTTTCAGAAATAACAAACAAAGGTGAACCATACTCTGAAATCAAATCTTTTACTGCGTTTTCTTCCAGATGTGTCACAGGTTCGTAGATGGTGCGCATACCAAATTTGTTTGGCATGTTGCTTTCCAGCTTCTTTATAACCGGACGTTCATAAGTTCTTTTAACAGTCATCTTATCAATATTTTATATTTTTTATAATTCTCCATGTGTAGAAATCTGCTCAAATTCTTTCAAATCAACAATCATATCCCATGCGTATCTGATGAACATCTTTCCAACTTCATAGGATGTGAAAGCATCGGTTGACCAGCCCATAGCGAGTCGTGTGAGTGCTTCCGGAATGTTTTGTCCAACCCCTACTGCAAGATAAATCCATGCAGGCATACGTGGATTGATTTCTAAAAGATAATAACGTCCGTTTTTATCTTTCATGAGCTCGAGTTCAAAGCCTCCGTACCATTTTGTTGAATGAAGAAAATGGTCAGTAAGTGCAAGAATCTCTTTATCGGCAATGGAAATCCCCCCCCATGCCTTACCTTTATCAGTAATATATTGTTTACGCATTGGTACCGCTGCAATGGTATTACCTGAACCGTCTCCCAATCCGGTAACATTGTATTCTGTCCCATGAATGAATTCCTGGATGATAATAGGCAGGCCCCATTTGGCAGAAATTTTATTGAAGGCAGATTTTACCTGATCAAAATTATAGGCAAGCATTGCATCATAATACTTCCCCTTTACAACCAAAGGCCAGTCATAATCCTTTTCAAGCTGCTGCACTTCATTGACAGAATAAACTGATTTACTTCTGGGAACATGAATGTTATACTTCTTTCCAAATGCATTCAGGTTTACTTTGTGACGCTCTTCAAACTGCTCCATTGTTGGAAGAAAAGTATGGATGCCCATATTTTTCAAAACATCTGAAAGTTTTATAAAAGAATACAATTCTGCATCAAAATTTGGAATAATCACATCAAGATGCTCCTGCTCATGAATGTACTTCAGGCGGCTCATCAGCACTTCCATTCCTGCTGAAGGATAGGGAATCTGATATGTTTTTTCGACAATATCATGCATATATATTCCTGGTTCGAGCGATTCGTATGACAAACCAATTATACGGCAATCAAATGAAGTTGCTTCTCTGAGGCCTCTTATTACTGCCACGCCAGGGCCTGGACTATCAATAGCATTTAATCCAGTAACGCCAATTGTAAGTAGGGGCTTATTCATCGTCGTGCTGCATCAGACGGTATTGGCGCATCATTTCTTTAAAATCATTAAGATCACGTTCAACCGAGGATGCGTCTATATTGTATTCTTCTATGATGGTTGCAACGATCTTACTTTGTGACAAACCTTTTCGAAGCATGTTTAGCATCACCAGCCCAACAGGGTTGACGGTGAAAGACTCACCCGAACCCGGGTTGAATACAAATCCATTGTCACTAACCGCTATATTATTTTTAATTTTCATAATAGATGATTTATATATCCTTTTTCAATTTGCAAGATTAGGTCCTTTCTGCCAAACGAATGTAACAAAATTACTATCTTTTTGTGTAAAATTATATTCTATTCTGTAGTGGCAATATTATCTCCAAGCCTTATTCCTTGTCTCTCCTTTTCTGGTAGTAACTTGTATTCCGTTACGGAGTAACCTGTAATCTGCTTGAATTGTGTTGAAAGATACTGTACACTGCTGTATCCCATCATATACGCTATTTCACTCAGACTCAATTCATCAGCCTGCAACAAATCTTTTACTTTTTCAATACGCTGCAGGATGATGTATTTTTCGAGTGTAATATGTTCATGGCGTGTAAACAGTGTTGTAAGATGCTGATAGCTCTTGTCGAAACGGCTGACGATAAAATCAGAGTTGCGCACCATCGCATTAAAAGTAGTGTAATGCACCAGTTCAACTACTACTCGCTTTATTTCTTCAACCAATGCTTTTTCTTTATCCTGGATGATACCAAAACCCAGATTGGAAAAGAGTAGTTCAATTTTTTTTACATCCGTTTTATCGGGATTAAAAGAAAGGGTAACATCACCAAGTTTTGCTTTAATAACCTCAACATCCAATCGTTCAAGCTCCAGAAGAAGGAGTTTCAGACAACAATCACTAAGCATATTGCTAAGCAAGAACCGGTGATGTTTTTTGAGTTCCAAAAGTTATTTTTTCAGATAGAGATCAGTTGATGCAAAGCTATATTATTTTAAACCTTTCAGGAACAAAGAAATGAAAAGAAAAACGTGAAATCTTAACTATTATTTTTCAAGAATGACAAAAGCATTGGCCATCTCTTTAACATGAGAAATCGTCAGGTGGATATACTTCACGCCGTGTGCATCTATGTATTCCTTTACTTTTCCATGCGCTTCAATCACCGGCTTGCCTAATTCATCATTGAGAACTTCTATTTCATGAAAAGCCATCCCATAACGATAACCAGTGCCCAAGGCTTTAAAGAAGGCTTCTTTGGCAGCAAAACGTGCTGCATAATGCTGAAATACAGTTGCGCGTTGGTCTGCATACGCCTGCTCTCTTTTAGTAAACAACTTGTTCCGAAGATTCATGTTTTCGCTCAAATGGCGCTCCATGCGTGCAACTTCGATGATATCAGTGCCTATTCCAAAAATCATTCAAAATGTGTTTTTTGCAAAGATAGTTGATAATCAAACAAAACTACAGTTGTTTATGTGTGCTGTCTAAAATGAAAAACCAATACAGTCTTTTCTCAAAAAAGCCTGAAAAAATCAAAGGATTCGATCAGGCTTCTATATTTTACACCGTAAAGCAGGCTATTTGATTACTCCCAATGCCTTTCCAACTTTTTTGAAAGCAGCAATGGCTTTATCAAGATGAGCTGTTTCATGTGCTGCTGATAACTGCACCCTGATACGTGCTTGTCCTTTTGGAACAACCGGAAAATAAAAACCAATCACATAGATTCCTTCTTCGAGTAGCATGGATGCCATTTTTTGAGATAACGGGGCATCATAAAGCATTACTGCACAAATAGCTGACTTCGTTGGTTTAATATCAAAGCCTGCAGCTGTCATTCGCTCCATGAAATAGGCTGTATTGGCATGTAATTTATCTTGAAGTTCTGATGTTTCGCTCATCATATCAAACATTCTAATACCGGCATTAACAACTACAGGAGGCAGAGAGTTTGAGAACAGATAGGGTCGTGAACGCTGACGAAGCAAGTCGATGATTTCCTTTCGTCCGGTTGTGAAACCTCCAATAGCACCACCAAAAGCTTTTCCAAGTGTACCCGTGATTACATCAACTTCACCACGAATATTGAAAAGTTCAGTTACACCGCGACCGGTCTGGCCAACAACGCCAGCTGAGTGACATTCATCAACCATGATAAGCGCATCGTACTTCTTTGCTAGTGCGTTTATTTTGTCCATTGGGGCTACATTGCCATCCATGGAGAAAACCCCGTCAGTGACAATAATACGGAAACGCTGTTCCTGAGCAAGTTTGAGTTGCTCTTCAAGATCAGCCATGTCGGCATTGGCATAACGATATCTTTTGGCTTTGCTTAATCGCACACCATCAATAATGGAAGCATGGTTGAGTGAATCAGAAATTATTGCGTCTTCTTCACCAAATAGGGGTTCAAAGATGCCGCCATTGGCATCAAAAGCAGCTGCATAAAGAATGGTGTCTTCAGTTCCAAAAAATTCGGCAATTTTTCTTTCAAGCGTTTTGTGCAAATCCTGCGTTCCACAAATAAACCTCACCGAACTCATACCATAGCCATGACTGTCGAGGGCATCTTTGGCTGCCTGAATCAAAGACGGATGATCGGAAAGGCCAAGATAATTGTTGGCACAGAAGTTCAGTACTTTTTGTCCACTTTCAAGCTGTATTTCAGCATTTTGAGGGCTCACAATGATGCGTTCATTTTTAAACAGCCCGGCTTCATGAATACTGCTGAGCTCGTGTTGAAGATGTTGTTGAAATTTACCGTACATGATTCAGATTTTTAGGTTTTGTGGTGCCTTTTAGGCAATTCTTTTAACGCTTCAAAGGTATAAAAAAGGACCATGTAATTGCCATTTTCAGACAGTAAAACTGATCATTCTTAGGCTTTCCAGATACAAAAACCGCAAAGCGCAAGTGAGAAAAAAAAACGACCTTTGCAGCCAAAATAAATTCAATGGAAATTGCGTCATTAGTCTCAGGAGGTGTCGATAGCTCAGTAACCATTCCTTTGCTCAAGGACCAAGGATATGACCCGGTAATTTTTTACATCAAAATTGGTATGGAAGATGTTCCTGGCTATGTTGATTGTCCTTCGGAAGAAGATATTGAAATAACTTCTTATATTGCTCATAAATACGATTGCCACATGGTGATTGTAGATCTTCAGAAAGAATATTGGGAAAGTGTTGTTGCTTACACCATCGATGCGGTAAAAAAAGGCCTTACTCCCAATCCGGATGTGATGTGCAACCGCTTGATCAAATTCGGGGCTTTCGAAGAACGATTTGGAAATCAATTCGATAAAATTACTACCGGTCATTATGCTCAAATAATCGAAAACGATGACGGTTTTTTTCTTGGAACAGCTGCTGATCCGGTAAAGGATCAGACTTATTTTCTCGCACGTATAACATACCCCCAGCTTTCAAAGCTAATGTTTCCGGTGGGGGGCCTTTTAAAACCGGAGGTGAGAACTTTGGCTGAAAAAATGAGACTCCCCAGCGCGCACCGCCCCGACAGTCAAGGCATCTGTTTTCTGGGCAAGGTGAATTACAACGACTTTATCCGCCGGTATGCAGGTGAAAGAGAGGGACCAATCATTGAATTTGAAACTGGTAAAATACTTGGCACTCACAAAGGTTTTTGGTTTCATACAATAGGCCAGCGCCGAGGATTGAGCCTAAGTCAGGGGCCCTGGTTTGTTGTTAAAAAGGATATTGGCGAAAATATCATATATGTGTCCAATGGAAACGATCCTATTGCACAATACCGTGAAAGAATTCCTTTGGTTGATATGCAATTGCTACATCCCCTTTTCAAACTTGAACACGATATGGACATCCGTTTCAAAATAAGGCATCAACCTGACTTTAATAATGGAAAAGTAAAAATAGAAGACAACCAAGTTATCATAGAAACCACAAAACCCATTTCAGGTGTTGCGCCAGGCCAGTTTGGCGTTTTATATCATTCCTCCGAAGCCTATTGTCTTGGTAGTGGTGTGATTGAATAATGAGAATAGGTCACTAGCTGGAAACTCAAAGACCGAAAAGGTCCAATTTGAATTTTAACTTGTTTTCTACTTTATCGATTAATACATTTGTATCAAAACTGGGCTTTCACATGCAACTTCTGAAAATAAATATTATCATTAATCTGTTGCTATTAAGTTGTATTTCTATTGCTCAAACACCCTTTTATCGCATCTATGATATTCGCCACGGGCTTCCTTCATCAGAAGTTTATGATGTAGTTCAGGACAGCATGGGTTATCTGTTATTTGCAACAGACCACGGCCTTGCACGGTTTGACGGCTACCGGTTCAAGACTTTTGAAATAGTAGATGGGATGCCTGAAAATGCAGTGTTTTATTTACAACCTGATCCTTATGGTAAAATATGGTTTAACACGTATGATGGAAAGTTTGGTTATTACGACCAAGGTAAAATTTTCTCCTATAAACACAACGACAAGCTGAAATCCTTTCTGGATAAGAACAAGTACACTTTTGCAATCTACCAGAGTTATAATGTTGATAAGAACGAAAACATACGTTTTTTTCTACAAAGTTCAGGAGCACAAAAAATTGATACTTCTGGAAACATCACTTCACTTCATAGTAGCACATATGATAATATCTTATCAATAGAATTACTCGCCAATGGTAGAACATTTTTAAAACCACCAAACGATTTGAATTTTTCAATGATAGAAATAACGGATGGTCATCAAAAAAAAATATACAATATTGCAGCTCACCAGATAAATAATACTAAACCGCAACATCTGGAAGCGAAGCACAACAATGGCAGTATTTTTCTCTCCATGAATGAAAAAGTTTTCCTGTTTAAAGATGACAGCATTAAAAAAATCGCATTCACTGGAAAAACCAACCTTGGTCTTGGTATTGACAATAGAGGGAATGTCTGGGTTTTGACGCTCTCTGGAGGAGTTTTTCTTTACGATAACGAACTGAATTTTATTGCAAGATTTTTCGAAAAAGAATCCATCACTAGTTTTTTTCAGGACCACGAAGGAGGTATTTGGCTGACTTCACTCAACAAAGGTGTTTTTTATATCCCTGATATCAGTCATACTACTTTTACTATGAATGACGGACTTCCGGATAATGAAATTACCGACATTGCCGTTGATCGGGAAGGCTCTCTGTGGTTTATCAGTAAGCCAGATATTTGCGGCAAAATAACAACTCAAGGTATTCAATTTTTTCAACTTAATCTTCCCAAAGGTGTTTCCGCTTCCAAAATTCTTTCTGACAATAAAAAAGATTGTATTTGGGTTACAACAGACAAATTTCTATACTGCATTGAAGGTAATAATATAAGAAAAAAATCCATGAATTACGCTCCGAAACTTTCACAAAAAACATTTCCGGCAGCAAAATACATAGTTCAGGATAGTGCAACAGGAGTAATTTATATCGGGCATTTTAGTGGCATTTCGAATCTTAAACCTGATGGCAGTACAAGTTTTTACAGTTATCTTGATACTACTTTTCTTGAACGTGTTGAATGTTTGACATTTTCTACTGATGGTATTTTGTGGATTGGCACCACAAGGGGCCTTTTTCAATATAACAACAATACTTTTTATAACATTGGGATCATTCATCCATCTTTATCAGAGCGAATTACAGCTTTAGCCAGTGTAGGAGACAGTCTTTGGATTGGGACGAGAGGAAATGGCTTATTCATGTTAGTCAAAAATCAGCTGATGCAATTTACTACGAGTGATGGTCTCCCTAGCAATTCGATAAGTACAATAGAAAAAAGAACTGAAGACATTATTATTGGAACCAACAACGGGCTTGCTTTGATAAAACGAAAGATGGTGAAAAACAAACCAGCAATGTATAATCATTTTTCTGCTTCCAATTTATTAAGTAGCGAAATAAAGAAAATAATTTTTAATTCTAATAAAACATATATTGCTTCAAAAGAAGGTATTAGCATCATGGAAAACAGCTATGCTCCGCATGATTTCGCAATGCCGGTTCATATTACAGGGGTTCAGGTTCAAAATGTAGTCGTTGAGAACATTAAAGGTTTGAACATTCCCTATAACAAGAACAGTATTTCTATCGACTATTTTGCTATAAGCTACGAAAACCCAGGAAAAAGAACGTATCGGCACAAACTCTTGGGCCTGCAGGAGGAGTGGGTCATCAATCAGAAAACAACTTCGCAGTACCCTTATCTGCCACCTGGTCAATATACTTTCAACGTTGAAGTGCTTAATTCCAGAGGTGATTGGAATGCTGCAGGAACATCATTAAGTTTTACTGTTTTGAAACCATTTTGGAGCGAATGGTGGTTCATTCTTATTTTGCTGGTAGGTTCAATCCTTATCATAGCTGTAATTTTCAGTTTGACATATAGCGTTTCGAACAAAAGAAAAAAAATAATGTCTGATCTAATCTTCTATCGGCAGGAAGCCCTTGCAAACCAAATGAACCCACATTTTCTTTTCAACGCACTCAATACTGTTCAGCGATACATTCTTGAAAACGATAAAATGTCATCGAGTCGATATTTGTCAAAATTTGCCAATCTGATGCGTACCATGCTCAACAACGCACAGCAGCAAAACCTTAGTCTTCAAAATGAAATAGATGCACTTAACATTTATCTTGAACTTGAGAGTGCGAGGTTTAAAGATCGTTTTGATTACATGGTTCATTACGAATCAGGCATTGACCCACAAAAAATTATGTTGCCGGTTTTTTTAATACAACCTTTAGCTGAAAACGCTATCAAACATGGATTAATGAATAGTCCGCGTCATGGTATACTGGATATTTATTTCAGAAAAGAAAAAAACGACCTGATTTGTGAAATAACCGACAACGGTATTGGCAGAAAAGCTGCTCAGGAAATTTCAATGCAAAAGGGTGAAAAATCCTTAGGAATCAGCATCATTCAGAAAAGATTATCTTTAATCAACCAAAGCCACAAGGCAAATATTTACCTCACTTATATAGACCTTACTGACGAGGAAGAAACCCCATGTGGAACCAAGGCCGTCATGTTTTTTCAATCAATGGATTTAAAACCCAAACTATAATGAATTCTTTAAAAGTAGCCATCATCGATGATGAACCAGATGCAATAACCTCTATTGAGCTTATAATAAAGGAGTTTTGTAAAAATGTTGAAGTAGTAGCAACAGCCAATTTAATTGATAAAGGCTGGGATAAAATCAAGGAAACAGAACCCGATCTCGTTTTTCTGGATATTGATTTACCACGTGGCAGTGGATTTGATCTGTTGGAACGCTTCCCGATTCGCAGGTTCGATGTGGTATTCATCACCGCTTACTCAAAATTTGAGAAAAAAGCACAGCAATTTGGAGCACTAAAATATTTACAAAAACCCATTGATATTGATTTGTTTGTTAAAGTTGTTGAGGATGTACGAAATCACCGACTCAAAAATCCTCAAGCTGTTTTCAAACTTATGCCTTGATTTTATTACAATTCTGACAACTAAAAAAACGGAACCCTAAGTGAGTTCCGTTTAAAATTAATTTTACTGATTTGGAATTTGACAAACCAGTTATTAGCTCTGCTAAAAAAGCTTAATCTTCTTCTTTAAGCTTTTCTTCATATGCTTTTAGCAGTTTAGACTGCACATCTCCCGGAACCTGCGCATACTCAGCAAATTTCATAGCAAAGGTACCTCGTCCTGATGTTATGGCACTCAATGAAGTGCTATAGCGATCCATTTCAGCCAAAGGAACTTTGGCTTTAATAATCTGATATTTACCATCGGAATCCATTCCCATAATGATTGCACGACGCCCCTGAAGGTCGGTCATAACAGCACCCATCATATCCTCGGGCATTCGGACAGCAAAGTCATGTATAGGTTCCATGATTTTCGGTCCTGCATTTTTGAAAGCATCACTGAAAGCATGGCGGCCTGCCAGTTTGAATGAAATTTCATTAGAATCAACAGGGTGCATCTTGCCATCATACACGTACACCACAATATCACGGGCATAGGAGCCTGTTAAAGGTCCTTCTTCAAGATTTTCCATTACACCCTTCAAAATGGCCGGCATGAAACGGGCATCAATAGACCCACCCACGATACAGTTATTAAAAATGAGCTTACCACCCCATGTAAGTTTATGCTCTTCTTTTCCTCTTACCGGAAAATCGGTTGGATCTTTATAACCTTCAAAATAAGGCTGAACCATCAGATGCACTTCACCAAACTGACCTGAGCCACCGGATTGTTTTTTGTGACGGTAGTCCGCTCTGGCCGCTTTGGTAATTGTTTCACGGTAAGGAATTTTTGGAGAATAGAATATAGTTTCCAATTTGTGTACATTATCCAAATACCATTTTACCGTGTTCATATGGTATTCGCCCTGACATTGCAAAATTAACTGGCGTTGTTCACGCGACAAAGCGGCGATAATAGTTGGGTCAATACGATGCATGTCCTGCAAAACACTACCCAACTTTTCATCATCAGTTGAGCTTGCTGCTTTTACAGCGGTTACAAATACTGGCTCGGGATAAGCAATAGGCTCTAAAGCAGCATCAGCTGCTTTTGGATCCATTAAAGAGTCATTGCTGCGGGCATCTTTGAGTTTGATAGTAACAGCCATATCTCCTGCAATAACTCTCTCCACTTTTTCGCGGTTCTTTCCGTTTACAATAAACAATTGTGATACTCTTTCCTTATTACCCGTACGTGGATTTATGAGATCCTGTCCTTCATATATTTCACCACCATAAACTTTTATCAAGGAAACCTCACCTAAATGTTGTTCATTTGATAGCTTAAATATAAACAATGCAGAAGGTTCTGCTTTTTTGCAATGAAACTCCTTTCCTGCTGTGGTTTTGCGGGGGGCAACCTGATCGGGGGACGGACATGTATAAACCACAAAATCCATCAGACGATAAACGCCAATACCGTGCTTTGAAGCACCGCAAAAAACAGGGAATATACCTCTGGTTATCATTCCTAATTTGATTCCAAGGCGGGTATCATCAAGTGATAAAGTGTCGTTTTCAAAATACTTTTCCATTAATGCTTCGTCACCCTCCGCTGCATTTTCTATCAGCTTACGGCGCAACTCCTCCGCTTTTTCAAGCTCATCATCTGGAATATCCAAAACCTCGGGAGCTCCTCCACCCTGTTTAAATTTCAACATCTTCATGAACATCAGGTCGATAATTGAATCAAAGCCTTCTCCGGTTTTTACCGGATATTGTGCTATTGTAACTTTATCGCCAAAGTAGTCCTTCAATTGCCTTACAGCTTCATCAAAATTGGCATTGTGATGATCAAGTTGATTGATGAAAAACACAACAGGTTTCTCAGTTTTATCAGCCTGACGCCATGCATTTTCAGTTGTAGCTTCAACACCCGATTGGCCATTTACTAAAAGGATGGCTGTGTCAGCCACACTTACAGATGAAAGAATATCACCGGTATAATCGCTAAATCCAGGGGCATCAAGAATATTGATTTTTATATCGTTATGAAGGGTATATAATAAGGATGAATTAACTGAAATCTGTCGTTCCAATTCTATCGGACGATAGTCGGAAAGTGTATTTTTATCGTCAACAGTTCCTTTACGGTTAATCATTTTACCCTCAAAGAGCATGTTTTCAGCCAATGTCGTTTTACCGGATTTGGCAGCACCTATCAAGGCTATGTTTCTAATCTCATCTGTCTGGAAAACTTTCATATTAGGTTATCTGTTAAATTTAAACTCAAGCCTGAAAATTAAGAAGGCAAATGTAAGAATTTAGGCCAAATAAATAATAATGCCGTCCTTATTTAAAATCATGATGAATAAGAAAAACCCAATGAAAACTACTCATAGTCGCCTATAACCCTGCAAAGATGAAATGATTGTTCGAAAAATTATAACACCTTCAAATCAATTCAGAAAACTTCTAAAGTTTCTCAATCTCTTCAAAGATCATCTTCCAGCGCTGAGCATCCATTTTAGGTCCAACTACCTCAATTACTTTTCCTGCTAAAAGCGAACCAATTCTTCCTGATTTTTCAAGATCAAAATCGCTGACCAAGCCATAAATAAATCCTGAGGCGAACAAATCTCCAGCGCCAGTAGTATCAACAGGATTGGCAGGAATTGCATATATGTGCACAACCTGATCGCCTTTTTTTATCAAAGATCCTTTGGCTCCTATTTTCACTATTGCTATCTCACAAACTGAAGCAAGCGCTCTAAGAGCTTCTTCCGGTTCTTTCGAAGTGAGGGCTTTTGCTTCCTCTTCATTTGCAAAAACGATATCAACGTATTGCTCCAACACAAGATTCAGTATTGCTCTGTTTGCTTCTACAACATTGTAGCTGGCCAGGTCAAGCACGATTTTTAATCCTGCATCTTTTGCTAACTGCATTGCTTTAAGCAGCAATGCCTCGTTTTGAACGAGATATCCTTCCACATAAAGCATGGTAAAACCATCGAAAAGCGAAGGAGAAAGATGTAATTCCGACAGCTCAATAGCCGCGCCAAGATAGGTTGCAAAGGTTCTTTCACTATCACTGGTTATCATTGCATTGGCAATGCCTGATGGGGTAGAACTGCGGAACAAAACAGGTTGAATATTTGCTAAAAGCATGTCGTTGTAAAAAAAATCACCTGTTTCATCCTCACCAACATGACCTATAAATGAAGTATTGACACCTAAGCGGGCCAATCCATGAATGGTGTTTGCAGCTGAACCTCCACTTGCTTTTGATTTCTTCAAATGCTGTGTAAAAAGGGCTACTTTTATAGCTGTATCAGCATCAACAAGCTGCATACTTCCTTTTGGGAGATTCAATTCTACCAATAATTCTTCCTGTTCTACGATGGTAAGAATATCTACCAACGCATTTCCAATTCCTAAAATTCTCGTCATTACCTGATTTTTCGGCAAAGGTAGCGAAAAGCAGGTAATGACAAGAACCAGAACTTAAATGGGCTTACATGATAACCATTTTTCTAACGAACTGACGTCCTTCATTGATAACGGTAACCATATAAATGCCTTTTGGCAAATAAGACAGGTTAAAACGACATTGGGAATTTCCATTTTCATTGCAATTTTCAAATGTTCCTGAATGAACTGAAACACCTCTGCTATCAAAAATATTAACAATTAACCGGCCTTCTCCTCCCAGATGCTGAATCACAAACTCACCCCTGCTTGGGTTTGGAATAAGTGTCATGCTCTGGTTTTTCTCAAGTTCATCAATACTGATATAGCAATCATTACGAATAGTAAGATTTACAGTACCCATTACAGAACATTCCTGAATTGTTCCAATGACAGTTATGGTTCGGGTTGTTCCTGGAAAATAACTGTTTCCACTAATAATAGTCGTTCGGGTAGTATCTCCTGTTGACCAGTAATATTTTTGGTATCCCGGACCAGCATCAAAAATAATTTCCTCGTGCGGACAAATAGCTGCATCATCACCCAAATTAATGACATCTGAAATGACAACAATGGTTGTTTGAAGTGTATCGGATCCAACGCACCCAAATTGATTGATGTAGGAATAAATCACCTGATGTGCACCAGCTCCGGCCAGATCCGGATGGAATACTCCACCAACCACACCAGCCCCGGTGAAAATGCCCCCAACCGGTGTTCCGGTTAGGACCGATGGATCGTCATTCATACAATATAAAGGATTCAATCCGGTAAGGGTTACCTCTGGTGAAGGTATTATATTTACTACAATGGACTTTTCGGCTATACATCCCTGTTCATTCAGTCCTGTAACAGTATAAATCGTAGTCTGCATAGGTAAAACAGTAATGGTAGGTCCAGTTTGTCCGGTTGACCAAACATAAGCAGAAGCACCCTGAGCTGTCAGTACAATTGGTGTCCCACCACATACATTTTGCTGTGAAGCTTCAAGTATCAAAACCGGCAAAGGCTCAACCGACACTAATACACTATCAATGCTTGAGCAACTCAGATTGCTGTTGTCATAAACTGTAGCATAGTAAGTTTTTGATGTGGTAGCAACCAGCTGAAGCGTATAGCCGGCACCAATGATACCTGTTTCATCCATCCAGATGCAGGAACTACCGCCTGTAGCCTGAAGCACAACCGGTTGTCCGGCGCAAACAATTGTATCATTACTGATGGTCATTTCGGGCAAAGGCTGAACTTCAATAAAGATGCTGTCCATTAGAGAGCAACCATTCAGCGTTACCATTTCACCATAAAACCACATGCTTTCTTCGAAAGTATAAGTATAATACTTAATGATATCTGTGCCCATTGGAACGGTTATTGACTGGTTCCAAACAACATGATCAATTGCCAGACCAGATGTTTCCTGCAAGGAGAATGTTACTGATTCACCTTCACATATTGTTGAAGCCCCTTCCTGAATTAAAAGTAATATTTGAGGTGTTGGATGAACCACAACAGAAACACTATCCCTGAAAGAGCAGTTATCGACACTTACTACCTCAGCCCAATATGAATTGATCCCAATATTGTCTGGGGTCACAATGCGTGTGAGGCTTGTAAAACCATCCCACCACTCAAAGCTAACTGCATCTGTAGTGGAGGCCGTCAATGTCAAGCTCTCACCCATACATAGCTCTTCTGCAGAAGGAGTGATGACAACTTTTGGTGTCAGTAATGAAGTAACGAGAATAGTATCGCTGGCAAAACATCCATTTTGCGTATTCATATCCAGGCGGATAGAAACAGTATCTGCAACCAAGTATGTAAACTGACTTGATACTATGCCAGTAGCCGCACCATTTAAATACCATGCATAGGTAAATCCTTCACCTAGAGGCCCTTCAAAAACAAGTGCTTCGTCAAGACAGGCAAAAACATCTTCTCCAAGATCTATGGATGGTCTTACCCATACTTCAATATCAATAGTTTCCGTACTTACACAGCCAAACTCGTTGGTAATAGACAAGAGTACAGTTACATTGGATTCAGCTACAAAGGCAAGCTCTGATTCAGTTGAAACAATAAAGTCGTTTACAATCCATTCATAGGTATAACTTTCCACAAGAGGTGTTTGAAGTACCATGGTATCACCCTGGCAGATAGCAGTTCCAATCGGTGTAAGAATAGAAATCTCTGGCAGGCTATGCACACTGATATAGGCTGTATCTCGCGAAATACACCCAATTGAATTTATGCCCTCAGCCCAATAAATGAAAGTAGTATCAGCAATAACAGGCGTTATTGTACGACTGGTTTGATTTCCAGCAAGGCCGTCCCACCAGGCATAAGAAAGTACATTTTGTGGATTAATTGTCAGTGTAAATGATTCACCAATACAAATATCCAGACTATCAGGCGAGAGCAGCACTCCTGGAGCAGTATGCATAAATACAGCTACAGAATCCGTACCAAAACATCCGTTGGTATCCGTTACTTCTAACTTCACCATAGAATTTCCAGTGACGGTAAATACCAGCCTGTCAATATTATCTCCGGTTGGAAGGTTGTTAACAAACCATTGGTAATCATATCCTTCGACAACAGGACCAACAACTGTTGCTTCTGTTCCAAAACAGAAAGTGTTGGCAAGGCCTTGAATGTTAATATCAATGATCGGGTGGTTAAAAACAGTTACAAAAGTTGTGTCGCGTGCTGTGCAACCAATGGAGTTTACAGCTTGAGCCCAGTAGATATAGGTTGAATCTCCTATTAAAGGCGTGAAACTTCTTGTACTGACATTGGTTCCCAAACCATCCCACCAAATGTATGAGGTGCCATCGGTTGCAAGGCTAATTGTTGCCGTTTCGCCGAGACAAAAAGCGATAGAATCCGGGGTTAAATTAATAGCAGGTGAAGCAAGAGAAGTAATTGTAATTTCATCGAATGCATAACATCCGGTTTCAGAAACAACTTCAAGTTTAAGCATAATGTTTTCATTTACAATAATGCTATATGCCGAATCAGTGCTTACAAATACATTGTTTACATACCATGCATAGTTAAAGACCCCGTCAGTTGGACCAAAGAAGGTTTGCATATAACCAATACATATCTCTTGGTTTCCGCCTAAATCTACTTCAGGGGCATCCAGTACATTTATTGCAACAACATCCGAAGCCTGACATCCATTGATATCAGTACCTATAAGGGTTACTTCAACATCCGATTCTGCAATAAAAATGAATAATGCATTTGTATCAGCCAGTACCCCATCAACATACCACTCATAATTGAACCCTGATGTTGGTGATGCCTGTAAAACCATTGGTTCATTCTGACAAATAGTGTTTCCACCGGCTGGCAATTGAATTACAAGATTCGGTAAAGGATGTACGGTAATGAATGCTGTATCACGACTAACACATCCAAAGTTGTTGACTCCTTCAGCCCAGTAAATAAATGATCCAGGGGTGTTTGCGGTAAATGTGCGCGAAAGTAGATTACCTGCCAATCCATCGAACCAACTGTATGAATTAACAAACTGATTGTTGATTGTTAATGTGAAAGATTCATCAAGACAAATTTCCAATGTATCAGGACTGAGTATTATTCCCGGAAGGTTCAGCACAAGAACTGCAATCTGATTGGTATTCAAACAACCATTGGCATCCGTCACACGGAGTTTAACTACCACATCAGAGGTTACAACAAAACTATGTTGATAGAAATCTGTTCCAACGATGGAATCGTTAATGAACCATTCGTAATTATATCCCTCCAGTTGTGGCCCCTCAACTGTTGCCGTGCCATTAAAGCAAATTACATTTGAACCACCTACAACAGTCAAAGGCACTTCAGGAAGAGGATTAACATGAACCAAAACTGTATCACGTGAGCGACACCCGATTCCATTAATAGCCTCTGCCCAGTATGCCACCGTGGTGTCAGCCTGCAAAGGAACAACCGAACGCGTGGTTAGATTGCCGCCGAGACCATCCCACCAAATGAACGAATTAGCAAAAGTTGTACTCACCTGAAGAATTACTGTTTCTCCCAGACAAATCTCAGAATTGTTTGCAGTCACATTAATTCCTGGAACTTCAAGCGGAGTAACCGTAATCTGATCACTACTCGTGCAATTACCCACCGTGGCTTCAAGCCTGACTGTAACAGGCTGTGTAACAATAAATGCATATTGATAAGTAGTATTAGCTATTTGCACATTGTTTACAAACCATTTATAGGTATATCCGGTTACGTTGGGACCAGCCAGTTCAAGCAAATAATTCGTACAAATCTGTCGGTTGCCACCCAAATTAACTTCGGGAGCGTCTTCTACTGTAATAACAATTTCGTCTGTTTTCACGCAACCAAACTGATTCTTAACGGTGAGAACAACCGTTCTTGTCTGCAAAGCAGCAAATGTATATGAAGCGCCTGCTGCAACAGAATCGCCATTAATACTCCATTTATATTGATGGTTTGGAAGCACCGCTGTGGTCAGAACAACATTTTGCCCCCTACAAACGGTGGTTTGTGCCGGGGGGTTGATCAAAGCAACCGGAATGGGATGAACATTCACAGAAACTGTATCTGTTGAAATACAACCGGTAACAGCGTGAACTCCGCTGGCCCAAAACTTAAATACGCCAACATTTGCAGGCGTGAAGCTGCGAACTGGCTGATTGCCTCCCAAACCATCAGCCCAAATATAGTAGCTGATATTTTGCTGGTTTATTGTAAGCTGAACCGATTCGCCAAGACAAATATCTGTTTCACTCTGCAGGATTTCTATTCCCGGCAGATCTATTGCCTGAATAGTTAAAGGTGCAGAAGTTGCAGAACAAGTATTACCATCGGTTACTTTTAACGTAATATCAACATTTTCGGTAACAACAAATGAAATTTGATAACTGTTTGTTCCAAAGGGTAATCCGTCTATGTACCATTGATAACTGTATCCTGTTTGTTGTGGCCCCTGTATGGTAATTGAACTATTGACACAGACTGAATTGGAGCCGCCTACAGCCTGAATGGTAACAATGGGCGGATTATTCACCAATACAGTAATACTGTCTCGCGATGTACATCCAATACTATTGACAGCCTGAGCCCAGTATATAAAAGTTGAATCACCGATATTTGGAACTATATTTCGTAAATGCGGACCAAATGTGGTTAAACCATCAAACCATAAAACTGAATTAGCCGAAGTTGTGGTTGCGGTTAAGGTCACATTATCTTCCAAACAAATTTCTGAATTATTGGTTGCAAGGGTTATTCCAGGTACCGCCTTTGATGTAATCTGAATCGCATCAGAAGTTGTACAACCTTCAACGGATGAAGCTTCTAGGCTCAAAGTTGTAACACCTGCAGGGACGAGGAAATTGAGCACCCTTTGTAAGCTTATAGGTGTTGTTTCTGTATTTCTGAACCATTTGAAAGTATATCCGGTGCCAACAGGGCCTTCGAGCGTAACCATATAATTTTGACAAACTTCCTGATCAGGGCCAAGATCGACAATAGGAGCATTTTTTACGATAATGTTTTTAATAGCCGAACCGGAGCATCCTACAACGGTATCTGTAACAACCAGTCTAACCAGGGTGTTTTGGGTGAAACTTTTAATAAAAGTACGGCTGGTAGCACCCCCTTGTGCAACGCCGTTAAGAAACCATTGATAGGTATAATTCAAACCTGTTGGGCCTGTAAAAGTTACATCAGTTCCAGCGCAAACGGGATCATTTCCTATGGATGATGCAATCGTAAATGCGAGGGTATCCCTTACAAGGATATTAACCGTTTTTCGAGTAATGCAGCCAGTTGAATTGATAGCTTCAGCCCATATACTTGTATCCTGGGTTGGAATAAAGCCACGTGTAAGTACATTGCCTTGTAACCCATCACCCCATGCAAAATAAACCGGAGGTGTGCTGGGAGAGGAAAGCGTGATATAGGTTTGATCGCCGCGACAAAGCTGTAATCTGGTTGCAACCATATTCAAAACAGGCGGCTGAACCGGGTTTACCATCAGCGAATCTGCATTGTCACATCCTGTCAAATCATCTGTTGCTACTACTTTAATCTCTGTTGGGGTCGTGCCTATAAGTGTATCAGTGAAGATATAATTGTCCGTATCAGGTATTTCAAGGTCGTTGACAAACCATTTGTAAGAATAATTTGGATTTTGGGTTGCTTCATACGTTTTTGGGGCATTAGTACAAGCATTTAACCCACCTTGTGCTGTGATGGCTACTTGAGGCAGGGGTAAAACTGTAACACTAATGGATGCAGTATTGATACACCCAAAGAAATTAGTGGCTGTTGCAGAAAAGATATGATCGCCTGATTCTGGAAATATTGTTATTGGTGTATAATTCAACACATAATCAGGGTTGATCCAATGCCAAGTAGTACCTGAAATACCAGTCAGGGTAAGTGTCAGTGACTGTCCTTCACAGATGGATGCGTTATCAGGAGTAATATTAATATTAGGCAAAGGATTGGCAACAATAGTCTTAATATCTTCTAATATACAGCCGCCAAGTGTGACTTCGATTCTAATGGTACTTGTTTCATTCAGATTGAATTCATATAAATTTGCTCCCGATCCCTGCCCTGTTTTCACTTGTGTAATTCCGTTGAACCAGGTATAAGTATAAGCCGCATTGTAAACCGTTGTCATTTTGATTAAGTCGCCTACACAAGCAGATGTGCTACCCTGAATAAAAGTAAGATTTACAGAAGGGGCAGGAAGCACATTCATAACAACAGCAGTGGCCGTAGCCGGATTACCGGTAATGCACTGTTCGCTGGAAGTCATTACAACATGCACCTGGTCTGTATTGGCGGGGGCATAAGTGTAAGTATTTGTGTTTATTCCCACATTACTTCCATTGATTTTCCATTGATAAACAGGGGTTACTCCCCCATTTGTGGGTATCGCACTAAAAGTAACTGCTTCTCCGGCACATACATTATTTTCAGATGCATTCACAATAACACTAACAGGAAGTAAAGGATTTACCGTCATCTCAATGGGCTGCGCTTCAACTGTTTCAATTGTTACACAATTAAGACTTGATGTCATAAGAACTGTAACGATGTCGCCATCTTCAGGTGTATAAGTAAAAATAGGATTATTTGTACCTGCATTGATTCCATTCACCTTCCATTGATAGAAAGGGGTTGATCCTCCATTGGTTATCAAAGCTGAAAATGCTACAGCTTCTCCTTCGCATATTTCAGTGTTGGTTGCAAAAATTACTGCCGTCGGCACTTCATTTGGATTAACCACCATTGTTATGGGATCAGAAGTTGCAGTAGTATTCAGGATACAAGTTTCGTTTGAAGTCATCATTACTGAAATCTGCTGACCATTAGAAGGTGTAAAAACAAAGGTATTACTGGTGGTAGGAGCACCACTATTCACTCCGTTCACTTTCCATTGATAAATGGGAGAAGCGCCTCCATTGTATGGAGTAGCTGTAAAGGTGACGTTATCGCCTTCACAAATATTATTTTCGGAAACCTGTAATCCAACACCCACAATCAATTGATCGTTAACAGTCATTTGAACAGCAGGTGAAGTGGCCGGACTTCCTGTAACACAAATTGCATTGGATGTCATGACCACCGTTATTAAATCATTATCTGATGGAATGTATGAATAAGCGCTGCTATTGCTTCCAACATTAATACTATTAACTTTCCATTGATAAGATGGCGCATTTCCTCCGTTTACCGGGTTTGCTGTGAATGTTACTTGTGTGTTTTCGCAAACTTCAAGATCAGGATCGCTGACAGTTATCGTTACGCTGGCAGTAAGTATTGGATTTACAATCATGGTAATTGCAACAGATGTTGCTGTTGGAGTTGTAATACAGTCACGGTTTGAAGTCATTACAACGGTAATTTGGTCTCCGTTTACAGGAAAATATGAATATGTATTATTATTCAGTCCAACATTTCCTCCATTAACCTTCCACTGATAGGAAGGACTTGTGCCTCCATTTTGCGGGATGGCTGTATAGGTAACTTCCGTTCCTGCACAAACATTGGTTGCTGATGGGCTAATACTTACTGAAGGTGCAACAATTGCATTAACCGTCATCGATATTGTATTGGAAATTGCTATGCCGTTGTTACACAAACTTGATTCCATCTCAACTCTTATATCATCTCCATTTGAAGGTGTAAATGCAAAAAGTGCAGAAGTTTCGCCTGTTTGACTAACATCGTTAACAAACCATTCATAAACAGGAGATGCTCCGCCATTTACAGGCGAGGCAGTATATGTAACCTCGGTTCCATCGCAAACAATATTATCAGGATCACTGGATGAAATAGAAACAGTTGCTGTCACATTTCCAACCACAGTAATATAGGAATGTGCAATATTTTGACATCCATTTTTATATGCGGTAACGTAAATATCATTGCTTCCAATTGGCAGAGAAGGAAAAATTCTGGTTTTCTCCGGTCCGGGATAACTGTCAAACCAAGCCCAGTTTGCACCTGACTCAATAGTCATTGTTATGGAGACAGGTGTTTCCTCACAAATAGTTTCTATTGAAGGTGAAAGACTGACTGCAGGTAAAGCTTTAACTGTAATTGTTCCTGTGGCTGAAGCACCGGTGCAGCTGTTTCCTGTTGTTGTTAAAGTGTAGGTATAAATTCCAGCCGTGACAGGGGTACCACTAATAGTGTATGTTGTACCTGCAAGAACACCATTTACACCTGGCGGTAAAGAGCCTGAAAGTGTTACATTTGAAGCACCACCACTTAGAGAATACGTTATGTTGTCTATTGTAGTATTATTACAAACGGATTGTATATTGTTTCCTGTATTAAGTGTTATAATTTGGGTTTCATCTACATTCACATTAAAAACAACTGTTTCCGTAGCTGCTCCACAAGTATTATTGCTTGTAACTGTCATTGTCAAAATAACTGTATTACCAGCATCACCAGCGGCTGCAGTATAAGTTGGGGTTAAAGTTGTCGCACCTGAAGTAATTGATCCTGCTCCATTTTCTGTCCAGAATATTGTACCATTTGAGGCAGTAGCTTGCCCTGAGGTTAATGTATAGCTTGAGTTTTGACAAATTGTAGCCGATCCACCGGCTGATGCTGTTGGAAGAGGGTCAATATTTACAGTAAAAGTATCTGTGTCTGTAACAGTACCGCTATTAATTTCTACAATTATTGTTTCAGATACTATTGAAGCAACAGGCACAGTATAACTATATGTCTCTGTTCCTATTGTTGGAGCACCAGAGCCTATTGTCCAAGTGTACGTATAGGTGCCAGGTGGAGTAACAGCAGCTTCAAATTCTATTGAAGAACCCTCGCAATATTCGGATTGATTTGGGTTTGGAGTAAGTGTGACTGTCTGCCCAATCACTTTATTGGCTCCAAAGGACAGAAGCAACAGGCCAATGGCCAATATTATTGATGTTTTGTATATGTGTTTCATGCTTTAGTCCTTTCTGTATTTTTGTTCGTACAATTGCTGATAATCGTGCAGCATATATCTTTTATTTTTCTGTTTTGGCTGATTCATCTCACGTACATCGCCATCATAATGCCCAAATCTGAAGCCCAGCGTAATTTCGTGCGTTCCGCCAGAGCGGTAATGAATTCCTCCTATACCAAGCTCATAGGTATAATTGAGATTCATGGTATTGAAAAGTTCCCCTCCTATTCCTAATGCAAGCACCTGACTGTTGCGATAGAGTGCGCTCATCCAGAATCGATTACTAAATATAAACGTAGCTGAGGCATCAATGATGGTAGGCTGGTTTGAAGTGCGCCGGACCACAACAAAGGGCATTAAACCAATATCGCCTCCAAGGTTAAAAGTATTGGAGATATGAAACTGATACTCCTGTTCAAAGGCAAAATTACCCTGACTTTGTAACAGATAAGCGTCTCTTGTGCGCATTATTGTGGGCATACCAAATCCCACATTAAAAGCTTTGTTAAAATAGATCAGACTAAATCCACCATTGTAGGTCATCTTCGAAAGCTGATCAAGATTTCGAATCAACGGGTCGTTGAGGTTGCCACTGATATCGTCAATATTGATTATATTCTGATAAACGCTGCCCCAGATGCCAAAGTGCAGAAACTGATTTTCGGCCATCTGCAAACGGTAGGTATAGCTCAATGAGCCTTTGAATCGCTGAAAAATATCCACCTGGTCCATAAAGGCCTCTGCACCCAGATACATATTGTTGCCAATATGAAAATTGGTATTAAAACGATAGGTTTCCGGGCTGTTTGCAAAATTCAGCCAATCTTTTCTATAGTTGAAGAAGAATTCGCCGGCGCCTTTGCTTCCGGCAAAAGTAGGACTGAGAGAGTAAGGGTTGAAAAGGTAGTGGTTGGTGAGCGGAAACTGCTGACCAACCGCTGCTTTCCCAAAAAGAAAGCATACAAGCCCCAATATCATATATTTTACTTTTCTGATCATCGCAGTAGGGTTATTGTGCCTTTAAAAACTTCACCATTGGCGCCTTCAATCACGTAAAAATAGGACCCTTCAGGAAGAGGATTATTGTTGTAAGATCCTCCCCAATCATTCTGATAGTTGGTAGTCTCTAAAACAGGAAGTCCGGAACGTGTATAAATACTAACCTTGGCAGGACGAATATTATTTAAAATGCCAATCTCCCACAAATCGTTGAATCCATCTCCATTTGGCGTTAAAAAATTCTGGATTCTCAGGCTGGGGTCATAGGGCTGTTCGTTTTGCTGTACAGTAAACGACTTGCTGCTGCTACATCCGTTGCGGTAAACCGTAACATTGTAATTACCTGCCCGAACAACATTAAAGGTACTACTCCTAACTTGCCCGGTCCAGAAAACACTATCATAGATTCCAACTGTCTTTAATTTTAATGTGTCGTTGCGGTAAAGCATCAACATCATGTTTTCGGGCAGAGGAGAATTGTCAAAAAATGCAATATTTGCTATGGGAGGAGCAGCCGCATTGTAGTTACGTGTGAAAGAACCAACACATCCAACAGATGAAGTAACTTCGAGTGCTATGCTGTAAATACCACTTTGCTGATAGGTTTTAGTTGGGTTTTGCAATGTTGACGACTGTCCGTCATCGAAAGTCCATTTCCAGCTTTCAATTGCACCTACACCCACCGAAGTCCTGTCGCTGAACTGAACGGGATTCAAAGCACATGAAATTGAATAATCAAAATTTACATTTGGCTCATCGCCAACCTGCACTGGTAAATACTTTATGTGAGCAATAGGGCTATACTTGGTTGTTACTTTTATACCCACCAGCCATTCACCTGGTCCAGTAAAATACTTTTTCTGATTAGGTCCTGTTCCATCATCAAACATCAGATCTTCGTCCAAATCCCATTCAATAGAAAGTATGGTATCATTGGTTAGAATTTTAGCCGTAAAAAAAGTGGTGTCACCAAGGCAAACGGGATCACTTTCGAAAGACGGATTGGTCGTGTAAATAACATCAACATTTGCAATAGCACGGCTTTTACATCCTTCCAGGCTTGTTCCTTCCACCCAGAATATGTTTTCAGGTAAAGAAGGGCTAACAAAAATACGTTTCCCCTCATCACCGTTTGACCATAGATAGCTATTAGCACCCGAGGCAGTGAGCAAGACCGCCTCACCGGGAAGGAGCTGTGTGCTCGTGGGAGAAATAATTACATCCGGAAGTTGATTCACTAAAATGCGAATTGTATCTTTCTGGACCTGATTCTGAAGGTCGATGATGTTCACCCAGAAATCTGTTTCAACAAGTGGTTTGACGGTTATAAAACGTGTGGTTTGACCCGTACTCCATACATAGCTGAAAGCAAGCGGTGCCTCAAGAATTACTTCTTCGTTTAAACAAATAGTTTTATCAGGACCAAGAAAACCATCCTGAGTGCTGACTGACAGTTTCACTTTCTCTAGGTTGTCTTTGGAAAGGTTTTCAGCATGCAAAAGATTTCCCTTCACACTAAAAGCCAAAAGAAAAAACAGCGTCAGTCCTACTATTGAATTGTACAATTGCTTCATGCGTTGGCCTTTGGTTTAAAATTGACTGGTAAAAGTAAGTGCTCTACGCTAAAACTCAAAATTTATTTACTATTTTTTAGCATTCCATCAACAAAAATAAGTATTCTGTTTGATCAAATCCAAAATAAATGAGCTAATTCAATAAGGATAAATTTGATTCTTTCATTTATTGGCATTGCGTTTTAATCCATACACTGGCATATTAAAGAAAACATCTTGCCAATATGGAATTATTCAACAATAACTTTAGTTGTATAGGACCAAAAATTGGTCATTACGGATAACAAATAAACCCCTTTAGAATTTTGTGGCAAAGTAACATTTGTGAAATCAGAAATTGAAATTTCAGCAATTTTTTTATTTAAAACAACCGCCCCTTTTGAATCGTATAAATTCAATGAAACCTGATTGGTTGGTAAAAGCCATAGTATATCAAAACTTCCTGTATTTGGGTTAGGTGCTATCCTGATAGGTGGTTGATCAGCCCTTTCCTCAAGCCCGATAAAACAATCATCCCGAATAGTAACATGAACATTTCCGGTGGCAGTGCATCCATTGAAAATTCCGGCAACAGCAATATTCCTGGAAGTTCCCGCAGGATAATCCAACCCGGAAACAACAATCTGCTGTGTTGTTTGACCGTTTGACCAAAGGTAATCAGCAAAACCCTCACCGGCATCAAGTAGTATTGATTGATTGGGACAAAAAAGCGTGTCTGGCCCAAGATTGATGGTTTTGTTAAACGCAATTACAAAAGTGGAAACCGTATCCGCACTATAGCATTCAAACTCGTTGGTGATTTTATAAATAATCTCATGAATTCCAGGTCCTGCAAGGATAGGATTAAAAAGATTCGTCACCATACCAGAACCTAAAAAGATTCCTCCTAGAGGGTTACCAGTCAGTATAACAGAAGGATCATTTTCGCAATAAACAGGTGACAAACCCGAAAAAGACACTGGAGTCACCGGATAAATAGAGATTGAAATGGAGTCATCAGCACTACATCCAAAGTCAGTAAAACCCTGAACCAGATAGGTTTCATCCTGTTGTGGGTTTACAGTAATCTGACTTCCAATTTGATTGGTTGACCACTCGTAGGTTGAAGCACCTGATGCAACAAGCGTTACCGGACTTCCTTGACAAACTGTTGTCGAAGAAGCAACAATATCAATAATTGGCAATGGATAAACTGTCACTAAAACCGAATCTGTGGCGTTGCAAAATGTTGGTGAATCTCCCGTAACAACAGCATAGTATTTTTTTGTCTCCTGAGGTTCCACGGTAATCGTGTATCCATTGACAATCAATCCGCCGGCATCATACCACGCGCATTGTACACCGCCTACAGCTTCGAGGGTATGAACTGTTCCCAGGCAACCTTCCTTATCTGACGTAACTGTTATATCAGGCAATGGAGTTACTGAAAACAACAACATTTTACTATCAGAACACCCTTGATTTGTTATTGCTGTTGCTGTTATGCTGGTTGTTTGCGTCAGCAAGAAATCCTGATAAAGCGTTGTTTGCCCGTTCAATGAAATGGTATCTGTGACATTCCAGACAATTTGATCAACAACGGTCTGACCTAAAATAGTAACCTGAAGTGTAACCGTTTCTCCGGCACATATTGTTGCACTACCCTCAAAAATCTCCAATTGAAACTGCGGAAGTGGGTTAACAGTAACAAATGCAGTATCAGCAACCGTGCAGCCATAGCCGTTGGTGGCATTCACCCAAAGGTGAAACGTTCCGGGCTCTTCTGCAAAAAATATATTAGTGGTCCCCGAATCCCCGTTCCACCACAAAAGCTCTTGAGCAAACTGAGCAGAAGCGGTAAGGTCAAGTGTTTCACCAACACAGAGATTAGCGGAAGTTGGATTGATGTTAACGGTCGGCACATCCCAAACATGAACTACAAGTGAGTCGGAATTGCTGCAACCATTTTCTCCGGTCACCTCAAGGCGTATGGTGACTGTATCAACCAATGTGATTTCCAAATAAGAATTGGTATCAGGCAATAAACTACCATCTGCAAACCATTGGTAACTGTATGCCGGATTTTCAGGGCCTTCAATATGCAAGGTCTCACCCTGACACCCATTTCTGTCAGGGCCTAAATCAAAATCCGGCGCTGGCAGAAGTGTTACATTCAGAATATCAGAAGCAATGCAGCCATTGTCAACAGTGATATCGAGCCGAATAAAAGTATTTTCTAACAGAATAAATTCAAGTGTTGCCGAAGTTTCTGGCAGCAAACTCCCATTGGCAAACCATTGATAGGTATAGGTGCTGTTCACAGGTCCTTCAATAAGAATTGTTTCGCCCCGGCATTCGCTTTTATCAGGCCCCAAATCAAAAACCGGTGCAGGTAGCACCGTTATCACGATTGTATCTGAAGCGATACAGGCATCTGCAGTTGTCATCTGGACATAAAAAGTACTTGTTTCGGTGGGGCAAACATTGATTGAAGATGTTGTCTCACCAGTATTCCATATATAGGTCGATCCGCTGGCCTCAGGCGCAAAAAGGGTGAGGCATTCCCCTGCACATATCGTTTCATCCGGCCCAAGATTGAATTCGCAAGTAACACAGAATCCTGTTTCAAAAGTAACACCCTCGATGGCACACAATCTGTTTTTCAAAGCTTCACGCAACGGTCCATTGGGCATCATCAACACATAATCCATAGCGATCAAAGCATTGTACTGGGTTGGATCTTGCTCGGCAATAGCCACAACACTTTCAGCCAAATCGGTTTTATCCGAAAGCGTAAATCCATTCCATTCTAAATTAATCAGCGCTTGCGTTTGACCAACGCCTGCATAACTATTGTTGGTGCCGCCTGCAATATTGATACTTGTAATGGTGGCGTCTGCCTGAACCGTGAGTGTGAGCGGATAATAACGAAGGTCGTCCGGAATATTTCCTGAAAAAGTAATAATTAAAGTGTTTCCGCTGATGCCATAATTGACAGTAGTTGCATCACCAATCTGCAAATAATCAATAATCTCCTGCTCATTGGTCATCCAGATATTATCAGCTCCACTTTTTCCATACGTATTGGCGATGTAATTAAAATCACTGAAAAATGAATTTTGCGGATAATCTTCAATAATTCGATGCGTAAATACTGGCATCCAAAAATTGGCGCCATTGGTGCTGTTTGCCGCTAATTGATCCGCCAATTGTTGAACGTTTACACTTTCAGCCAGTTTTCTGTTCATTTCAAGCGGTTGATTCCAGTTGGTAAAACTATTAACATCAAGTCCGTTATCAGGAATTACTGCTTGTGAACCCATTCGGAAAGTAACAAGATAGCCTTCGCTGAAAGCTGCCTGCGTATAATCAGTAGCACCATTTGGATTTACAAAAACTCTTGTTCGCACACCGCCAGGAGTGGTAGTGAGCAGTTCGCGCCGGATAAAGCTTTCATTTCTGCGGATAGAGTATGCCATATAGGATGGATTGGTGAACGCATCGGAAGTAAACCCATGATTGAAAATTGCGCAGCCATTTTGGTACATTAGTGACAGCTGCGGCCAGGTTACTGTTCCATAGCCATTGTCAGGTTGATGCATGTCTTCATTATTATATCCGCTGTACGAAAAAACGGAAGAGCTCAACTTAAAAGAAATATCGTTTCCACAACCATCGGTATAGAAAAGTCCGGGATAATTAGAGCCGGAGGTGTTGATTCCTGTAAAAAAAGGAAAGCCTACCGTGAACAAATCAGCAATGCCATCGTCCGCATGAAAAGATAATGCGAAATCCTTGTTATAGCGCAACGGTGCCTTTTGCACGGTAACATTTGTTGGTGGCTGATCAAAGCTTATCATAACAAACTGGATTCCTGGTTGCTTGAATCCTGTTTGAGCCATCAACTTTGAAATAAATAAAAGGGAACAACAAAGGAAGACCAATCCTTTTGTTACAACCCGAAGTTGATGATTTTTCATTAGTATTTTATTTAAAATTCTCGTAAGGAGCGTATTTTGGCAGTTTAGTGGAAGTTCGAGTTCGTCTAAGATACGTTTTCTTTTTCTTATAACGCTGGGTTTTTTCTCTTTCACGAGTAATTTTATCCTTTTTTAACTTGGTTTCTTTTTGTTGCTTTTGTTTTGAAATATTGGCCGAATTTTTGGTTTTAGTTCTGCTACGGATTGATCGTGCGTCTTCTTTTTCACGTCGAAAACCTAAAGTTATTTCATGCGTTCCGCCTGATTGGCTATGAATACCTCCAACACCAATTTCATAGGTATAATTTAGCATCATTCTATTGGTGAGCTGGCCTCCGACCGTCAGTCCAAAAAGAGAGGTGTTTCTGTAAAGCCCCCCGAGCCAATATTGTTTATCATAAATAAACATTGCCGAGAAATCCATAATTACAGGCTGGTTCAACGTCTTTCGCAAAACAAAAGCAGGCTGAACTTCCCAGCGACTATCAAGCTGATAACGATTACCGGCATAAAAATCATAAGCTCTCTCAAAAGCAAAAGTACCTTCACTCAAATTCAGGTAAGCGTCCTGTGTGCGCATCATCACAGGCATTCCGAAGCCCAGATATAAGTTATCGCGGTTATAAACCAGTCCAAAGCCAGCATTATAACTCGATTTGAAAAGCCGGTCCAGATTTCGGAAAATCGGATCATCAAAATCAGCGTTTACCTGATCGAGACGGATCACGCTTTGATAAAAATGACCGGCAAGACCAAAACTAAGATATTGATCAGTAGCCAGTTGAACACGATATGTATAACTGAGTCCCATTTTCAACCGGTAAAAAATATCAGCAAAATCAGCCATTATTTCTCCTCCAACATACATATTGTTGTACACCTTTCTGTTTCCATTGATGCGATAAGTCTGAGGACTTCCGGCAATTGATGACCAGTCTTTACGATAATTCATATAAAACTCGGAACGGTTATTAGCACCCGCAAAGGCTGGATTTAATGCATAGGGATTAACCGTATAATGGGATGAAATCGGAAATTGTTGTGCCCATGTATCCATCCCAGCAAACACGAACAACAGTAACAAAACTAAAATACGAGTCAGATGCTTCATCGTATGATACTTAATGGCCCCTTAATTGCGATAATACCCACCGATTCAATGACATAATAATAAGTGCCTTCAGGCAACGGATTACCATTATAATACCCATCCCAGTCGTTTTTATAGTCGTTCGACTGAAACACCAATCCCCCGCTGCGGGTGTAAACTGCAACACGGGCAGGTGATATTTTATCAATATCTTCAATCAGCCATAAATCATTAAACCCATCTCCGTTCGGGGTAATAAGATTCATAACACCTACAATAGCGGTAGTGGGACCTCCTCCACTATCTTTAACTGCAAAATTTCTTCTGTTTGAGCAGCCGTTTTTAAAGACATCAACATAAAAATTGCCGCTGTTGATTACCCTTAAAGTGCCTGTATTTATTGATCCAATCCATAAAATACTATCGTAAACGCTTTCAACTTTAAAAGTCAGGCTACTTCCATTGGCCAAATTAACTTCTACACCTTCCTGTACAATGGTTCCATCTTCAAGACGAAGATCAATCAGAGGCAAGGGGCTGATTTGAATTTCAGCAGCAGTAGTATCAGAACATCCGTAATTTGAAATGACCACCAGATTAACCTCATAAAGACCACTGATGTCATACATATATTCAAATGATTGTTCCCCAAAAAGGTTGCCATCACCAACAGCCCATTCCCAACTATCAATAGTACCGAAAGAAACAGTTGATTCATCTGTGAAAATTGCAGGCTGTTCCAAACAAAAGCCATTCACCCCGAAACCAGCGATAGGATAGTCGGCAATGATCACAGAATGATAAACGGTGTGCAAGGCGCCACTTCTGGTTTTAATCCGTAATCCGATGAGCCATTCGCCGGGCTGATCGAATACAATGTGAATACTATCACCCGTTTCATCGGTAAACATGCCATCTCCGGTGAGATCCCAGTCTGTTGTCAAAACTGAATCGTTGGTTGTAACCTGTGCCATAAGGTGGGTTGTGTCGCCAAAACACACTATGTTGTGCAGAAAATCTACTTCTGTCGTGTAAACTACTTCAACTTCGGCCTCTGCCCTTGAGATACAGCCTTCCGCATTGGTGCCATCCACCCAATAGATCGTTGTTAGTACAGGACTAACGATTATCTGAGAGCCGGTACTCCCATTCGACCAGTTATACGTCAAAGCGCCAGTAGCATTGAGTTGAACCGAAGTTCCAGGATCAATAATAGATTGTAAAGGCGAAACAATTACATCAGGAACTGGCAATACACCTACTGCAACCGTATCAGAAATAACAAAACCGGTATTATCGGTTACTCTTGCCCAAACTTCCATGGGTTCATCAATCGTCAGGGTTATTGACTGAGTAGTTGCTCCGGTATGCCAAAAATAGGAAGCAGCTTCGGGGGCGATAAAAATAACAGAGTTTCCAAAACAATAGGCTGTATCAGGACCTAAAAACTCCGGAGCACGACAAAATCCTTGTTCATAAACTATACCCGGCAAAGCGCAAAGCCGTTCACGCAATTGCTCTTTTTCATCGCCATCGGGAAGCATCTGCACATAATCCATTGCCACCAATGCTATGGACGCAACCGGCTGCTGTTCTGCTTCAACCACTTTTGTGGTTGCACGCTGAAGCGCATCTTCAATCACGCGGCCATTCCATTTCAAATTTACAAGCGCTTTATTCTGCGTGAACAAATAAGTCGAAATATTATCTGGTTGCTGAACCACCAAATCTACAATATTTGATTCACCTTCAACCGTTAAAGAAAGTGCATAATATCTGAAATTCTCGGGAATATTTTGTCCGGAAAATGTTATGGTAAGGACATTTTCATTCAAATTTGTATTTACAGTTACCGACTCTTTTATGCGAAGATATTCGAACACCTCGGCTGAAGAAGCCGACCAGATGCTGTTTAAACCATCACGGCCATAAGTTGAAGCAATTTGATTCATCTGTGTTTTAAACTGATCAAAGGTAATGTCAACACCACCAAAGCCATGATTGAAATAGGTGGCAATGAAATGATTATCAGGTCCACTTTGACTTGCAATTGTCTGAACCTGCTGAAAAAGATTATTCGTGATACTGCTTCTGGAAATTTCAATCCCGCTGATGGAAGGTAAATCTTCGACACGCTGTGGGTTCTCTATTGCTGATATGCCTTCATAATATACCGCCAGATTATTTGCTTTTGCCGCAGGTAACTGGCTGATATCATTGTTTGGAATCACGTATACATTCATATCGTAACCGCCATGAACAGTTCCGCTTAAAGTTTTTCTTTTTGTGTAACTCGCGTTTCGAAGCACCTCGACGTCCGGATCAGATTGAGGAGGATTGGTGAGTCCAAGATTTACAATGCCAAATTCGCCCGCCCATAAATTGATAAGGTTATCCCAATGCAGATAACCCGGGACATAATTATGGATATCAACACCATTGGCCGCAAAAGAGAAATGGACCGCATCCATTTTGAAAGGCTGGTTGTTCTGTGTATTGCCTTCCGTGAAAAACAGACCTGGATTTCCGTTTTGTCCTTTAAAAAAGGGCATCACCTGATCGTTAACAGCAGGATTTCCATCATCCATATGCAGTATCAATGCGAAGTCTTTGTTGTACTTAAGTGGCGCTTTTTTTACAATCGGTGGGTCAACAGGAGGTTGGGCAAATGTAATCGTAATTGAGAAATCTTCGATGCTACTTCGTGATGACTGCGCCAGACCAGTACCAGTGCTTATTGATAAGCAAATGCAAAATATAATTACGATTTTCAATTGTGTCATTAATACAAATGTTGCCATTTTGAAGGGATAAAATTAATGATAAGTTGGATATATGATGATGCGAAACAAAAAAACCCATCCAAAAACAGCATGGTTGAATGCTTCAATCTTACATATATGTATGATTTTTAAGAATATAAGCTGATGGATTGTATTCTTATTAATTTTCTTTATTAGTAGAATCAAACATAATATGTAAGTTTCGGCATTCTTTCAAAGTATTTAAAATATTTTTTCTTGTATTGATGTAAAATTTTGTTGTTTTTGTATAAATAAAAATATCATCAATTAGCTTATATGCCTCACAAAATAATTTTTCTTGATTTTATTTGGAATATTGAATAACACCTCTAACTTTGCTTCATAATTAACTGGTTTAAACAACAAAAAAACACGTATTATGAAGAAAATTATCATGGCAGCAGTGGCATTCCTCATGATTGCCGGTACAATGCAAGCACAGGAAAACATGTTTGGTAAAGATGATAAAGTAGTGAATCTTGGCATAGGCCTTTTATCTGGGTTTTATTCTGGTTCCTTTTATTCAAGTAAAACACCCCCTATCTCTATTTCTTTTGAGCAAGGCATAAAGGATGGAGTACTTGATGTTGGTTCAATTGGTGTTGGAGGATATTTGGGTTATACTTCAGCAAAATGGGAATATTTAGGTTTTGGATGGAAGGTTTCCAACTTTATTATTGGTGCCCGCGGATCATTCCATTATCCTTTGGTAGATAAACTAGACACTTATGCAGGTGTTTTACTTGGCTACAATGTTGTTACAAGTAAAGAAACGGGAAATCTTCTTGGAGGAAATTACAGTGGATCTTCAAGTGGAGTTATTTTTTCAGGCTATGTAGGCGGAAGGTATTATTTCACTGATAATATTGCAGCTATGGTTGAACTTGGCACTGGTATTGCCTATTTCAATATAGGTGTGGCTTTTAAATTCTAAAAATAAAGAGCAAGACAATTTTAAAGCAGGATTTTCTCCTGCTTTTTTTTTAAATGCTTATGAGTCTTACTGATCCATCTTTTTTTTAAAAAAAATTTGGACGCTTTTAAAAAAGGTGTAATTTTGCACGCTCAAATAGAGAAACACTCCTCCTTAGCTCAGTTGGTTAGAGCATCTGACTGTTAATCAGAGGGTCTCTGGTTCAAGTCCAGAAGGGGGAGCTTCAAAATCAAAGGGTTACGAAATTTTCGTAACCCTTTTTTAATAAATGCGACCAAAAATGCGACCAAATCTTTTTGTTGTTTTGGAATATATTAACAATCAAAAGAAGGATAATAGGAAATAAATGAATAAAAAAACCTGCAAACCAAAGCCTGCAGGTATAAAATTGAATAGCTTTCTTTACTTAACAGAACTCGAAAGCTCAGTACCTGGCTTAAATTTTACAACCTTTTTCTGTGGAACTGTTCCATCACTTTTTGGTGTGGAGGTTGTATAATCATCAGTGATCAAATACACAGCTACAACGTCGCCAACCCATTCTATTGGAGCTGTAATAATTGTGGAAGCTTCAGACCTCAAAGCAATGTTTTTTAAATGAATCGCTTTGTTTTGTGTGGTATTCACAAGGATCATTCCAACTGGTGAATCAAGCTCCAACGGATCAACCGTATTAGGATTCCAGGCTAAGTTAATCGCCTGATTGTCTTCGCAAGACCATTCAACTTCTGATACAGTGCTGCCGGTATTATCGCAGAATTGCACTTTTGAATAATCAATATCACTGGTTCCTTCAAAGAATACCGTTTTTGAATTGATACTGACTATTTTATTGAATGGAGACATGTTTTTCAATTTAGTAGCATATGCTTCATTGACAAACGGGAGTACCTGTCGGATGAGGTCTACAATTTTTGCAAATTTGCTTCTTTGCAATACCTGTCCTTCGGTGCGTGGATTAGAAACCTGCTTAGGGCGGCTTCTCATAGTGTTTTGCTCGTAATGTTTCGAGAAAACTGCAGTTCCAAACTTTTTTCTGGTTCTGCCGGTGATGGGGTTTTGTACGATAGCCATCTTTTTGAGTATTTAGTGATTAATTGTTTTAAGTAGCCTTGATACGGACTTGGTAAGGATTTAACCCCTTGTCGATCAAAGTCAAAACAAATATAACTAAAGAAAACGTAAATCAGACGTATTAATCTGATATTCTGTATGTTATGATGCTATATGCATCAAAATGCACTCGATTACCTTTTTGAGGTGAAATAGATTTACACAAAAATGCGATTTTTTTATAGTTGTGCCTTCGTTGACCGTGGTCGGCGGCTGACACACCCAAAAAACAGAAAAAAGGATTTATAAAGCCTTATGCCCCAAAAGAGCGGAACAGACGCACAAAAGCAAGGCTGCACACAAAATATATACTACCCCCTAGAAAGGGTATCTTATTGATTGAGATGCGATTTGGGGGTGGAGATTTTTTTGCAGACATTCATTTTAGCCTTGCTTTTGAGTGGCTGTGAAGCTCATCTTTGCATAAGGTTTTTTAAATTTTTATTCAAGAAGATTTAGAATTCCTAATTCAAAGATTCCCTAAATCAAGATCAAGAAGTGGCTTTAGGATGTTGGTTTTCAGGGGTGAACAAGATGCAGTAGATAGGCAAAAAGTAAGATGGATTTTTTTTGGGGAGGAAAGATGGCGGGTGGAGATGGTGGTTTCAAATGTTGGGGAGAGCGATTGGGTTGGATTTGATGGTTAAGTGTTGACACCTGCCATGAGGGTTGCTGAGGCTGTTGAAATGGGCTGAATGAAATGCCGCTGAGGATCCAAAGGAATGAAGGTCGAGGAGGCACGACGATGACCGAAATGACGCATGGTGCGAAGCGAAATGGAATGGAAGCACATGAAACTGCCGCAAGCATATGGAAATGAGTTAGTTGTTTTTTTGCCTAGCTGCTGCTCCTATATGGGTGGTGGGGTTTTTGTGGTTTTTCGAGGTGATTTTAGAAGAAAGATGTTAGGTTTTGGCGTGTGTTTTTGTTTTAGGGCTGGCAGGCAAAGTGCTAATGTGGGTAGGAAGCGGACTACAAGGCACAGCAGAGCGTTTGGAGGTATGCTTTTGCAGCTTATTACTAGTTCTACTTTACCAAATTGAAAAAGTGGTGGTTTGTTTGATTATATGATTAATAATTAGTATCTTAGCCTAATTATTAACGCATTCTGATTGTTTTG
>PHDU01000065.1 GCA_002842755.1 Bacteroidetes bacterium HGW-Bacteroidetes-1 | reverse complement strand
GCAACCAGACCAATTCTTAATTCTTTTTACATTGAGCGATCTCATACAATCATATTCACCGTTAACACAGATCGTTTTTAATTTTTTTAGCTTAACGCCTGTCGTGACCGGAAATGAGAGACGGGCGCGGGTGTTGCGTAAGCAAGACCCGTGATCCGGCCGCATTTTCCGCGTCGACGCTCTGGTTATGTGGGCTGCATATTAATTTCATTTTGATGCCTTCTTTTAAGAGTAATACATTGGCCATCGGAAGAATAATACCTATCTGAAATCCACCAATCATCTTTAAAAACAAGGCCATCAATGGATATGTTTAAGAAACTTATTAAGGAATCAGTGATTTGCTTAATTCTCTCTCCGTCCTTTGGAAGCCAATTTGCTGGATCTTTGGATAGTTTAATAAAGCTGAATTCATCAGGGTTTTGATTTTCATCAACAATCCAGTTCTTTGAATTTGGATCCTTTTTTAAAACCATTGAAACAATGAATGTTTCAGGCTCTGCGTGTACAAATGAATTCCGAACTTCAAATAAGGGTTTTAAATATTGAAAAGGAGTTTTACTAGGATCAATCTTTTTATTTGAAACAATTTCTGGAATAAAACGCCATTTTTTTACAGTTGGCCATTTTTTCATATCTTCAATAAAGACATCTGGCAACGTTTTTGGAACAAATTCATCTATTACCATATTAATTAGAACCTCTAGGGAAACAATACTCAATAAAATAGATGAGCGGGCAAGTGAGGTTTGAATGTAGGAGTCGGAATTGGAATTTGCTAGACATAAAAGTTGTTCAGCATCAAATCGCAGTTGGGCAAAATGGTTGAAATTACCTTTTAATGTTTTCTTCATTTTTTCTTTTTCCCTCTCTACGCATCTTGTTGTGTGGTGTTTTTGGCGCACTATTGTGGCTTTACTTCTGGCAATGCTTTCTTTATTGCCTTGACTAGATTTGGAACTTTGTTGTTAAGCAATACTCGCACCAGCCAATTTTCAAAGTCAGCCAACCGACATTTTTTTAAATTTGCTGCTGCTAATGCCATCAAACCTTTGTTATCGTAAATTTCCAGTAGCAAAGGCAGATTTTTTTCCGCTAATGCTTGGCTTATCTTAGCCAAAGCTGATTTAGCTATATTACGTATGTCCAAGTTCGCAGTTTCCACAGAGTATTTATCCACAATTTCATCAACTGTATTTGCAGCGCTTAGATCAATTCTTTTTAGTAAACGGTCAATCCGTCTTCTGCAATACCTAGCAACTACATCATTGATTGTTTTGTCATTAAGAGTTCCAAAAATTGATTCTGCTAATTTATCTAGGCTTGCCTCAAGCTCATCAACACCCAAGCCCTCATGTTCGGCAATCGCTTTGCTTACCAATGGAAGCAAAATAATGTTTTCAATCTCCGACACTGGCAATGTGGAAATGCCTAATCTTCTCAAATATTCGATATCTTCTTGGCTGTAATCATCGGCATCTACAATTCCAGAACAAGTTATTCGAGTAAAACTGTTATTGTTTCTCATGGTAACAACGGAATGAATAACCTCTTCACAGGAACCCTTTGGCACGACTGACCACTCTGAAAAACAGCTTCGGTATATAGCAATATCCAGACTGCTATTTGTCCCTTCAACAAACAATATGGGTCTTCGACTCCCAAGTATGAGAGTCGTAAGCTCTTCATCAAAACCAGAATCAGCTGGAACTTTCTCTATATTCCAGCAAGGAGTTTTCTTATATTCTCTGAGAATATATTTTTCTGCAACCCTTGAAGATGCAAACTCTAAGTCATGGGTAATAAAAACAAATGCACAATCAGATCGAACAGCTTCTAATTCGTCCCATAATTTTGCCATGATCGACCTATGTATGTGAAGTTCAGGTTCGTCAAAAATTATAAGAGAATTATCTGCAGCTACCAAGGTTTGCCCAAGCACATAGAATACTGCCCTTTCACCATCACTCATCTCGCTTCCTGAGTAAAGCTCGTCTTCGTCAGCACATACAGATGAAACTCGAATATCATCTCCAGAAATATGCAACTTTCTATTGGGCAAGAGCCGTTCCCATATCCAGACTAAGATCTCAAATTTTGTTGGTTCGACTGATTCAAGATTCCCATTTCTTACATTTGTGTGTGTTACAAGCGATCTGTTTGATTGTTCAGCAAACAAAGCCTGAACTAAAAAATCAAAATCATTTAATAAAGCGACAGACTCATGATTTTGCCATCTGTTGCCTTCTCTGTGTTCAACATTGGCATTTTCACCTGGGTAGCCAGTTCTTAAACCGAATAAAGCTTTCCGCTCACTAATTTTTGGAACATCAGGATTCAAACTGAGGACTCTGTGAGCTGAAATTCGATGAGCATTAAGACTTAACGTTTTTTCAATATAGGCAGCAAGTCTAGTTTTTCCCGCTCCATTAGCTCCTACAAAAACTACTGATGAGCCATTTTCAATTTTTATTGTTTCTTGCCCTTCAAATCTCGGTATGATTACTTCAAATGGCATTCTTTGGTCTCCTGAAGTTTTGATTGTTCTGTTTTAACCATATAGCGTCTGCCTTTACGCTTTAAGTGGGTCTTCTTCAATCGTCACTATCTTATCCTGAGAGACAAAATATCTCTTAGAGATTAAGTTTCCATAAGAATAAGTCATTTCATGACCGTTAACATTGTGGAGACTTGCACCAATTTCAAATTCATCAAAAATTTTGTTTCCTTCTCCCGTTTCATATGTGACTCGAAGCAAATCCTCAACTTCACGCTTATCAGGATGTATAGTGTAGATAAAAGAAGCAGTCGTAGACTTTCCTGGGGGAATTATTGGAATTGCTCTTTTAGACAATTCACTTTGGGCTTCTGCATTTCCAACCCAATAGCAAACAACATTGTAACTTGGAACATTACCTGCATTTTCAATAGTGCACTTCACACTTAGTATACCAACTGGTGAGCCCTTTATAAATTCACAGTCCACTGAAGCATAAAGAACAGGAACTCTTGCTTCCCGAATCTGCCTTTGAAAGTTTTCAGTTTTAGAAATATTTCCAAGATCCCTTTTAATCAATTCTTTAAGTTCAAGTGAATCTTTAAAGGTAGAAATCCAATTCGATACGTCTTTGGAGGCATTGAGTTTTCCATGTTTTTCTATAATTTCAAAAATTCTCTGGTTATTTTTGTTTACCCAAGATAAATTTAGAGAATCACTCTTGTCATTCTTTTTCCAAATGCGAAAATCTGCTTCAAGTCGATCCCTAACATAGAAAAGAATAGGTTTCTTGTTTGCCAAAGCTTCTTTATATTCTAAGTGGGTGGCTGATACGTCTTCAAACCCCGCTTGCATCAAAGAAGAACCATATCGGTTTGAAAGTATCAAAATAAATATATCTGAATTCCTGACATTTTGCAGACACGCTTCAATAGAATTCTGAAAGTCTGGCACGTGAAAACTGGATTCATTCACATCAGACATTATTGCAGAAAATCCCATTTCCTGGAGCAAGACATACGTTTCCGCACGAATGTCAATTAAGTCAAATATGGTTGAACTAATAAAGATTCGTTTTTTCATTTTTTTATTCTTTCACATAACGCTGAGCCAACCTCGACCGAAGGGAGGCAGGTTAAGCGATTTGTTGGGCTCATAGTCTGATTTTGGCTAGATACTTTGTTCAAAACTGATAGCCATAAGCACAGAATAGTGCCTTCTGTCTGTTTGTTGCAACGTCATGAAATTGCGAATCATACATTCTTGAGCGAATTGATTTCAATTGGGCGTCCATAATTTTTTTTTGTTTTTCAAGTTTCTCCTTAAATTCTAACCCTAATGGCAACCTCCGTCGCCTCTGAACTTTATTCCGAGAACGCTGCACCAGGACGGTTAGGTTGTCCCGCTTGTGCCCGTCGCGTTGTCTTTTATAATCTTTTTGTAATTTTCTGGCTTCAAGAGATCAGCAAAACCCATTTTATGGAAGGTAATTTGTCCGAGTACTCTTTCATAACGTTCTTTTACAGTTTCATCTGGATCTACTACTACTATTTCTTTATTTTGACCAAAGCACGCCCTTTTAAATGCGTATTTAATCATTATATCTGCATCTGGCATTGAGTAACCAATAAATACTATTTTGTCTGCTTTGGCCAATGTCTCGTGTAGTTTGAGCCATGTGGCTTGAAGATAAAAGTTCTTATACCTCTTAAAATATGAGGGTGGCTCTACTACAAATTGCATTGGTGAGTTATCGTTCGGGCAGTGTTCAATAGTGTGGAGTAAGCCCGTTCTAAATATTTGACCTTTGGCATTGCCTGATATTGCGATTGAATCGCATGATGCACACTGCATCCAGTTTAAGGAGCCATGTGGCTTGAGAATCAAAACGCTTTTATCTCCTGGTGGTTTCCATTTGTTAAACGAGGGTGAGTCAAAATTATCTCTTGAATTTGCGAATTGTATCCCGTAGTCAGAGTATATGTCATGACGAAGCATTTCCATAAGAGCTATATCAAGCAATATATCGTAGTTGAAACTGACAAAAGAATATTCTTCTTTGCAGTAATGACCTTTCCAGAAAAGCTTACCTAAAAATTGCTTATGGATAGTCTTAGCACCAACCTGACAACTTTCGATAGCGCGTCCCATTGAAATGATGAGACCATCTCTTATTTCCTTGAGTTTATTGGCTGCATATACTGGACCAAATGAATGTTCTTTATCCATTGCAATTTCTACCATAGCCAGAGCTTCTTCAAAACTGGGCCATTTGTTATCTGCAGACATTGTATTAACAATGCCAAAAAAGTCTTTAAAGTAACCATTTAATGCTACATGGAAATTGTCTTGTGGATTGTTAGAAAAATACCCTTCAAGAAGCTCGGCTTGTGTTGGCAGCCCATCGGCCTTTGAAGCACCTGCTCCGAATATAAAAACTGTTTTCCGTGACATTGATTGTCTCCCTCCCGAACCTCATTAGTAGTTAGGTTTTTTGCATTACGCTGGGCTTACCTGCGAACGAAGTGAGGCAGGCCAGTGATTTGTTGGGTCATAGCCCGATTTTGTCCAGACACTTTGTCCAAAACTAATATCCATAAACACTGAGTAATGTCCTTCTGTCTGTTTGCTGTCATCACTTTGCGAAAACATCCCCCTGTCCATTGTCCAAGACTTTTAACGAAACGAATTTTACCACGTCAGCTTCCCTGAGTCACGCATAAGCTCAAACATCGTTGGCTTCCGAAACAAGGACAAACTTTTGTCCTTGCGACGGGGTCCCACAAGCTGCGATTTACTCCATGCTTTGGTTGTGCTGCGACTAGGCAAGCTGGTGTCCGGTTGTGGTAGCTGTCGCGTTAGCGGAAATTAGAGCCGAACATGGGAGTTGCGCAGGCAAGACCCATGACAGGCACCCATTCCACGACTCTATACATTAGCTATGTGACCTTTATCTAATCAAATTTAAGCTTCAATCTCGTATAGATAATTCTTTAAGGAAGCGACTCTAGCATTTTAACCGTTGTTGCACTAAACTTAATAACAGCGTTTTTTCTTCTGGCGTGCAAAATATACTCAAACGCAGAACTTTACGTGTTTGAAGTTATTGATGTATCATTTAACTTACATGGATTACTCTGGGAAAAGGACCAAATTAGAGGAATTACAGCAGATTTAGATTGTTCATAAGAAAAAGAGTGATTGGCTAGATTGTGCATTCTGTTGGTGCGACCTAATCTTTGGGCAGAGGCTACTGATGAATAAGCAAAAATTGGAACCTGTTACAGAATTATTAACCCAGGAATGGCTGCTTGTTCAAGCCTGGAAAAAGACCGCAGCATACATTAGAGCGCATAATTGGTATGCAGACATCCTGGCTCTGGATTTGGCTGCCATAAATTTGCCCCAGTTCATTCAAGAGTTGAAAACCAGATTAGAAAACCATGAAGAATGGCAATCTATGCCGATAAGAATGGTGCCTGCTCCTAAGAGCCAAAAATGGAAAATTGAAGGCAGAAATTGGCGGCCGGAAGAGCCAGCCAAGGCAAAAGATAAAATCCGTCCTCTTGCCCATGTCAATCTGCAGGATCAAGTTGCTGCAACAGCTATCTCCCTTTGCATTGCAGATCAGGTTGAAACCTTAATGGGTGATCCTACGACGGCCTATATGAATGACAAAGCCTGGAATGCTCACAGATGCATTGCTTACGGGAATAGACTATTCTGCAATCAAATTACCGGTGGTGGTGGAGCTTTGCAACACAGCTGGGGATCTGCAAAGTTTTATCGAGGATACTTTCAGGATTATCGCAGCTTTCTTGATCGACCAGAATTTGTGGCTGATTATTACTCTTGCATAAATGACGACAAAATCGTGATAGTTCAATCTGACCTTAAGCAATTCTACGACAGGGTAAACCCAGGGTTGCTGGATAAGGTTTCTAAAAACATAATCATAAATGACAAATCGTTTTTGGAGCTTACTAAAAAAGTTTTTAAATGGGATTGGCATCAGGATGACACGAATCTAGTAGAGGCCTATGAACAAGCGTCTGGAATAGAAGATTTTTCTCAAATTATTTTACCGCAAGGTCTCGTTGCATCTGGTTTTTTTGCTAATCTTGCTTTGCTTGATTTTGATAAATCCCTCAGAATGCTTTTAAATAAAGAGTTTGCACAAGGCTTGAAACTGATTGATGCATGCCGATACGTCGATGACCTGCGTCTTGTCTTTTCATATGATGCAGATAGACTTTATGGAATTCAATCGGTTGAACAGGCTGTTTCTGACAAAATTCAGAGTCTATTAAACACCAACGCCAAAGGCTTGTTTATAAATAGAGAAAAGACCAAAGCGGCCCTGGTTGGCGGTAATGAAAGACCTATTATTCGACAAAGTCGAAAAATGAAACGCATTCAGAAGTCTATCTCAGGTGGGTTTGACGCAATTCTAGGTGAAGAAATACTTGATTCCATTGACGGTCTGATCAGATCGCAATCACGATTGTCAGAATCTCAAAAGAAAGATTCTTATCTCGCTTTGGCACCGATACCAGATGTTGGTGATGAAACGGTAGCCAGATTCGCTGCTGGCAGGTACAGAAAAACTGTTCGATCATTGCGGCCACTACTTGATGCTGCTGAGCGAACCAATGTTTTTGAAGCGCAGAAAATTGAATCTCCCCATCCAAAATCTAGAACAAAAGAGGAACTGGATGAAGATACCAAGTGTTTTGCGTTTAGTCTTGTTGATCGCTGGATCGCAGATCCTTCAAATATCCGTCTGCTAAGGATTGGCCTTGATTTATGGCCGTGTAATGAGTTACTTGAGAAGATTCTGGCCTTTCTCATGGAAATTGTTTTTTCAAAAAACGAAAGGCAATCTGAAAAGAATGTTGTTTATTACTGTCTTTCTGAAATATTTCGCGCCGGGGCTACAGAAACCGGCTTCTTAGAAAACCAGGAAAGTTTCCCAGACAGCATTGATGCCAACGAATATCGTGATTGTCTTGCCAGAAATGCAGAAATCTTATTATATAAAGCCAAGCCAGATTTGCCATGGTATTTAATTCAGCAAATCTTGCTTTTTCTGGCTGTTGTAACCCCAGGAACTAATGTATTCAAGAAAACCCTGACGGCAGTTTTAGATCAGATCGCGCTTAACAATGAAGACAACGAAAAATACTGCACATTGCTGAATTTCCTCAACCAAGAGACAGAAAATATAACAATTGATCAATACTCTGTTTACTCAATCTATTTAAGAAGGGCTATCGGAAACTATAAGAAGGCCCGGCGAATAATTAAGCAGACTATCAACAACAAGAGGCTAACTGCCATAATTAGCCTTGATCCAGAGTTTGGTCGTGAAATTATTGAGAATTCAGCTTCAATTCGGAAATTTCTACCAAAAGAAACTCTGATAGAACTTGGTTTTGAGGAACCTGCCCCCCCTTCCGGTTGTATTTCTTTATCAGAGTGGCTCAGAAAATCTGGTGACGACCTTAGAAGAGAACCAGATCTGCTTAATCTGGCATTAAATCTATTAAATAAGTGGCCAGTTTTTAAGAAGGGACAGGCTTTGTTACCAACAGGAGTTTTCTTTTCGCAATCAGAAGTAAACAGGAAAAAGAAAAAGAAAGTGCCTGTTATTATCCCAGGTAAAACAAACTGTAGCCCAAGTATGTATTCAGCTCCTTCCTGGTGCAAGCCTGACGAAAGATGGCGATTTCGTCTTGGAAATTTATTGAGATTCGTCCTCACGCGCCGGATCGACTTTTCATTGCACGTTCGAAAGCCATCATGGAAAGAAGGCAAAGCAATCTATCGAACGCCTACCAGTCACTGGTTACAAAGACATTATGGCTCCTATAGTGCTCATTCTGCTTTTGGCGATGAGTGGCTTGCTATTACAGATTGGCTCGAAAGCTTTTTATTCTCGTTACTCTCATGGCCGGGTTGTCTTATAAATGTTAATAATGAAATTCAGCAGGCTGTCAGTAATGGAAGAGATGCCACAATAAAGCTTCTAGAAAACAGACTTAAGGATTTGAAAGATATGAAAGGCAATGCAACCAAGATGCATTTCCTGCCGATTGATATGAAATGGCCAAATAAGACTGTTGATAATCGTCCTTTTAGAGCCTGTATCATTCAAACTATTCTTCCCAAAATAGATGATCTGTTAAAACAGCCATTGTTAAAAGACCCTGAAATTCGCAGAAAACAGAAAAATCATCTTGCAGAAGCTCTGCGAGCTGTAGATCAAATGGTAACGCTACGCCGAAGTCATACAGATGACCCTTATAATCTTGACCTGTTGATTCTTCCAGAATTGTCGGTTCATCCAGATGATGTTGATACTTTTCTTGTGCCATTTGCCAGATCTAGAAAAACAATTATTCTGGCTGGTCTGACCTACGACGAAATAGAAAAGGGAAATGGCTATGTAAACTCAGCAATCTGGGTAATACCCGTCTGGTCGCAAAAACTAGGTTTGCAGATACTGAAAAGGCGACAGGGAAAACAGAATCCAGCAAACATAGAACATGAAAAATTAGGTGACAAGTTCCGGCCCTACAGACCATGCCAGTGGATTGCAGACTATCATTGGTCGAGGAATGAAACCCAGCCAATTCGTCTTACAGCATCAATCTGTTATGACTCTACTGATCTAAATCTGGCATCTGATCTTAAAAACAAGTCTGATATTTTTATCGTGCCAGCGTTTAACCAGGATGTGCATACTTTCGATCATATGGCTCTAGCTCTGCACTATCATATGTTCCAAATGGTAGTTGTTGCCAACAATGGCCATTTTGGCGGCAGCAGTGCTCACCAGCCAAAGGCCGACAGTTACCGCAGACAGATTTTTCATCTGCATGGAAACAATCAGGCAACCTTATCATTTCTTGAAATTACTGATATTCCAGAATTTCTTGGTAGACTGAATTCTCAGACTCTTAATGAAGAGGTCGTAAAACAAATCTGGAAGCATCCACCAGCCGGAATAAAGTGAACAGGGGGCAAATAATGATATCGAAAATATGTTGATCGTTCAATGACGAGGCAAGCCTTTTTCATTGAAAAACACACTGATTGGTGATATTTCTTTTAACTATAAGAAGCATACACAGCATATAGATAACTATAAGGTGAGATAATGAACACAGAAGAACTCAAGAAGCTGGAAGCAACCCTCTGGTATACAGCCGACACTCTGCGAGCCAACTCTGACCTGAAATCGTCCGAGTATTCTACACCAGTTCTTGGTCTCATTTTTCTTAAGTTCGCTGACAACAAATACAGTCTGGTTGAAGATCAGATAAAAAGTGAATTCAACAAACTCAAAGGCAGCCGCCGGGAGCGCCCGATAGAAGAAATTGCCATAGAAAAATGCGGTTTTTATCTGCCTCCTGAAGCCCGTTATGAATACCTGTTAAACTTGCCTGAAAAAGAAGATCTGGCTTCTGCCATAAAAAAAGCAATGCAGGCCATCGAAAATCATAAGCCTGAGCTGCTCGACACCTTGCCACAGGATGAATATTTTCGTCTCAATCGTCGCAAGGAAGGCAACAAGGACGTTATTGACAACACCACCCTGATTCGTCTGCTGAAAAATTTTGCCGACATACCAAAAACTGCTGGCGGCGATATGTTCGGGCAGATTTACGAATATTTTCTCGGCAAGTTTGCCATGGCCGAAGGTCAGGGCGGCGGTGAATTTTTTACCCCGCGCTCGGTAGTTCGCCTGATGGTGCAGATTATCGAACCACATAACGGCACGGTCTTTGATCCGGCATGTGGTTCGGGAGGCATGTTTGTGCAGTCGGCGCAGTTTATCGAAGAGCGAAGAACTCCTGGCGAAGATGCGAGTCTGTTCGTATATGGCAGCGAAAAGACTCTCGAAACGGTGAAGCTTGCCAAGATGAACATCGCGGTAAATGGCCTGAGAGGCGATATCAGGCAGGCGAATTCTTACTATGAAGATGTTCACCAGAGTTTCGGCAGATTTGATTACGTACTGGCCAATCCGCCTTTTAACGTAGACGATGTCAATCTTACCCGGGTTGAGGGTGATCAGCGTTTTAATACATATGGAGTGCCGCGCAACAAGGGTGATGCCAAAAAGAAAGACAAGGGCGCTGCTACTGTGCCCAATGCCAACTATCTCTGGATAAACCTGTTTGCCACCTCTCTCAAGTCTGGTGGCCGCGCTGCGCTGGTAATGACCAATTCTGCCTCTGATGCCCGGCACAGCGAAGCTGATATCCGCAAAAGTCTTATCGATAACAATTTGATCTACGGCATGCTCACTTTGCCCTCGAACATGTTTTATACCGTTACCCTGCCGGCTACTCTCTGGTTTTTTGATAAAAACAAACAGGACGACAAGATTCTTTTCATAGATGCCCGCAATGTTTTTACCCAGATCGACCGTGCGCACCGTGAGTTTTCAGAAGAGCAGGTGCAGAATATAGCCATTATCAGCCGCCTGCATCGGGGAAACCGCCGGGCATTCATTGAGCTGGTTCATAATTACTACGTCAGCGGTTTTGCCAGCCTTAACGAAAACCGCCCAAAACTGGCTGAAGTTGCCGCGAAGCTGATTGAATTTTTAAAAGAGAATGAAGTCAAAATACTTCCTGATTTTGCTGCGGTATTGAAAGAAGCTGACAAGCTCAGCAAAGCTCACGCTGATTATCTCAAATCAGTTGATCTGGCTGACATTGCCAGAGCCAACAGCGCTCAGCGAAAGCTTGCCGAAACCATTGCCCCTTTCTTTGCAAAGCTGCATGAATTGCTGAAAGAAGCTGACAAGGCCGTTCGTCACCTCGAAAAAGAGCAGAGCCGCAACAAAGATCTGAAACAGCTCAAAACCGAGCTCGAAAAGCTGCATAAGGAAGCCGGTGCCAGTGAATACTTTTTCAGTCACATAGCCTGGCTGCATGAAAGATTTCCTGAGGCGAAATACGAAGATGTAACCGGTCTGTGCAAGCTTGCTGGCCCTGAAGAAATCAAAGAGCAGGAATACTCACTCAACCCCGGTCGCTACGTCGGTGTAGTCATAGAAGAAGACGGCAAAACTGAAGAAGAATTCATCGAAGAAATGCTAGGCCTCAATGACGAACTCGAAAAGCTCAACGCCGACGCCCACTCCCTCGAAGCTGTAATCGGCAAAAACATCAGGCTGATCGCGGGGGAAGAATGAAGCATTGGAAATCGGTTGAACTCGGCAATCATTGTGAAGTATTTTCTGGCTTCCCATTTGAAAGTTTAAAATTTACAAGTGACTCTGAAGATATTCACTTGGTTAAAGGAGAAAACCTTCACCAAGGTTACATAGATTGGGAAAAAGCCAAAAGATGGAATCTTGCGGAATGGGGCGAATTAAGCAAATACCAGCTTAGAACAAATGATATTGTTGTAGCAATGGATCGGCCATGGATTGAGGCTGGTTTAAAATGGTCCAGCATTTCCCGGAATGATCCGAAAGCCCTGTTGGTACAACGCGTGGCATGTTTACGTGCTAAGAGTAATTTAAGCCAGTTCTTTCTAAAGCATACCATTGCGAGTTACTTGTTCTCAAACTACTTGAGACTTATTGCGACAGGCATTAATGTGCCTCACATTAGCTTGAAACAGATTCAAAAATTCAATTTGCTTCTTCCACCTCTTCCAATTCAACGCAAGATTGCGGCGGTGCTTTTGGCTTATGATGATCTGATCGAGAACAACAACCGCCGCATCGCCATTCTCGAAAAAATGGCCGAAGAACTCTACCGCGAATGGTTTGTGCGCCTGCGCTTCCCCGGCCACGAAAAAACAAAAATCATCAAAGGCCTCCCCGAAGGCTGGGAACTGCCAATCGTTGATAAAACTTTTGATTTTTTGGGTGGTGGCACACCGTCGACTTCGATTGCGAATTATTGGCAAGAGGGGACGATTGATTGGTATTCTCCAACAGATCTAACTGCATCAGAAGCAATTTTTTCATTTGGATCAAAACAGAAGATTACTGACGAAGGGCTCAAGAGAAGCTCTGCACGACTTTTTCCAGCATACTCAATAATGCTGACAAGCCGTGCAACAATTGGACAAATTAGCATAAACACAACCCCAGCCACAACCAACCAAGGATTTATTACTTGTATTCCCAATAAAAAAGCATCTCTGTATTATCTTTTTTATTGGCTTAAGCTTAACAAGGACTATTTTGTTCAATTATCTAATGGTGCTACTTTTCTAGAACTTACCAAGGGTCGTTTTAAGAAGATTAATATTTTGATTCCAGCACACTTTATTTTGAAGCAATTTGAAAGCAAAATCCAGCCAATTTTCAGTGCAATTGAAAAGCTTCTTTTGACGAATGATAAATTGAAACTATCGCGTGACAAACTCCTTTCTCGGCTGATGTCGGGCAAGATTGATCTTGATAATCTTGATATCCAGTTTCCGGCCAGCATGCAGGAGGACGAATGAGCGAAATCTTCTCTGCTGCCGAATATAAAAGCTGGTTTGCCGGGCTGAAACAGAGAATTCAGACTGCGCGGCAAAAAGCAGCCCTGGCTCTTAATGCCTCTTTGCTTGAAGTTTACTGGGAACTCGGTAAAACTATCGTCAGCAAAGAAAAAGAAGCGGGATGGGGCTCGGCTTTTATCGACACACTTTCGCGTGATCTGGGCCGGGCTTTTCCTGACATGCGCGGGTTTTCGCGTCGCAATCTTTATGCAATCAGGCAATGGCACCTGTTCTATGCTGATAACTCTCAATTTGTGCCACAGCCTGTGGCACAAATTCCCTGGGGCCACAATCGCCTGATCATCAGCAAAGTCAAAGATACCGAAGAAGCGCTGTGGTATGCGCAGGCAACCATCGAAAATGGCTGGAGCCGCGATGTTCTTGAGCTCAAGATCGAGAAGAATGAATTTCAGCGCATCGGCAGGTCGTTGACCAATTTCTCGCGCACCCTGCCGGCGACCAATTCAGAGTTGGCTGGTGAAACTCTTAAAGATCCCTATAATTTTGACTTTCTCGGCCTTGAGGACGAAGCACAGGAAAAAGCCATAGAACTGGCTTTGACCACAAAAATCACTGACTTTCTGCTTGAGCTTGGCAAAGGTTTTTCTTTTGTCGGGCGCCAGGTCAAGCTTCTGGTGAGCGATACCGAATACTTTATCGATATGTTGTTTTATCATCTTGATCTGCGCTGTTTCGTTGTTATTGAGCTTAAAGCCGGCAAATTCAAACCTGAATATGCCGGAAAACTGAATTTTTACCTTTCAGCGGTAGACGAACAATTTCGCCGTGCCGGCGATAACCCGTCTATCGGTATAATCCTCTGCAAGAAAAAAGACAGTATCGAAGTTGAATATTCATTGAGAGACATCAATAAACCCATCGGAGTCAGCGATTACATTCTGAGTCAAGCGGTTCCGCTCGATCTGGCCGGTAAACTGCCGACGGTCGAAGAGCTTGAAGAAGAGCTTGCCGGCAAACTCGACCTGTTACCTGACCCGGAATAAGCCACGGAGAGAGACAATGCCCAATTTAATATCAGAGGATCAAATAGAAAAAGCCGCAGTCAGCCTGCTTGCACAAACCTATGGTTATCGCACCATCAACTGCCACACTGCCGACCTTGAAAACCTGAACGACAAATCAAATCGCATCTCAAAAAACGAGGTTGCTTTTAAAGATGTTCTCAAAGCCGCTGCCGTAAGGCTTAACAGTGAAATTCCCGAGTCGGTGATCGATCAGGCCATTGAAATATTAACCGCGCGTCGTGTTGCCATGAGCCCGATTCTTGCCAACAAGGAAGTATATTGCCTCATTCGCAATGGTGTTCCGGTGCAGTTCGAGAATTCACAGGGAAAAACTGAAAAAGGCACCGTCAGGGTTATCGATTTTGAAAACCCTGGAAACAACGATTTTTGCGCGGTAACTCAGCTCTGGGTCAAAGGTGATCGTTACCCGCGCCGCCCTGACATACTTATTTATATTAACGGGCTGCCGCTGGTATTCATTGAATTGAAAAATTCAAATGTGAAGTTGAAAAACGCTTTTGACGACAACCTGTGCAATTATAAACATGATATTTCGCTGCTTTTCAATTACAACGCCTTCTGTGTATTGTCTAATGGTCTTGAAACCCGTGTAGGCAGTATAACCTCAGGCTATGAGCATTTCTTCAGATGGCTGCGACCTGATGATGAAGCCGAAAAAGTTGACCGCAACTCGATTGAACATGACGGCACCAGCCTGGAACGAGTGCTGCATGGCATTTTCCCCAAAGACAGACTGTTGGATTATATCGAAAACTTTATTCTTTATCATAACGACAGCGTAAAAATTGTGGCGCAGAACCATCAGTTCATCGGGGTAAACAAGGCAATTGAATCTTTTTCTGAGCGACAGCAGCGCCAGGGTAAACTTGGGGTATTCTGGCACACACAAGGCTCGGGCAAAAGCTTTTCGATGATTTTTCTGGCCAGAAAGATTTTTCATAAGTTTACCGGCAATTACACTTTTGTTATTGTCACTGATCGCAACGATCTTGATAGCCAGATTTATCGAAATTTTCTCAATACCGAAACGGTAAAGAAAAACGAAGCGGCGCAGCCGAATAATTCAAGCGAAATGCGTGATTTTCTCGGGCGCAACATGAGGCTGGTTTTTACATTGATTCAGAAGTTCAGATTTGATAAGGGCAAAGAATACCCGATTCTTTCTAACCGCGACGATATAATTGTCATTGTCGATGAAGCCCACCGAACCCAATACAATACCCTAGCGGAAAATATGCGCAAGGGGCTGCCCCATGCTCAATATTTTGCATTTACCGGCACTCCGATTCTTGGCAAAGGCGACCAGCTTTATCAGGGCAAGACTTATGACTGGTTCGGCGGCTACGTCAGTCAGTATAATTTTTCCCAATCAGTTGATGATGGAGCCACAGTGCCACTGTTCTATCAGAAGCGGGTTCCGGAAGTGCTGATTCAAAATGATAATTTGAGTAATGAATTTTATCAGTTACTTGAAGATGAAGATCTTGACACCGTAACCAGAGACAAGCTTGAAAAGGAATATTCAACCGAAATCGAAGTCATCAAGCGCGACGATCGCCTTGATACTATTGCCAGAGACATTGTAGCGCACTTTCCCAATCGCGGTTATCTGGGCAAGGGAATGGTAATCTCGGTCGATAAGTTCACCTCGGTAAAAATGTACGACAAGGTGCAAAAATACTGGAAAGAAGAAACCAAGAACCTGGTTGGCCTGATAAATAAAACGCTGGATGGTCATAAAAAAGAGGTTCTTAAAAAGAAGCTTGAATACATGCGTTCAGTAGAAATGGCCGTTGTTATAAGTGAAGAAGCTGGAGAAGAAGCCAAATTCACCAAACAGGGGCTGAATATCAAGATTCATCGTGACAAGATGAATGAGATTGACGCCAACGGTCATGATATCGAGTATCGTTTCAAGGAGCCAGACGACAAGTTGCAACTGGTATTTGTCTGCGCCATGTGGCTCACCGGTTTTGATGCCCCGACAGTTTCGACACTTTACCTCGACAAACCCATGAAAGATCACACTTTGATGCAGACTATCGCCAGGGCCAACCGGGTAACTTCTTACACGATAAATGATGTAACCAAAGAGAATGGCGAAGTAGTTGATTATTACAATGTTTTTCGCAATATGAAAAAAGCTTTGTCCAATTACGCTTTAGGTGATGAAAGCAATGGCGAAGGTGAGGCTGATGTTCCGGATAAAAGCAGACTGTTTGAACTGCTTGATGACGCGGTCTTGCAAGGTGTCACATTTTGCGAAAAGCTGGATATAAATCTACAGGCTGTTCTCGATGTCGGCGATGTTTTCAGGAAAATCAATCTGTTTGATGCTTTTGCAGACAAACTGTTGGAAAAGGACGATTACTGGAAAGAGTTCAAGGTATACGAAAACACCATTTCTTCGCTTTACGAGGCCTGTAAGCCTGAGATTATTGATAAGCACTACCGGCCAATGATTCCGGTCTTCCAATATCTGAGGGGTGTTGTTGAAGGGCTGTTTGACCCGGCAGCCCTTGAAAAAACCAGAATGAAAATCGAAAGCCTGCTTGACGAAAGCGTTGTTGCAGCGAATAAAACAGCTGATAAACTGGATCAGAACTATGAATTTCAGATTGTCAGAAAGGGAAAGACTCTTGATTTGAGCCGAATAGATTTTGAAAAGCTCAAAAAGGATTTCAAAGAGAAGAAATATAAAAACATTGAGATTGCCGATCTGAGGAGTTTCATCGAGAAAAAGCTTGAACTCATGCTGAGCGAAAATAGCACCAGAACGGATTTTGCTCAACGTCTACAGGAGATAATAAATAAATACAATTCCGGCGGCATGACTACTGAAAACTATTATGATGACCTGGTTCAATTTACTGAAGAGATGAAAGCTGAAGACGAGCGCTATACGCGTGAAGGCCTGACCAGAGATGAGCTGGAGCTTTTTGATATTCTCAAGAAAGAAAAAATGACCAGAGATGAAGAAGTTCTGGTAAAAAATGCCGCCCGGCATCTTCTGAAAAGACTGATTGATGAACAGCCAAAGGTTTTGATACAGGACTGGTTCAAGGATACCCAGAGCCAGATAAGAGTAAAATCGGCGATTGATGAAGTGCTGGACGATGAACTGCCTGATACCTATGAAAAAGAGCTTTTCAGGCACAAAAGCCTGAAATTATTCGACCTGGTTTTTGAGTATTCGTCTAAAGGACTGAGATGGGCGGCCTAAGCCGACTACCTCCACACCTTGGCTGTTTTCGCGTCATAAATATGCACCTTGCATTTGAATCGGCTCTTGATCTGCTCTATATGCGCCTTGTCGGCATCTGAATAAACGCCAATGTATATACTCCAAAGTCTGTCAGGCACTTTTTTGCCAAATTTCGCTGCTCTGTTAATCGCCTCTATTATGTGCTCATCGTATTCACCAAAATTGAAACCAAAAGTTACCAGAGACCCCTCTGTGCGGCAAAGACTGTCGTAACAGTATGTCAGATACTCGTTGTGTTTTATATGGTTAAGTTTCTGAGCACCATCTCCAGCGGTAACGAATATCGGGTATTCGCCTTTTTCCATTCGATTACTGATATTGTCCAGGAGGTAATTGAACTGATTGTATTCCTCTTTTACAACGGAAACACCAGTGTCAAAAAAAGGCAGAGCCCCATGCAGATAGAAAATGTTCTGAGTATCTCGGTATTTACCCCAGATTAGCTCTGACCAGTTCTGTTCTTCTTCTGGAACAAATTCGCTTTGGTTTTCAAGTTCTCTGCCACAGCCATCGACATGATTCAAAACCTTGTTGCGCATCAAAACCCAATAAAGGAGCAGATCATAATTTGTTGAAAAAATTTTCCCGCCTGAATCCAGAAAATTTTTGATAAAAGTGGAGCAAATCTGGCTTTCTTCTTCAGGCACTTTGAAAACGTGCTCAGGGTGAAGGGCTTTTACGGCTTCCAACAAACTCATCTTAAGCCTGACGCTTGCAGCGTCGATTCGTTCCTTTAGCTTGGCACTACCATCGAAGGCGGAAATCAATACAGAAAAGTTATCTAGATTCTGCATAATAATCTCGAAGTTTCGAGTGTTTATGACATCAAAAATAATTTTCAGGTCGTCATCTTCTAGTTTTGTAACAAAATCATGAAGCGCATTATAAGAAAATATTTTGTAATCGTAGGCCATGCTGAAGCCATTGCCAAGCAGCAAGTGAAATGGCCGATCACGGTTCTTCCGGATGGAAACCATGACATCATCAAAGGTTTCGAGCTTCATTTGTCTTCCTCATTTTTGTCTTTTTTTCACATAACGCCTGTCGTGACCGGAAAAACGAGACGGGCGCGGGTGTTGCGCAAGCAAGACCCGTGATCCGGCCGATTTTTCCGCGTCTACGCGATTGT
>PHDU01000161.1 GCA_002842755.1 Bacteroidetes bacterium HGW-Bacteroidetes-1 | reverse complement strand
AAACAAAACCTAAATATTGAACGAAATGATTTCCATGGCGAATGGAACTACAAAATATCACCTAAATTGTAAATGTTATTTATTGACAACTCCTTAGTCTTACAATATTGTTTAAAGAAATGTTCAGTTTGCCGTTTATTATTATCGGGGTATTAGATTCTACACCTGACTTCAATCCTTCATATAATTCGTCTAAATGTTTTGTAGAAACCCTTGTGATGTTTTTCAGAAAGTTCCACTGGTCGGTAATAGGTTCAAATGATTCGGGATTGACAAAACAGCTATTTCCTTTTTCAAAAGTTGGTTTAAAAAGAGGCAAAGCAATCAGGTTTCCGAAACCTTTACCTGAAAGAAAATTTTGATTGGGAAACAATCTATCAAAACTTGAACTTTTGTCAAACATTGAAAATGCACCCGACTGTTCCAAAATTGATATGAATATTTTTCGGCTTCTTATTGCTGGATATGGCTTGTCAAAAAATACCCAAACGTGTCCACCGTTTCCCGAACGGGAACGCTCCGAGTAGGCTGGGATTTCTTTTTCTTTACAAGCGTTCAGAAAAGTAACAGCTTCCTTTTGCCAATTTGTCTTGTCAAAATCAGCTGCTAAGAACCAAGTGGTGTTGTCTTGTAGTAAGGGATAAATTCCAATATGATTAAAACCGTCCAAATGCTTTTGGATTTGTTCATCAGTAAGTTTCAGATAGGATTTCTCTGTAAAACTTTGAAATGAACCTCCATTCATTTTATGTACCCGAAAACGATAAGGGTCATAAAAAACGGCCGGCATATAACCCGATTTGTTTTCTTTCTCCCAACGAACAGCAAACACATCTTCACGTCCTTTGAAGAGGGAGCGGAAGACATTGATGTGTTCTTGATGATTATGCATTATCATTATTTATGTCCCAAAATGTCTCACGCTCTATTTTCGTGTACCAAAATCGAAAAATATAGTACACGTTTATTTTTAATGAGACAAATTGGTACACGTTTTTTCTATCCCTTTTTGAGTAAATTATAAAGCGTGGTGTTAATATAAATTACTTCTTTACCTTTCTGTTGTGATTTCAAAACTCCTAATTCTTCTAAACTGCTTAAGTATCTTGATGCAGCTTTTCTTTCGATACCCAAGTTGTTTACTAAAAACTCAATCTTGCAGTAAGGATGGATGTATAGCTGCTCTATCAGATCTTTTGAATAAATCTTTGGTAATTTATCTTGTACCAATTTTTGAGTTTCGCTGAACAGTTGATTGATTTTGTTGATTTGCGTAATTGTGCTTTGAGCTGTCTGTTCTATGCCTTTGAGCATATAAAGAATCCAATCCTCCCAATTATTCTTAGTCCGAACTTCCTGTAATAATCGGTAGTAATCTCCTTTGTTTTGGATAATAAAAGAACTCAGGTACAATACAGGTTCATTTAACAGTCCTTTCAAAATCAAATACAAAACATTGATAATCCTACCAGTTCTGCCGTTACCATCATAAAAAGGGTGGATGCTTTCAAATTGATAATGTTGAATGGCTAACTTGATTAAAGGTGAAATATCATTTGCATCATTATTCAGGTATTCTTCCAGATTTTTCATCAAATCACTAATCGTATCAAAATTATCAGGTGGAGTATAAATTACTTCATTGGTCAAATCGTTGATTAATGCCGTTCCTAGGAGTCTTCTAAGTCCAGCATTATTTTCTTCCAATTCTTTCTGAATGGCAATTATTCCGTTTGTATTCAGAAATCCTCTTTCTTTGATTAAGCGTGTGCCCATTAGAAGTGCTTCTCTGTATCGTAAAACCTCTTTAGTTGCTACGTCAGGTTTAGTCGACTTGGCATACAAAGCTTGGTAAAGTTTGTCTTGAGTTGTGATTACATTTTCAATTCCAGAACTCGCTTGTGCCTCTTTTAAAATAACCGCATTGATGAGAATGTTTGGATTAGGTAAAGTGTTTGTAAGTCCTTTTAATTCGGCCAATGCCACAGCAGATTTGCTTTCTTGTTTTAGGATTGAAATTGTTTCTACCAAAGATTCCTTTGGAGGCAGAAGAGGTAAATCGTTAAATGCTTTATTTGATTTTGTTGTCATTTCTTCTTATTCGCTTTAATATATTTTGCTCTTTCCTCTGCTACTTTCAGTGCTTCTATTCCTAAATCTTCGTCTTGAATTTCATATAAAATCTTGTCGCTTAAGAACGAAACTAAAAGTTCATCTGCGTTATAGTTGTATATTTCGGCAAGTTTTAGAACTACTTCTTTTGTGATTTTCCGCTCCCCACGTTCCATTTTGCTTAAAATCGCCACATCAATGTCTAGCAAAGCAGCAACTTTCCGCAATGGAAGTTCCATTTCTTCTCGAATGTGTCTTAGCTTTTCGCCTATTGTTTCTGTTGACATAACTTCTGTTGACATAATGTGTCAAAATTATAAAAAGATTTTTGATTTGTCGTCACTTATTTCAAATTATTTTCAACATTCCTGTCGTGCGATGGGAAATTGGCTCTTTTGCAAAACTTGGGTCGTGTGTCGGCTTGTGCGGTTTTGCAAATGTGCCGTTGTGTGGCTGGCTAAAATTATTTTTTTTAATGTGCGGTGGGAAAATTTTTAAAACAA
>PHDU01000064.1 GCA_002842755.1 Bacteroidetes bacterium HGW-Bacteroidetes-1 | reverse complement strand
ATATTGATTTCTGTCATTCCCTTCTTTGTTTACTATTGAGATCAATTGACTGTTTAGCTCTATAGTATGTGATACCTGTGAAATGATGCTAAATGAAATTCCCCCTTTTTAAACAAAAATGATTTCGTATGCTAACGTGGGCAGGTGGTGCAAAATGACCATAATGCTTAAATTTGTTTGCTCTTTGCAAGGCCGATTTTAGAACTGTCACTTATGAGTACGAGCGTCATTCTGGTTGAGATGTTTGCGATGATTTCAGTGGCGGTTCGCCTCTGGCGAAACCCCGTTCAGAATATTTACTCTGCCAAAAGCACATCTCCTTAGAGCCCTTTTAAATTATAATCTAAGGAATATGGAAGAAGAACAAATTTCAATGGAAATCGTTAACCCTCATGCAGCGGGGATTGATGTTGGCAGCCGCTCTCATTGGGTGGCTGTGGGCCAAAAAGAAACAGACATCAGGGAATTTGGTGTTTTTAATCAGGATCTGTTTGAGATGGCAGATTGGCTGTTCGATAAGCGGGTAAAAACTGTGGCCATGGAAAGTACAGGCACCTATTGGCAAAACCTATATGCAGTGCTGATATCCAAAGGATTTCATGTAATTCTGTGCAATGGGAAGTTTACCAAAAACATCAAAGGAAAGAAGACTGATGTAAAAGACTGTCAGTGGATACAGAAACTGCACAGCTTGGGATTGCTGAGCAGCAGTTTCCTGCCCGATGGAAAAACCGAAGAACTGCGCACCTATTGCCGTCAAAGAGCCAATCTGCTTCATCAAGCTGCGTCTACTTCAAGAAAAATGCAGAAAAACCTTCGGCTGCTCAATCTGCGCCTGGATGTGGTAGTAAAAGATATTTGCGGATTGACTGGTCTGCTTATCATCAGGGCAATATGTAATGGGGAAACAAACCCGCAGAAACTTGCAGCACTCCGTCATGGAAACTGCCGCAAAAGCGAAGAAGAAATTGCCAAAGCATTGCAAAGCAACGGGAGGAAAGACTACCTCTTTGCCCTTCGTCAGGAGCTTGACACCTATGACCATCTTCAAAAGAAAATCCAACAGTGCGATGTGGAAATAGAAAAGATGTTAGAGGAAATTATAGCGTCCGATGACAACAAGCGCCAGCATCACATCGAACCCAAACCCTACAAAAGGATTAACAAAAACACCCCAGAAAACATTGACCTAAACTTGAAATCTTACCAGATGTTTGAAGGTACAGACCTTTTGGCAATTGAGGGAATGAGTTATTCAACCGTATTATCGCTGATGAGTGAAGTAGGAATTGAAGGAATTCGGAAGTTTCCTTCTGCCAAACACTTTTGTTCATGGCTGCGAATTGCCCCCAATAATAAGGTCAGTGGCGGAAAGGTACTTTCGAGCAAAGTTCCAAAAGGCAGCAACAGGCTCAAAATAGCTTTGCGAAATGCTGCCAATGCTATTGGCAATCTCAAAGACTCAACCCCTTTGAGAGACTTCTTTCAAAGGATTAATTTCCGCAAGGGGCGTGTTTCAGCTATCAGTGCTACAGCCCGAAAACTCGCCGTCATCATCTGGAATATGGTGGTAAAAGGCACGCCTTACAACAACCCAGAAGGCTATCTGTTTTTAGATCAAAAAAGAAAACGAATTCAAAAACAAATTGCTAAATTTGAACTCAAACCGGAAGATTTGAATTTTGCAACTAATTGATTTTGAATATCTGTAATTGACGTTAGTCAGAATTAAAACACAACGACTTGACACGAACGATAAAAGCATAAAACCCAACACAAATGAGAATAATATTAATTGGATTGATTTTTTTAAGCAGTTTGACGGTCTTCTCCCAAAACATTGAGTTGATAGGAGGAGTAAATAAAAATGACTTCTTTGATTTTCAACAAAACGAAGGACACTTTAGTTCCTCTTATAACTCTGATTATGGTTATACAATGCGGATTGGAATAGAAAATATAAAAGTTGATTGGTTGACTTTAAGATTTACATTGGGTTTTGATAAATACGGAGGAGAATTAACAGCAAGTGACGGTGGATTAGGAGGAGGATATACAACTGTTGCCAAGATTGATAAATCTGTTATTTCATTGGGAGTATTTCCCTTAAACTTCAAAATAATAAATAGGATTGATTTAAATTTTGGTTTTGAATTTTCTGGACTGATTAGTGAAAATTTTAGCGGAATAAGCAGTGGCTGGATTATGGGAGAGCCAGATTGGAGCTATGATTTGAATGATAAATATGACAGATTTAGTTCAAAAACTTATTTTGGACTTCGTGGAAGAATTGCCTACGATTTCAATATTTCCGATAAATTAGCAATATCGCCACAGTATTCTTATTATTTCGGATTATCAAATGAGTTTGATGAATTTCCTGAAGCGACTAAATCAATGAGACATTATTTTAGTATTGGACTTCAAAGAAAAATAAAATAAAAGCGCATAACAATGTATATAATGTATATACAAAATAGGCGCTATAGTAGTAAATTCAAGGATTGCGGCCCGCTTCAACTTTTCAGCGATTTGATAAGTTTGAAGCTCGCAATCGCCTACTTTGCATATACTAACCGTTAGGTTTCATGCATAGAAACATTCTGCAAATCATAAACATAGTTGAATTTTATTGACTGAAATAAACCATGAAATATATTTTTTTGATAGCTGCCTTTAATGCTTTGTTTTTTTCAATTCTGATTTTTCAGAAAAAAAAAGCATTGCATGATAAAATACTGATATGCTGGTTAATATATTTGGGATTATATGCAGGCATATATGCTTTTTTCTCAGATAGCTTGTTTACTGATTTTCATCTTCTTTCAGCAAGTTTTATCTCGCTGTTAATGTTGCATGGACCATTCCTGTATTTATATATTTATTCGTTAGTTGACGAAAAAAGTCAAATCTATGGGAAAAGTTTATTCCATTTTGCCCCTTTTTTACTGTTTAACGTTTTCTTACTTATTAGTTCCTTGTTGCCGGAAATATCAGAGAACATAAGATTAGACCATGTGGAAAGTGAACACGGCGCTCCCTTACTTTTTGTTTTATTTTTAATCCTCACTGCTTTGTCCGGCCCGATTTATTTTATCTTATCCATCAGGCTTTTTAAAAAATTGGACATCAATATTTTCAATAACTTTTCTACGTCGGAGGATATAAACCTCGACTGGCTTCGGAAACTGGTATATTCTTTTGGGGCTATATGGTCAGTATTAATGGTTTTTGCAGCCCTTCACCATGTTTTCTATTTATTTTCATGGACTTTTTGTACGGATGGGCTATTCCTTTCTTTATCCGTTTTTATCATCTTAATCGGATACTTTGGCCTAAAACAAAAAGAAATCTTCATTCAATATCCAGTCCAAAGCACGGAATATATCACAGAACCAAAAACCAAGTATTTCGGAGTATTGCTGAAGGCAGCTGATGCAGAGAACTATGTGAGCAGAATCAAAGACTTTATGCATAAAGAAAAACCCTATTTGGATGCGAACCTAACATTGCCTCATCTGGCAACCATGCTTCATATTCCTACACATATACTTTCACGGGTAATCAATGAAAAATTTGGGCTTAATTTTTTTGATTTCATTAATCAATACAGGGTTGAGGAGGTTAAAACTAAAATAAGCGAACCCAATTTCGATAATTTATCGTTGTTAGGGATAGCATTTGACTGTGGATTTAATACAAAATCGGCATTTAACAGGGTGTTTAAAAAAATGACTGGATTGACACCGAGCGAATATAAAAAAACGATAATAAAAAGCTAATTAGCAAAATTATGGATATTCATTCTAAACGTCCAATTTTATAAATACGGACTTCTGTTCGTTTCTAAATGGGTACTACTTTATGAATCAGGTCGCACAAGGATTCTTTCTAACTTACCTTTGACCCATCAGAATTTAGTAATAACCATTTAAATCTTAGTATTATGAGAACTACAAAAATGAATTTGGGAACAGAAGTTCCAAAGATTATTAAAACCAGCAAATCAAGTTTGCAAACAATCCTGTCGATTGTATTCGTATCATTATTTATGATATTCGGTTCACTTCCGGCATCTGCCCATTGCGACTCATACGATGGCCCTACAATTAAGGATGCCATTAAAGCTATTGAAACCAACAACGTGAATTTAGTATTGAAATGGATTACCCCTGAACAGGAAAAAGAAATTATTCCTTTATTCTACAAAACCTATGCTTTAAAATCTGGAGACAAAGAAGTCTACACAATTGTTGAAAAACATTTCTTTGAAACCCTTGTTCGTTTGCATCGCGAAACAGAAGGGGCTCCCTACACGGGGTTAAAACCTGCCGGAACGACTAAGAAAATTGTTCAACTTAGCGACCAGGCAATTGCAAGTAAAGATATTGAAGACCTTCTTGGAAAGTTAAACAACCATATTGGAAAAGTGATAAAGGAGAAATACGAAAAAGTAGCTGCACTTGAAAAAGTTAAAAATGATTCTCCGGAAAAAGGCCGTGAATTTGTGGAAGCTTATGTTGATTACACCCATACGATAGAAGCTATTCATGATATCGTTGAACAAGGAGGTGGACACTCAGCACACAAACATTGAAATGATATCATTAATAAATACAGAATAATTTTAGAATCTTCCCTGATGAATTTCGGGGAAGTTTTCTAATTTTCGATCCAAATAAAGCACGAAAACCTAATAAAAAATATATGATAATTGCCGTTTCGGTGCTGATTGCGGAGTTCGCAGCCCGCATCAGCCCCAGTGCTTTTCGCCAGGAAAGCAAAACGCATTCCGCAACTTATCATATTTGCGAAACGTGCCAACCATACTAAATGAAATGAATCAGTAAAGATAAAGTTCCCAATTTGCGAATTTGTATTATCTTTGCATCAGAATAGAAACTAATGGAGAGAATATTTGATAAGAGTACACTGCGAGAATTTTGGGAATCACATCCTGATTCAGAACAATATTTGAAAACATGGTTTGACACGACAATGAATTCCACTTGGAAAACGTCAAATGAGGTCAAACAGACTTATGCAAATGCGATTATTCTCAAGGATAACAGAATTGTTTTCAACATTAAAGGAAATGCGTATAGACTGGTGACAAAATTTAACTTTGAGAAACAGTGGGTTTTTATTCGATTTATAGGAACTCATTCAGAATATGATAAAATAAATGCTAACACGATCTAAATGTACGGACATGAATATTAAACTTATAAAAACAGATTCTGATTATCAACAAGCTTTAAAAAGACTTGAGGTTATTTTTGATGCTGCTATTGGAACCCCAGAAAGTGACAAAGCTGATGTTCTTGGACTAATTATTGACGACTACGAAAAGAAACATTATCCAATTGAAGCACCGGACCCAATCGAAGCCATAAAAATTAGGATGGAAGAAATGCAGCTAAAACAGGTTGATTTAATAAATGAAATTGGCGGGAAAAGCAGAGTCTCAGAAATTCTGAACCGTAAACGAAAGCTGACTGTTGACATGATCCGTAAATTGACGGCAAGATTGAATCTTTCTCCCGGACTTCTAATCAATGATTATCAATTGACGAGATAATAAGTACCGTTGGCAATAAATAGGACTCTGAGCGGTGCGCAGCACCCAGCGATGAGTTCCCGAACTTTCAGGATTGAGCTACATTTCGACAAGCTCGATGCACCGCATTCCCACCAGAGCCAGAAAGTTGTTATGCATTTATATATTATTTGGCAATATTTTTAAGCATATTCCTGAAAATAAAGCTATGAAATGGCAGTACTGAATACCAGTATAAGCGACCCCATAATCCAAGGGGACGAAATGTTGCTGTTTGAAACACTGTTTTATTGATGATTTTAAATTCAAGCCATGCTTCACCAGGCAGCTTCATTTCGGCATACAAAAGGAGCCTTTTTTCTTGTTTGTCAGCAAAAAGAACCCTCCAGAATTCGAGTGCGTCTCCTGCCTGAATCATATTGGGGTTTTTTCTGCCGTGTCGCAACCCGACACCACCAAAAATTTTATCCATAAAACCACGCAAAGCCCATAGCCAGTCTGCATAATACCAGCCATTATCACCGCCGATTGACCAGATGTTTTTCAATACATTTTCAACATTCTCTACTTCAATATTTCGTTTATCAGTAAAACAGCCATGTGTTGGAACCTGCATAAGATTTGAAATACCTTCGCGAAGCGTTTTGCTCGAAAGGGCATCTTTCCAGCTGGCAACAACGTCTTCATTCTGGATTTTATTAAAAGCAATACGGATTGCTTCATCAAAGGAGAGAAGTTTTATGTTGAGTCTTTCGTTGAGATCATTCTCCCGTCAAATCACTTCAACACTCATGCTTTTTACCAAATTTGATGCTAATGAATAGGAGACAGAGGTAACGAAATAGAGCTAGTAGGAGGAAAGTTTTGGCGTCATTACCGGCACGGTGATAATCGTTCGCTTCAGGTTTCTTGCTTTAGCAAAGCCATGAAGCATCTGCTTGTAGGTTAAAATCTCAGGACCGCCAATATCGAAGCTTTTGTCAAAGGCGTAATCATAAAGCAAAACGCCTTTCAGGTATTCAATCACATTGCGAATGGAAATAGGTTGTGATTTGGTATTAAGCCATTTTGGCGTTACCATAATTGGAAGTTTCTCGATCGGGTCGCGCATAATCCCGAAAGAGGCACTGCCCGAACCAAGGATAATGCCTGCACACAAAGTGGTAAGGTGGAAAGATGCAGAAGATAAAATTTCTTCAACCATTTTTCTCGATTTCAAATGCTTCGATAAGAGTTCGTCGTTGACGATACCACTAAGATAAATGACCTGTTTTGCCTTTGTTTTTTGGATTCTTTCTTTAAAATTGACAGCTGAATTCTTTTCCAGTGTTCAAAATCTTCATTGATTTCCGACATGGAATGGATCAGATAATATGCGGCATCGATGTCGTCACGTATATGCAGGAGAGAATCCGGATTCAGAAAATCAACTTCAATTGCACTCAATTTCTTTGAAGGATATTTTATTATATCAAATCTGTTTATGTCACGCACGCAACAACAACCTCATGTCCTTGGTTCAGCAATGAAGGAAGCAGTGTTTGTCCAATATAGCCTGTTGTTCCGGTGAGGAGTATTTTCATAGATTTTGCATTGAAAAGTAAATGTACAACAATCAAGTTGTAGATATTGTAAAAGGACCTATAAAACAAACAAACCGGTTAAAAAGTTTCAATCCAATACCCTAAAGTGACATTTTACATAATCGGTACAGAATGTTGGTATAGAGTCGTAAAAAATTGTTAAATCTATTATCATTAAAGCATTTAGAAGTTTTTTGAGGTACCTTTGTAAAAAATTATATTAATGACGCAAAAAACTCCTGTTTCAGGTAAAGATAAATCATGGTTAAAGCTAATTACTGCTTATAAAAACCCTTCTGTTGGAGGTAGTATCTGGCAGATAATCAATTCTTTGATTCCGTACATTGGATTATGGATTTTAATGGCTTATGCCATTCATATTTCATGGTGGCTTGTACTTCCACTCTCGATAGTTACAGCAGGATTTACGATAAGGCTTTTTATCATTTTTCATGATTGTGGCCATGGCTCTTTTTTTAAATCAAAAACAGTAAACGATACAATTGGAATCATTTTTGGCATACTTACTTTCACGCCATATTACCGGTGGCATCATGCCCATCTCGTCCATCACCGCACAGCAGGCAATCTCGATAAACGGGGCGTAGGAGATGTATGGACACTGACTGTTGAAGAGTTTAAAAACCTGACACCAGGCAAAAAGTTCATGTACAAGGTGTTTCGCAATCCATTTGTAATGTTTGGATTGGGTGCTCCGCTGATGTTTTTGATTTCAAACAGAATCACCCGAAAAAGTTTTAATCGCAAAGAACGTATCAGTGTGTATGTCACCAATGCAGGTATTCTTTTACTGGCTTTTGCTATCAGCTATTTCATCGGATTCAAATCCTATCTTTTCATACAGCTTCCAGTCACATATTTTGCTTCTGCAGCTGGGGTGTTCCTGTTTTATGTTCAGCACCAGTTTCCTGATGTTCACTGGTATCGCGATGAAGAGTGGGATTATAGCACAGTGGCCATTCAAGGGGCTTCTTATCTGAGATTACCAAAGGTTTTTCAATGGTTTTCAGGGAACATTGGCTATCATCATATCCATCACCTGAGCTCTAAAATCCCCAACTACAAACTGGAACAGTGTCATGTTGAAAATGAGCAATTCAGCAAGGTAACGCCTGTTACTTACAAGGATGCATTCCGCTCGCTAAAATTGAGACTGTGGGATGAATCCCGTCAACAATTGGTTTCCTTTCGCCAGGCAGAAGTGTAGTACTCGTGGTGATTGTCTGTTTTCAAAGCAGATGAAACAATTTTTAATATTCAGAACGTGAATGTCTTCGTGAAATGTTTCGTTAACTGCAAAGGAGAGCCAGATATCCTTGCTATGCATGCCGATCAAGGAGTTTTCAATCCCGATATTCCTATTTTGCGCACAGTTCATGGAGTTTTGAACCTGGATATTCATATTGGCAGCGAAGAATTCCTGGTAACAGATGCGGATTTTTGTGTTTCCGAAAAGGATGTTTGAGTCCGGATTGTAATAAGTGGTAACCTGCCTTTTTAAAACCCTGGTGCTCCTAAAAAACCGTTGGCACATTTGTGCGAATTTTCTGTTGCCTGATATTTTACTGGTAGCCAATGCATCCTAAATGTAGTGCACCTCTTTGCCGGTGATGTGGGGTTTGTTGAAGGGGATCATGTTTGTTTTATTGATTACTATTTTCCCAAAGAAGCCAAAGAAATCACATTTATCCCGTCTGGTCTATGATAACTCATTCCTGTTCCGGTAATAATGTTTAATGATTTCGGTAAATCCATTTTGGCAGTATCTATATTTGCTTCAAATTTTTTAAGATTTTCGACGGCTTCATCGATATATCCTACACCGAGTTTTATTTCAAAAGCTGCATAATTGCCATTACGCTTCTGTACAATAGCGTCAACTTCCAAACCATAAGAATCATTATAATGAAATACGTTTGCATCATTTGCTTTGGCATACACATTTAACTCGTGCGTTGCTAATGACTCAAACAAAAACCCTGTATATTTTATATCTTTTATCAACGAGTCTTTATCTAATCCCAACGCTGCAACTGCCAAAGATGTGTCACACAAATGTTTTTTGGGTGATTTACGCAACAATGCCGATGAGCGAATATGCGGATTGAAAGCAGGTTGTTCGTACAAAATCATTAAGCGTGATAGCGCGTCAAGATATTCTGTGATTGTATTTCTCGACAAATTATTTCTTTCAGAGGTCTTTACATCTTGCTCCAATGTTTTATTATCAACCAGCGTTGCTGTGTTTCTTGCAATTGAACGTAATAAACTACGCACTTTTAAGGGGTCGCGTTTAACTCCCGAAACCCTGCTCATATCAACTTCGCAAAGTAAATCAACATAGCCGCGATTCGTTTTGAGGGCGTTTTTTGTATTTGCTTTCAGTAAAGTGGGCCACCCGCCTATCAGCATTTTATCTATAATGAAATCAAGCGAAATCCCTGAATCGTAAAAGTTTGGAAAAGACCCTTGCAGTAAATCCGAAATCTTAACTATTCCGGTCGAATAACCTAATTCCTGCCAGGACATTGTCTCCATTTGCACAATAGTAAAACGCCCGGCGCCGCTATGAAGTTTGACGTCATCATTTGGGTTAGCCGAACCAGTAAGTATAAATTGCCCTTTAGCTTTACGGTCGTCCACTTCGTGCCTGACATAATTCCAGATTTCGGGTTGTTCCTGCCATTCATCAATTAATCTCGGCGTATCCCCTACCAATAAAATCTGGGGATTTGTTGCCATTATGACAGGAACCTGCTTGTCCCTATCCATTTCTAAAACGCTTTTTGCAAATTGATTGGCTGTTGTAGTTTTTCCACAAGATTTTGGTCCTTTTATAAGCACTGCACCCGAAGCAGATAATTTCTCCAATAAATCATCTTCAATTATTCTTTTTATGTAACTCATAATTAGCTATATAATTTCAATGCAAAGGTATAAAGAACTTCCGATTGTGCAAAATTCAGGGATTACATTGTGCAAAATTAAGAAATTTTATTGTGCATTATTCAGGAATTATGTTATGCAAAAATTAGACATTTCATAATTTAAATTTAAGCGACCTTGTAAATCCTGGATAATTTACTTCTATTCACGACACTTTCTATATATTTGGTTTCGTTACCTGTCATGTAGGGTTTGTTGAAGAGGATTATAGGTTCCAGTACTGATAAACGTGACTAATTTTTATAACCTTATAATTCTTTAAGGACTCAAGATTCAATGATTTGTGTTTCTTTAAGAAGAAAATTCATTGTTCAGGTCAAGATCACAGGTTTAGTTTCATCTGTATTGCTTGTACTTCTTTCTGAAGTTTTTTCACAGTATCCGTTAGTTGATTGTTTTCACGGTTGGGTTCAGGCATTTCGGAGCTGATATAATGCACAAACTTCCACACTTCGCGTATCTCATCCACGGCCAGATCATACGGTTCGTACAAAGGATTAAGTGAATATAAGGTGAGTTTCCCCTCTTCTTTCAGTTTATTTTCAGCAATTTTGAACACCACGCCCTCTTCTCGTGTGAGGATGATATAGGGTTGATGGCTGCGTATGAAGCTCCAGTCAACAACGTACTCCCCGGTTACATAGGATTTATCGGGGATGGGCAGCATGGAGTCACCGCTAATCTGGAAGCTGCGATATTTTTTATTGCGCGAAAGGAATGGCAGATGAAAAGCGGGCAATACGCGGATATATTCGGGGTCAGAAAAACCTGTGGTATAGCCTGCCTTGGCTTTTTCATTTACCAACTCGATATTTTCGTTGTTCTGGCTATCTACCGTGGTGGTGAGCACACGCAGGTGGCTTCCTTTGATAAACACATCATAGCCGTGTTCAAGTTGACTAAGCTGGCTTTCGCTGAGGTTTGTCAGATCTACTTTTAGTAGTGTATCGATGGCTACGTTAAAATATTTGGAGAAAGCGATCAGAGCCTCGATACCCGGCTGAGCAATATGGTTCTCGTAACCACTCAGGGTTGAACGTTTCATGGTAAGCGTAAAGGCTAAATCGTCCTGCGTGCGGCCTTTTCGCTTGCGTAAAAATTTGATGTTGGTGTTGAAGTACATGGTGTTGTTGTATTTAGAATTGTCGAATATTAATATTTAAGGTTCAAACCATTGGTTGTTAAGCAGAATAAAATTATCGATATAATTTTTTTTCTTGCGTTATCTTATTAAAATGATTAAATTGTCGTCCAAAAAATGATTAGAAACACGTCAAAATTACAATAATATTTAAAAATGTCAAGTATTTAGGCAAAAAATATTGAAGCAGGAGTTTAAAGACGTGAATTTAGTGGTGAATGAAGGTAACTTATCTTCCATCTTTCACTTCTTTTTTGTGCTTCATGTTTATGAGATAAGAAATGGACAGGACAATTGTACACATGGATCTCGACACCTTTTTTGTGTCGGTTGAGCGGCTGATCAACCCTGGGTTGGAGGGTAAGCCAGTAATCATTGGAGGCACTTCCGATCGCGGGGTAGTAGCCAGTTGCAGCTACGAAGCACGGCGTTTTGGGGTTCATTCGGCCATGTCGATGCGTATGGCCCGGCAGTTGTGCAGCCAGGCTGTATATGTGCGTGGCGATATGGAGCTTTATAGTCGTTATTCACGTTTAGTCACCGAAGTGATTGCTGAAAGTGCGCCCCTTTACGAAAAAGCTTCCATTGATGAACATTACATTGATATCACCGGTATGGATCGTTTTTTTGGTTGTTACAAATGGACACATGAGCTGCGGCAACGGATTATAAAGCACACAGGGCTGCCCATCTCTTTTGGCTTGTCGGCCAACAAAACCGTGTCGAAGATTGCTACCGGACAAGCCAAACCCAATGGCGAGCTGCAGGTATCTAACCCGCAGATTCATCCTTTCCTCGATCCGCTTTCCATCCGGAAGATACCGATGGTAGGCGATTCGGGTTACAAGTTGCTGCGTTCTATGGGGGTGTCTACCATTGGCACGCTGCGACTTGTACCTCCCGTGATGGTAGAACAGGTGTTAGGTAAAAACGGGATTGTTATCTGGCGCAAGGCCAATGGTATTGACCCAACACCAGTGAAGCCTTATACGGAGCAAAAATCCATAAGCAGCGAACATACTTATGAGCAGGATACTACCGATATGCTGCAATTACATCAGACCATTTCAGCTATGGTTGAAAAACTGGCCTTCGAAATGCGCTCTAAAGAAAAGCTGACAGGTTGTGTGACGGTCAAAATCCGTTATGCTAATTTCGACACCCACAGCCAGCAGAAACAAATTCCCTATACTGCTTTCGACCATATCCTGCTCGATACCATTCTCGGGTTGTTCGAAAAACTCTACAGCCGACGAATGCTCATCCGGCTGGTAGGTGTGCGTTTCAGTCATCTGGTGGGTGGTTCGCAACAGCTTAATATGTTCGAGGACACGCCTGAGATGGCCAACCTGTACCAAACGATGGACAATATTCGGCGACGCTTTGGCAAAGATGTCGTGGGCAGGGCAGGAGGGTTTTCAGATAAAAAAATTAAAACCTTATCAAAATAGTTGAAGAAATTTTTTTCTTGCTTTTTCATGTATTGTGATTAAATTAATGGCAAAAATTATCTATATCATTCTTTATGAGGTTTATGTGAATATTTTGTACTGATACTGATCATGAGATACCTGATTTCAATCGTATTCATGAAGTTTTTGATTTTTTACTATTCAAGCTCCTAACTTTCAACTTTTAACTGCTTTATGTACCTCAACAACCACAGCTATTACAGCCTCCGCTATGGCACACTTTCAATTGAGTCATTGGTTGAACAGGCCAAAAACTTGAATATAGCGGCTTTGGCACTTACCGATATAAACAACAGCATGGGGATGGTCGATTTTGTGAAAGAATGTCGAAAACAAGGTATCAAGCCCATTGCAGGGGTCGAATTTCGTAATGACGATCAATTGCTGTATATGGGATTGGCACGCAACAATGCCGGTTTTCGCGCCTTGAACGAGATGCTTACGCGACATAATATCGATAAAACGCCTTACCCTGAAATAGCGCCGGCTTTTGATCAGGTTTTTGTTATTTATCCTTTTGGAACGCGTAAGGCAGCGCTCTTACGCGATAATGAGTATCTGGGTGTTCGGTTGTCGCAGGTGCCGCGACTGCTCAATTCGGAGTTGCGGTTTAAACAGGAGAAACTGGTGCTGATGCAGCCGGTAACCTTTGGTGACGAGAAAACATGGTATGTGCACAAAAACCTTCGCGCCATTGACCACAACACTTTGTTAAGCAAGCTCACCGAAGAGCAATTTGCTGCTCATGATGAAGTGATGTTGTCTCCCGACAGACTAAGAGCTGCTTTTGTGTTGTATCCCGGATTGCTGAAAACTACCGAAAAGCTTCTTCAGGAATGTGAAATCGACTTCGATTTTTCCACCATAAAAAACCGCAAGACTTTTACCGGAAATATCAACGACGATAGGGATCTACTCCGTAAACTGGCTTTCGATGGCATGCTTTATCGCTATGGTTCCAATAACAAAGAAGCTAAAAGGCGGGTAATGGACGAGTTGGCGATCATTTATAATCTGGGTTTTTCAGCCTATTTTTTAATCACATGGGATGTAATCCGGTATTCAATGTCGCGCGGTTATTACCACGTAGGCCGTGGAAGCGGAGCCAACAGCGTGGTGGCTTATTGTTTGCGCATTACCGATGTTGATCCTATTGAGCTTGATTTGTATTTTGAACGTTTCCTGAATCCCAAACGAACCAGTCCACCTGATTTTGATATAGATTATTCATGGAAAGAGCGTGATGAGGTGATTGATTACATCTTTAAACGTTATGGTCACAAGCATACGGCATTGCTGGGAACTATTTCCACCTTTCGTGGAAAGTCAATTTATCGTGAACTTGGTAAGGTGCATGGCCTTCCCAAAGCCGAGATAGACGAACTGGTGAGCGACCCCAACCGTTTTCATATGTTGAACCAACTCACGCAACATATTCACAAGCTGGCACAGTATATACTGGATTTTCCCAATCAGCGCAGCATCCATGCCGGTGGCATCCTTATTTCCGAAGAACCAATCACCAGTTTTGTAGCCCTGGATATGCCTCCAAAGGGTTTTCTTACCACGCAGTGGGATATGTATGTCTCGGAAGAACTTGGTTACGAAAAACTCGACATCCTGAGTCAGCGTGGCATTGGCCATATCAAGGAAGCTGCTGATCTTGTGCGCGAAAACAGAGGTCTTACTATTGATGTGCATCAGGTGCAATTATTTAAAAAGGACGAAAAGGTAAAAGACCAGCTAAAACGAGCCGAAACCAATGGGTGTTTTTATATCGAGAGTCCTGCCATGCGTGGGTTATTGCGTAAGTTGCGTTGCGACAATTACATAAGTCTGGTGGCGGCTAGCTCCATCATCCGCCCGGGCGTGGCCAAGTCAGGCATGATGCGTGAGTATATTTACCGTTTTCATCATCCTGATGGGTTCAAATACATCCATCCGGTGATGGAGCAGCAGCTGAAGGAAACCTATGGCGTGATGGTCTATCAGGAAGATGTGCTAAAGGTCTGCCATCATTTTGCAGGCCTCGACCTGGCCGATGCTGATGTGCTGAGACGCATCATGAGTGGCAAGAAACGCAGGAAAAACGAATTTGAGGAAATTGTTGACCGTTTTTTTAATAACTGTAAGGATCGTGGTTATCCTGATGATATCACCAAAGAAGTATGGCGGCAAATTGAATCATTTGCGGGCTACTCTTTCTCCAAGGCCCACTCAGCTTCCTATGCTGTCGAAAGTTTTCAGAGCCTGTACCTGAAAGCTCATTTTCCGCTTGAGTTTCAGGTGGCGGTGATCAACAATTTTGGTGGATTTTATCATACCTGGATGTATTTCAACGAGGCAAGGCGTCAAGGTGGAACAATTCATCTGCCCTGCCTGAACAATAGCCAATACCTTACCTCTATTAAAGGCACAACTATTTATATTGGTTTTGTCCATCTGGCCGGACTTGAAGCTGATTTTGCCCGTCGTTTGGTGGATGAAAGAGAGCGGCATGGACCTTTTACCAGTCTTCACGATTTCATTGACCGTGCACGTCCGGGGATGGAACAGCTCATTCTGTTGATTCGGGCCGGTGCTTTGGCTTTTACCAAGCAACCCAAACCCGGACTTTTATGGGAGTCACATCTCTATCGCAAAAAGAGCCATAATGTGGACAAGCCAGCTTTGCTTTTCCGCGAAGAGGCACAGCGCTATCAACTTCCGAAGCTTGAAAGTCAGTTCATTGAAGATGCTTATGATGAGATTGAGTTAATGGGTTTTCCTGTTTCATTGTCTGATTTCGAGCTGTTGCTTACACACTTTCGCGGAGAGGTTCAAGCCAATGATATGTTAAGCAGGGTAGGACAGAGGCATCGGATGATAGGCAAATTGGTCACCATTAAATACGTGAAAACTGTAAGAGGTGAGCTGATGCACTTCGGTACTTTTGTGGATCATTCGGGCGAGTTGTTTGATACGGTGCATTTTCCTCCTACACTAAAAGCTTATCCTTTTCAGGGGGCAGGAATGTATCTGCTCCTTGGTAAAATCGTAGAAGAATTTGGTTATCCAATGATGGAAGTGGAAAAAATGGCCAGAATGCCCCTGAAGAAAGATCCGCGACAAGATGGATGATTTCTGTTAAAAAGATAAATTGGGTTGAGTATCATGTGTATTCCTTTCGGTAATATCCATGCCAAGGAAAAAAAGTTAAAAAAAGAGAGCTATCTGGAAAATTGTCAGCTCTCTTTTTTTATTATGGCATTATTTCACGACAAATCTGACAGTTGACGATTTTAGCCCGTTGGACAAGTGCAGAAGATAAATACCCTGCTGCAATTTGGCACTATGAATCAGATTGGAAAGAGGTACATCGTTTTCTCCGGACTGAAGGTTTAATCTCTTTATTTCGTTCAATAACCTGCCTTCGCTGTTGATAAGCTTCAGGTTATAAACTCCCGATACGACCGTCTGGATGTGAATGGTGCTGTTTGTTTCTACTGGATTTGGTGCAACGGACATGCTTGCAAACACTTTGTTTTCCGACAGGTTCTCGATAAGGAAAACAAAGACAAGCTGATTGTTTTCTCCATCAATGATGGTATCACTCAAAACAATAGGAAAAATAGCGCCATCAAGCGAGGCTGTGCCAAAATATTTACCATAAGGTACATTTTCAAAGTTTAACAATCCGTTTGAACTGGTTGATCCTGAATAACTTGTTTCTGGTCCAACAACTTCAACTTCAACTGCTGTTATTGGATTCCCATTTTGATCCGTTGCAAGACATTCGAGGGTTGTACGGAGCATCAACAATTCAATCGTCAGATTATAGGTCATGCCATTTTCAATAACCAATGGTTCAATGGTCACAGAGCCCGTATACGGATGTGATGCCTCAAGGCTATACGTGCCGGGAATCAGCTCCATTGTAAAACTTCCGTCCGGCAAAGGATTCACTTGTGTCGTTCCGACCGTAATATTCACCATAGTTACATCTCCCATATTGCCTTCGATGGTTACAAGTCCGTTTATAGTTCCTGATTCCTGAGAAATACCAAGTTCTCCGGTTGGCATAAGGTTTTGCGCAAAAATTTCTACATCGCCGGATCGGTTATCTTCCCAGGCAAAAACCCATTGGTTGTTACTAAATTCTGATGCATCAAAATGAACTTTACTAGATTGAACCGAACTAATCAATGTTTCTGATGGTTCCCAAACAAAGTTTCCATCACTGTTTAATCGAACTGCTCTTATGGATGTTTCAATACCATTGAAGTAATGTTCATAAATCAGAATGACATCATTCTCAATGGGTACTGCTTGTTGAGGCAATAAAGCCTGTGCAGTAACAGGGAATATTTCTTTTCCAGTATTTCCCCATAAACGACTGCCGTCAGGTGATATCTTTTGGCCGTATATACCCCATAGATTCTGATTGCCATTCACTTCATTCCAGTACACATAAACATTGGGGTCGTTTGCTGGTTTAGCAAGTTTTGTATAAAACTGGTTCGCACCATCCTGTGTTGACAATAGTGCTCCGTTGGCCTGAAACACCGGCTGACCTGCAGCATCAACTTGTTGAACCCAAGCTGAGGCGGCATTTCCGTTGAGGCGGTAATCATGCCAAGAAATATAAAAACCATCGTTTCCGTCACTAACAAAAGGAAGTATCTGCAACCAGGCCTGCACTGCGCCTGCATTGCTGACAATAGCAGGAGCAGCCCATACGGGAGCTCCGCTGCTATTGAATCGTTGTGCTAAAATATGACGCGTTGGTGACCAGCTTGGGCCGCTGTCTTCATAGTATTTCATAAGAATATCATCATCACCAACTGGTATCATCTGTGGCCACATATACCGGTTGACAGAACTAAGCGTGATACCTTCGGGACCCCAAAGTTTTTCTCCTGTAGGACTTATTTTCTGCATGATTACTACATTTTCAGCCATCCATGCAATAACAGAATTATTAGCTGCAGTAACAGTTACTTTGGGAGAAACATTAAAAGCAGTGTTATTGGATAGCATGATGCCGTCAGGTCCCCAGACAAAGCTTCCGTCAGGAGCAATGCGATATGCAACCACATTATTGTTGCCGTCTGACCGGATGTCTTGCCAGGATAATATGGCATTGTTCTCATGATCAGCTGTCATGTCCCAGTCCGTAAGCCAAGTCATGGACGGATGGTCGCTGATCAATAATCCACCAGAGACCCATTGAATATTACCCTGACTATCTAATCGTTGAAGGCGAACATTATAGTTTCCATTTTCGACTGAGAAATAACCAATATAATAGTCACCATTTGGGCACACGGCAATCTTTGGTATGACTTGCTCGCCAGCTAATGAAGTAATTTTTAAGTTTGCTGAAGGGTCATCGCTCCATTGAGCAGTTAAGTGAGCCGAAAAGATGATAGCAAACAATAAAGAGAGGTAAATTTTTTTCATGGCAAATTTTTTGAACAAAATTATTATAATACTTGAACTAAAACAACAATTGAATCAATTTGCCAATTGGGATGTCTTTATTTTTGATTTCTAAAATTGCTTGCAACCTGCATTAAAACTTCTCTTTCATTTCTTTCTTTACTTTTGCTGCACAAAACTTAAAGTCTATGACAAGTGAATTTCTTCATCAAGGATATTTTGTTCTTTTTGTAATCATCAGCATTGGAATTATTGTTGGTGAATTCAAGTTCAAAGGGTTTGCTCTTGACTCTTCTGCCGTCATATTTGTAGCACTGTTGTTGGGTCATCTGGGCTATTCTGTTCCAATGGAGTTTCAAACCCTTGGACTTTTACTTTTTATTTTTACTATAGGAATTCAGGCGGGACCTGGCTTTTTGGATGCTGCATTGCGGTATGGCCGGCAACTAATGCTGATCGCCTTTGTTCTGATTGTATCAGCTGCCTTACTCACCTTTGGGGCAATTTTGCTATTTGATTTGTCGATCCCGGTAGCTGTTGGGTTATTCAATGGTGCACTTACAAGTACCCCCGGACTTGCAGCAGCTTTTGATGCAACAAAATCACCCCTGACAGCAGTTGGATACGGAATTGCTTATCCCGCCGGTGTGGTTGGTGTTATTTTGTTTGTTCAACTTTTTCCTCGTTTATTAAAAATTGATCTGAAACAAGAGGAAACGAAATACAATGATCAGCAGCACGATGAGCATCCACAAATCACAAACCGTGTTCTAGAAGTGACGAACAAAAATATTCACATGAAAAGTATCCGTGAGCTGAATATAAGAAATCTTACACAGGGTTTAATCTCCAGGGTGAAACATGAGGGTAATATTTTTGCGCCCAATGCTGAAACACGTCTTCATACAGGCGATCTTGTTAAGGTAGTAGGTGATGAGGAAGCGCTAAAGCGGATGGAATTGCTCATTGGTGAGCCTGTTGAGGAAGAGCTGACTTTTGATGAAGGATATATTGTAAACTGGTTGCTTGTTACCAACAAAAAAATTGTCAGCAAGAACATCCGTGAGCTAAACCTTACAGCCATGAATGCTACTATTACCCGTATCCGACGCAGTGGAATAGATTTGAAACCACTTCCGCATAGTAAATTGCGTTTTGGTGATAAGCTACTAATTTCAGGGTCACTTCAGGAGATGCATGAGGTTCGTCGCCTGTTGGGCAATGATGAAAAGCGCCTCTCCGAAACAAACTTTTTACCCATCGCATTAGGAATAGTTTTGGGTGTACTGCTTGGTTCAATCACTATCCCGGTATTCGGATTTTTTGATTTCAGCCTTGGACTTACCGGAGGAGTGCTAACAGCAGCGCTGGTTTTAAGTAATATCGGTAAGACAGGTCCAATTCTATGGTCGATGTCGGGAAGTGCCAATCAATTGTTGCGTAAGCTTGGACTATTGCTCTTTATGGCTACTGTTGGCACCAGTGCCGGCGCAGAGCTGGCTTCTGTTTTGCAGGATGATGGCCCGAAACTCATAGCCATCGGGGCTGTAATCACCATTCTTCCTATGGTTATTGGGAGTTTGTTTGGGTTTTTTGTTTTCCGCCTGAACTTAATCACCTTGCTTGGAGTTATCACCGGTTCCATGACAAGTACTCCGGGGTTGGCTGCCATCGACGGGAAAACAGACAGCGAAGCAGCATCAGTAGGTTATGCTACAGTTTACCCAGCAGCACTGGTGCTGATGATCATTTTCTCACAACTACTGGCATTGGTAAAGATTGAGTAGGGAGACCGGTTGAACTCAAATGCAAATTGCTGTTAATTGGCTTTTTTTAAAAACTATTGTCCAGTAAAAGTCAGCAGAAAACTCGGAAAATACTCTATAAGTCTTGACCCTAAGTGCTTCATTGCATCTGGGGTTGATTTTCAATCTGTTTTTATTTAGTTTTTACGGTGCTATTCCTTTGGTACAAGATTTAGTAAAAGACATTGAAGTGAAATCAATAAAAAATAAGGTTCTGTTTTAAATTAATGTGGGATTTTGTATCTTAGCACAATAATTAGAAATGAGTCATGGATACTAAACAGATATTAGCCGGCTTAAGCCCTCAGG
>PHDU01000063.1 GCA_002842755.1 Bacteroidetes bacterium HGW-Bacteroidetes-1 | reverse complement strand
ACAATTGTTTATAACTTTTCATCTGATGCTAACAAACACATATTTTTAACACGCAATTAAATGTTGTGTTTAAAGACTGACTTTTCGGAGTGGGCTCAAGATTTGAAGATTTGATCCGCCGTGAAGGATGAGGATTCGATCCGCCGCGGCTGACAAGGGCTGGCGCGGTGGGCACGGTTTGCAAAACCGCGCCAGCGTTTTTGGGATGTGATGATGTTGTTATTTTCTGCGGTCGGGGGTGTTTTGGTCGAAGTTGATGAGGTTGAACATTTCGCGGAGGCGGATTCGGAGTCGGGTTCTGTAGACCACTTCGATCATGTCGGGGTTTAAGTTGGTGGTGAGATGTGTTTTGTGGAATGGCAGGAGCCGGTGTCTGTCGAGCAGAATGTTGGTGAGCGGATTGGCTATGTCTCCGTAATGTTTGCGTTCTTCGTCGGTTCCGAGGGAGTTTTCAAAATAAAATCAACATATAAGCTACTGGACAGATTTATTACTTAAATCATTTATAAAATCACAGAAAAGTTACTCGGCAAATCTATGCTCAATTGAATTCATTAACCTGACTAATGTCATTCTAAAACACTAAAGGTCAGATAGTAAAATGAATTAATAATCGGATTAAAAATGGATGGATTTATCGTTAATACTTATTAAACCGTTTACCAAAAGCATAACTTATATAAAAGTTTAAAAACAATTTCTGGTTTCTTGCGTCATCCATAATGGCAAGATTCTGAGGGAAGAAATCAGTAATTACACCCGCTTCGAATGCCCGCGTTGTTGTTTTAACAGCTCCAAATTCAAAATTGAATCCAACTTTGGCATAAGCACCAGGTACAAGTTTTATTTCATTCAATCCTTTGGTAAAAGGCGCTCTTCCATAAATATCGTCCCAGGAATAGGAGTCGGCATTAAAACGCTGTGTTTCTATAACATAGTCCAACCCACCAAAGGGTAATTGATTTATTTTTATAACAAAAAGGTAATAGGGTTTCATTAATCCAAGGCTCAATCCTCCTTCATAAATAAAGCGAACCTCCACCCCACCCCAGTATGGTTTTCTGTTCAGGAGCATTTTATTCGACATGCCAGCCCTCAAAAGCAAAACATCATTCAGCTTGCCGTATGTATAGCGTTTTGAATTTGCGTAATAAGGATTGATTGTTTTGATTTGCTTTCCTGAGTTTATAGAAACCAATTCCACTGCAATAGAGCGTGTTCGAAAGGCATTCACATTTTTACCAGCCCTGTAACCGATTCCCAGTCCTCGTGAATGGGCAACAACAACACCAGAGCGTTCATTGCTGTATATGATCAGGTCTTCAAGCGTATCAGCAGCAAAACCCCGTTGTGCTTCAACATTTTCAGACAAGGTTATAAAAAGCAACAGACCTAACAAAAATATCATCCTTTGCATAAACAGTAATTGATGATGGACTCTGGCAACGGCCTCCGTTGATGATGTCAAAATAGAAGTTTAGTTAATACTTCACTTCACGCTGATACTTCTGTGTTTCACCGTAGGCCGCACATTTAGCACTTGATTTGCAAGATGTAGCCAATAGGGCAACAACGAACACCAAAGAGATCAAAATAGCAATTTTTTTCATATTTTTACCCAAATTTAGATTCTAAAACAAAGTACAAAGTAAATAGTTTTTACCCATATACAGTTCAATTTTCTGAAAAAGCAAAATGTTTGTCATGCTGATAAATTTACTATCAACACTTTACAAATGCATTTTAAAAAAAATTAACCGACTCATATAACTGTAGAAATGGACGAATAGTATAAATGCATTAAATAGGGCGCAGTGGAGATAACGATCAAACCAAAAATAGAAGAAAGTTGGTTAAACGCTTTGAGAAAAGAGTTTGATTCAGAATATTTTGCTGAGTTGAAATCATTCCTGAATGAAGAACGAAAAAATTACCAGATTTGCCCGCCAGCTCAGCTAATTTTCAATGCATTTAACCTCACCCCTCTTGCTTCGGTTAAAGCAGTCATTCTCGGACAAGATCCATATCATAGCCCTGATCAGGCCCATGGATTATGTTTTTCGGTGCCAAAAGGAGTTCCACAACCTCCGAGTCTCAAAAACATTTTCAAAGAACTTAAGGAAGATATTGGTTTTCAGCCTCCTTCGCATGGAAATCTAGAAAGCTGGGCAAAGGATGGTGTACTTCTTATTAATGCCACGCTCACTGTCAGAGCTGGCCTTGCAGGCTCACATCAGGGGCATGGCTGGGAACGGTTTACCGATGCTGCTATTAAAGTTGTTTCTGAAAGCAGGGCAGGCATTGTTTTTCTTCTTTGGGGCAATTATGCTATCGCCAAGGAAAGCCTTATTGATTCGAGCAAACATTTTATTCTCAAAGCACCTCACCCCTCTCCACTTTCCGTCCACAGAGGATTTTTTGGCTGTAAGCACTTCTCACAAACGAATGGTTTACTTACCCGGGCTGGATTGTTACCTGTCAATTGGCAGATTGAATAGTATTTTTTTCTCTATCAAAAATCAATTTTAATGAACGAAATTATATTTGCAACAAATAACAAGCATAAAATAGAAGAAATGATTGCCATCACATCCGGAAAGATTCATTTATTAAGTCTCAAGGATATAGGATGTGTAGATGACATTCCCGAAACATCTGACACCATTGAAGGAAATGCTCATCTTAAAGCCAAATATATTCACGATCGTTTTAAAATGGATTGTTTTGCTGACGACACTGGTTTGGAAGTTGAAAGTTTGGGTGGGGCTCCCGGGGTTTATTCCGCACGCTATGCAGGTGAAAATGCTACCTATCAGGATAACGTCATTAAACTATTGCATGATTTGGAAGGAAAACAAAACCGTACTGCCCGATTCAAAACTGTTATTGCATTCATTTCCGGTTCCGAAAGCAAGTATTTTGAAGGAATCATCGAGGGGAAAATCATTGAAAAGCCAAGAGGAGATTCAGGATTTGGATATGATCCTGTTTTTGTTCCAAAAGGTTATGATCAAACATTTGCAGAGATGTCACCGGATCTAAAAAACACGATCAGTCACAGGGCTTTGGCGAGCAGAAGTCTAACAAATTATCTTTTGAATAAGATCAAATAACATTCTCAATTGCCAATTCAAATAATGTACTCAAATTCATTCCCATAGATGCCGCCTGTTGAGGCAGAATACTCGCAGGTGAAATACCCGGGACTGTGTTTACCTCAAGGAAGAATACGCTTTCCTCTGTAAGAATAAAATCAAAACGAACAAAACCACGACAACCAAGCAAAGTATAAAGTCGTGCCGCTGCTGATTTGATTTCAATTTCAGCTGATTCATCGATATCAGCCGGAGTTATTTCATCTGCAAAACCAAGATATTTAGCATCGTAATCAAAAAAATCGTGTTTACTCACGATCTCCGTTAAGGGAAAAACAATCATGCGCTTTTTTGATTCCATTACCCCACACGCCATTTCACGACCTTTGATAAAAGATTCTACCAATACTTCGTGATCCTCATTGAAGGCTTTTGCAACGGCATCATCAAATTCCGATGCTTCATTAACCTTTGATATTCCTACGCTTGAACCACCATTGTTAGGTTTTACAAAAACAGGTAACCCTAAATCACCCAATATCTGTTCCGACTGATAATGATCTCCTTTACGGATTAAAAATGAGTTGGCAACTTTAACAAGAGCATTTTGAGCAATTTGCTTGCAGAAATTCTTGTTAAATGTTAAAGCCGAAGCAACATGATCAGAGCTGGTGTAAGGAATGTTCAAAATGTCAAAATATCCTAAGAGTTTACCATCCTCACCAGGTGTTCCATGCAACGCATTAAAAACAGCGTCGAAACGGACTCTATCATTGTTTAAAGTCAATGAGAAATCATTCTTATCGATGCTTACAAACGTACCTGACGGTAAAGCACAAACCCATTCAGATCCTTTAATAATTACAATATAAGGATTGTATTTCAATGAATTTATCGACTCGCTAACAACTTTTCCGCTTTTAATGGAAATGTCGAATTCTCCTGAATCACCTCCACAAACAATTGCAATATTTTTCTTTTTTTGTGTCATTAAACCAACAGTATCTAATTTAACTTCAATATTAACGTTTCAATATTCCTATTGGCTGGTAAAAATTCTTTAATTTTGCGCCAAAAGGCAATAAATCAGGGATTCCACAGTTTTTGGAAGTACCTGTTTTTTTGTGGCTAAATTAAAAATAAATGAGCCTTTATCATTTTTTCATTAAAAAGAAATTTTACTTGCATCTTTTGGTAGCGATTGGGTTGATACTGCTCATGGCCTGGACTACTTTATCGATGCTGGATCGATATACTCGCCATGGAGAAGTGTATATTGTACCAGAATTTTTCGGTGAGGATCATCAGGAAATTATTGAACGCTATAATGAACAGTTCAGATTTATTATCAGCGACAGTATTTATAAAGTTGGCGTTGAACCCGGCGCAATATTGCAGCAGGATCCACTTCCGGGAGCAAAAGTCAAGCAAGGAAGAAATGTTTACTTTATTGTTGTAGCCAGACAGCCTGAAAAAGTGCTGATGCCAAACTTACTGAACCTGTCCATCCGGCAAGCGCTTGTGACAATCGAATCATCGGGGTTGATTGTCAGCAACATCAGTTTTACAGACCATTTTGCACGTAATGCTGTTGTTGCTCAGCAAATAGAAGGAGAACCTGTTGAGCCTGGAACATTAATATTCAGGGGTTCGGAAATTGACCTGATACTTGGTGATGGAGGGGATGTCTTCAATGTTCCGTTTCCAATGATATTCGGGAAAAAACCAAAAGAAGCCCGTGATTTGCTTCATCACTCAACTTTGAATGTGGGTAACGAAAATTTTCTTGATGATGCTGATACCACGGATGCAAGAGTTTATAAAACAGAGCCATTTGCCCGTCCAGGTCAAGATTTGAAACCGGGGACAATCATAAACGTTTGGTACCGCTCTCAAAAAGCTGTTGATTTTGATACCTTTATCAATGACAGCCTTTTTATTGAAGACACAACAAATACTACATTGAACCACGAAATTATTGAAGAGGATAACCTATGATTTCAATGAGAACATACTTAATACTATCAGCTCTTTTTTGTTTATTCATTTCAAAAGCAATGGCTCAGGAAATCCTGACAGGAATTCAATTGAATGAGGAGAAATTTTTATTTAGGGCTGATCCTGAATTGAAGTCAGGGTTACAGGAGATACCTGTCCTCACTTTGCCTTTTTTTGATGACTTTTCCGATAGCAAAATTTATCCGGATACCTATAGATGGACGGACCAATTTGTGTTCATTAATAAAGATTTTCCAATTTATCCTATCAACTCAGGAGCTGCCACTTTTGATGTAATTGACAATACTGGAAGAGTCTATGAACAGGCTTCAACGGTTCCATTTATTGCTGATTATCTTACTTCAAGACCCATACGGCTTGATTCAGTTTATTTGCCTGCTGTCAAAAAACTTACTCCTTCTGATTCGGTATATTTTAGTTTTTACTATCAGCCCCAGGGAAGAGGTGATAAACCTGAACATCTTGATTCATTGGTGCTTCAATTTGGGTATCCATCAGGTAGAATGATTCTGGATTTTGTTGATTCGATTACCATCCCTGTTGATTTAATCTTGCTTGAAAACAGCATTGAATTTATTAACCCTACTGATACAGTTTATTCTCCTGAAGGCTGCACTGAAGGTCTTTATCTCATCAGTAACCGCATCTATACCTGGGGCGATGATATAACGCTTCCATGCGACTCAGTTTATAAACCTGAAATACTTTGGAGAAAGACCTGGTCAACAAACGGACAAACGTTTGAAGATTTTTTTGAGGAAAATGGCAGCTATTTTAAGCAAGTATTGATACCTATTACTGATACACTGTTCTTTACATCAAAGTTTCAATTCAGGTTTTATAACTATGGGAGCATTGCCGGAGATATAATTCCTGGCACACAAGGAAATGTTGATCAGTGGAACATCGACTTCGTTTATCTCAATCATAGTCGATCCATCAATGATATTTATTATGAAAAAGTAACTTTCAGCGACAGAGCACCCTCTTTTTTAAAGCGTTATGAGTCTATGCCTTACAGGCAATATCGTGCAGCACCGACTGTTGCTATCAAACCTGAAATTGAACTGAAGATAACAAACATAAGCAGTACAACAAAAAACACAAGATACCGCTATGATGTTCATCAAATAAGTGGCAACCAATATTTTGCATGGGATGGAGGCAATTGCAACCTTGATCCTTATCTTGAAAATGGATTTCAAACTTGTGCTACCGGTTGTGGAGCCAAACACTCCTGTCCTCCTGTTACATCCCTCTTTGCGCTTGATTTCGATATGGATACAACTTCATTTTTAATTCGGCATTTTATCAGTGATTCTTCCGGAACAAATCCACTTGTGGATTCGCTGGTTTACCGGCAGGGATTCTATAATTATTTTGCATATGATGATGGCACACCTGAAAAAGGTTATGGCCTTGAACCCAGAGGCGCATATCTCGCAATGCAGTTTACGCTTAACACTCCTGATACGCTTAGAGGGGTTCAAATGTTATTCAATCGAACTTTAAATGAAAGCAACGATAAATTTTTTGACCTTGTTGTTTGGAAAGACAACAATGGTATTCCAGGGGAAATTATTTATCGGCAAATAAGACAACGCCCACAATGGAGCGATGATTTATATGGTTTTCATCTTTATAACTTCGACCAGCCCCTTATCCTTAATGGAACATTTTATGTTGGCTTAATGCAGGAAGATGCTGGCAGTATGAACATCGGTTTTGACGCTGTAAACAACAGCAAACAATACTTATTCCTTAATTTCAATGGTTTCTGGGAAAACAGTAACAAAGACGGCTCTGTAATGATCAGACCCGTTGTTGGTTCCAGTGGATTGGTAAGTCTTGATGACAAGCAGCAACTTTTTCCAAAGGTTTTATACTATCCGAATCCCACAGATGGAATGATCCATTTTGATGTACTTTCTGGCTCACCAGATAAGCCTGAAAGCATCAGTATACATGATTTGACGGGTCGAAGTGTATTTTCTTCTTCTTTCTCTTCAACAATAGATGTAAGATTTCTTCCTGCGGGTTTTTATTTGTTACGTCTCGTTAGCAATAACAACATAATTCAAACATCTAAAATTCTTATCTCCAAATAAAGTGGAATGATTGAAGAAAATCAACAAATTGACCCAGAAACATTAGAAGAGAACAGCGACCTTTACGAACATTTCCGTTTTGTTGCCGACAAAGGACAGGCCCAGTTAAGGGTTGATAAATTCCTGATGAACCGAATTGAGAATGTTTCGCGAAATAAAATTCAGCAAACTGCCAAAGCCGGAAATATTTTCGTTAACAATCAACCCATTAAATCAAATTATAAAGTTAAACCAAGCGATATTGTAACAGTCGTATTTAGTTATCCGCCGCGCGAAGTTGAAATTTTTCCACAAGACATTCCATTAAACATTGTTTATGAAGATGACTATCTTTTGGTACTTAACAAACAAGATAATTTAGTCGTCCATCCTGGACATGGTAATTTTTCTGGCACACTTCTCAACGCTCTTGCATATCATTTTGAGAAAACCGGACAAAAGCAGATTGAAAACGGCTTTGGTTATTTGGTGCACCGAATTGACAAAGACACGACTGGCCTTATGATTGCTACAAAAGATGAAATATCTCAATCACGTCTTGCCCGACAGTTTTTTGAACATACCATAGAGAGAAGATATCATGCCTTGGTTTGGGGAGACCCCGGAAGCGAAGAAGGCAGTATTGAAGGCCATATCGGAAGAAGTCTGAAAGACCGCAGAGTGATGTCCGTTTTTCCCGAAGGTGAACATGGAAAAGAGGCCATTACACATTATACGGTTTTAAAACGATATGGGTATGTAACGCTTGTTCAATGCAAGCTGGAAACAGGAAGGACGCATCAGATACGTGCGCATTTCAGGCACATTGGACATCCTTTGTTCAACGATTTCTCCTATGGTGGCAACAGTATTCTTAAAGGCACCACATTTACCAAGTACAAGCAATTTATTGAAAATTGTTTCAAAATATTGCCGCGTCATGCACTGCATGCCAAATCGCTTGGCTTTGTTCATCCTCATACAGGTAAAAAAATGTTTTTTGAGTCTGAGCTCCCTATAGATATGCAGCAGGTAATTGAAAAATGGGATAAGTACATCGAATCACGCAATGATTTGGAGTAGGGTTTTCGCTATCGTGTAATAATAAACTTTAAGTTTTTGTCCACAAAACGATCATTTACCCTCAGTATATAAACACCATGTGTTGGATTATTGAGTTGTAACTGAAGTTTTGACCCATTTAGTTGAGAATTAAAGGCAACTTTTCTTCCAATGGCATCAAAAATTTCAATCCCGATATCATCTGTCAGATCAACACCAAAACTAAGTTCAAAAGTGTTTAAGGTCGGATTTGGGTATAAAAATGGTTTCACGCTGATGTATTTACTTCTGAGCAAGGTATCAGAAGTTGTTTCATTTGATACAATCAATTGTACATCAAATGTACCGTACTGTTCATAGAAAATCGTTCCGGGAATTTCTTCTATACTTGAAGAAGGTGTTCCACCTTCAAAATACCATTCATATTGTGTTATTTTACCGCTGGAGAGATTCTCAAAATCAGTTCCTTGATTGATAGAAATCTCTGAGCGTCTGGCTTCAAAATCAGACAAAACAAACAAGGTATCAGAGCCTAATCCACCTATAAACTCAATTCCCGTTCCATCAGGATCGAGCCAGGGAGCGATCTGGTTAATCACCTCTGTTCCATTAGACTCCCATCCGTAACTAAACTTTCCATAAAAATCCGGACCTGAGGTGTTATCACAACTGGCACTACCCCCTGTCAGTAATCCAACGATGCGACCGTTGCTGTCGAAAAGCGGGGACCCTGATGAACCACCTTCTGTAACACCATAACCATTTTCAGTTTGTGACCAGCGAACCCTCCAATAACGCTCAGAAATATTAGAACCGCCAGAGCCATAAGCACTTGAAACAGGCTGACTTGTATAAGTTGAGATTTTCTTAATGTCACCATCAGGATGATGTATTCCAACTCCACTCGATGTAACTGTATTTTGTCTGGACCAACCATTATAGTAAGGATTATAAGTTAATGGAACATCCTGCAAAAGTTTTAAAAGTTTAAAATCTGATCCGTCAGTTGTGCCCGGAACAGCCTTGGCAAGCATCATTGAACCTGTCAGCGTTTGGGAAGCCGGTTCGATGAGCGGATTCACACACCCTTCAGTTTCATAATTAAAAGCAAATATCCACTGTGAATAATCATCCTCATCAGAAAACTCGCCACAATGATTGGCGGTGAGAAAAAATGGCGCTTTATCTTTTTTTGCATTGTTTATCAGCGAACCTGTACAATAAAATAAAGCTGAAGACTGCTTCACAAGTATTCTGGCAACACCACGTTTTTGCAGCTGCCAATCGGAACCCTCATCACAATTCACATTTACCTCACAAGGCTCTGATGTTCCAAATCCATAAACAGAAAACTTTTTACGCAATAAACCAATCTCAGAAATATGAAAATCATAGTCTGATGATGAGATTCCTGTTTCAAATTGAATGATAATTCTTTCTGCTTTGATAGGCTCGATAGCGAAAGGTTTGCCCTTTACCCTGCTTATTTGTGTGAAACCACCAAGATTTATTGTTCTGTCTCCTGAAAATACAAACAAGCTACCCAGGGTTCCTGGCTCGAAAGAATCAAAATAAATGATCACTTCATCAGCATTTTCTGCAGCCAATTCTACCCTCCAAATCTTGATACCTTGCTCAGGAAACAAAACCCATACTCCATTTCCGGCAGGGCTGATATCTACCTGATTGGTTAAACCTACCAAGGGCGGACTGTTTTCCGGTAAATTTTGTTTGATAAAACGTTCTTCTTCAAAAGTCAGCTTAAATATTTCTGAATCATACTCTTTCTCAAAATTAAAGGGGATACTCTCCACACGTATTTGTGCGTCAGCGAATTGATGCAGAAAAATCGTTGTGATCAGCAATAAAAAGACGCGTGTTAAGCGAAAAAAAACAACTTGTATCATATACATTTTTTGATGATCTAAAAGTACATATTGTTTTGACAATACGTATTCACAAAAGTATTATTGCGTAATTTCAACGTTTCATCCTCAAAAAAAAGGTAAATTTGCAAAAAAATAAACGATGATCGTAATTACCGGAGCAGCTGGTTTTATTGGGAGTGTCACTGCAAGGTTTCTTAACAAAGCAGGATATTCGAATCTTGTCCTTGTTGACGCTTTCAATATTTCTGAAAAGAAACCAAACTATGAAAAACTGAATTACGATCTTTTGATTGAACGTGACAACTTTATTACCTGGCTCAATTTTAATCATAAAAAAGTTGATTGGATTATTCATTTGGGCGCACGAACCGATACTACTGAATTTGATACATCCGTCTTTGATAAACTCAATTTAAACTATTCAAAGCAAATCTGGGATTCTTGTTCAAAAAATGAGATTCCTCTCATTTATGCTTCATCTGCCGCAACCTATGGAATGGGAGAATTTGGTTATGAAGACAACCACGATTTGGTTGCAAAACTGAAACCACTCAATCCATATGGTGAATCAAAGAATAATTTTGACAAGTGGGTACTGGAGCAGAAAACTACTCCCCCATTTTGGGCAGGACTCAAATTTTTTAACGTTTACGGGCCGAATGAATATCATAAATCACGCATGGCATCTGTCGTTTTTCATGCTTTCAATCAAATAAGAGAAAAAGGATATGTCAGTCTTTTCAAATCTCATAATCCTGATTATGAAGATGGCAAACAACTTCGTGACTTTGTATATGTAAAAGATGTAGCAGAGGTTATTTCTTTTTTAATGCAGCACAAACCTGCCAATGGGCTTTACAACCTTGGCACAGGACATGCAAGATCATTTCTTGACCTGGCATCATCAACATTTGATGCAATGAATCTTGACGCAGAAATTCATTTTATTGATACGCCTGAAGATATACGAGATAAATATCAGTATTTCACAGAAGCCAAAATGGACAAACTGATAAACGTAGGTTATAATCAATTATTTTCACCGCTCGAGAAAGGTGTTGAGGATTATGTCAGAAATTATCTTTCTTCTAAAAACTACTTTTGAGGCTTTCGTTTATTTACCAACTCACTGTCAAGAACTTTTAAAAAATTGAGCATCCTGTTAAATGTTTCAAGATAAATCGTCTTTTCTTCAATAGCTTCAAAATCATTTTTTAAAGCATCCTTGGCACCCTGAAGTGTATATCCTTTCACTTTCACTAAATTATATATTATATGAAGGTAGTGCATATCTCTTTCGGTAAACATCCTGTTTCCCTTTTTATTCTTTTTTGGTTTGAGAATATCAAATTCCTTTTCCCAAAACCTGATGAGAGAGGTGTTGACTTGAAAAGTTGTAGCAACTTCACCAATGCTATAATATAGTTTAGATACTTTAGCCATAAACTTCAAAAGGGTTAATCCATTGTTTGAGAAGGCAAAGCAGAAAGCTCCAATATCTTTTCGTAATCCTGAGGAGTCAGATCATTGAAAAAGAAATGGATAGGATTTACAGGTTTGTTATTTTTATGGACCTCATAATGTAAATGAGGAGAAGTTGATTTTCCGCTATTTCCAATTTCACCAATCAACTGGCCTCTTTTAACCTGTTCTCCATTTTTGACATGGAACTTACTCAAATGGCTGTATGAAGTTTTATAACCAAAACCATGATTAATCAATATTGTATTTCCATAGCCATAATAATTCTTCTGAATACGTTCTACCCTACCATTTCCGGTGGCAAATATTTCAGTACCCGTTGGAGCAGAAAAATCAACACCCTGATGGAACTTATTTACTTTATAAAATGGATCAGTCCTTACTCCAAAATAGGAGGATATCCTTCGTAAATCCAAATTTTTAACAGGTTGAATTGCAGGAATTGAAGCAAGCATTTCACTTTTGTTTCTTGCAAGATCAAAAACTTCATCAAACGATTTTGATTGCACATATAAAAGACTAGCAATACGGTCCAGTTTCTTTGCAGTTTCAACTACTATATCAGAGTTTTTATATCCAAGAAGTTTTTCATAGCGATTGACCCCTCCATAACCAGCACTTCTAACAGAAGAAGGTATTGGGTCGGCTTCAAATATTACCCTGTATATATTATCATCTCTTTCCTGCATATCGGCAAGAACTTTCTGCATTGATAAGAGACGGTTGGTTAAAATATCATATTGAAGCGTAAGAAAGTCCAACTCCCTCTTTTGCATCCTTTCCTTTGGAGAACCAAAAAAATTAAATGCAATTGCAACAAAAACAAGCGCAAACGCACCAGTAGTGACAATATAAAAAATAATACCAAATAATCTCTGCTTCCAATTCACTACATACTTTTCATAAGAAAGTGTTTTTTGATTGAAAACATATTTTTGACGTGCCATAGTTAATCGTTCAACAGTATAATCATATTAATTCACAAAATTAATATTTTAAGCTAAATTTGCAAACTTTATATTCCTGTTTATAAAATTAAAAAATGATATAACATCAATAATATGAACTCCTTACATATAAGAAACACTTTCCTTGAATTCTTTAGATCAAAAGATCATCTAATTGTTCCCTCTGCTCCTATCGTTGTTAAGAACGACCCAACTTTAATGTTTACAAATGCGGGGATGAATCAATTTAAAGAAGTCTTTTTAGGCAACAGTGTTTCAACAGCAAAACGAATTGCAGATACGCAAAAATGTCTTAGGGTTTCGGGAAAACACAATGATCTTGAAGAAGTTGGATATGACACTTATCACCATACAATGTTTGAGATGTTGGGTAACTGGTCTTTTGGTGACTACTTTAAGAAGGAAGCAATCGCATGGGCATGGGAACTATTGACTGATGTTTATAAACTGGATAAAGACCGTTTGTATATTACCGTTTTTGGGGGTGATGAAGCTGATAATCTGGAAAATGATGCCGAGGCATTAAATCTTTGGAAAGAATTTGTTCCGGCAGAACGTATTCTTTTTGGGAATAAAAAAGACAATTTCTGGGAAATGGGCGACAGTGGGCCTTGTGGTCCTTGTTCTGAAATTCATGTGGATATAAGAGATAATTCAGAGCGGGAGAATATCAATGGAGCTGAACTGGTTAATAAAGATCATCCCGAAGTTATTGAAATTTGGAATCTTGTGTTCATTGAATTTAACAGACTTGCCAATGGTAGTCTTGTTAAACTTCCTGAAAAACATGTTGATACCGGCATGGGATTCGAGCGACTAACAATGGCGCTTCAAGGAAAAAAGTCAAATTATGATACTGATATTTTTCAACCTATTCTTCAGCAAATTGCTGAATTTGCTAAAACAACTTATGGAATCAACAAGGAAAAGGACATTGCAATGCGCGTCATTGCTGATCACCTTAGGGCTGTCGCTTTCACAATTGCGGATGGGCAGCTTCCATCCAATACTGGTTCAGGCTATGTAATCCGGCGTATATTGCGCAGAGCTGTTAGGTATGGATTTACTTTCCTTGGTTTTGAAGAACCATTCGTTTATAAGCTATTACCAGTTTTGACCCGTCAGATGTCAGTCAATTTTCCGGAAATTGCAGCCCAACAAGAGCTTGTCAGCAAAGTTATCTTCGAAGAAGAGTCTTCTTTTCTAAGAACATTGGCCCAGGGAATTAAGCGCTTTGAACAACTTTCAATGCAAAACAGCAATCTCAAAACTATTGATGGGGATTTTGCTTTTGAATTATTCGATACTTTTGGCTTTCCGGTTGACCTAACTCAACTTCTCGCGAAGGAAAAGGGACTTGAGGTCGATATGCAAGGCTTCCAGCATCGTCTCAACGAACAAAAAAACCGTTCACGCAAAGCCGCCGAAACAGCTGCGGGTGATTGGGTAATAGTATCAGGAGCTGATTCTCAAACTCAATTCGTTGGTTATGATCATCTTGAAGCTGAAGTTGAAATATTACGATACCGTGAAGTTGTTTCAAAAAAGAAAGTTCATTTTGAGATTGTGTTTAATAAAACACCCTTCTATGCAGAATCGGGAGGCCAGGTTGGCGATACCGGAGTTCTGAAGAATGAGAATGAAACAATAGAAATTTACAACACTGTAAAAGAAAACAATCTTATTATTCACCATTCTTATACATTGCCACAAAAACCAGAAAAATCATTTTTAGCTTGTATCGATAAGAATAAAAGACTTAACACCGCCAATAACCACAGTGCCACACACCTTATGCATGCAGCACTTCGAGATGTTCTCGGACATCATGTTGAGCAAAAAGGTTCACTCGTTGACCATGAAAGATTACGTTTTGATTTCAGTCATTTCGGTAAAATGTCATTTGAAGAAATAAGAACTATTGAAAAGATTGTAAATGAAAAAATAAGACAGAATATTACACGTAATATTCATGCAGATATGCCCATAGATGAAGCAAAATCAATGGGTGCCATGGCACTTTTTGGAGAAAAGTATGGCGAATTGGTAAGAGTTATTACCTTCGGAAATGAATCCATTGAATTATGCGGAGGTACTCATGTTTCATCCACTGGTCAGATAGGAAGTTTTCGTATCATCAGTGAAAGTGCTATTGCTGCAGGAATAAGGCGGATTGAAGCTGTAACAGGCCAGGCTGCTGAAGAATTTGCAAACAAACATATTGATGAAATTCGCATTATAAGGGAACTGATAAAAAGCTCAGGTGATGTTGTTAAAAGCGTACAACAGATTATTGAGAACCAAAATGAACAACAGAAAAAAATTGAACTACTTCTTCATGAAAAAGCCATTATAATAGCAGGACAACTTATTAATGCAGTGCAACCGATAAATGGAATTAATACAATTATCGAGCAATTAAATATAGATATTGAAATGGCCAAAACTATCGCCATGCAACTAAGAAGCGGAAAGAGTAATCAAATCGTTGTTCTTTATGGTCAACAAGATGGAAAAGCCATGGTATGCCTGATGATTTCAGATGATCTTATTGTGTCAAAACAACTCGACGCATCTGCAATCTTAAAAGGCATCTCTAAAGAAATACAAGGAGGCGGTGGAGGCCAAAAAAACCTAGCTACTGCCGGTGGGAAAAACCCTGATGGGTTGAAAAATGCAATCGATCAAATTATTAGTTATATTAATAACGTGTAGCACAAACGTTTATTTATTATTCAGCCAAAATAGCGGATATATGATTGTTGAAAGCACTGTTAATAAAACCTTGCTTTATTGGCGATACTGTTGTATTATTGTAATATTTATTTTCATAAATTTACACCTTAAAGCAACTAGACTAATTTTTGAATGCGTATAACTTGTTCTAAGCAATGAAAAACACTATAATAATTCTCTTTTTATTACTAATTTATTATACCGACATTCATTGTCAAGTTAAAAGTGCCGAAGAGTTGGAAAACTTTTCAATAATGAGTCCAGTGCAGTCTAGTATTACTGAGGCCAAAGGATGGGCCATGCAAGATAACGGCAAATGGGCATACGCCAACAATAAAATACCTCATACAGACAGCAGGTCAAATGCTTCACGACCAGGTGGTCTTAACCAATTAGGGCAAGACAACTTCATTAGTATTGAACTTAGAAAAATCATGATTGACGATGTTCAATACAACGTTTTGATAAAAAAATACGAAGATGGGGAATTTGAATTTCCATTTCTACAAAGAGAATGGAAGTCGTTTAGATCAATTGACTATTATGTTTTTAAGGGTGAAAAACTTAAAGAAATGCTTCCTGAGGATGTTCCTTTTAATACACCGTATTTAGTTGACTTAAATTGTTATGTTGCCGGAAAAATTAAAAATTTCGAAGAGAGCGTCTTTATGGGTAACAGGCTCATATTATCAAGTTATGCAACTGGTGTCATTGGAAATTTTCAAGCTTCTCAAGCAGGATATGAAGATGCTATTATAAGAGCGATTCAAGATAGAAAAGTTGGTAAAATTATTAATGATGGTAATTTGATTCTTGCTGTTTATCCTATAAAAGCTAAAGATAAAGAAATGGTTCGCTTTAAGCTTATCAAAGCGTATAAGCATGAAAATCTTATTAAAATTCAGACATCTCCAGATAATTGGAGAGATCTTTTTGAGGAAAATTTTTATGAAGTGGGATTTAATATATACAGCAACTTCATCCGTGAGTCGCAAGCTTATTTTATTGAATTAGATAAAGTAATTACTGCTTACGATTCAAATTACAACTGGGGTTTGCTTCGCTATCAGATAGGAGATTATCTGGGCGCTTTAGAAGCTTTTAATAAAGCACTTGAAGAAGATCCCAGCACAGATGATTTTCTTATATACTCCTACAGGGGAAACACGAGAAGTAAAATGGGACTCCATAGCACTGCTATTGCTGATTTTGATAAGGCTATTTCATTGCGACCAAAACGTATTATTGATTACCCCAACTGGATAAGAAATTATTTTAACCGTGGTGTTGCAAAATATTATATGGATAACTTAACCGGTGCTTGTGAAGATTGGAAAAAGGCATACGATCTTGGTTATGGAAGTGCCAGCGAATATCTTATGGATTTTTGTGGTGAGAAAATTAAATAAAGATTATGGACAAAACAATTACCAAAGGCTTACTTTTCTTTTTATTAATGACCATTACAGGTATAAACTGTTTTGCACAAATTAATAAAGAGGAGAAACCGTTCACTAGTAGTTGGCAGATAGGTGCGTTTGGAGGTTTTGCTCAATACTATGGAGATATCAGCAATAAATCATACTTGAAAAAGTTTTCAGGTGAGACAAATCTCTCCTTTGGTCTCATGGTAAGAAGGCATTTTGATGAAAATTTTGGGTTTGGAGTCTCGTTTAACAGAGCAAATTTGTACAGTGTCAAAGATTTTAAAGCCGATGGTGTTACAGCTGTTAATCTTGAATATGACGGGTTGATAAATCATTTTACAATTCACTCTTATTTGAATTTTAGCAATTTTTTCTGGGGCTATTCTGAACGAACTTTAAATCTTTATGGAACCCTTGGATTAGGTTATGTTAGCTGGACTGGTAGTAGTTTACGAAACAGCCAGACGGGTGCTGTCGTGATAGATTATTCGACTGCAGCTACAAATAATTTTAAAAATAGTTCGGTTACATTTCCTGCAACTTTAGGTGCAGAATTCAAATTGAGCAGTAATTTGAAATTAACTTTTGAATGTACATTGCTTACATTGTTGTCTGACGATATGGATTATTACAGAGATGGTTACCAATACGATATTGTCACCCAAACACACAAAATCCCTGATTTTGAGGAAAATATTAAGTCTGGTTACCCATACGATATTGTCACCCTCACACATGTTGGATTAAGCTATTTCATTGGTGGACAAAAGAAGCAGAAAAAAGAAAGAATGCTACCCTCTGAAAACAGACAGTACGAACCAGTATTTCCTATTAATGTTATTGATTATGAGGTGTATAATGACCCACCTGAAACCAAGAAAAAAAATCAAATTCCAGCTCTTACGATAGCTACACCGCCAAAAGAAATGATTGTTACAAAAGCTATACCAGCATTTGAATTCAGAGTACAGATTTATGCAAAAACACAACGAATTCAAGGGCAGCTGGCCGTTTATAGAAATGTGACTTTTGAGTATCCCATTCAGGAGAATTTTTATAATGGTATTTACAGGTATTCAACAGGAAGTTTCCAATCTTATGCTGAAGCTGAAGCCTATGCCCACACATTGCAAAACAGAGGTGTTTATGATGCGTTTGTTGTGGCATACAGAAATAACGAAAGGATTCAAATTACAACTGAAATGAAAAAGAACTAATATTTTTATACTAAACCGCCTTTAGCTTGCCAACATTTATCATTAAAGTATTGTGTAGCTGATGAACTAGAAGATGAATCTTGTATGATTTTACTCTTGTTAACTCATCATTAAACCAGACTTGAAAGGCAATCTGCGTTTCAATATCTATATTTTCCCAGGCAATCGTGCTTTTTTGTATGTAAAATGAAGTTTTTTCATCAGTTTCTGAACCCAATGCAGATAGAAATCAATTCCAAAGTTTTCTTTAATACCAAATTGAATTATATCATGGTCCAGAACGGGTTTGAAATAATGTATTTATAAGCGCATATTGATATGACTTCCATAGTATTGAGAAGGTTAGCTAATTGTGATAAATAAATTTCCAAGGGGTCGAGAGATTCAAAAAGGCGATTAGTGAAATCCCGTTTGAATTTTGCCCAGATTTTCTCGGACGGATTAAGTTCGGGAGAATATGGAGGCAGGAAGATCAGAACAATGTTATCAGGGATAATCAATTTCGTAGCTTTATGAAAAGCTCCGTTATCAAGAACTAAGATTTTAAACTCTAAAGGACTTTGTTTTGAAAGTTCATTGAGGAATATTTGGAACGCATCCGCGTTACAGACAGGCATTTCCAACATGAAATTCTGGCTATCAATAGGAGAAAAAGCATCGAATAAATAACTTAAGTTTTTTCAAAAAGAATATGTTTTAGCGGTTGCAATATCCTATGAAGCAAGCGAATATCGTTGGTAATAATCTCAGCAGTGCCGTTCAGGCGTTGAGTAAAAACCAATGCTTTGCCATAGCTGGTTATTAATCCATCGGGAAAAACTACCGTAGCATAATACATT
>PHDU01000160.1 GCA_002842755.1 Bacteroidetes bacterium HGW-Bacteroidetes-1 | reverse complement strand
ACCGCAACCCCGCTGATCAAGATAGGCAATCAGGAAATTGTTTTCCAATGCAGGTCCCATCAGTTTTATATCGATACCTGAATATCCGCCCGGGCCGCCGTGAAGATTTACAATTAATGGTTTTTCTGCATTTCCGCGAATTCTAACATAGAGTTGAGATTCAGGCACATTAACCATTATTTCCTGGTCGATATTATTTACAGACGATTTTTCCCTGCAAGAAAAGGTGAAGATTGTAAACCCTGTAATACACAGAAACATTGAGATTCTAAGGGTTTTCTTAAGACTTAATTTTACTTTCATGATAGCGCTAATGTTATGGACATTCAATCCCTAAATTAACACATTTTGAAGAAATCAACTATTTTTTGTTTGAAGCTAACAGTTTAAATAGATTAAAGTCCAAAAAGAGGAATTAGCTTTTGGCTGGAATCCTCCTGCCAGTAGACTTGCGTTGTATAACGTCAATATTTCCAAAAGGTTGTTCAAACATCATGATCAACAAACGCAAACGTCCTGGTCTCATGCGATACGTTGGCAAGAAATCAGCTATTATATAGGCTGAAGTATTAGCTTGCATGTCAGTGTTTGCAAAAGTGATAATTTGTGGATTTGCTGTTCAGAATATCTCTTTCAATTTTTTCTTTTAGCAGCAAATTTTACACTACCGATCTGACTTTCTACGGTTGTGCACATCTTGCCTACTGCTATGGCATGTAACGCATTTTTACTCTTTGTATAGTAATTTTCACTCCGATTACAGTAACTATTTTCTGTCTTGATGACCATCATATACGCAATGAACTATGAGCCATATTCAATGCAATTCTTTGCTTCAGGGTTTTTCCCATTGTATATTTGTAATCCTATGTAAAATCTTTGTAAACTGAAATATTCAATCAAAAGATCTTAACAAGTTTGACTTTGCAATCGCTTTCGCAAAAAATTCGATAGGACTTGGTCTCATACTCAAAATTGTCAAAGCGTAAAATTGTCAAAGCGTCCTAATCCCTGAGGCAACGGATAGTGAAGCCTTGCCTCTTATGGAAGTAGCTCTCGCCTATTCCGCCGCTGCTGCTATAAAGGTTCCTGCCCCAGGCGTGGGTCGTTTGGTAATCCGTAGAAGACCACATATGAGTGTTGGTCCCAAAACTAACAAAAGCACCATTGTAGTTACGATAGCCACCCGAAAGACATGAAAAGCCGTAATCATCAGTACCCCAAGCACTATTGCTTGAATTCCAACGAGGGTGCTCGGATGTGTTACAACCACCTACCAAGGGGGAATTTACCTGTCTGCATGATTTAAGCTCGTTTCCATGGGGTGAATCAATACCTCCTATATAATCGGTCAGAATTGTCCATTCGTCATTTGTCGGCACATGCCAGCCTGAAGGGCAAAGTTCATTATCATCAACTGTTGTGTACCAGTTATATAAGGCGCCGTAGCTGTTTTTCCATGAAATATCATTATCATACCAGACATAAGCGCCTGATGTTAAACTTGACCAGGCACTTACTTCCGTAACATTAGGGATTGGTGTGCCATTGTTGTAAGTGGTTGTCTTCAGGTTTTCTTTCATCCAGCACTGGTCGCCAATCAGCACGGTGTTGTATACGTTGCCGTCAATATCTGTCACAGTTGGCATATCTGGGCATGGTACGCCTGTTACATAATATTGAAATGTGTATGATTGATTTCCGTTAGGGATATCAATAACTGTCAGGTCACCCAGCGTTGAGGATGCCGTGAATTTAAGCTCATCGCCAAGGGCAAAAACGAAATTGTTTAGCATGCTTTCTGATTTGTTTTCCCCAACTCCAATTTGTTGTTGTCCGGTGTAATCAAGTCTCAATATACCTGAACTAAAAGAATAGGATGGAGAATTGAACATTTTTACTGTCCGGCTTTGATGATCTGCCTGTACAGTTAAAAAATAGAGGCTTTCCGGGCCAGGGTAAAAAGTGAAGGTATGGCTGCCCCGTTCCAACTGGTATTGCTTATTGATCAGATCCCTTCCGAAAATATCGCTAATAGTGACCAGAATATCTTCTCTTTCAGGCAAATAAATGCACGCTTTCGTTTTGCCTTCCATCGGGTTGGGGTAGTTTTGGGAAAGCGAAAAAGTTTTTTCATTGAAGGTACTGTTTTCAACTGAACCAGTGATATAGTCCAGCACCAAAACGGTATCAGGGGCATAAAGCGTGGTATCTCCGCCCTGAGTCAGGTTCTCTATCAGAATGCTGTCCAAAGACACATGCTGGCCGATGTTGTCGGCGGTGAAGGTCAATTCCAGAGTTGGTATCTGGGCAAAAGAGTCAATGATCATTCCGATCATCAAAAAAGCAAAAATTCTTGTTTTCATACTTTCGTTTTTTTTGTGGTTTATGCTGTAAATTATGTTAGGTAACAATTACAAATCCGCCAAATGTTGATTATTTTGGCATTATCTGTGATTCTAACATTTCCTAAAGTTCTGATATTATGTGAAAAAAAACATACTGCAATTTGTCAAAGAGCCTGCTTTTAAAGGCATCAGGTGTTTTGAGGTCTTGTTAGTTCTACTTTACTAAAATGATTTTGGCTTATAATATCTGTCTATATCAGCCTGTCGCTGACGGTGTCTTATTCGGATATGCTGCAAACAAAGATCG
>PHDU01000159.1 GCA_002842755.1 Bacteroidetes bacterium HGW-Bacteroidetes-1 | reverse complement strand
CTGTTGCTGATAATTCTGAAACATTAGAAAACTATAGAGAAATTCAATTACGGTACGAAAAATTGATTAACCTACAATATTTTTAAACAGAACCATTTTTTTTCAACAACCCTTATACCGAGTTGCAGGTTACCTGGGGCTGATTTTGAATCATCCACCCGTAGTTGCCTACGAAGTAATAAATTTGCTTTGTTATTATTTGTAAGAACTTCGAAATAATCGGAACCGAAACTTTTCATTTTTTGGCGGTCCTCAACAAACACGCAATATTTAAAAGCCTTGTTATCCATAACAATCTGATTCACCATAAATGGGTCAGAAATAATGAAGGTGTCTGCTTTTATTACCATTTCCATTTCTTTACGGAACAAATCATACCGAAGCTCGCCTTCCCATAAAATACTATCTGAAAAGATAATGTGTCCGGGTTTCCAGTTTTCATCAAGGTAAGGATTAAGCCATTGCTGAGTTGTTCTTTTTTCGGCTTCAAAGTATTGCATTGAAAATGCCTCGGCACCACGTGTAACATATGCAGTTTTAATCTGAGAAAAAAGTGCTGAACTTGAAATGTGAATCAGCAAAACTAAAACCAATATTTTTTTAAACATATTAAAAACAGATAGTTAATAAAAAATTATGCGTGAGTTTGTTTATTACAATTTCACGACATAGCGTACAAAGATATTAAACGCTCTTTAGTTATGAATAAAATGAAAAGTGAATTTATTCCATTTTGCTGAAATGCTGGATTTTATAGCTGTTCTCGGTTTATTAACAATGCATTAATTATTCAGCTCGATCAAAAAAGATTTAACTTTGCGGCCTAAATCAATGAAGGTAATCTTTCCCTCAAAATTAAAAACAAAAAAAATGTCAAAAATTATGGATCCCATCGGAAGACTGATGGGTTTAAGGTATAAATCGCACCCTTGGCACGGTGTTGAAATAGGCCCTGATGCACCAGAGAAGGTTATTTGTTTTATCGAAATGGTTCCTACCGATACCGTTAAATATGAGGTAGATAAGGTCTCAGGTTATTTACGGATCGACAGACCGCAAAAATACTCTAACGTAGTTCCTGCACTTTATGGTTTTGTGCCTCAAACTTTTTGCGCAACACGTGTTGCTGAATTTTGCAACGAAAAAACCGGACGTACCGATATAAGAGGCGATCGTGACCCTTTGGATATTTGTGTGCTTACTGAAAAGGACATCACACATGGAGATATTTTAGTCAGAGTCAGGCCTATTGGTGGTTTCAGGATGATCGATGGCAACGAAGCCGATGACAAGATTGTAGCGGTGTTGGATAATGATGCCGTTTATGGTCCGTATAATGACATAAGTGATTGTCCTGCATTGGTTATCGATCGACTAAAGCATTACTTTCTTACCTACAAAGACCTTCCCGGGAAAGAAAGTAAAGTTGAAATATCGCACGTTTATGGCATAGAAGAAGCCCATGAGGTAATTCGCAGGTCAATGGATGATTATCATCATAAGTTCGATAATCTTGACATGTTTCTTTCAGAAGTATAGCTTGATTTAATCAAAAAAAATCCTGACATGAACATCATGTCAGGATTTTTTTTTCTTGTAAAAAGGATTATTAAATACCTGAAATTAATTGCGTCAAGTATTAGGATAGTCCTGATAATGCAACGATATTACTGTTTGATAAGTTCAAGATTAACATTGAATTCAACATCATTACCGATGGAAAACCCGCCTGCTTCGAGCACCGAATTATAGGTTAGGCCATAATCGCTGCGGTTTATTTCTCCCTTCACTTTGAAGCCTGCACGCATATTCCCTTTGTTGTCTTTTATTGTTCCATTGAAACGGACATCGAGTTCAATGACTTTAGTTACGCCATGCATCGTAAAATCACCTTTAACGACATAATTATTATCATTTTTCTTTTCAAGTGATTTACCGATATACGTAATGACAGGAAATTTTTCGATATCAAAAAAATCATCGTTTCGCAGATGTTCATCGCGTTTTTCGTTGTTGGTATTTACGGAATTTACAAAAATTGTAAATGAAATGTTTGCATCTGTAAAGTCTGCCTTGTCCGCAAGAATTTTTCCTTCAAAATCCTGAAATTTTCCAGTCACAGTTGAAACAACCATATGAGAAATCTCAAAAGTTACATTGGAATGAGAATGGTCGATTTTCCATTCAGTTGTCTGACCAAAACTAAATATGGCCAATAAAAGAGTTGAAATTGTCAAAAGAAGTTTTTTCATAGATGAGTTGGTGTTTAATTTCAGTTGCTGATCTTTTCTTGAGATAATCAGCGAAATGAAATTGATGAACTTAATTGTTTTTTTAATTATTTAGATTACAAACCAGTGCCATTAAACAAAAGGAAACAGCAAAATGTTCGGACATTGAATTAAATATGTAATTTTTATATTGTAATCAATTCAGTATTAAATATATAAACACAAGCTTAAATGGTTCCATACAAAGACAAAGTCTATCATATAAAACGCGTAAAATCCAGTGATGATTAATTTTTATCTTTGTGACGGTTGTGGAGTTAGCCTTCAATTTCCATTCTTAGAGTTGATGACTCCTCTAAAAGTTTGTTTTGGTATTGTTAATTTAGTATAGTTTATTTATCTTTGTGCAGTTATTAACTTAAACTAAATCAGTATGGATAGTTGCCCAAAATGTAAAGGTTTGAATTT
>PHDU01000062.1 GCA_002842755.1 Bacteroidetes bacterium HGW-Bacteroidetes-1 | reverse complement strand
TGTTCCAGAATAATTTACAGCACCGTTGATAGTGTTAACCCCCTGTTTCAAGGTAAAGCTTGCATTGTTGATCGTCAACGGATCCATCAACTCACTGAAAGTAGCTGTTGGATTCAGGTTAAGCGGAACATTTGTAGCAAGATTGATAGGGAAGGTCGAAATCACATTGGGAGGTGTAATGTCAGCTGCAGCAGCAGTTGTGAAAGTCCATACATAGTCATTCACCATTGCATTTCCTGCTATGTCTTCAACATTGTTCGTAATTATTGCAGTATAAACAGTATTGGCTGCAAAATTTGATCCAGGGCTAAAGGTAGCAACAAGCCCTGCATAAGTGATAACGCCTGCAATTGGAGTACTGCCCTGACTAATCTTAAATGTTGCCGCATTGATTGTCAGAGGATCCATCAACTCACTGAATGTAGCAGTTGGATTCATGTTAACCGGAACGTTTGTTGCAAGATTGGCCGGGAAGGTCGAAATCACATTGGGAGGTGTATTGTCGGGTGCTGCAGCAGTTGTGAAAGTCCATACAAATTCATTCACCATTGTATTGCCAGCTAAGTCTTCCACATTGTTGGTAATTGTTGCTGTATAAACAGTATTGGCTGCAAAGTTTGATGCCGGTGTGAAGGTAGCAACATCACCTATGAGAGTGACATAACCTGCAATAGGCGTGCTCCCTTGTTTGATTTTAAATGTTGATGTATTGATTGTTAAAATATCCATTGACTCACTAAACGTGGCTGTTGGTTGTGTTGTTACGGCCACATTGGTTGCAAGATGAAGAGGATAAACAGCAATAACGGTTGGTGGCGTATTATCAGGTGCTGAGCCAGTTGTAAATGACCAGTTGTAATTATTAATCATTTTATTTCCGGCCAAATCTTCAACGGCATTTGTAATAGTTGCCGAATAAACAGTATTGGCAGCAAAATTTGATAAAGGACTAAATACTGCGGTGATTCCTGAATAGGTTATTACACCTAAAACAGGTGTTGTGCCTTGTTTGATAATAAATGTCGACGGATTGATCGTTAATGGATCCATCCCTTCACTAAATATTGCTAAAGGACGTGCATTTACGGCAACATTGGTAGCAAGGTTCTCAGGAACAGTAACGATTACGGTCGGGGCTACATCATCGGGAACTCCCCCTGTAGTGAATGTCCAGATATAATTTTGTTCCATTTGGTTCCCGGCAAGATCTTTTGCCATCGTTGTAATCATTGCAGTATATAAGGTGTTGGGCGATAATATTGCCAGAGGCTTAAGTTTCGCAACGATGCCAGTATAAGTTACAGCGCCTGGGACAGGAATAGTTCCATTTTTAAGGGTAAATGAAGCATCTGTAATGGATAGCGGATCCATAGCTTCGCTGAATGTAGCTAATAAGCTTGAGTTGATTGTCACCTCAGTGGCCAGATTAACAGGAACTGTCGAAATCACAACTGGCGCAGTTCCATCTGGTGTAGTTCCGGTTGTAAATGTCCAGATATAGTTACTGCCCATAGCAATACCATCATTATTTTTAGCACCCGTCGAAATGGTAGCAGTATAGATAGTATTGGCTGAAAGAGGCGCAGAGGGTGAAAATGTCGTAGTGATTCCAATATAAGTTACAACTCCGTTAACAACGGTTGTACCATGTTTAAGGGTAAATGTTGATTGGTTTAGTGTTAAAGGATCCATTGGCTCACTAAAGGTTGCAGATACTTTTGTGTTGGTTGCAACATTCACAGCTGCATTTCGGGGAACTGTTGAAATAACAGTTGGTGTGACAAATGAACCAGTACTGAAAGTCCATATATAGGGAGTTTGCAAAGCGTTTCCGTGAATTTCCTTTACTGATGTAAGTACTTTACCGGTATACGTTGTGTTTGAAGTAAGATTTGCTGAAGGTGCAAAACTCATGGTATTGTTTTCAGCATTGAAGGTTAGGGCACCTTCTACTCGTGTTTCATCGGCTTTACCGTTTTTTACAGAAGTGGTGTATAATGAAAAAGCTGATTGTGTTATTGTTGCTTCATCCATTTTAGTGTTGAAGGTCACAGCAATAATCTGATCGAGAGATACTCCCGTTTCAAGATTAGCAGGGTTCGTTGAAACCACAATCGGGCATTCTCCGGAAATCTCTTCATAATCATCCTTTTTACACTTGCTGGTTATAGTGGCAAGGATTAAAATGGCAATCAGAGTTACCCATAATTTTTTTTGTTTCATGTTTGTTTAATTAAAGCTGCAACAGAAATATTACAACCTGGCAAAGGTGATTCTGTTTGATATTTAAAGCATTGCATAATAAAAAAAAAGAGTTACATGTTTCACACATTGCACCCTGTAGAATAAAATCAAATCATTTAATAAGTGAATAGGTTGAGAAAAGGGTAGGTGGTAATAATTACATGGAGGACAAAAAACTGTTTCTTAATGGTTATTAACAATATGCAAGTTACCAATCCTTTATCGAAAATATGTGTCAAATATTTAACATTTGATAACTGCTATACAATAGCTACTGTTCTTAGTTCAGATATTTGCATCTTTCGTTGAAACTTTTTTGACAAGTTAAAAAACTATGAAAACACAAACAATAAAAGTTTTGACGGCTTTATTCCCGCTGGGTTCAATTCATGGTTGATATGCTCAGATCGTTCCAAACCTTAATTCTGCAGGCGATTTTGCGATTCTTGCAGGCACAGGAATAAACTTCAACGGCGGAGCAACCACCATTAACGATCTGGACGTTGGCTTGAGTCCTGGCTTTCGATCATCAATAACTTATGTTACTTTACCTATTTTGACTGGGGGAGCTACTATTTATGCTGCAGATGATATTGCACCTCCCGGAGTTCCTGCTATGCTTACACAAGCTAAAACTGACCTGCAAGTCGCGTATCTTTTTGCAAAAAATGCAGTCCTGCCTGCACCTGCAACGGTATCAAGAAATCAGGGAGGGCTTACTTTAGCTCCCGGCATCTACAAATCAACTTCAACACTTTCAATCGATGGGACCTCTTTGACATTAAATGGAGACTCAGACGATATCTGGATATTCCAGATTGCCTCAGCACTCACAACAACTGCCGGAGGTAATGTGATCCTATCTGGCGGAGCTGTTGCGAACAATGTATATTGGCAGGTGGGTACTTCGGCAACAATTGGATCAGGTACTAATTTTAAGGGAAATATTTTAGCCTACACATCTATCTCTGTTGATGTAGGTGCTACTGTTGATGGAAGGGCACTTGCGCAATATGGAGCCGTAACATTTGCAGGAGCAGGAGTTATGAACGAACCTGATGAAACACCCGGATCTGCTTCAAATACTTTAACAATAGACAAGACCTCTGATAGACTTACTTATTCTGCTGTCGGAGAGGTTATCAATTATGAAATAGTAGTTGAAAATATTGGAACAGTAACATTGACCAATGTCGCTGTAGATGATGATCTAACTAATGACAGTTGGGTAGTTGCTTTAGCACCAGGACAAAGCAATACCTTTACAACTTCATATACGATAACTCAAGCCGACTTTGACAATGGCAGTGTTAAAATAAATATAGCAACTGCAGATGATGGCACGTATAGCGTCAACGACTTCGCTGTTGTTACAAAAGCCCCCCCAAGTGTTCCACTTTCTAATTGGGCTCTTATAATTGGCGGTGCTTTGATAGCAGGTTTCATTTTTGTTCGCTTTCTACGACCTGTTTAAGAAACAATCTTAAAAAGCAAACTCTCAAATTACTATACAAAGTCTCTAAAAACTTAATAAAAAATCCTTTCCCTTTATCAGGGGAAGGATTTTTTATTCTACGGACAGAGATTAGTACGCTGGAAATAGGCTTGTCAATCAAGTATAACCGGAAAAAGCAAAAGAAATTGGTTGCAGGTAAGAAATTCGAACGCCTTAATGAACTGAATCAGAGACCAATTAAAAAGAACTATTTTCTTGGAATCAGTTTTTCATAGTCTTCGGCAGTGCCATTGTTCAGACATGTTTCGATAATGCGGTGACCCAAATCAGAGAGTTCCTTTGTTCGGTATTGTTCGAGCTCTTTTTTAAAGAAGGAAGTAATAATTTCCGCTCCCTTGTCGTAACCAGCAAATCCGACTTCTGGTTGTTTGTAAGTTTTAAGAAAGCGTGATGGGATTTTTGAACCTTCAATTGTAAGGAATTCCATTTCATAGCCCAACAATGGACAACGGGCCTGACTGACCTGATCGGGCCTGAATTTTGAGTTTCCACGTCGTGTAAGATATTCACGCATAAGCAACTGTGCCCTGAATCCTACTTTCCATACTCCAACAAACTGATTAGGTGTAAGCACATAACGCGTGTCTGTTTTTTCTGCAATTTGTTCAAGCAGCAGATTTGCATGTCTCACTTTCTTCCCTGTTGCAAATGGCCAGTATGAGCCGACTCCTTCGCTTTCCATTCCCATACCTGTACTTATAATGCTTGGATTAGCATGACCGCGGGGCGAAACCAATCGCCACAACCATGCCAATGCAGGAGGAAGTATATGGAACAAACCAAAAATCCCATACGTTGGCTCAAGTTCAGAACATGGAGGCGTCCGTACACCAAAACTTCTTACATCGATATGCACTGCTGTATCAATGGCTTCAAACAATTCGCGCGGAACAACAACACGTGGATTCGGACAAGGTTTACCCGGAGCATCTTCAATATGATTCCATATCAGGGCAGTTCCGCCGGGATGTGTCTTGATATTTAAAAACAACAAAGGCTTGGATGCGTTTATGGTTATTTTCTCCAAAACCGGATCAATTCCATAGCCGGTGATATTGTCTGTACGGATAAACCATGAGTTTTCTGCGTCCACAAGACGCATTCTTCTGCTTTCTGTTTGTACAGAAGGATGAACAGTTGCCATATCATCACACACAGGCCGAATCTCACAAAATCTTGGTATCTGGATGGTTCGTTTTTCCCCCGTAACACTATTCACCCCTACTAACACTTCACCACTTGACTCACGCACAATGTGTTGTAACATTTCGCTCTTTCCTCCCCCACTTGCTCCTTCATGCATAAAACGTGTAATATTGTCATATGGACTAACCGACTCCACAGCAGAACAATGGGTCGTCACCCATCCTTCCTCTTCTCCAATGGTGAGCAGTACTCCGTAAATTCCTTTCTTTGCACTGGGACCGGGATAAAGGTTATAGGAGAATATTTCGTAAATGCTGTCAAGTCGGTTGTGAACCACAATTTGTTTTCCATCGAAATGGGTATGTCTGAATGGAGGTGCAACATAAATGACTGCATAAATATCAGTTCCTTCAGGTATGTCGTTTATTGCCACGATTTTTTGCAGCATTGCAAGGCCCATTGAAAAAAATGCTGCATTGGCAGGCGCAATAGCCATTCCAAACGGACTCTTATCATAGAGTCCGATTTTAAAGAAAAAGAAGCCAAGATCCTGACTTTTTAACCAATCAAAAGTCTCGCTTCTCAATCCACTGAAAGGATGGCCGATACGATCGATAAAACGCTCTTTATCTGTTGGTTTGTCGTCTGCAATCAACATGGTGTCGGGATCACGCCGGCGCATATAGGGCTCAATATAATTTGCTGAAATACCATTGGTTACCTTATGCACTATTGCTTCGGTTATTTCTCCTTTTCCGGGCACTTCATATTTAACCTCAAATTCAAGGTTGTCACTTCCTCCTAAACTTGCTTCGGCAAGTGCTTCATAGGTTTCAAATAAGGTTACGCTTTTCTTGCAACCCTCAATTATCCTGAGGGTTTCGGAAGGAATATTAAATGGAAAGTTTATCTTCTTGTTCATCATCATTACTTTTGTTATCTAAATAACAAAGATAACGCCCCTGATGTTCATCTTAAGTTAAAAAGCTGTAAAAGGAACTAAACAGCCCTGCCAACGTTTGCATTATCAAGGTCTGGTTAATATCTTCACAGTTTGATTTGCCGGCAAATCGAACCAGAAAATCGTATCGCTTTTGGTTTTTTTCATGGATGGAATCTGCCCGTTCACCAATATTTCTGAAGCATTTACTGCAAAACTTAATCCTTCAATTGTAAATGGGTTATGATTGGTGATGCTTATTTGACCAGAGTTATCAATATGATATTCTATGCTAAGCAAGGCATTCCGGTATTGCAGAAGTTCGCTGATCGTTGTTGGCAAAAGCAGCCCTGCATCACGCAAAAATGCTATCCTTTCGAGTGCGCGATCAAATCCCTGTAATGCAACTATTTTTCCATTCTGATCGTACTCCCAGAATCCTTTGTCCTCACTTACCCAAGCCGGATAGACATGATTGATCCAGATGCTGCGATGCGTAACCAGATCACTAAGACGTTGTATATCGAATAAATAGTCCCATTGCCTGTTATCAGCCACTTCCAATGTCCCACTTGTGGCCCATAGCATTACATCTACTCTGTTTGGATGTCGGCTGATTAAAGCAGTAGGAAAAGCATCACCAAAACCAGGATAGGGTATGATTGGAAATGCATTAAACGTATAATTTTTATATGGATTTACCTCCTCAAAATAGGGATTCCAAAAAAACTTTACACCATACTTTTTCCATAGCGATGCAGCATAATACTCTGACTTTTTGACCAATCCATCGCAAACCAGGTTTTCCCGATTGTTTTCTGGTTTGTTGTTAAAGCCATGGTCAATCCAGGTTGGCGACCCAAAGTTCTTTTGCATAAAATCAAGAGCAACTTCCATATTCTGTTGGGTCGATGTATATTGCTCAGGTGTGTGAAGGCATATCTCATGTCCGACAGCCTTTAATTGCTTAAGTAAATCAAAAAAAAGAGTGTCAGTTTCTATTGTTGCATGAAGGTCTTTAAATGTTCCACTACTGATAGATGCATTAAGAATGCTATCGGGGTTGTTGAAAAAAACACTTTTTGTAACAGGGATATTGTATTTCACAAAACCCCCGACTGCATCAGAAGGATTTAAAATGTCTTCGTGACCAAAATTTACAGCCCTATGTGTCCGGATATCAGTCCAGTCGGCATGTTCAGTCCAGACCACGGCTGCTTCAAAACCATCTGGCACAGGCATCAGACGTGGCATTGCAACCGGTTGTTGTGAAACGTTCCATTTAAATGTGGATGATAACTTTTCACCCTTACTGAGTAAAGATGCTGACCAATCAACAAAATAATCACTGCTATCAGGATGAAGTGGATAATGCATCATGCGGTGGTCCTCTTCATAATCCATATTGAAAACGATCATTTTCTTATCAGTATTCAGTTGTACGGATGACAAATCATTTGAATGAATAAACATAAAATTGCGATGATCTTTTCCAATTGAAGCTCCCCCATTTCCAAGATGGTATTCATGCTGAAAATTTGCCGTATCCATCAAACTATTTCTACGGAATATCTGATGTGGCTCATCCGTATAAAATGCAATAAGGCTCTGGCGTTTCAGAATGGTTTTTTTCCTGAAAAGGGTTTCTATTTCAAAATTTAGAATTCCATCCTGATCGTTAACTTTAAAGACCAATGAAATTTTTTGCCCTCTCAGTTTCGAAATTAAATGAATGAACCTATAATTTTCGTTTTTCTTAGATTCTTTCTTTTTCCATTTCGAAGTATAATATTGTTTTGTGCTTTTTCCTCTTTTAACTTCAGAAAAACACACCAAGGGATGTATCATTTTCCGATCATTGGTGTCAGCCAAAACAACAGAGCCACTTTCAGGATAAAAAAGCAATTTATACCAATCATTTTTGAAAAGTACGGATGGAATCCCATACTCTGGCTCACTATTAATTTTGGGGGTAAATAAAGGAGTTTTTAGCGTTTCGAGTCTTATTTTCAAAGCATCCAGATCAATCTGAACTGCACCCGGATTCCAAAGATAGGCTTTCACAGAAACGCCGGAAGCATGGCTTGCCGGAAGCTGAAAGGCTGCCTCTGCCCTGCTCCATTTGTGGGGGTCAGAAATCTGGTCGTCAATTTTTACTCCATACCAAAAGAGCAGGCTGTCTTCACGCAAAATACTGAATACGAATACTGCCTTTGAAGGAAAATGAGCCAACCTGAAAAATGCCTCAAAATTTACAGATAGATTTTCACCATGGATGCTGTCGGCTAGAGGTACTTCGAGAAGGTGACTATAAAGATGTATTGATTCTGCACGCCCAAAATGAATTCCATCGAAAGCACTACTATCAGTAATCCGATAATAATTTTTCCAGATTGTTGAATCAATGGCACTTTCAAAACTATTTAAAAACGTTTGTGTTTTTCCTGAAAAGGAAAATAAAAACGCAAACTGAACAAAAAGAAAAACAAAATAACAAATCTGTTTTTTACTCATATTCAATCACTTCAACTTCTCCCTTAATAACCCGAAGAGCATTCCAGGCATGGGCTTCAAGGTCGTTTACAGTTGGATAAAGCGCTAATGTAGCAAGCTTGCCGATACGTTTTTTAACATTCTCGAGAAATAATTCACTATTGAAAATGTTTCCGGTCAAAATAATTGCATCCACCTCACCTTCAAGTGTTGCATAATGAGAAGATATTTCTTTGCTCACCTGATAGGCGCATGCTTCAGAAATCATTAGTGCTTCCTTATTGCCTTCTGCAATCATTGCATTGATCTGTGAGATGCTGTCAGTTCCGAGATAGGCTGAGTACCCTCCTTTGGAATTAACCATTTCCCTTATTTCATTTTCTGAGTATTTTCCGCTAAAACACAAACTGATAAGTTGTCCGACAGGCAATGTTCCTGTTCTGGTGATGGAGAATGGCCCTCCGCCATCAAAAGCCTGATTCACGTCCACTACCATTCCTTGCTGATGCGCTCCAATAGAAATTCCACCCAGACCAACATGGCAAACAATCAGGTTCAGGTCTTCGTATTGCCGGTTTATACTTTTAGCATATTTGCGCGCAAAGTATTTATGACTCAGTGCATGAAAAATGGATTTTCGAACAAAAAGAGGATGTCCTGTTATTCTTGCAAGATCTGACAATTCATCCACAACAACCGGATCGGCCATAAAAGCACTTTTCCCGATCATAGCCGCAATATCAAATGCGATCAGACCTCCAAGATTGGTCTCATGTACTCCCATTATACCAACTTTGAGATCCTCCACCATTTTAGTATTAACTCTGTAAATGCCTGATTTAAGAGGTTTTACCAAACCACTTCTGGCCATTATTATTTCAACTTTACGAATATCGAAGTCGTTGCGTTTGAGTTCGGCAAGAATAGCATCACGACGATAAGCTGTCTGATCAGGAATATGAATAAAACGCGACAAATCCTCTTCGGCATGTTTGATGGTTTTCAGAAACATCGGTTCGGTGTTTCTGTAAATGGCAATCCGCGTTGCACGCCTTTCAGGAAAAATTACAAGGATCTTCTTTTGGAGCATGGGAATTCAATTTGTTCGGACAAAGGTAAAAAGTTCTTTGAGATGTTTGATTTGAATCCCAATGAAAATCCAATTTTGCTCCTCAAAGGCATAATTCTAATCCAATGAATCCCTTGCATCAAAATTGTGTAATTAACACTTTCTGTCAAACCCTATCCAAAGCAATTGCTACATATTTCGTCTGTATTGTCCACCAACCTCAAATAAGGTTCGGGTTATCTGACCTAAAGAAGCATATTTAGAGGCTTCCATAAGCGCCTCAAAAACGTTTTCATTATGAAGCGAGGCTTTTCTTAAAAGATCCATACACGCATGAGCTTCGGTTTTCCAGGTTTGATGTAAATTTTCGAGCATAAGAATCTGATATTCTTTTTCTTCCTGAGTGGCCCTGATTACTTCTCCGGGAGTGACCGTTGGAGAGCCTTTGCTCGAAAGGAAGGTGTTAACCCCCATAATGGGTAATTTACCGGTATGTTTAAGGGTTTCATAATAGAGCGATTCGTCCTGAATTTTACTCCTTTGATACATGGTTTCCATTGCACCAAGCACGCCTCCCCGTTCAGAAATCCTATCAAATTCAGCCATGACGGCTTCTTCAACAAGCTCTGTAAGTTCTTCTATTATAAATGCCCCCTGAAGTGGATTCTGGTTTTTTGCAAGACCCAGTTCGTGGTTAATAATCATCTGAATAGCGATGGCTCTGCGCACTGACTCCTCAGTTGGAGTAGTGATAGCCTCGTCATAAGCATTGGTATGTAAGGAATTACAGTTATCATAAATGGCATAAAGTGCCTGTAATGTAGTACGTATATCGTTAAAATCAATCTCTTGTGCATGAAGGGAGCGTCCGGAAGTCTGGATATGATATTTCAGTTTTTGGGAACGTTCGTTTGCACCGTATTTGTTTTTCATGGTTTTGGCCCAAATCAGGCGTGCCACTCTGCCAATAACCGAAAACTCCGGATCGATACCATTGGAAAAGAAAAAAGAAAGATTTGGCGCAAAATCATCGATATGCATTCCTCTTGAGAGGTAATATTCAACATAAGTAAACCCATTGGCGAGCGTGAAAGCCAACTGGCTGATGGGGTTAGCTCCCGCTTCTGCAATATGATAGCCTGAGATAGATACAGAATAAAAATTTTGCACTTTATTTTGAATAAAAAACTCCTGTACATCGCCCATTAGTTTAAGCGAGAAGTCCGTTGAAAATATACAGGTATTTTGTGCCTGATCTTCTTTCAATATATCTGCCTGAACTGTACCTCTTACCCTACATATTGTTTCGGCTTTGATTCGTTCATACACCTCCTCTGGCAAAACCATATCGCCGGTTACACCCAAAAGCAACAGTCCAAGTCCATCACTGCCCGCAGGTAGCGACCCCTGATAAAGAGGACGTATTGTACCTTTTTCCTTGTAAATTTTATCTATGATAGCATTGGTTTCTTTTTCGAGATCATTTTCCCTGATATATATCTCACATTGCTGGTCAATGGCTGCATTCATAAAAAATCCAACAACTGTTGGTGCCGGTCCGTTGATGGTCATACTGACACTTGTTTTTGAATCAGCGAGATTGAAGCCGGAATACAATTTTTTTGCATCATCAAGACACGCAATAGATACACCGGCATTGCCTATCTTGCCATAGACATCGGGACGTAGGCCGGGATCTTCTCCATAAAGGGTAACAGAATCGAATGCAGTTGACAATCTTTTGGCAGCCAAGCCACGTGAAACATAATGAAACCTTCTGTTGGTACGTTCAGGACCTCCTTCACCGGCAAACATTCTGGTAGGATCTTCTTCTTCCCGTTTAAAAGGAAATACACCTGCTGCGAACGGAAACTCACCCGGAACATTTTCTTTCAATGACCATCTAACGATTTCACCCCATGAGCGAAAAGCGGGCATTGAAACTTTGGGAATGAGTAAATGCGAAAGTGATGTTGTGTGTGTTTCTATTTTTATCTCTTTGTCCCTGACTTTAAAAACATAGTATTCATTCTTGTAAAGTTGCTTTTTTTCTTCCCAACCTTCAATGATATCCCAGGTATCAGGATCAAGTTTTCTTTGTTCCCTTTTAATCAGGTCTTGTAAAACATGTAAATCATGTCCTTTTTCAGTTTTCTCCAATAAATCGGCGCTTTCTTTAAGACTTTGCAAACGGTGTGAAGTTTCGCTCTGTTTCATTGTCCAATTGTTGTAACTGCGAACGGTTTCAGCAATCTCACTCAGGTAACGCACTCTTTTTGGCGGAATAATAAAAATCTTCTCCGACATCTCATCCGGCTTGGGCATTTTTGTTTCGAAACGACTTACACATTTACCGTTCACAGTATTCAGGAGGGCCAGATAAAGTTCATTTACTCCCGGGTCGTTAAATTGTGAGGCGATGGTTCCAAAAACCGGCATTTCATCGGATGGCTCATCGAATCGTTTGTGGTTTCTCTGGTATTGTTTTTTTACATCCCGAAGGCCATCAAGACCACCCCGTTTATCAAATTTATTGAGGGCAATCAGGTCTGCAAAGTCAAGCATATCGATCTTTTCAAGCTGTGTTGCGGCCCCATATTCAGGGGTCATCACATAAAGGGAGACATCACTATGGTCGATAATTTCGGTATCACTTTGTCCGATGCCTGATGTTTCAAGGATAATAAGATCAAATCCAGCTGCCTGAAGGATTACTTCAGCATCTCGCACGTATTTTGACATGGCAAGGTTTGATTGCCGTGTAGCAAGCGACCGCATATAAACTCTTGGATTATCAATAGCATTCATCCTTATCCGGTCGCCCAGCAAAGCGCCGCCTGTTCTTCGTTTCGACGGATCAACGGAAATTATGCCAAGAGTTTTGTCTTTTTGATCGTGCAAAAATCGACGAACAATCTCATCTACCAGACTGGATTTGCCAGAACCTCCTGTGCCTGTAATACCTATAACCGGTGACCTTTTTTTCAAATCAGCCCCCAACTGAACAATCCAATCGTGTACATTCTCGGGATAATTTTCGGCAGCTGAAATAAGCTGTCCAATCACTTTTTGATCTTTTCGTTTGATCGCTTCTATATCGCAGAACACATTTTTACCAGTAGGGAAATCCGACTTCTGAAGCAGATCGTTGATCATACCTTGCAAGCCCATTGTTCTGCCATCATCAGGTGAATAAAGGCGCGTGATGCCATACGCATGTAACGTTTCAATTTCTTCCGGAAGAATTACACCGCCTCCGCCACCAAAAATGCGGATATGGCCACATCCAGCCTCAGTTAAAAGATCATACATATATTGAAAATACTCGATATGCCCTCCCTGATAGGATGTAATAGCGATTGCCTGAACGTCTTCCTGTATGGCTGTATTTACAACCTCCTGCACTGAGCGGTTATGACCCAAATGAATCACTTCGGCCCCACTGGATTGAATGATGCGCCGCATCACATTAATGGCTGCATCGTGACCATCGAAAAGAGATGCCGCTGTAACGATACGAATATGGTTTTGTGGCTTGTAACTGTCTGTAGATAGTGAAAGCATGGTTGTAATATTTTAGCGATACAAATATAGGTTTTAAAATGTATTGTTTATTGATCAAGAGAATGTCGGTAGATTTTTATCCGTACATTGAATTAATACAGGAAGACTCTTTCTTATATTTCAAATAAGTCCTGTTATTGAAAAACATTTCAATCGATTCTGAATAAGCGTAAAGTGATCGTGCATTAACCAAAAAGCCTTAATATTGCATCACAAGAACATATTAATACAATTGGGTTATGGCTAAACAAATCCTTTTTGCACTCGCATTGCTTATCACTTTAGCTGCATTTGGCTGGACATTGCGCCGGCTTTTTTTCAATTTTAAATTTACAAAAAAATTGCCTCTCGATAAGATTCCTGAACGAATCAAGGTGACGCTGGAAGTAGCTTTCGGACAAACAAAAATCTTCCGTCATCCTGTTATGGGCTTACTGCATGCACTTGTTTTCTGGGGCTTTATGGTTATCTTGTTTGGAAGTATCGAGTTGGCTGTTGATGGCCTTTTCGGAACAGAAAGAGTATTTGGAATATTAGGTCCGGTTTATGACTTTCTTATTGCATCGGGAGATGTTTTTGCCGCAATCATTTTCCTTAGTATTCTGGTGTTTTTATTCAGGAGACTTTTTTTGAAGGTAAAACGTTTTTATGGTATAGAAATGAAACCTGTTTCGAAAGCAGATGCTAATCTGGCACTTAGTTTCATTCTCTTACTGATGGTTAGTCTTTTGGGAATGAACACCTTTTATTTGCTTGAGATGCAAAGCCATAACGAAGCAGTAGTTGGCATTTATCCTGTTAGCCATCAATTATCAATGGTATTTGAAAAAATGAGTCCATCAGGGATTCATTTCTGGCACGAAATGAACTGGTGGACACATATTCTGCTTATTTTTCTTTTTGCAAATGTCCTCCCCTATTCAAAACATTTTCATGTTTTCATGTCGATACCAAATGTCTTTGTAAGCCGCATCAGTCCGTTGGGGTATGTAGAAAATATGGAAAGTATCACCAATGAGGTAAAACAGATGCTCGATCCGCAGGCAGTTTTTGTGGCTTCGACCGAAGTCCCTCCAAAATTTGGTGTTTCAGATGCAGAAGACACAAACTGGGTAAATTATATGAACGCACTCTCTTGTACGGAGTGTGGCAGATGCACTGCTGTTTGTCCGGCTAACATCACAGGCAAACTGCTCTCGCCACGCAAGATTATGATGGATTTGAGAGCCCGTATGAAAGAAAAAGGTCCGGGATTGCATAAAGAGGGTTTAAGTTATAACGATGGCAAATCACTTATCGGCGATTATATTTCTGAAGAAGAACTTTGGGCATGTACGATGTGCAATGCATGTGCGCAGGAATGTCCTGTAAACATCCATCAACCATCATTGATTCTGGATATGCGCAGATACCTGGTACTGGAAAAATCTGCAGCACCTGCGGGTCTCAATGCAGCATTCGCCAATATAGAAAATAATGGGGCTCCCTGGCAGTTTTCACCCCAGGATCGCTTAAAATGGACGGATGAATTATATATGAATGCTACTGAATAATCAATCCTCAAAAGCTGAATAAAAATGGAAAATAAGATAAAAGTAGAGGTGCCGGTAATGGCCGAATTATTCGCAGCTGGTCGCAAACCTGAATGGTTGTTTTGGGTTGGTTCAGCAGGAGCTTTTGATGATCGCTATAAAAAAGTGACCCGCGAATTTGTTAAAATTCTCACCCACCTCAAAGTTGATTTTGCTGTTTTGGGAGTTGAAGAATCGGATAGTGGTGATGTGGCACGGCGGGCAGGAAATGAAATGCTGTTTCAAATGCAGGCTCTCACTAATATTCAAATACTTGATATGTATGAGGTGAAAAAAATCGTCACCTGTTGTCCTCACGACTTTAATACGCTCAAGAACGAATATCCTGATCTGGGGGGAAATTATGAGGTGTGGCATCATTCACAATTTTTACAGAAAATGATTGAAGATGGAAAACTAAATATTCAATCGGAAATTTTCTCGGACAAAACAATTGTTTTTCACGATCCGTGCTATCTTGGCAGAGCCAATAAAGAGTATGAGGCACCGCGTGACATTTTGAAGATAATTCCGTCTAATAAAGTCGAGATGCAACGCAACCGAAGTTTTGGATTATGCTGTGGTGCAGGGGGTGGACAAATGTTTAAGGAAGCTGAAAAAGGGACAAAAGAAGTGTTTATTGAACGTACCGAAGAAGCTATCGCAACGGGTGCCGACATCATTGCCACCGCTTGTCCCTTTTGCATGGTGATGATGACCGATGGAATCAAATATAAAAACCAGGAAGATCGAATGAAAAATTATGATATTGCTGAACTTGTGAGTATAAGTATGAATCTTTAATTCTTATTGATTTTTTTAGCTTACAACCGCAGGTTCGTCTTCATCATCCTTCCATGGATTGTATTCCTTTAAACGCTTTTCTATTTGGAAACGACGTAAAAGATAGGGAGCAATACCTTTGATGTCATCATAAAAAATCGATTTTTCCTGTCTTTCTTTACTGATGAAATTAGTTTCAATTTTAAAATAGCCAATAAGCATAATAAGTAGACTAAGGATTAACATCCCTTTAAGAAGGCCAAAAACTGCACCTGCCAGTCGATTGAGCAAACCCAGCATAACGGCCTGAATAATCTTTTCAATAGCTTTCCCCAAAGCAGATATTACAACAATAGCCAGTACCATTGTAAGAATAAAAGCAAAGACCTGTAGATATTTGCCTGAAAAATTGAATACTTCCAGCAAAAACCCCGCAGTAACATCTGAAAAATAAAATGCTGCATACACACCAAATACCAAAGCTGCTAATGAAGTAACTTCATGAATCAGCCCTTTCCTAAATCCTTGAATGGTTGCTATTGCTAGCAAAACCACGATGATGATATCGATGATATTCATTATTTTTTGATTTAATGTCGAAGTCGTCGTGTCAATTCAGTAGAAAACACAAAATCATTCAATTCAGCATTTTCTGTAATAAGGATTGTATTTTTATCACCAGTCCACCAAAGTTCCCCTTTATATAAGAAATTTATTCTCATACCAATCTGGAGTACTGAATTCATATCATGGGTATTGATTACAGTAGTGATGTCGTATTCTTCTGTGATCTCGCTGATCAAACGATCAATAATTTCTGCTGTTTTAGGATCAAGACCGGAGTTGGGTTCATCGCAAAACAAATAGCTTGGATTGTTAGAAATGGCCCGTGCAATAGCAACACGTTTCATCATGCCACCGCTTAGTTCAGAAGGGAAAAGTGTATTCACATTTTCGAGATTGACCCTGTTTAAACAAAAATTAACCCGATCCAGCTTTTCTTCCAAACTCATCGTAGTGAACATGTTCAGAGGAAACATTACATTTTGTTCAACGGTAAGTGAGTCGAACAAGGCACCCCCCTGAAATAGCACTCCCATCTCCTTACGTATATATTTTTTCCTTTTTTCCGGGAGTGCGGAAAAAGGTCTGTCATCGAAGCGGATCATGCCTTCGTCTGGCTCAACAAGACCTATACAGCATTTCATAAATACTGTTTTCCCCGAACCACTTTGCCCGATAATGAGATTGGTTTTCCCTTTTTCAAAAGACATGCTGACATCCCTTAAAACCAGATTCTCGCCAAAGGTCTTTGATATATTTCGTGCTTCAATCATACTAGTAATAATTGTGTAAGAATGAGGTCGAAAAAGATGATCAGTATGCTACTTGCTACCACAGCCTTTGTGCTTGCTCTTCCCACTTCTACCGAACCTCCATCCACATTGTAACCAAGAAAACCGGAAACAGAGGAAATGATAAAAGCAAAAACAACTGTTTTAATCATAGCATAGGTAACGGTAAAAGGTTCAAACCAACTGCGAATACCAGCAATATAATCTGCTGAAGTTACCAGGTTTGTTACGATGCAAGCAATCCACCCTCCCCATATTCCTACAACAATACTAAAAATTATTAGTACAGGATTAAACAAAATACTTGCTGTTATTTTGGGAAGGATTAGATAGTTCGCTGGATTAACCCCCATCACACACAATGCATCAATCTGTTCTGTAACCCTCATTGTGCCTATTTCAGATGCAATACGTGATCCAACCTTACCAGCAAGTATAAGACTAATGATAGTAGGTGAAAATTCAAGAATCATCATCTGACGGGTAGTGAAGCCAACCATTGTCAACGGAATCAATGGGGAATCAATGTTGTAAGCTGTTTGAATGGCTACAATAGCTCCCGTAAAAACCGAAATGATAGCTACAATGCCAATGGAGTCAACACCAAGTCCAATAAATTCGACCAACAACTGACGCCGAAACACAGGCCCTTTATCAGGCCTTTTAAAGGTTTCCAACATCAGATACAAATATTCTCCAAGCAATCTGAACATAATAATTCTGATAAAATAAAGGCTAAAATTACAACATTATAGCAAATTTAGCTTTTTTGAGGCAAATTTTACCTTTATTAACTGACCCAATGAAAACAAATCTCTTCCATTTGCATTCAAAGTGTGCAAAATCAGAAATTATGATATTCGTAAAAAAGAACCATTTATATTTGCAGCTATAAAAATTGTGAAAGAGATACGAATCAACCTCAAATTGGGTTATGTTACAATGAAGTTAAAGCGATTATTTTTTATTTCAGGATTACTTGTTTCAATTGTAATGCTTTTATCCTGCTTTAATAGTCAGAAAATTCATCATCCAGCTGGAAAAAAGAAAAAAAATCGCGATTGCGACTGCCACAAATGGTCTAATAACCAGCGTTTTATTACCCCAAATATTACTCTTTACGAATATGAAAGAGGATAGAGAACTTTTAAGTAAATACTTTCCGGAGCAAGCAGTGGAGGCTGTTTATACCTCTCTGAAGGAAAAAAATGTTCAATTACGCATCAGCCGAAGTCGTAGTACTAAGCTGGGCGATTATCGACCTGGCATGAACGGAAAACCTCATCGGATTTCAATTAACCACGATTTAAATATATTTGAGTTTCTGATTACCTATGTTCACGAATTAGCCCATCTCTATACATTCGAAAAATTTGGCCGCCGTCATCAACCCCATGGTAAAGAGTGGAAACAATTTTTTGTACAGCTGATGATCCCTTTTCTTAATAATGGTGTTTTTCCTGCAGAAATACAACAGGAACTTCAGGTTCACCTATTGGATGCAAAAGCTGCCAATGGAAGCGATCTTGATCTTAAACGTATCCTTCAGAAATACAATCATAAACAAAACTTAACTGCTACCAGCGTAGAAAGTCTCTCCGAAAATTCTTATTTTAAACTTCCGGACGGACGTGTTTTTCAAAGATTAGAACTCCGGAGAAAAAGATATAAATGCTTGTGCATGAATAATAAACGATTATATCTATTTAGTCCCCTTGCAATGGTTGAAGTTTGTGATAGGTTTGAACCAAATCAATTCTTACATTTGTTAAAAAAACTTGGATAATTAAAAACTGAACCTATGTCAACAAATAAAAACCATTATTGTGTCATCATGGCCGGTGGAGTTGGGGCAAGATTCTGGCCCATGAGTAAAACCTCAAGGCCAAAACAATTTATCGATATTCTGGGGATTGGAAAAACACTCCTCCAGATGACCTTCGATAGATTTACAAGTATTTGTCCCCCACAAAACATCTACATCGTCACAAATGAGATTTATCGCGAACAGGTGATGGAACAGCTTCCTGCTATTACAGGTACACAAGTTTTATGCGAACCGGCACGACGAAATACTGCCCCCTGCATTGCCTATGCGAATCATGTAATTCTGCAACATAATCCTGATGCTATCATTGTAGTAGCTCCCAGCGACCACATTATACTCAAGGAAGATGTGTTCACCAAAAATGTGTTGGATGCCATAAAAGTTGCACAAACTCATAATTGGCTCATCACACTCGGCATTGAACCTAGCCGCCCTGATACAGGCTACGGTTACATCCAATACCTGGAAGGCAGCATATTGCCTGAATTACCCAAAATTAAAAAAGTAAAAACCTTTACAGAAAAACCCAGTCTCGATATTGCCATCTCCTTCCTTGAAAGTGGAGACTTTCTCTGGAACGCAGGAATCTTTATCTGGTCGCTCCGAAGTATCAACAAAGCATTCGAGCGTTATCTCCCTGAGGTAAATGACCTTTTCATGGAAGGCTCAGGAAAATACAGCACGGAGCTTGAAGCAGATTTCATAAAGATGACCTATTCAGTTTGCCGAAACATATCGATTGATTACGGGGTAATGGAAAAAGCCGATAATGTCCATGTTATGTCTGTCGATTTTGGTTGGAGTGATTTGGGTACCTGGGGTTCACTCTATGAAATCAGACCCAAGGACCAACATCAGAATACGATTGTTGGCAATGACGTGATGACTTACGATACGTATGGTTGTGTTGTCAATATGCCTAAGAATAAATTAGTTGTTTTACAGGGCCTTAAAGATTATATTGTAGTTGAAGACGATAATGCTTTACTTGTTTGCCGTAAGCAAGATGAACAACAAATAAGAAAGTTTGTAAATGATATCAAAGTTGAAAAAGGGGAAAATTACGTTTAGTTTAATCGGCATTGTTAATAAAGTATAGCTAAGTCATTATTCCATTTAAACATTAGGAGTTTTACTGAGTGAATCAACATATACTTTGCTTTTGTGTAACACTTGG
>PHDU01000061.1 GCA_002842755.1 Bacteroidetes bacterium HGW-Bacteroidetes-1 | reverse complement strand
TTCGAGCTTTAATGATATCATTAGTGTCCATTGTTTTTTTTAACAAAGGTAACTAATTTACTTTAAATATGAGTATATTATTTATTGACAATTCCTTAGGTATTTTTGCAATGCCATTTTTCGACCATACAGGCTTGGGACATACGGGAGGCATTGATGGATTCCGGTCAGCGCTTGTCTATTTCCCTGAAGATGATCTCGCAATAGCTATTTGCTCCAATGCTTCAAACTATAATCCCAATGAATTACTCATCGGAGTTCTAAGTAATTTTTACGGAAAAGATTATCCATATCCGAATTTCACATCTATCACACTTAGTCCTGATATTTTAATGCAACATTCAGGTGTTTATTCCGCTGAAGGTTTTCCTTTAAAAATCGAAATTACCTTGAAAGATGACAAACTTTTTGCTCAGGCTACAGGGCAACAAGCCTTTCCGCTTGATGCCAAAACCGAAAACGAATTCACATTCGATCCTGCAGGTATCAAGATTACTTTTAATGAAAACAGTCTTACAATTTTACAATCAGGTTCGGCAATAACGATGACGAAGGAATAGTCGCTTTCTCTCATTTCTTCTAGCCATCTTGCAAAAAATGCAAGATGGCTTTTTTTGTTATAGATTTTTTTCAGATCATGCTATTTATAATTATTCTAAACTAATAATCAATCAAATTATTTGCAATAAGTTATCTTCTTATCTGGAATGGTTCTTAATAATTTTAATGTAATTAATTAGCTATCAACTTTATAGAAATGAAATTTTGCTTAATTTTGGAGCATCATCTATATATCTATATGTTTAGATATAAAACCGATATTTAATTTTGTTGTTTATGACAAGCACACGCAGACAATTCATTAAAATAAGCGCATTGGGAGCAGGCAGTATCGCTTTGTCCGGGAGTGCCCTAAAATGGACATCGGCCTCATCAATACTTGAAAAACTTAATACCGGCTCTGTTAAGCCATTACGTACACCAACCTATTGTGAAGTTTGTTTCTGGCAATGTGCCGGTTGGGTATATAAAGATGAAAAAGGAGAAATTCAAAAAATAATTGGTAATGACGACGACCCTCATTGCAACGGGCGATTTTGCCCGCGCGGCACCGGAGGAGTTGGTCAATACACCGACACAGATCGTCTAAAAACACCTCTTATCCGAACCAAAATTGATGGAATTGAGACCTTCAGAGAAGCAAGTTGGGACGAAGCTCTTGATTTAATTGCAAGCCGGATGAAAGAAATTAAAAGCAAATATGGCTCTGAATGTGTTGCATTGTTTACCCATGGTTCTGGGGGTTCTCATTTTGGTCAAATGCTTAAAGCCTTCGGTTCACAATCCATAACAGCGCCATCTTTTGCTCAATGCCGTGGTCCAAGAGAAGTTGCATTTCTGACCACTTTTGGAGATATTATTTATTCGCCTGAAAGAACTGATATCCGTGATACGCGTTGTCTGGTTCTGATCGGATCACATATTGGAGAAAACATGCACAATGGTCAGATTCAGGAAATGTCTGATGCCATTGATAAAGGGGCTACCATTATTACTGTTGACCCAAGATTTTCAACTGCGGCTTCCAAGTCGAAGTATTGGCTGCCAATCAAACCTTCCACAGATATGGCTCTGCTCCTTGCATGGATCAACGTGATAATAGAAAATAACTGGTATGATAAAGATTATGTTGAAAGATATACTTTTGGTTTTGATCAGTTAAAAGAGCATGTTAAGCCATTTACACCTGAGTGGTCTTATGGTATTACAACTATTGACCCTAATGTAATAAGACGCACTGCAAAAGAAATGCATGATGCTTCACCTGCCGTAATCATCCATCCCGGAAGACATGTAACATGGTATGGAGACGATACCCAACGTTTAAGAGCTGTTGCAATTTTAAATGCTTTACTCGGATCATGGGGAAGACGCGGTGGATTTTATAACCCGGCCAAGGCGCAGGTCCCTGATTACCCTGTCCCTGATTTTCCAGTTCCAGAGCACTTGCCTATGGAAGCATACAAAGGCAAATATAAGCTGGCGAACGAGGTCGTGAGCAATGGTATTTGTGATGCTACTATTCCCACACCTGACCAGAACTGCAACTTTAAAATCTGGATTGTCAACGGCACAAATCTGATGGCAGCTCTTCCTGATCAGCAAAACACAATCAAAGCTATTGAATCACTTGAATTGTTGGTTGTTGTTGACACAATGCCCGTCGAAATTACAGGATATGCAGATGTCGTTTTGCCTGAATGTACATATCTTGAACGTTATGACATGATTCGAAAATCTCCTCACAGAGAACCGAATATCGCTGTGAGAGTGCCCGCAACTGAACCAAAATACAATTCAAAACCAGCAAGCTGGATTGCAAAGCAATTAGCGGAGAAACTCGACCTGGGAGCATGGTTTCCCTGGACCAACATTGAGGAGCTATTAGACTGGCAGCTCAAGGAAATTGGTTCATCACTCGAGGAGATGAAGCGAATTGGAGTAAAAAAGTTTCCCAGAGCATATGACGACTTATACTTCACACCAGGTGAGGATGTTAGTTTCAATACAAACACCGGAAAAATCGAACTTTATTCTACCGATATGGAAGCAGAAGGTTTCAATCCACTGCCTGTATACACACCTCATGAAGAACCACCGGAAGGCTTCTATCGCCTGATTTACGGACGTGCTCCCATGCACACTTTCAGTCGCACGGCAAACAATCCGAACCTGACTGACCTTATGGATGAAAACACTTTATGGGTGAATCCAAAAGTGGCTAAACTCTGGGGATTGTCATCAGGACAGTATGTTAAGTTAAGAAACCAGGACGACAAATTGTCAACCTTTAGCATTAAAGTGAGGGTTACCGAGCGTATCCGTTGGGATAGTGTATATATGGTACATGGATTTGGACATAACAACAAAAACCTCAGCAGGGCTTTTGGCCGTGGAATAAATGATACTGAACTCATTACAAGAGTAAAAATAGATCCAGTAATGGGAGGCACTGGAATGAGGGGCAATTTTGTGACATTTGTATTCGAAAATGAAACGATTGGAAAGGAAAGTGAATCATGAGATATGCCATGACCGTTGACACAAAAAAATGCGTAGGTTGCAGTGATTGCGTGGTAGCATGTCAAACAGAAAACAAAGTTCCGATTGGTTATTGTCGTGATTGGATCGTTGAAGTAACCGATGGTACTTATCCTCAGCTTGAAATAGAAATTCGTTCAGAACGTTGCAATCATTGTGATAATTCACCTTGTGTACGATGCTGTCCAACCGGAGCAAGTCATTATGCCGATGGAGGTGTTGTGCTGGTTACTCCAAATAAATGTATTGGTTGTGGTGCCTGCATCGCTTCTTGTCCTTACGATGCTCGTTATCCTCACCCTGATGGCTATGTTGATAAATGCACTTTCTGTCTTGAAAACCGCGTAAAAAAAGGTCTGGATCCGGCCTGTGTAAGTGTATGCCCTACAAAATGTATGTATTTTGGTGATCTTGATGATCCTAACAGTCCGGTTTCGCTGGTTTTGAAAAAAAGGAAATGGAAAACCCTTATCCCTGAAGCAGGAACTATGCCACATCTATATTTTCTGATATAAGAAATGTCAATAATCGACTGATAGAATATTATTAACAATACAGATTCAACGTAGAAAGTATGAAAGAAGAACTTATTGTAAGCGGCAGGATGAACCACCTGATAGATCCGCAGTTACAAATCTGGCACTGGCATATACCACTTTATTTGTTTTTAGGAGGTCTGGCTGCCGGTATTCTTTTTTTTGCAGCCCTAAACACCATTTTAGGCAAAGAGGAAAAATACCCTACGGCTGTTAAGATAGCCCCTTTCATCACCCCATTTCTCCTCATTATAGGATTGATAGCTTTGTTTCTTGATTTGAATCACAAGCTGTTTTTCTGGAGGCTATATACCACTATCCGTATAGAATCGCCCATGTCGTGGGGTGCCTGGACATTGATGGTAGTGACACCCCTCTCTTTGATCTGGTGCGCAGTCAACATTAAAGAAATTTTTCCAAAAATGGAATGGAAATATCAGTTTTTGAAAGATCTAGATGCTTTCTTCCGAAGAAATCTGATATTCATTTCATGGCTCTTACTCATTTTTTCACTCATATTGGGAGTTTATACCGGCATTCTCTTTTCAGCATTCAACGCCAGACCATTGTGGAACACTTCCATTCTTGGGCCTCTTTTTCTCACTTCCGGCTTATCAACCGGTGCTGCAGCTATTGTATTGTTGAGTAAAAATCATAACGAAAGGAATCATTTTGCTCGCATTGACCTGATGCTTATTGGTATTGAAATATTCCTTATCATCCACATGTTTATGGGTTTTCTGGCCAGCACACAAGTGCACATCGAAGCTGCTCAACTGTTTTTAGGAGGGCCTTATACAACGCCTTTCTGGCTTTTTGTGTTCACCCTTGGATTGGTTTTCCCAGCTACGCTGGAAATACTTGAACTTCGTGGATTCAAACTACCTTACTGGATTGCCCCCGTGCTTGTATTATTTGGTGGACTGTTGTTCAGGTTTATCATTGCCTATGCAGGTCAGGTAAGCAGGTGGCTTTATTAAAAAGCAATCAAATATTAATATTAACATATAGATCAATTAATTCATCAATCAAAATGGAAACAGTGAAAAAGACAAAGTACATGAACCCCTATCTGGCAGGCGTTTTGTTAGGTTTAGTGGTGCTATCTGCCAATTTTGTTTCCGGTCGTGGTCTTGGAGCAAGCGGAGCTGTTAAAAGCGCAGTAATAACAAGCGTTGAAACAATTGCTCCTATACATGCTGAGAAATCAAAATTTTACAGTAGTTATAGCAAAGCGCATGATGGGAAGCCTATGCACTCATGGCTTGTATATCAAATGCTTGGGGTCATTGTTGGAGGGTTTGCGTCTGGTGCAATATCAAATCGTCTTACCTGGAAAGTGGAGCATAACCCAGGCATTACCTCTCGAAAGAGAATGATTTTTGCTCTGGCAGGTGGTGTTCTGTTTGGCTTGGGTAGTCAGCTTGGAAGAGGGTGTACCAGTGGCTCAGCATTAAGTGGTATGGCAGTACTTTCACTTGGTGGCTTTATTACTATGGCCGCCATTTTTGGAACAGCTTTTATGCTTGCCTACTTTTTCCGCAAACTTTGGATTTAATTGATAACATTTATAAAAGAATTATAAAATGGGACCTTTAGTAGTAAACGAAATTATTTCAGAAAACACCAATTTGCTATTGGCTTTCTTTATTGGGATTGGATTCGGATTTGTTTTAGAACAAGCAGGTTTTTCATCCAGTCGTAAGCTTGCAGGTGTTTTTTACGGTTATGATACCGTTGTTTTGAAAGTGTTTTTTACCGGCGCAATTACAGCAATGATAGGACTGCTATTCTTTAGCCTTTTTGGATGGATTGATTTAAGCATTGTTTATGTAAACGAAACATATCTTTGGTCAGCTATTGTTGGAGGTGTCATCATGGGGGCAGGATTTATAATGGGTGGTTATTGCCCAGGAACAAGTTTTTGTGGTGCTGCAATTGGGAAAATTGATGCCTATATTTTCATTCTTGGTCTTTTTATCGGGGTATTCATTTTTGGCGAAGGCTTTAATTTATTCGAACCACTTTTTATGGCTGAATTTATGGGCTATCCTCGCCTATCAGAATTTTTTGGTTTAACTGAGGGCATAACAGCGCTGTTAGTAATCGTTGCTGCAGTTATAATGTTTTGGATTGGAGAATGGGCTGAAAAAAAATTTCCAAGAGAAGAATATTGATGGTTTTGAAAAAATTCATATATTGTACACTTGATTCAAAAAAGATCTTCGTTTAAAATTTAAATACTCATTAATTATGAACAAAATATTTTATTCCCCCAGAATTATCGCTTCAATCGTATTTGTTATGTTCGGCCTAATCATTGCTGCTGTTCCCAAAAATACAACCACTCCTTTTAAACTTACTGCAGAACAAATTTTAAATGAAATTAAAAGCGGAACGCAATACGTTGATGCCGAGATGATTGCTCAAATGATCGTTGAGAAAGATCCTTCGCTCCAACTGATCGACCTCCGGCCTGAAAGCGAATTTCAAAAATACAGTTTGGAAGGAGCAATTAACATTCCCATCGACAATCTTCTTTCCCCTGCATACTATGATATTCTCAATCAAGGGGTAATGACAAACGTTTTTTATTCAAATGGAAGCACTCGTGCCAATGAAGCCTGGATGCTTGTCAGGCAATTAGGATATCAAAATAATTATGTTTTAAGTGGCGGCCTAAACTATTGGTTTGAAACAATTATGAATCCACAAGCGCCTTCTGCCACAAGTCCAGACGATGAATTTGCAAAGTATGACTTCAGGAAAGCTGCAAGTCAGGCTCTTGGCGGTGGTGCAGTAATTTCAGCCGAACCTACCTCATCAACCTCAAAGGCCATTCCAAAACCAAAACCACAAGGCAAAAAACAAGCAGTTAAAGGTGGGTGTTCCTAAAATTCCTACAAAGCGGGAAAGAATATTTTTTTAAGCATACTTCCACAAAATAATCTTTCAGATTATTTTGTTCTCAGCAATACTTTTAATTAAATCAATTGCCACCAAACTACAGTAATAATGTAGGATTGTGGAGTTACTATTGCAGAAAACAAAGTATTTTTGCCAGCCTAAAGGAACAAAACATTGTTGACAGCTGTTTAACTGTTTATTAAACTTACATTCAATATGACAAAAAAAGTATGGAAGCGACTGATCGGTATCTCTTTAGTATTAATCATTATTATTTTACTACTCTTGAACAAAGAAGGTCTCCTTAGCAAACGAGACGAACGATCCGGTTTTGATTCCGGGCGACAGAATGCAATACTGCCTGTTAAGGCTATGATAGTTAAAACCGCACCGCTGGAGGATAAAGTCATTGCTTCAGGTACAATAATGGCTGATGAGCAGGTTGAAATTTCTGCAGAAGCATCAGGACGTATTCTAAATATTCATTTTTCTGAAGGCAAATTTGTAAATGCAGGCGATCTATTGGTTACAATTAACAATGCTGATTTACAGGCACAAATCGAGCGAAATGGTTTTCAGTTGCGTTTAGCTGAAGAACGAGAACAAAGACAACTCGCATTGCTTGAACGACAAGGAATAAGCCAGCAAACTTACGATCAGGTGTTAACAGAACTAAACGCACTGAAAGCAGAAGCCTCCCTTTTAAAGGCTAATTTGGACAAAACACTAATCAGGGCACCTTTCAGTGGAGTATTAGGGTTAAGATACTTAAGTGAAGGAAGTTATGTTAGTCCAGGCACAAAAATAATTCGTCTTGCTCGCATTCAACCAATCAAGGTTGAGTTCAATGTTCCTGAGCGCTTTGTATCCTACGTGAAGAAGGGGGTATCGATCCGCTTCTCAGTTGAAAATCTGTCAGACATATTTAGCGCCACGCTTTATGCTGTTGAGCCTGTCGTTGATCAGACCACAAGATCCATTGCTGCAAGAGCCATTTATGATAACAAAGATGGTTTGATTATTCCTGGTTCATTTGCACGTGTTGAGCTACCGCTTGAAAACTTAGTTGAAGCTATTCAGGTTCAATCGCAAGCACTGATCCCTGAAATGGGAAGCAATAAAGTATTTGTCTATCGCAACGGAGTAGCACAGCCAATGAAGGTTGGCACAGGATTAAGAACTGAAAGCCACATACAGATTACAAGCGGATTACAGGTGGGAGATACGGTTATCACTACCGGATTACTTCAGCTTAGGCCAGGCATGAGTGTTAAACTCACACAAATCGATTAACCATGAGTTTATCATCAATAAGTATTAAAAGACCTGTTCTGGCATCTGTAATGTCAATCCTCATTATCCTGTTTGGGGTCATTGGATTGGTCACATTAGGTGTTCGCGAATACCCGAGTGTCGATCCACCAATCATTACAGTGAGCACCTCATACGTTGGCGCGAATGCAGACGTCATCGAATCACAAATTACAGAACCTCTTGAAGAATCGATCAATGGTATTGCAGGCATTAGAACGCTAACCTCAGTTAGCCGTGATGGTCGTAGCACGATCACAGTAGAGTTTGACTTATCCGTTGATCTTGAAACTGCAGCGAACGATGTACGCGACAGGGTTTCTCGATCTCTTAATAACCTGCCGCCTGATGCTGACCCACCTATCGTATCCAAAGCTGATGCTGATTCAAGTCCTATCCTTTTTTTGAATATAAAAAGTGAGCAGCGTTCGTTGCTTGAACTAACAGAAATTGCGCAACGTACTTTTAAAGAAAGCCTCCAAACCATCCCGGGAGTAAGTTCTATCAGTATCTGGGGAGCAAAAGATTACTCCATGCGTTTGTGGATTGATCCTGCACGCCTTTCGGCCCAAAACCTAAGTCCTCTTGATGTACGTAATGCCCTGTTAAGAGAAAATCTTGAACTCCCATCCGGGCGTATTGAAGGAAACACAGTCGAACTTACCGTTCGTACTCTCAGCCGTCTCGAATCTCCGGAGGAGTTCAACAACCTCATTATTAAAGAGTCAGACAACAATATAGTACGTTTGAGAGATATTGGGTATGCAGAACTGGCTCCCTTAAATGAAAGAACAATACTTCGCCGTGATGGTGTGCCTATGGTTGGAAATGCAATCATCCCGCAACCAGGATCAAACCATGTGGAAATAGCAGATGAGTTTTACCGCAGAATTGAAAAAATTAAAAAAGACCTTCCTGAAGACATAAAGCTTGGAATAGGTTTCGATAATACCGACTATATACGGAATGCTATTTCAGAAGTAGAACAAACCATTTATCTTGCGTTTGTACTGGTAGTTTTAGTAATCTTTTTCTTTTTACGTGATTGGCGCACCAGTATTATTCCAGTTATTGTAATTCCTATTTCGCTCATAGGATCATTTTTTGTGATGTATGCCGCAGGATTTTCTATCAATGTTCTCACTTTGCTGGGATTGGTGCTTGCTATTGGTCTTGTTGTGGATGATGCTATTGTAGTGATTGAAAACATTTACACCAAAATTGAGAAGGGAATGCCGCCTTTGCAAGCCGGGATGGAAGGTTCTGCTGAGATTTTCTTCGCTGTTATTGCGACAACGGTCGCTCTGGCCACTGTATTTCTTCCTGTCATATTCCTCGAAGGGCTTACTGGCAGACTATTTCGCGAATTCGGAGTTGTGTTGTCGGGGTCTGTAATTATCTCATCCTTTGTGGCTCTTACGCTCACGCCCATGCTTTCGACAAAATTATTGAAAAAGAGGGAAAAACACAATTGGTTTTACGAAAAAACAGAGCCTTTTTTCAACAATCTTACAACTTTCTACGCCAACAGTCTGGCAGCATTTTTACGTCAAAAATGGTGGGCTTTAATAATCATTTTAATATCACTTGTTTTCATTTTAGGACTGGGCAGTCAATTGCCTACTGAGCTTGCTCCATTGGAAGACCGCTCTGGCATGATGGCGATGGCTACAGCTCCGGAAGGAAGCACTTTTGAATTTATGGAAGTTTATGTAAAGGAATTGATTGATGTTGTACAACGTGAGGTTCCGGAAATCTACTCGCTGATTACGATCACATCACCTGGTTTTGGTGCAGCCAGCACTGTCAATTCAGCATTTGCACGCATTCGACTCGTCGATCCCGATCAACGCAAACGATCTCAGCAAGAGATCGCTGATCACCTAACAAAAGAACTAGGGAAACTCACACAGGTAAGGAGTTTCATTTCACAGGAGCAATCAATTGGAGGACAGCGCGGAGGCCTTCCTGTTCAATACGTAATTCAGGCAAGAAATCTGGATAAATTAAAAGATATCTTACCTAAATTCATGGATGAAGTTTATCAAAGTCCCGTTTTTCAATTTGCCGACTTGAATCTGAAATTTAACAAGCCCGAGTTACAGGTTAACATCAATCGCGAAAAAGCGCGTTCATTAGGTGTTTCAGCGCTTGATATTGCGCAAACATTACAACTTTCACTGAGCGGGCAACGTTTTGGTTATTTCATTATGAATGGGAAACAATATCAGGTGATTGGACAACTGGAAAGAGCATATCGTTCTCAACCACTTGACCTGACTACTCTTTTCGTAAAAAACAACAAAGGTGAAATGATACAGCTGTCGAATCTGATATCAATGACAGAGCAGACCAACCCACCTGCATTATATCGCTATAACCGTTATGTTTCAGCCACAGTATCTGCAAATCCGGTAAAAGGAAAGACAATTGGTGACGGCATTGTTGAAATGGATCGGATTGCTGGAATTGTGCTTGATGACACATATAGCACATCCCTTGCCGGAACATCAAAAGATTTTGAAGAAAGTTCTTCAAGCCTTGTCTTTGCATTCATGTTGGCACTGGTGTTGATTTATCTTGTTCTTTCGGCCCAGTTTGAGAGCTTCCGCGACCCACTCATCATTATGTTTACTGTTCCACTTGCACTTGCGGGTGCAGTACTCACCCTTTGGTATTTTGGTAAGACACTCAACATCTTTAGTCAGATAGGTATTATCATGCTCATTGGACTGGTTTCAAAGAACGGAATCCTTATTGTTGAGTTTGCCAACCAACGCAAAGCTGCTGGCTTGAATAAGGCTGCTGCCATTCATGATGCCGCTGTCGCCCGATTTCGTCCTATTCTTATGACAAGTCTTTCAACAATTCTAGGAGCTGTCCCCATAGCATTGGCACTCGGAGCAGGTTCCGAAAGTCGTGTTTCGATGGGTACAGCAATCATAGGTGGTCTTACCTTTGCAACGCTACTTACTTTGTACGTAATCCCTGCTATGTATAGTTACATTTCTGAAAAAACGAAAGACGTGACCAATGTGAGCGATCTTATAGATACAAAGTTAGAAGAAAAGGAGGTTTTGTCATGAAAACAAAAAATAGATGGCTGATTATAAATTTATTGATTTTATGTGGTTTTTCATTAAATGCTCAGGATAATCTCAGCCTGCAGGATGCAATTAGAACCGGACTCGAAAACAACTTTGGTATTCGTCTTGTAAAAATGGATGTTGAAATTGCTTCCAATAACAATTCAATTGGTAATTCTGGTTTTTTACCCAAATTAAATCTAACAGCAGCCCAATCATATAGCGTGACTGATTCGAAACAAGAGTTTCTCACAGGTCAAATAAATGATCGTAGTGGTGCAAAAGCCGACGCACTGAATGCAGGATTGCAGCTTAACTGGACAATCTTTGATGGTCTCAGAATGTTTGTTCGCTATGATCAGCTTCAACAGTTGGAACAAAAAAGTGAGTTACAGTTGCTATTTACTGTTGAAAATACCATAAACAGCATTCATACTACCTATCACACGCTGGTTCAATTGATGCACCAACAGAAAGTGCTTGAAAAAACACTTAAAATTGATAACGAACGACTTAAAATTGCCTCACATAAAATTGAAACCGGAGCAGGTTCGAGGCTTGAAGTGCTTCAGGCACAGGTAGATATGAATACTGATAGTGCTGCTTACTTTAACCTTGATGATCAAATAGGAAGCTCAAAGATCAACCTCAACCAGTTACTCGGCCGTGATCCACAATTACCGTTTCTGGTATCAGACAGCATCATAATAAATAACTTACCCGTCATTGAAATATTGATACAACAAATGATGGAACGAAATACATCTTTAGCATTAGGAAGAAAAGATGAACAATTGGCTCAAATAGCACTGCGGGAAATAAGAGGACGGCAACTTCCTGAGATTGGCTTCAACCTAGGATATAATTTTGTCAATCAAAACAGTGAATCAGGTTTTTTGATTCAAAACCGCTCGTTAGGACTCACCTATAGTTTAAATGCCAGCATGAATCTATTCAACGGTTTTAATACTAGGCGTGAACAGCAAAATCTTCAAATCCAAATTGAAAGCAGTCGTGTTCGTATCGAATCTCTTGAAAATGAATTAAGAGCTAATCTTGAACGAAATTACAACAGCTATAGCAATAAACTACGTTTGATTGCAATGGAAAAACAAAACTTATTGGCAGCTAACGAAAATCTGGATATTACCGCTGAACGATTCAGGCTTGGTGACATATCAGGCATTGAATTTCGTGAAGCACAACGTAACTATCTTCAGGCTGAATTACGTCTTCTTAGTGTAACCCTCGAAACAAAAATACTTGAAACCTCCCTAATGCAACTTGCCGGCATTCTTGTGACAGAATAAGTTGACGTCTGTCATTTTAATCAAAGAAGAAACCTTCCTACATAGGCGTGTCTAAAATCAGATTCGGAGTTTCACACTTAAATGATAACAAATAAATCCTAATGAAATGATTGATTGTAAGACAGATTCAATTCCTGTTACTTATAATACAACATTGACTTTGCCGAAAAAATGCCATTTCGATACTGTTTGAGAAGAACTTTATTGAAAGGCTTCATACAATTATAGATTCGCTGTCTCTATTTGATTTCCCTCTTATTATTTACTATTTTTACAATCTTTATTTGAAGACATTTCTTTGATTTTGATGCTCTTTCCTATTTATGAACAGCATGCAAACAAATTTTCATTTAAATACTGCTTTCAAAAAAACAAAACAAGTATCATGAATGTAACTCAATTTCCTTTTCATATCCTGCTCGACCATCTTGAAAAGGCAGTGATTGTGGTTGATAAAGATGACACCATAATCTACATCAATAAGACGGCTAAGATCAAACTGGGATGGGACGAAAAGCACTATATAAACATACGTTTTCCTGAACTAGTCGGCACTCTCTCCATTATCCACAACCGGACAAATAACTCAAAAAAAACAGCCCCGGAAACCACTCTCTATGAAGCAACTATTGAATGTGCTGATCATACTTTACTTGACCTGACTTTTCTTAAAACTGATATTCAGCATGAGAATAAACATTATTCCATGTTCCAGGAATGCGACAAATCCATTTTTACCTCACAACCAAATAACTACGATGATTATAAAGAAAATATTTTAAATGCGATTCCTGATTTTCTTTTTATCCTGAATAATCAACGCAAAATAGTTAGCTATCATGTTCCCTCCATTGCATCGTTCGAAATTCATCCAACTGATATTATAGGTAAAACTTCTGAAGAGTGTTTTCCTATCGAAGCTGCAGCTTGCATTAATGAGGCGCTTGATGAAGCGGACGAAAAAGGTTGCTCAACAAGCAAAACATATAGAATCAGTGACAAAAACAAAACAGAGTGGTTTGAGCTTTCAATAAATTTAAGTAATAGCAACAGCGAAGCACATTATGTTGCACTTTCGAGAAGCATAACTATTCCAAAGCAGCTTGAAGAAACTTTGGCTGAGAACGAAGTCCCTTTTAGAAGTGTTATTGAGCAAGGAGAAGAGGGTATTGTTTTGGTGGATGAGACAGGTAGAGTTATTCTTTGGAACAGTGGTCAGGAAAGAATTACAGGAATTAATCGTAACAAAGTAATAGGCCGGTTTTTATGGGATGTCCTGTTTCAGCTTGGGACTGAGAAACTTCAATCCACTCCAAATGCTTTAGCCCAAATAAAGCAACGTATCATTAATTTGCTCCATAAGGAAGATTTACAATGGCTAGGGCAGGCTACAGAAAATGAAATTGCTACTACTGAAGGAGAGATTAGGATCGTCTCAACCACTCTATTTCCGGTCGAGTTTAACGACAAATATTTTTTGGGAGCTATTCATCGTGATATAACAGAGCAGAAAATGGCAGAGCTTGTATTACGGGAAAATGAAGAATACATACGCACCCTTTATTACGATTCTCCTGTGCCGGTTTTAGTTATCGAAGATGATACTTTGGTTGTTTTTGACTTAAACTTTGCAGCTGTAAAAGCGTTTGGCTTTAACAGACGCGAAGAGATCATTGGAATGCACATTGAACAACTTCTTCCTCCTGAAAATGAAGAAGAATTATATTATAACAGGCAGCAAATCATCGAAAAAATTGCACTCTTTACCAATAAGTCTTACAATACTTTCGATTGCCATTTTCGTGTTGAATCGGGACAAATCTGGGATGCAAAAGTTCATCCTTTCCGAATGTCAGTGAAAGAAAAAGATTTAGTGCAACTTACCCTTATCGATACGACCGCTCAAAATAAAGCCATGCATGCTCTTTTCGAAAGTGAATCGAGATATAGAGCAGTTGCCGAGAGTGCAAACGCAGGTATAGGGATTGTTGATGTTAATGAACAATTTGTATATGCTAACGAAACCATGGCGGATATGTTGGGTTATTCAAGAGATGAGCTCATTGGCCGTTCACTTCTCGATTTTTCAACTGCCGAAACCTTCAACCACTTCACCGAAAAAACCAAACAACGTCATCAGGGCCTTACGGATCAGTATGAAGCTTCAATGATCACAAAAAAAGGAGAAATAAAATCGTTTTCCGTTTCTGCCTCCTCCCTTTTCTCATCAACAAATGACCTTATTGGTACTGTTGGTGTAATGATTGACATAACTGAACAAAAGATCGCTTCAAAAAAACTGATAGAAACAAGTGATCAGTTGCAGGCAATCATGACATCTATGCCTGATATGATCTTTATTATTAATAAAGATGGTTATTATGTTGACTATTTTATCAATCAAAAACTTTTCCCACACACCATTTACCAACCTAAAAAAGGGCAACATCTAAACGATATTTTTTCAAAATTTGAAGCAGAAAAAATTAGCAATGCCATTCAGCAGAGCCTTGAACTGAAAGAAACAATAGTTGTACAATTTGATTATGAATTAGAAAATCAGACAAACCATTTTGAAGCACGTCTTAGCCCGATGAACGATGATAAAGTGCTTTCGGTCGTACGTGATATTACAACACTTGTAACGCTTGAGTCGGAGCTAATTTATAACAACGAGTTAATGCGTATGCTCACAATGCTAGCTACCCGTTTTATTAACCTTCCAATCCATCAAATAGAGTCTGAAATTCATCATGCCCTCTCAGAAATCGGTTCATTTGCAAGTGTTGACCGTGTTTACATTTTTGACTATAATTGGACAGAGGACACCATGTCAAATACTTATGAGTGGTGTTCAGAAGGTGCAAGTACTGAAATTGATAATTTGCAAAAAATACCCAACAGCTTATTACCTGATTGGGTTGCAAACCACAAAAAAGGTGAAATAACATACATCCCCTCTGTCCAATCATTGGATCCCGGAAACAACCTTCGAATTATTCTTGAACCACAGGGAGTTCTTTCGTTGATAACGATTCCTTTAATGAAAGGAAATGATTGTATCGGTTATGTCGGTTTTGACTCAGTGAACTCCGAAAGAAATTTTTCAGATTCAGAATTATCACTTTTGCGCATTTTTGCTGAGTTACTTACAAATTTAAAAATCAGACAAAGCACCGAAAATCTTCTTTTACAGAATCGAGAAATTCTTGAAAAGCAAAACCAACAATTGCTAAACCTCAACGAGCGTCTTCGTCAGCAAAATGATGAAATTATCAACAAAAACACTGAACTTGATATAGAGCGTGAACGTGCCCTTACCAGCGATAAATTAAAAACTGCCTTCCTTAACAATGTTTCCCATGAAGTAAGAACCCCTTTAAACGGCATAATTGGGTTTGCACAGTTCCTGACTGACGACAGCCTTTCAGCAGAAGACAAGGAAGAATTTGTAACAGCTTTAAATGTAAGTGTCAACCGGCTAACAGACACCATCAACGACATCATGGATGTTTCTTTATTAATGTCAGGCAATATGAATTATTATCCTGAAGCGATTGACCTATCAAATTTGCTTCATGAAGTTCAGAAAAAAAACAATTTCGAGGCAAAATCAAAAAACCTGGAATTAAGCATCGAAACGATTGAAAACAACATGAATACTAAAGTTGTTTCAGATCTTAGTATGCTTGAGAAAATTTTTAATGAGCTCGTTGGGAATGCCATCAAATATACTCAAAAAGGATTTGTAAGATTTGGCTGCCATACACAGGATAACGAGATCATGCTTTTTGTGCAGGACAGCGGTATTGGTATCTCTCAGGAAGTTCTGCCAAAAATTTTTGAACCCTTCATGCAAGAGGATACTTCAAGTACAAGAAAGTATGAAGGTAGCGGACTTGGTCTTACAATTGTTCGAGGCCTTACAGAACTACTGAAAGGAAAGATAATCATTGAAAGCAGCCCTGAAAGCGGAACAAAATTCACCATCAAAATACCCAACCAACAGGTCAAACCTTTTAAAATTAAAATGACTGAACCAGTAATAAAAAATCAGAAAACGCATATTTTAATAGCTGAAGATGAGTCGCTAAATGTACTTTATATAAAAAGAATACTCAAATCTAGTGATTTTGAGCTTCTTTTTGCACTCAACGGAAAAGAAGCTGTCGAAATGGTTCAAACCCATCCTGAAATCACATTGATACTCATGGATATTAAAATGCCTGTGATGGATGGGTTAGAAGCTACAAAAATTATCCGCACATTCAATAGTGAAATCCCTATTGTTGCAGTAACAGCTTATGCTGCCAACGATGACCGGCATGCCTGTTTTCAGGCAGGATGTAACGAATATGTTTCCAAGCCTTTTAAAGCTGATGAGCTCATGAAACTGATTGATTATTATACCAATACTGATCAGGATATTCAAACCCCTCAAAATGAATAAAACTAAAGTGATTTGTTTATTGGCACATTGAATAGGCTTTTTAATTTTTTTCCTGTGGTAATTAGGTTTGGCCTTTGATTTAAATAAGCTGCTGTTTCAGAATTTTTATCAGGGTAGGTATTGAAAGTACTCCATTGAAGAAAATTTCCTTTGAAATAAAGGTTTTACTTTTTATGTTTGCAAATGAGGGAAGAAAAAAAATTCTTATCGTTTCATTCAAATAGCCATAATACAATGCTAAAGGATATTCCTTTTCATATATTTAATCAGTAATGTGATGACAAAACCCAGCATATTATACCGAATTTTAAAATGTTATGTTGATGTTGCATTTCGTTTCTTTTACCATAAAATCAAAATTTTCAATGCTGGCACAGTACCTATAAATGGACCTGTAATTTTTGCGATCAATCATCAGAATGCATTTATGGATGCCATTGTTATAGCAACAGCAACGAAACGAAATCCATGGTTTTTGACACGTGCAAGTATTTTTCAAAGTTCAACAGCACGATTTTGGTTAAAACAACTGCAGATGTTGCCTGTATATCGTTTTCGTGATGGTCATGCCAATATGAAGAAAAATGATGAGGCAATCGAAACATGTAAACAGATACTGCTTCAAAATGAAACCTTACTAATTTTTCCCGAAGGCAATCACGATAGGCATTGGGCATTGAGACCACTTCAAAAAGGCATCGCCCGCATTGCATTTGCTACCGAATCAGCAACAGATTTTCAGTCTGGGTTGCACATTGTTCCCATTGGACTTCAATACGAAAACCATTTAAGTTCATGGTCACATTTACTCATACATTTTGGAACCCCTATTCCCATTCTTAACTATAAAAGTCTTTACGAAAACAATCCTGCAAAAGCTACTCTAAAGTTACTTGATGATTTGCGATTGGCCATGAGTAATCTCATCATCAATATTGGACAATCAGAACATCATGATCTTCTAAAACAAGCCATTCAAAGTCGTCCTCATAGGGAGAAAGATTTGATTCTGCGATTGCGAGGCGATCAGCTTTATCTTAATCAGATTGGAGATAAACTGCCACCTAAACTTATCCCAACTCAATTTAAAAAAAAATTAATTGCTTGTTTTCTATTGCTCCCTCTTTTTCTTATTGCTTTTATTCCCCATTTACCCCTGTTTTACGCTACTAAATTATTGATAAAAAAAACAGTAAAAGATGATCACTGGACTTCATCCATAAAATTTGGAGGCATGATTGCCCTTGCGCCCATAATTTATCCTATAGAAGTAATTCTATTATGGCTTTTAACAAATAGTTGGTATTGGATCGGGGCATTCATAATTCTGATTCCGCTTTCAGCTTTGTTCAGTATGCATTATCGGGCAGCCTACAATGAAAAAAAACTTATGGTTTCCAGATAGCATCTGCAGTTTCTCTGAAAACAAGAATCGGTATATCACTCTGGAACAATAATTTTCGTGTTAAACTTGGCTTAAATAATTGAGTAATCAGATTACGCCGGCGCGAAATCAATGCGATAACATCAATTTTCTTTTCATCAATGAATGTTTCAATACCTTCAAGAGAATCACTGTTTTCAATTAATCCGCATTCAATATTACATCCGGAGTAATGATCATTAAAATATTCCCGCATTTTTTTCATCTTTACCTTATCGAGTACATAGCTGACATCAGGGTTGGAATGTACACAGTATATTTTGACATCGAAAGGGCGCACAAAGGTGATGAGCCTGTGCAATGCCAGAAAGTCATTATCATCAAAATTGGTTATATATGCAACATTTTTAGGCGCAATAAAATTGTTGATGTCATAGCCTGAAGGTACAGTTAAAACCGGAACTTTACTTTTTTCGATCACTCGTGCAGTTGTACTGCCAATTAATCCAATTCCTGTCCTGTTTTTTCCACGCGTACCCATTACTAATAGTCCGGGTTTATAAGCATCTGTTATATCGAGAATCGCATTGACAGCATCTCCACGAACGAGATCAAAATCAACATCAACACCTCGAATTCGTTCATTACGGATGCGTTGCTTGAGTTCATCAGCAAGTTCTTCAAGCTTTGATTGTGCATCAGCTTCCATCTCACGCATAATAGAATCAAGGTTCGTTTGGAAGGCAAACATTTCATTGATGACGAAACTTTCATTGGCACTGTTGAACCAAACATTTAATAGCCTTATATCAGCTTTTAGTGTTCTTGCAAGCTCTAACGCATAGTGAGCTGCCTGTATACTCATGTGAGAAAAATCAATCGGCACCAGAATACGCCTGACACTTTTCAGGCTTTTGACTAAATATTCTTTTTCAACACCTGTAGCTTTTCTCATGTCATCCAGTAAAAGATACGCTTTTTCTGAATCTTTTATTGCCAATTGGATATCAACGCCTGTGTCAGGTTCATGTAAATTTGTAAGAAAACACTGAATTCCCTCCAGCTCAAGCCGCATTTTTAGTAATAAAGCACGACTGTAGGAAACGTTTCTGATGGTAATAGTCTTGTCATTATTAAGAGTCATATAAAATAAATTAAGTGACTTAAAGAACCATTTTAAATACGATGTTATAAAAATAGTAGAATTAATAATAAAAAGCAAGTATTATAAACAAATTGCCATATCGATAATTCAAGCTATCTTTGCCGCCCAAATGTATTGGGAATGAATGAAAAAGAAAATAAAAGGGATGAATTAACCTAGCATAGATCAATCCCCCCAAAGATACAACTCATAAATCAGATTATAAAAGTTAAGAAATAAGATTGCAGGACATGAATAACAAGTCAGGTTCCGATAATACGGATAAGGTTTTTGGCCAAAAAACAGTAAAAAGTGAAAGGGTTGGAAAACGTCCAAGGAAAATAATTGAAAAATCCGAAATGCGCGATAACGATCGCAAACCGTATGGTAAATCACCCTATTCTGACAGACCAACTGCTGGTGACAGAGAAAACAGACGCCCTTCACGCGATGACGACAGA
>PHDU01000158.1 GCA_002842755.1 Bacteroidetes bacterium HGW-Bacteroidetes-1 | reverse complement strand
AAAAATGCGCTGCTTACAATGGAAGTATTTGCTAATTTTATCGGGATAATAACGCACTTAAATGGGAAATATAGGAGGTTTTTGGACGGACTGACGTTAGGCACAAGCTAAAAAGACCAAATCATGAATGGAGTTGACAATTACATTACACAAATAATATATAAGGAAATCAAAGAAAAAGGTTTGATTTATTTATCAGACGATTATTTGTTTGTTAAAGATAAAATTTCAAAATATTTCAATGTCTTAGGAATTTCGGAATCTGACATATCGGGTTTGACAAGATTAAAAAGAATTGAAAAATTAAATAGAATTCTTGATTCTGATAAAATTTCAGACAATAGACCTTTTGAACTTGAAATATTGATAAATTATCAAAAATATCTTGACGAAGAGAAAATTGGAGAAAACAGAAAATCTTATGTAAGAAATTTATTGACAATAGGTTTAACCAAAATTGACGGGGTTTCTCTTCAACGAGAAAAATATTTTTTTCTTGAAAATGAAATAGAACTCTCATTCATCGATTCTGTAAATGATTTAATAAATACTTCGAAACAAAGTTTAAAGGGAAAAGATAATTTGTTTTATCGTGGGCATGCAAATATAAACTGGGAACTTTCTCCATCAATTTACAGGAAAAAATCTTGGATTGAGAATGAACATAAAATGTTTAGAGAAATACTGATTAGAAACCCTATTGAGTTTAGAGAAACGAAATCAACTTTTGAGAAACTGACAATAATGCAACATTACGGTTTACCAACAAGGTTGCTTGATATTACCAAAAATCCCCTTGTTGCAATGTATTTTGCGTGTTTCAATAAATTGGAACATTCACTACCAGGAGAAATATTTATATTCTCACCTAACCCCGAAATAATTAAATATTATGACAGTGATACTGTAAGCATTATCTCAAATTTAGCAAAAGCAGAGAGAGATATTGATACCAATAAGTCAAAAGCCGATTTTAAGAAATCATACGAAGGTTTAAAATTATTACATCTTATAAAGGAAGAAAAACCATATTTTCTTCCAGAAATTGAACCCACAGATTTTAATAAAACACTAATTGTTAAGCCAATTAATAATAATGAAAGAATAAAAAGACAGTTAGGTTATTTCTTCATTTTTGGGATTCAAGGAGTAGTAAATAAACCAGCAAAAATCGAATTTCAATACAAAAAAGAACAGAAAATTGTCAAGCTTATTATTGAAGGGAAGAATAAAGAAAATATAATGAAAGAACTTGAAAGTGTAGGAATTAGTAGTAATACATTGTTTCCTGAGATTGATGATGGAACAAACTATATAAAAGAAAGTTATGAATGAAGCCAGTGCAGGCATAATAATTACTTGAAATTTTTTATAAATTTTAACATAAGTAAATAATGGAAGAAACTAACTTAATAATTAATTGGATTTATTTATCAGGAATTATTGCCCTCTTATTATCTCTATACTTCGGGTTAAAAGCATCATTGTCGTCCTTCAAAAGACCAATGGCTAAAGAAATCACAGGATTACATTCAATACTAGGAAAATTAATTTTTAACTTAAAAGATTTAAGTTTTTCTTTAGAAGAATTCGAAAAGGATAAACACGAAAAAAAAATTAATGAAAAACTTCATTATTTTAGAAAAAAGATTAAAAATAGAGAAGAAGAGATAAATGAATTAAAAATGTATGACACTCAAGAGTATGATAAAGGAGTGAGTAAAAGAAATATAAATGCTTTACTAATGTTTGTCTTTGGATTTATTGCATTGGTTCTTCAAATACTTAATCTTGCTATTTAGATTTTTTGACTATAAAACTTTGCAAAGACTTTACCGCAAAGCTGTATAGAAATCAATTATTCAAAAACTTATATCTTTTAAAATAACAGCCAGTGCCTAACAATGTATAAAAATAATAGCCGGTTCGGTAGTAAATTCAAGGGTTGTAGCTCGCTTCAACTTTTGTGTAACTTGACAGGAAAGTGCCACGCAGTCGGCTACTATTCTTATACGAACCGTTAGCTACCATTTGAACTCAGAAAAAACATGAAAAGAATTTTATTATTAATCGTTGTTTTGTTATTTAACGAAACGATTTTTGCTCAAATTAACAAACCAATTAACGTTGACCAAGACAGTACATTAAAAATGAACCTAGAATCAATCCGGACTAAAGACCAGACTCTAAGACTAATTATTCCAGAATTAGAAAATAGATTTGGTAAGGATTCCGATGAATTAACATATATCTGGACTCTGATCCATTTTCAAGACAGTATCAATGAGACTGATGTAATAAGTATTATTGATAAATATGGTTGGTTGGGCACGAATAGAATTGGAGAATTAGCAAACCAGACTCTGTGGTTAGTTATACAACATGCCCCGATTTATATTCAAGAAAAATATATTCCTTTCCTCAGAATATCAGTTGAAAAGGGAGAATCAGAAGGCTGGTATTTAGCGTTTTTGGAGGACAGAATTGCAATGCGAAATGGAGAGAATCAAATTTATGGAACACAATCAAAATATAACAAAACAACTGAGAAATATCATATATATCCAATACAGAATCCAGAGAACGTTAATGAAAGAAGAAAAAGAATCGGACTTGAAACAATTGAAGAATATGCAAAGGAAAACGGATATATTATAGACAAAAATGAAAAATAATAAAAACGGTAGCTAATAATTAGGAGTTCATGTGGTCGGCACGACCCAGCATGAACTACCGGTTGAACGAATATCCCCAACCGAATCTTTGTTATGGAAATTGAATAGGGTA
>PHDU01000060.1 GCA_002842755.1 Bacteroidetes bacterium HGW-Bacteroidetes-1 | reverse complement strand
GCATTTATGTCAACCCCCTCTTTTACCGACCATTTCATAGCGATTGCTATCCTCTTTTTCTCTTCTAACGTTTCTGTTGCTGCTGTTTCTTTCTTTTTTTTGCAACAATTTCTTTTACTTCTATTTCAATATCAAAATAGCGTTGGATGGAAGGATACTTTTGTTTTAAACGCCCAATGCGTTCATGCACTTTATCTTCTTGTTTTACACCTCCTTTCTTGGTCAGGCTATTGGCTATTTTTTGCAGCTCGGCTTCAAAACGAGAGCGGAACTGCTGGTTCATCGAACGCTCTTTTATCTCTTTTGAGTGGCTTTCGACCTTCAGGTAATAGTCTGTATTGCGCCCCGATTTTACACGGCACAGGTCTATTTTTTGCTTTTTGTTGTCGGTTACGGTGACTGTTGTTGCTTCTGCTTCAACGTGATAGTCTTTTAGGCTCGAACGACTCACGCACAAATAATCATAGCCTTTAGCACGGATCATCTTTAAGTTTTCTTCGCTAGCAATGCCTGTATCGATAATTACAAGTGCTTTTTGTGCCGATGCCGAAGTTTTGATACGCAGATATTCTATCATCTGCTCCAATGTTTTCGAATCGGCCATGTTACTTTCCAAAATAGAAGAATACTTGATAAACCCTTCGCGGTTGACAACCAGTCCCAGCACAACCAATTTTGCATCGCTGCGCTTTTCTTTGCTGCGCCCGTATTTGGCCAATTGGCTGTTTTGCTTTCGACCCTCGAAGTAGGTGTTGGTCAGGTCATAAAGCACTATTTTATCTTCAATATCGAACAGTTCGTTGGTAAGTATTGACAGGTGCTGTTCCAAGTCTTGCTTTTCGGTATAGAGTTTTTTTGATATACGATACAATTGGTCTTTGGTAACCCCAGTCATGTCGTAACTGGTAACTTCACATACCGCCGAGTTTTCCCGTATCCAACGGGTGGTTTCTAGCTCCGATGCCGGATAAACGGATCTGCTGACGATATGGCTTTGGCTAATTTTATGTCATCATGACTCCATCCCTGACGTTCTAAAAAAGAGGCTATTTGTAACTGTCCAATGGCCTGATACGACATCCATTCGGCACCAATCTCCCTGACATCCTTGTTCCTTATACTATTGATATCTATGGCCTGTATGTCTTTGCCGCTTTTTGATGGTTTCTTTTCCACAAGCACATCAATGCGTTTTTCGGCAACCATTCGTCCGTAAAATTTATCGACTAAGGAGCTTACCTTTGCATCATCGGTATAGGGCAGTTCAAATAGCGTGCTGCCGTGATTATTGACTTTTGAGGTAAGTATCTTTTTGATCAGGTTGAGTTGATCGGTGGTAAGTTCGTCCAAATAGCCCGCATTCAAAAAAGTGCGGTGGCAAACCCTGCCATCGCAATTGCGATAACTTTCCACTATACGGTAATATCCCGAATAAACTCCTGTGGCTGGATTGGTACGCATTGATACTTTGAAATACATGCCGCAAAGTAATTACATAAATCATTGATAGTCAATACCCCCTTGGGGACTACAAATCAAAATGAAAAAACACTGAAATTGATTATCAGTCATTTACAAAATAGAAACCCCAAATCACCCATAAATAGACCAAAAAAAACTGTTTTTTGCCTATTTTTTTTTAATTTTTATTGGATTTGCTGCAAGTTGGGTTAAGCTCGGCGGTTTGCATACACAAATGAAGTATTAGTAAGGCGGCTGCAATTAAAATAAGGAGTGCAAAGAGCTTATTTCCTTTTTTTGAACTATTGGCTGTTTCGATCATTTTGAAATCATATTCCGTATCATTCGTACATACGCGAAAACACCATCCATCGGGCACATGAAATTACACCAGGGCCTATAGATGAAAAGCGAAAGGATAACAACGATGAAAAGTACAACAAAAAGTATTACAGTACCTGTTAATTGAAAAAAAGCACCAAACACCTCGTATTGTGCAGCTCCCGGATTGTTAAGAACAAGCGCCAGTAAAATTGCCCCAAGTGTAAAACCCCACTGAAGATACTTTAATCTTCTGTAATATTTTGTATGAAAGGTTTTTGCCCTACCGGTTTTGGCCAGTATTTCCTGTGCAGCACTGAACGGACAAATTGAACGACAGTAGATGTTTTTTTTAGTAAAAATTATGGCCATAATACTCCCTCCCAAAAGGAGATAGAAATAAAATTCATATCTTATATCCGGGAAATGACCATTTAAAATAGCAACAATTCTTGAAAGTGTTATGGGCTGATTGTAAACAAAACCAAGCATAGCGAAAGAAACAATCAGTGAAGTCCATCTGATTGTCCTCCTGATTTTCCTGTTTTTGATTACCTGAAGTATCAGCCCTGCGATTAATAAAGCAACAATAATAAATTCAAGGATTCCAAAAGATGGATGAAACGAATTTGAAACAGCAATATTTTCGCCTTTTGTATTTCCGTTGCGAATGCCTTGCATAATGGCCCGACTTGTGATGGTGGCTCCCGAAACGGCATCTATCGGTTCGCCTGAAACATAATCACCAATTTTAACTTGTGAAGCCGTTTTCAGAAAATTATTTATTTTCAGTTTTTGAAAATAGGAGGGTGTTTCATGGTTGGCAATAATGTTGAGCTGAGATATCCTCCCTTGATGATCGGTTTGCACCATTATGCTCACAGCTCCATTGTACCCTTTCCCCTCTCCGATATATATGTTCCCGGAGTATAAAAGATTTGAACTGCTGAGTTTCCATTTATTTCCATTGACTCGTTCTATATGATATTGCGATGAAGGGAAAAAGGCTTCGATCAATTCCTTTTGTGTTTCTGCATCACGCCTTTTGCCATAAACAGCTGCCAGAATAATCATAACAGCAATGCCTGAAACAATTATTAAATCGCGATATTTTTTCTTCATCATCATAAATTAGCGTGAGGTTAACAACCTCCATAGGCCAACTCCAAGAACAATGAATACTCCACCGAAAACAGATAGGAACCAGAACCCGGCCCTTATTTCTTTTTCTCCAAAAAGTGTAAAACCACCTGCAATGGTTATATTTAGGCCAAGAAACCAAAGAATGGAAAGCAACCATTTCCACCAGTTCATTTTTATTATTGAATCTGTGATCCAATAATAAAAGCCGGTAAAGCTAATGGTATATAATCCCCCCATGACTATCCAAAAAAGGGGGCCGAGTATTGTTGAATTGGGAAACATCTAATTTTATTTTTATATATTAAACCATTCTTCTGTCATTAACCAATCGGGAGCCTCACCAAAGGTTTTGTTATTCCCATCCGGTGCTGGCAGGTATTCCTGCCCACCCGGGTAGGTAAAAAACTTTTTTTGCATCGCCAACATCGCTGACGAAAACAATCCGGTTGGATCACGCGGATCAACTTCCCTTACAATTTTATGAATCCAGTTATTTTTGCGTGAGTAAGGACAAACCGCCAGGCAGACCCTGCATCCCCGGGCATGGCTTGTGGCTACCGAGTTCCATATCGTAAAACACTTATCCTGGTTGATGTTCCACCGTTGATAGCCCCTGATCACATTTTCCGGTTTATCCGTAAAACTGATGGCACCACTTGGGCACTCCTCGGCACAAATTTTACATTTACTGCAAAATTCTTTTATGCCAATATCAATTGGTTTGTCCGGTTCAAGGAGCATATTAGTGGTAACAGCTGCCAAACGTGTATTTGCCCCAAGTTCAGGAGTGACCAGTACGCCATGACGGCCCTGCTCACCCAAACCGGCATCAATGGCAAGCGGCGGCATGGCTATTTCGTAGGAAGTTGGAGGAACGTGAGAACGTGCCGCATAACCAATCTCCTTCAAAAATACTTCCAGTTTTCCTGCAATAAACCTGAGTTTTGAATATGCATCATAAGAAGTACCATAAGTTGGATTGGCATACATCGAATCCCACTCGTGCGGCACTGCAATCACCACAGCATATTTCCAATGTTCGGGAACTTCGAAATCAATTTTCCCAACACCACGCATGTAACCTTGGTAGACCCAATCTTCTTTTACTTTGGCTATGCCAACCAAAGAGGCACCAAAACTATAAGCAATCTGCTTTATTAATGAGGAGCCGTGCGCCGGTGATTTCAATGGCAATGTTTCTTCATTCACTCCCCGAAAGTCAGATTCTTCAGGATTACCATGTGGTTGTGGCGGAAAAGCACCTTGCCCACCTATTGGACTTGCATGAGCTGTCGACCATGCATCGGCCAGCAGATATTTATGTTTGTATTTATCCCAGGTACCTGCCTGTTCCTGCGATTTTTCAATCGCTTTTCTAAACTCTCCTAAGGCATCGGGATGCTCAAGATAATAGGTTTTTAAAGGCTCGGGCAATTTTTCAACCCCTTCATCGAAGCTCCACAACGGAGTTTCGTCTCCCCTTGGAAAAAGCAATCTGGAAAGTTCCCCGTTTCTTTTGAATAAATCTTCGATGAAAGCAATTCGACGTGTTTCTCCAACTTTATCATAGGTTGGTGTATCAACGAGAAAGGGTTTTCGATTAAAAAACTGATCCTCACCATAAGCTGTGCGCCCCCATCCGGTATAACTGTCTTTATTGCTGCCTGCAGCCAAACCTGCTCCGGCAGCCCCGGCAAGTGCTATTACCCCACTTGCCAATCCGGCAGTTTTTATAAAATTCCGCCTATTAAACTTATTGTTATCTTCATCCATTTCCTGAGCATTTAGGAAGCAAATATAACTCATATTAGTTACTAATGAAACTAAAATTTCTATGGGTGTTTTTGGGTTCAGGACAAAATAAAATAATCTACTTTTGCTAAAAAAAGCATAGGATATTTATGAAATATAATTTTGACACCTCCTTCGGAAACCTTACTCAAAGAATCTCCAAATCACTTGGTTTCAGTCTGGCTTCTAAACTTACAAATCATGGCATTTCGATCACTCAGGAACAATGGTGTGTTATTTCGATGCTCTATTTTCAAAAGCAAGCTACTCAAACCGAAATCGGATTGTTTCTCGGATATGATAATGTGAAGGTACTGAGGTTGATCGCTCGTCTTGAAAAAGCAGGAATTATTGAGCGAAATGCGGGTAGCATAGATAGGCGATTCAAAATTGTAAACCTTAGTGGTTTGGGCAAAGAATATTATATAATGATCGAACCCCACGCTAAAATGACGCTGGAAGAAGCTACAAAAGGATTGAGTTCGGAAGAGACCGACCTGTGTGTAAAAATACTGAAAAAAATTTCAAATAATCTGGAAGAAACTAATTCTGTATAACTGAAGCATAAAAGGATTAATTTATAAAGAAATAGCTATTCTCCTGTAAAACAGAAAGGTAACAATTCACTTAAAGAACTACAGATCTTTTAGCAGCAACTCTATTTTCAACATAAGTTCTTCCCTTTTAACGGGTTTTGAGAGATAATCATCACAGCCTGCCTCAAGTGCTTTTTTGCGATCGCCTAATAAGGCAAAAGCCGTTTGGGCGATGATGGGCAAATTGGGTCTGAACTTTTTTATTTGCTTTGTTGCTTCATATCCATTCATAAGTGGTATGTTAATATCCATCAACACCAAATCGATATTTACGTTTTCTTTACAGAGGTTAACGGCATCGATGCCATTTTCGGCCCAAAGTGTTTTCATGCCTGATCTCTCAAGTATAATCATTAAGAGTTCATAACTTGAAGCATCATCCTCCACAATCAAAACCGTCATTGTTTTAAATTCTCTTTTTTTTGATTCTTTTATCTCTATTGGTATTTCGATTACTTTTTCTGCGGTTTCAAACCTTTTATCAGGAATTGTAAAATAAAATACGGATCCTTCATTTAAGGTACTTTCAACCCAAATTTTCCCACCAAGCATTTCGCTGTACGACTTGCAAATAGCCAAACCCAGCCCGGCTCCCTGACGAGCCATTTTATCCTCAATATCCGCCTGGATAAAACGTTCGAATATGGCTTCCTGCCTTTCTTTTGCAATTCCAATACCGGTATCTTTTACATAAAACTGCAATGAAAGGGTATCTTGTGTATCTGCCGTAATTCCGCATCCAATTTCGATACTCCCTTTGCTGGTGTATTTAATCGCATTTTTAATCAGGTTGCTCAGAATGGAATAGAGTTTTGCAGTATCGGTTTTAAGGCTGGCTTGTTTTGCTGTCAAAGTGTTGTTAACGAATAACTTTATTCCTTTTGCCTCAGCCTCAGGCTTGAAGAAATTGAAAAGTTGCTCTATTTGCTCATTGACATTTATTTCTGAAATTGAAAGTTCGACCAATCCGGATTCTATTTTCGAGATGCTAATGATATCGTTGATAATATTGAGCATACGAGCACCGCTTTTTTCGATTATTTGAATGTAGTTTTGCTGTTCTTCGCCAGAAAGGCCGGGCTCTTTAAGCAATTCGGCAAAACCAAGAATACCGTTCATTGGGGTGCGTATTTCGTGGCTCATATTGGCCAGAAAGGCTGATTTAAGGCGGTCGGATTCAGTTGCTTTTTCAAGGGCCTTTATTAATTTTTCCTCTGCCTCTTTTTGCTGAGTAATATCCCTTGCAAAACTTACTATGCCCGTTATTTCATTGCCCGTGTATATTGGCGCTGTATTTACAGACAAAACCAGTATTTTTCCACTACTGACTTTAAGGTGCAGCTCATAAGATTCAGTATTACCACTTATTGTTTTTCTAAAAACATCATTGATATAGGGCAATTCATTTTTCATTAACAATGGCACGAATGATTTTCCCTTCCAATCTTTAAAAAGAAATCCGGTAGTTTCTTCAACATGTTTATTAAAAAAGTTGAAATTACCCATCTTGTCAAGCATCCAAATCAAATCATTCGACCTTTCGATCATGGTTCGGTATTTTTCTTCCGATTCCTTTATCAACCTGTCGTATTCTTTTACTTTCGTGATATCTTCATGAACAATTACAATATTTTTCACTTTTTCTTCAGAATCTTTTAAAGGATAAATATTGGTGCTCAACCAACGGTGCCTACCTTTGCCTATGGCTTCCGTTGCACCGGTAGGGTCAAATTGATAATCAGGGACTTTAACGGATTCACCTTTATATGCTCTTTTTACATAGGCCAATAAGCCGGTTCTTTCAACTTCAATACTTTTTAATACATTGAAACGTCCAACGGTTGTGCTGGACGGAAAGCCCCACAAATCTTCATAGGCTTTATTCACCGCTATTTGTAGCCCGTTTAAATCGTACAATTCTATGGCAAAAGGTGATTGCTCTATTAATAATCGCAATTGTGCCTCCGAGTCTGTCGTTTTTTTCTCTGCCCGTTTACGATCGGTAATGTCAATTGCCGTGCTTAGGAGTACTTTTTCCCCATCGCTTAAGATACCAATAGGTGTAGTGAAAAATTCCCAATTTCTGGTTTCCCCATTTTTGGATGTAACCTCCCATTCGCCTGTATTGGCTGTTTTTTTTAAAGCAAAGAGATCTTCAATATATTTTTTGGCAAATCCACTTCGTTTTCCATAGGCTTTTTCGGTCCAATCGCCCAGTGTCGGGATATCTACTATGGTGTAACCAGAATAATTTGTCCATCCTTCACTCAATTGGAGCACCTCGTTATCTTCGTTATGGATCATTATGGGGATTGGTGACATTGAAACAGCAAGGCGGAAGCGTTCTTCGCTGGCTTTTAATTCATTCATAACACCGATACGTTCGGTTAAATCTGTTGCCATACTGATGATGATATTTTTGCCATCGCAGTTTCGCCCAAGCGAAGTTGAACTAAAAAACAAATTTCTTTTTACACCAGATTTGGTAGTTATGATATACTCGCCTTCATCTACTTTATTATCAATGCCATATAATTTTTCAATTCGCTTTTTGTTTGCTTCCCTTTCATTTCCAAAGTATGCCTTTTCTGTCCAAATATCAATGGTTGGGATTTCTTTCAAGGTATAGCCGGTGGTTTTTTCCCATTGCTTGTTTACTGAATCCACTTTTCCGCCCTCTGTATGAATCATGATAGGCAATGGCGCATCCATAATAGCTTTGCGGAAGCGTTCTTCGCTGGCGCGTAAAATTTCATCTCTTTGCTTGCGGGCAGTGATATCTTTAATAACAGTTATGATCATATTGTGTACATGATTATATCTTGCACTTACTTCAACATCAATTATTTGACCATTTTTACAGCGATGTTTCGATTCAAACCGGTCCATACCTATTGTATGGATTTTACTAATTCGTTCTTTTATCTGTCCGGTCGATTCGATTACCTCTATATCGGAAATATTCATTTTGAGCATTTCTTCCCGGAAATACCCCAGCGTTTCACAGGCAGAATCATTCACCTCGATAAAATTCCCTTTTCTGTCAACCAGCCAAAAACCATCCATGGCGGTTTGGAGAATATCCCTGACTTTCATTTCACTTTCTTCAGCCCTGTTCCATTCTGTTATTAACTTTTCGTTTTGTTTTCGTAATTCCTCTGTCCTGATTTCAACCTTTTTTTCAAGCTCATTATTTAATTTTTTCAATTCATTTTGATAATACACCCTTTCTAGTTTAGAGGAGATAATCCGGATAATTTTTTCAAATAATGGCAACCTTTCTGCCAGGCTTTGCCCTTTCTTATCAACAATAAACACAAAATAGCGGTTGTTTATAATCTCCGAATCGAACGGAATGATGATCGCATTTTCGGCCTCAAAACCAGTTTTGGGGTAATGAAAAACAAAGCCGGATTCTGTTTTATGTAAGAAACAGGTTTGCTTTGAAATAAGTTTTTCAAGCGTAGTTTCTGAGACTTTTAGCTGAATATCTGCGCTATCTTCATTGCTAAAGAGGGCGAAACTACAGTTACAGACAAACTGTTTTTCAACAACATCGAATATGCCGGAGAATGGAATATTTAACAGGATCGAAATACTTTCTAAGGTATTATGCCATAAAGTGTCAATCTCATCTTCCTCTTTAATTTCCTCGAAAGCCCTGTTCAGCAAAAGATTTTCTTCTGCTTTGGCCGATAAAGTTTCGTTTTCAAATTCCAGAATCTGAATCTTTGATTCCAATTCGATTTGATAAGCATTGAGGTTTGATTCCATATTACTTATTCATAAATTTTATCATGCAATTAGCTATTCTCTCCGGTTCATCTTCCTGGATGAAATGCCCGCCTGTTTCAATTTTAACAAACTGGCATCCAGGTATTTCGGCATGTAGTTTTTCCGAAATAGCGCTGTTTAAGAAGGCATCTGCTTCGCCTCTGATGATTAAAACCCGGACTTGCAATTGCCTGAGTTCGGCTTCAATCTCTGTTAAATTATTATTGTCGAGGCATTTGGCAAAATGCAGAAAACCTTTTCTTCCCAATGGATCTCTCATGGGTTTCCAAAACAATTCCATCAATTCATCCGTTAATTCCGTTTTATGGTACAGGCCTCTCTTTACAATCATTTTAAACATGCCCAAATCGAGTGTAGCCATGGCAATTTGCCGGATAATTGGCGTACGCATGGCAACAATGGGCTGTACGGGCCAAAAATTATAAGCAACAGTATTTATCAGTATTAAATCAAGAAGCATTTCGGGATAATTCACCGCGAATATTTGACCGATTCCTCCGCCCACATCATGGCAAACCAGGTGAATTTTTTTGATTTGCAGTTTGTCGCAAAAATCTTTAATTAAATGTGCCTGGCGTTTCAACGAAAAATCCTGGTTCAAAGGCTTGTCGGAATCTCCACTGCCTAATAAATCAATCAAAATCACATCGTAATTATCCTGAAAATAAGGGGCAACTTTTCGCCAGATAAACGAGTAGGTAGTGATACCATGAACGAACAGCATGGTTTCACCTTTTCCTTGCCTGAAATAATTGATTGAATTTCCCTGTATTTCAACCTTTTTTGGTGTTTTAAAAATATCCATGCTTATCTGTTTTAAATGGTTATTGGTAAAGAAAAGTAAAAGGTGGAACCCACTCCCAATTTACTTTCCACCCATATCTTTCCACCATGCTTTTCCACAAACTCTTTACAAAGAATCAACCCCAGGCCGGTTCCTTTTTCGTTTTGGGTGCCGGGAGTGGAATAATTTTCGTCGATGCGGAATAATTTATCCATTCCTGCTTTTGGTATCCCAATCCCATGGTCGCTTACCGAAATTATGAGTTCCTTCTGATTTTCCTTTGCTGAAATATCAATATTCCCTCCTGGATGCGAGAATTTAATGGCATTCGAAAGCAGGTTTCTTAATACCGTACTTATCATGGCTTTGTCGGCGTAAACAGGCGCATTGGCCGGTATTTTTTTTGATAGGCTGATAGATTTTTGTTGGATAGCACCTTCCAATAAAGCTGTTGTATTCTTGATAAGTTCAACCAATTCGAAATATTCGGGATTGAACACCATTCTTCCGGTTTGCGATTGCGCCCATTCCATCAAATTCATCAGCAAATCCATCGCGCGTAGCGAAGATTGGTTGATGATGTGAGCATATTTCTCAATGCCTTGATACTCTTTTTCTTTAATTTGTTCAACCAGGATTTCGCTTAACCCTAAAATAGAGTTGAAAGGGCTTTTGAGGTCGTGGGCGATAATAGAAAAAAATTTGTCTTTTTCTGCGTTGCTTTTTTCAAGCGCTAAATTTTTGCGCTTAATTTCATTTTCAATTTGTTTTTGCTCCGTAATGTCAACAATAATTCCTCTGATACCTGCCGGTTTGTTATATTTAATGATGGGATTTGTAAAAACCAATACATTTAACAACCTGCCATCATGGCACACCATGGTATATTCATTGCTCTCTTCACGTACTCCTGAAATCCTTCTTTGGACGTTCTCCATAGCTCTGTGTCGATCTTCAGGAATGTACAAATCAATTGTATTAAAATTCGTTATATCAAACTCTTCCGGAAACCCTAATATTTTGAACGCCTGTTTGTTTACATAGGTTAGTTTCCCGTACTGGTCTGCTTCAAAGATAATTTGAGGCAACATTTCGGCCATTTCCCTAAACTTTTCTTCACTTTCGAGTAAGGCTTGATTGGCTTTTTTGCGCTCAGTGTTATCGATTGAAATTCCAATAACACCGATTATCTTCCCTTCAGAGTCAACAAAAGGAATTTTACTTGTACTGACCCAATTTAACCCTTCCGCAGTTTCCCATGGTTCTTCAATATTCAATTTGGCTATTCCCGAATTGATTACAGCTAAATCGTCTTGGTGATATGCTTCAGCAACCGCTGCGGTATGGAATTCCTTCAGGTTCACACCTTCCAATTCTTCCTTTCTTTTTTGATAGGCATCTGCCACGAATTTGTTGACACGTATGAAATTGTTTTTTGTGTCCTTATAAAATACCAAACCGGGGATGTGGTCTAAAATAGATTCGAGCTCATTGGACAGGTGTTTAAATTTCTTTTCACTTTTCTCAATATTTTTTAAGGCTTGCGTCAGTTCATTATTTAATAGTAGTAATTCTTCATTCTGAACTTCGATTTCTTCGGTTTTTTCTTTTAGATCCAATTCGATGAGTTTTCGGTGTGTTATGTCCTGCACAACACCCCAAATATTTGTAATCTTTCCATCGGCATCTTTAATGGCTTCACCATGTGCATACATCCAACCATTTGAACCGTCTTTACGTCTGGTTGTCAGTTCAATTTCGTAAGGAAGTCCTGTTTGAGCCGTGTTGGTAATTGAATTGGATAATAGCCTCCAACTTTCAGAGGTAAAAAGTTTTTGGCTATCGTTAAGAAGCGGTGGTGGAAGGCTTGGGTCGAGACCATACATTTTATATAATTCTTCGCTCCAGGTAACTTGATTTGTTTTTAAGTCGATAGTGAAACTGCCAATTTGAGTAATTTGCTGTGCCCTTTTTAATTCATGTTCGATATTTATGCGTTCGGTGATATCGTAACACGAACCAATACATCCCAAAAAAGTATTGTCTAAATCATAAAACGGCCGCCCAAAATCCCTAATCCATCGATATTCGCCATTTTTATCTTTCAAACGATAATCCATCGAAAACGATTCTCTCTTGTCGAATGCAGTAACATAAATATGCAAACAACGATCAAAATCATCAGGGTGAACACCTTCGGCCCAACCATTTCCAAATTCCTGCTCCATGGTTCGGCCAGTAAACTCCAGCCAGGTATTATTAAAATAATCACATAATTTATCCAAACGCGAACGCCAGATCAAAGCTGGAAAATCTTCAAATATTTTCAGATATAGTTCTTTTGCTTGGGTAATTTCTATTTGCTTTTGTTTAAGGATGGAATTTTCTTTTTCAAGCGCTACTATTTTTTCCTTTAAGAAATTGATTTCTGTATCCATTATATTTGATTTTTTTATCCAATACAATCATTATAATTGTTTAAAGCTATGGTATTGCTTTTATCTACGGGCCTAAAAAACAAAACTTACGAGCATGTTACAAATATAATTCTTTTTTTTTCTATTTCAAACTCCTAAATTACATCAAAATAGTTAGTTCGATTACCGAGTTCCTGGATTTTCGTTTTGTAAAAAAAAGAATAAAGAATTGAAGATTCTGTATTCTTTTAATAAAGCCGTGAGTAGTAGATTACAATCTTACCTTTCAACCGAAAGGCGCTTCGGGTGTTTAAAACTAAAATCACCCGTTTTTATCATGTCGAGGGTTTGTTCAATGGTGGGCCGGTCGCCCCAAAATGTACCCGGGTAAATAAACCGCACCACACCATTGGGGTCGATAATCACCGTGGTTGGGCGGTTAATGTATTCGGCATGGACCGAAAACGTGAGGGGGTCGGCTCCAAACATCGCGCCAACAGAACCGGCACGGTCGAGCAGGTGTGGCCACCAAATTTGGTTGGTATAAGCCTCTTTAAAAGATTCTTTGGCAAACCAATATTCAGGTTCCAGTTCTTTGCCAACCATCACCCGGCCACGGTATAAGTCGTGCATTTCAACCGTGAATACTTGTACATTGGCTTCTTTAAATTCTTGCTGCATTTTCATTAAATCATGAAATTCGCCATGGCAAACCGGGCACCAATCGGCAAAAACCCAAATTAACACCACCCACTTTTTATTGTTGAATTCACTTAGTTGCCATTCCCTGGATTCAGTATCATCCAGTTTAAAATTGGGAGCTTTACTACCAACCTGAATGGTTTCAAAAGTTGATTCGTCAAGAGAAAGAAATGCAGAAAGTTGTTTTTCTGTGGTTCCCATTTGTTTTTCAATTTGATCGATGGCCAGTTCGCATTGGTGGCGCACATCGCGTGAAGGATCCTCTTTCAACCTAAGGCGAAGTAAATCAAGCGATTTGCCTGACTCGATTTGCCCAAGTGCAATTACTGCCTGAGAACGAACCATGGCATTATCATCATTTCTGACTATTTTTTCAAGTTCGTCAACAGCTTGTTTTGCACCAAGGATGCCCAAGGCCATGGCCGATACCTGACGCACATCTGCTGATTGATCCATCAGACCGGTTATAATTTCATCCGTGCTGTGCGAGCCCGCCCTTACCAAATCCCTGACGGCCAACAGCCGCACTTTCCAATCTTCATCATTTAAATCGGCTATTCCGGCTACGTTTAAGTTCCGATCCTGAGTCATTGAATTTTCATCGTTCAGGGGATGAAAATGGTGATTCCTGACTGTGTTAAATGTTTTTGATACCATATCTTTATCATTATTTGTTACCATTGCTTCCTGACTTTTGGCTGTAAATGCGGCAATCAGAAGGATAAAAAGCACTTTCATTGTTTTCATCTTACTACCTGTTTTAAAGCGTGCGAATTGATTATTTATTTATGCATATTTTACATTCAAAACCCGGATTAAATCCTCTAATTGATGGATTGTTTCAGTGGGATGTAGGTCCCACGGATCAAAAATGGTTTCAGAGTTGCGGTTCAGCCATACCGAACGCATTCCGGACGCAATAGCCCCAATTACATCAAATGCCAGAGTCTTTTCCATTTCTACCCTATTTTTTATTTCACTTCTTTTTTCAATTCTTTCAAAACGGCCATCAAAAGCCCGGCACTCAAGCGTGTTTTGTAATCGGGGTTGATGTATTCAAACAATATTTTCCCTGTAGTATCTACAATAAATACTGAGGGGACGGGAAGGAAACCTTCATTCATACCATTTGATTTTTCGATTAACATGCCTGCATATTTCTCCGGGGCTTTAAAAGCAAGGCCAATCGATTGGATAAATTTTCCATCCCCATCGGAATACAAGCTATAATCCAACTTGTCTTTCTCATCGGTAATTTGCAGGTTTTCAGGCGAATCGGGGCTGATGGCTACAATTTGGTATCCAAGTTTAATCACTTCGCCTTGTACACCTTGAATTTCTGAAAGATGGGCATTGCAAAACGGACACCACCCACCCCGATAAAACAAGATGACGGTTGGTTTCTTACTGAGGATATTTAAAACCCGGTGTTCACTTCCATCGGGTGCTTTCAGTCCGGCATCCGGGATTGATTCACCGATCAGTAAAGGTGAAATGTCTTCGGCCTTGTTGGCTATTTGGGCTGTTAATGAAAATGTAGCCAGCGCAATTTGAAGTAAAATAAGCCATGTGTATTTCATTCTTTTATTGTTTTAGTTGAAAATGCTTTCCTGTTTTTTTTATTAAAGAATTGGCCTGCCAGAAATTAAATATCCGACAGGCCAATCTTAGGTTTACTTATTACAACAACAATCTTTCTCCGGCGCTTCCCATTTGAAACCTTCAATTTGTTTGTCGAGCGGTGTATGAACAAGATGGTTTACGTAGTTGCTGATTGTTTTTTGCCCAATGCCGATGACCAGCTCGAGCACATTTTTTTGTGTGTAGCCGGCAGCCAAAAAGGCATCAATTTCGGCATCCGATGCCCAGCCTCTTTTCTCAATCAGTAAGGCTGTGAATTGTCTTAATGCCTCCAGTTTCTCATCATTCAATGGCTGATTGGTGCGCAATGCTTCAATCATTTCATCGGACAATTTAAACATTTTGGCTACCATGGAATGAATGCTCATGCAGTAATGACAACTGTTGTTGTAACTAACTGTTAGCCAAACGATATTCTTTTCAATCGGGCTTAATGAGGTGTTGTCGAACAAAGCCGCCATTTGCGTATAGGCTTTCAATACTTCGGGCGATTCGGCCATCATGGCATACAGATTTGGGATAAACCCATTTTGTTTTAATGCTCCCGCAAGGATTTCCTTTGAACCCTCGGGTGCTGTTTCCAGCGTGTGTAGTGTGAATTTTGACATATTATACTTACTTTAGTGATTAATAATTCTAAGCATTTGCTTAGTAACGAGATAAAAAAATTATTTAATTTGTGTGATGGCAACTGAAATATAATCTCTTAGCTGATCTTTATTCATTGTTTTGGAAGCCACCGAAAGGCCCTGCATGATTCCAAGGAAAAAACAAGCCTGTTTTTCGATATCGGTTTCGAGAGGTATTTCGTGTTTGGCAACCGCATTTGTAAGCAGGTTTTTTAGCATTACGCGAATAAAATGGTAGTATGCATTAATTTCTAATGCAATTTCGGCATCTTTATCACCCCATTCAGCCGCGGCGTTAATCACCAGACAACCTTTTGAGCCACCGGTGACCTCCAATGATTCCAGAAAGTCTTCAAAAAATGTTTCCAATGCATTCAAACCTGCACCCTCCTGAAGCAACCCGCTAAAAACGTGTTGCTTTACATATTCCCGGTATTGTCGGATGGATCGTTTGAACAGCGTTTTTTTGTTCGTAAAAGAGGAATAAATTGAAAACTGATTGATGCTCATTTCTTTTTCGAGCATCCTGACAGAGGTGGCTTCATACCCATGACTCCAAAATACCTGCATGGCATTTTCCAACACAACTTCTTCTTTATAAGCCTTTACTCTTGACATGATATTTATTTGTTGCAAAACTAAGCAATTGCTTTGATATAAACAAATTTATATTTTCACATAATATCTGTTTCCAAAAGGCGGTGTATAAGAGAGGTTGAGTTTTTGAAAAACCCGGGCGGGAATCCCGATATCAGCTACATAAAGTTCTCCGCTCAACTCGGGTAGAAGGCCGGTTTTGGGGAGAGCAAGAGTAAGTGTTGCATTAGGCTTAATATGGTTGATTGCTCCTGCTCCCGTTGTAGAATTGATACCTGAAGGCACATCGAGTGAAATAATAAAAGCAGATTTTCCGGAAGCCCACTCAATCATTTTCAATGCATTACCGGCTGGTTCGCCGGTTAAGCTATATCCGATGATGGCATCAAGGATGATTTCAGGATTTTCGTTTTTAAGCTCTTCCACTGTTATCACTTTCGCGGATGTGGACTGCAAAATATGAAGCTGAAAAGCCGGAACTTCCTTTAGCTTACTTACGTCAGTAACACAAACGGTAACATCAGCTCCGTGGTTAGCCAGGTGACGGGCCGCACACATGCCTCCGCCACCATTGCCACCTGTGCCTGCCAGAATCAGAATATGTGATGTATTCCAACTATTCCCAAGTTTTTCAAGTGTAAGCATGCAAAGATTTCGACCTGCATTTTCCATCATCTGGTATAGGTTAGGGCCGGTTTCTTCCATGGCAATCCGGTCAATTTCAATCATTTGTTGCGTTGTTACAGCGGGAACTTCTATTCCATTGCCGGTGATAAACTTCATAAGTCTGATTTTAAGAGTCGGTTTTTTTTCTCGCAAAGGCGCAAAGGATTCTATTTTTATTTTTTTTCTTAGCGACTTAGCGTAAGTTTTTTTTCTCGCAAAGGCGCAAAGACGCAAAGTTTTTTTTTATTTTTTTCTTGGCGACTTAGCGGCTTAGCGTGAGTTTTTTTTTCTCGCAAAGGCGCAAAGACGCAAAGGATTCTATTTTTCTTTTTTTTCTTAGCGACTTAGCGGCTTAGCGTGAGTTTTTTTTTCTCGCAAAGGCCCAATGGCGCAAAGTTATGAGTTTGAAAACTGTTATGGTTTAATAATATGTATTCAGAAGCTGAAAAATCAATCGATCAAATGCATTTTGCGTTGAATCGTTAAATGTCAGTTTCAGCTAAAAAATGGTAAACTCTCGCTTTAAGTTCGGTAAGATCATCAACGACAAATTCATTAATTAGTAAACCTGATTTATGAACTGATGTCCTGGTGATATCATTCGTGACCGCAAAAACGTGCATTCCCGAATTTAGTGCTGCTTTGATGCCATTCACAGAATCTTCAATTACAAGGCATTCTTCCGGTTTTACTTTTAGAATATCCTTTGTTTTCAGGTAAATCTCAGGATCTGGTTTTCCGAAGCTTACCTGATCACGGGTAATAACCAGGTTTAATTTTTGCCTGATTCCCATAACTTCAAGTACCTTATCAACCTCTGTGAGATTAGACATGGTTGCAAGGGCTGTAAGGTAATTGTCTTTATAAAGAGAATGAAGCAATCCAAGGTTAAAGGGACAAAAATGTGCAGATAGAAGCTCGTTGTCGTTTATCATATCCTGATAAATCGACAAACGTTCAGACAATACTTTTTGCTGAATGGACTCAGTGTCTTCACCGCTGAAGTGCAAATTCAGTATTGAATTAAATTCCTGAATTAAACCACTGGCAACTTCATTTCTCGACAACCCTACATAATTGCCGAATCCTTCCAACACATGTTGTACTTCCACAGCACCTTTGGTCAGTGTGTTAATGGCGTGTGCATAGGATTTAGCTTTCAGGATTTCAGTCTGAATGAGTGTTCCGTCAAGGTCAAAAATAATGGCTTTGATCATAGCGTGTTTATTGGCGGTAAAATTCAATCAAAGCATTGGTAGAACTGTCGTGGGCTATCGTTTGTTGTTTATCCTGCAACTCGGGAATTATGTTTTGAGCAAGTACTTTACCCAGTTCCACACCCATTTGGTCGAATGGATTTATATCCCAGATAACTCCCTGCACAAAAACACTATGCTCGTACATGGCCACCAGTTTGCCTAAGTTTTCAGGACTTAATTTATCCAGGAAGAAAGCTGAAGAGGGCCTGTTTCCTTCAAAAACCTTATGCGGGTTCAATTGTTCGGGACCGCCTTCTTTTCTTACTTCTTCAGTGGTTTTACCGAATGCAAGCGCTTCACCCTGGGCAATCATATTTGCAATCAGGTAATCCTGATGCGGTGGAAGGTTGTTCAAGGATTCTTTAAAACCGATAAAATCAATTGGTATCAACCTGGTTCCCTGGTGTATAAGCTGGTAGAAGGAATGTTGCCCGTTTGTTCCGGGTTCGCCCCAGTAAACAGTGCCGGTTTGATATTCAGTTTTTTCACCCTTGAGCGTAATATGCTTTCCCAGGCTTTCCATGGTAAGTTGCTGCAAATAAGCAGGAAAGCGTTTTAAATAATTTTCATAGGGAAAAACAGCCTGGGTTTGTACCCCGAAAAAGTTGTTGTACCAAACGCCCAACATACCCATAATGACAGGAATGTTTTTATTCAAAGGTGCGGTTCGAAAGTGTTCATCCATTTCGTGAAATCCTTTGAGCATTTCATGATAGTGATCAGGACCAATGGCAATCATGGTGGAGAGGCCAATTGCAGCGCTCATGGAATATCTGCCGCCAACCCAGTCCCAGAATCCAAACATGTTCTGTGGGTCAATGCCAAATTTTATGACTTCCTTTTCATTTGTCGAAACTGCCACGAAATGCCTGGCAATTGCTGATGGATCACCCAATTGCTTTAATGCCCAGGCTCTGGCTATTTGCGCATTGGTCATGGTTTCGAGGGTGGTGAAAGTTTTTGAGGAAATGATAAATAATGTTTCATCTGCCTGAAGATCGGTGACCGCTTCAGCAAAATCACTTCCATCCACATTCGAAACGTACCGGAATGTCAGAGCGCGTTTACTATAGAATTTCAAAGCTTCATAAGCCATCACAGGCCCTAAATCGGAACCACCAATTCCAATATTCACGATATTTTTAATCGGTTTCCCGGTATGACCTTTCCATGAGCCGTTTCTGATTTTATTGGAAAAATCAGCCATTTTATCAAGAACTTCATGAACATCGGGCACTACATTGCGGCCATCCACCATAATTATTGATCCTTTGGGTGCCCGTAAAGCGGTGTGAAGTACTGCCCTGTTTTCGGTAGTGTTTATTTTTTCGCCCGAAAACATGGCCTCGCGCTTACTTTCCAGGCCTCTCGATTCAGCCAGCTTAAATAATAATTCCAGTGTTTCGTCAGTAATTCTATGTTTTGAGAAATCAAAATAAATCCCCAACTCTTTCACCAATAAACTTGTTCCACGGTTTTTATCCTCTTCGAACAAGGTTTTGATAGTTGTACTTTTTATTTCCCCGAAATGTTTTTCGAGTGCTTTCCAGCTTTCAGAATTTGTTAATGCAGTGCTCATGTTACCTAAATTATAATTGTTTTCTTTTTGTCGAGATGCTGTCAATCAGGTTTTCCCATGATTTATTGAATGCTTCGGCTCCTTCTTTTTGAAGTTGCTCGGCTAACTGAAGATAATTTACTGAGATGTCCTCAAATTGTTTAAGTATCTGGTCGGCAGATTTAGTATTATCTGGCATGGGCTCACCGGTTTCTCCATGGTCTGCGAAAGCCAGAAGTGTATTCTCAGGTATGGTATTCACTGTGTATGGAGCCACAAGATTTGTAACATATAAAACATCTGAGGCATCAGGGTCTTTGGTTCCGGTGCTTGCCCAGAGCAGGCGCTGCGGGAATGCGCCGAAGTTCATGACACGTTGTACTCTTTCAGAATTCAGAAACTGTTGATAGGCATGGTAAGTTTTCTGCATTACGGCAATTCCTAATTTATTCCTGAGTGCAAGCGGTGCTTTTTCAGCAACTGCTTTATCCCAGCGGCTGACAAAAACCGAGGCAACCGATCTTACATCCGGGTTAAGACCCAAACCGATTCTTGTTTCAACACCTTTTAACCA
>PHDU01000059.1 GCA_002842755.1 Bacteroidetes bacterium HGW-Bacteroidetes-1 | reverse complement strand
CCAATAAAAGAACTGCTTACAGAGACTCAATCAAACCAAAATGTCAAAGAACAATATGAATTTTTTGATTTCTAAATTTTAACGCATCAGCACTAATGTTGAATTATGAATGTTGAATGTTGAATTGATGTTCATTCAACATTTAAAATTTATAATTTATAATTCCTGTAAAAGATGCTGTATACTATTGGCACAATGTAAATATTGAGAATGGTTGACGTAAGTAAACCTCCCAAAATTACTTTTGCCATAGGGCTTTGTATTTCGTTGCCCGAAAGGTCGCCACGCAATGCCAACGGTATAAGTGCAAGGGCAGCAGTAAGGGCTGTCATTAAAATTGCATTCAGTCGTTCGGACGAACCTTTGGTAACGGTGTCGTGCAGCGAAGCACCTTTAAATTGCAATCTTTGGTAGTTTGAAATGAGTAGAATCCCATTTCGTGTTGCAATGCCAAAAAGGGTAATAAAACCTATAATTGCAGGAATGCTAAGAATACCCGAGGTAAACCATATTGCAAATACACCGCCAATAAGAGCCAACGGCAAATTGAGCAAAATAATACCTGCCAGTTTGAAGTTTTTGAACTCCTGGTAGAGCAACATGAAAATAATAAAGAGAGCAATTATAGAAGTAAGCATAAGCGTTCTTGATGCTTTTGCCTCACTCTCGAACTGTCCGCCGTATTCTACACGGTAACCTTCGGGCAGGGTAATTTTCTCGTTAATGTTTTTCTGAATATCCTTTACCACGCTCCGCAAATCGCGCCCGGCAACGTTGGCCGAAATTACAATTTTGCGTTGAACATTTTCACGGCTTATTGAACTTGGTCCCGAAACGGAAACAATTTCGGCAACTTGCTCCAAAGGAACTTTTTTACCGTTTTCGGCATCAATAAGAGCCGTGCGGATTCCCTCGAGCGTTTCCGTGTAGTCTTTATTTAAGCGAAGCACCAAATCGAAACTGCGTTGCCCTTCGTAAATATCTGCCAGTTTTTCGCCACCAAAAGCAATGTCAACAAATTCGTTGAACTGTTCAATGGTTATACCGTACTGTGCCAGCATATCACGGTTGGCACGGATTTGAATTTGGGGTATCTCGACCTGTTGGTCAACATTAACGTCCACCAACCCTTCAACATCAACAATGGCATTTTTGATTTGATTACCAGTTGTAAACATTTTATTAAGGTCGGTGCCAAAGAGTTTGATGGCAATGTTTGCCCGGGTACCCGAAAGCATGTGATCGATACGATGCCCAAGCGGTTGTCCTACCGTGTAGGCAATACCTGGTATTTTAGATAAGGCTCCACGTACATCAGCCATAAACTGCTGTTGGGTACGGTCTTTTAATTTAAAATTTACATCAATCTCAGCGCTGTTGGTGGTTTGCGAATGTTCATCAAGTTCTCCCCTGCCTGTACGTCGTGCGGTACCAGATACTTCGGGAATTGCCAATAATTCGGTTTCAACAAGGTTGCCCAGGCGATTGCTTTCTTCGAGCGATACGCCGGGTTTTGTCACAACCGAAAGCGTTAAAGCTCCTTCGTTAAATTCGGGAAGGAAACTACGACCAAACGATGCGAAAATAAACAAGGCAGCAACGAATACAACCAATACAGATATAAGAACGGTTTTTTTATGCTTTAAAGACCATTCCAATGATTTTTCATAGTTGCTTGTAAGTTTACGCACCAACCATTTTTCTTTCTCGTTTCTTGCAAGATACTTTTCATCTGAAAGCAGCATCTTGGCTAAAAGAGGTGTTAATGTCATGGCTACCACAAGCGAAACAAAAAGCGAAACAACGAATGCAATTCCAAGGGGTTGCAACATGCGACCCTCCATTCCCGAAAGGAAAAACAAAGGTAAAAATGCCACAATAATAATTAATGTTGCATTAAAAATTGAAGCCCTGATTTCTTTTGAAGCCTCAAATACTACGGTAAATGATGATTCTCTTTCGTGATGGGGTTTAGCCCAGTTTTGGCAGAGGCGTTTGTGCACGTTTTCCACGTCAATAATGGCATCGTCAACCAAAGAACCAATGGCAATCGCCATACCTCCAAGACTCATGGTATTAATGTTAAGCCCCAGATATTTAAGCACTAAAATTGCTCCTAGTAATGACAATGGGATTGCCAAAAGTGAAATAAGCGTTGTACGAAAGCTGCCAAGAAAAAGAAATAAAATAATAACAACGAAAATCCCGCCTTCAATAAGTGCGTTTTTGACATTATTTACCGATGTTTCGATAAAATCGGCCTGACGGAAAATTTTTGTGTCAATATTTACATCAGCAGGTAATGTTTTTTTCAGCTCGGACAAGTTTTGTTCAATTCGCTGTGTAACATTGAGCGTATTTGCATTGGGTTGCTTGGAAATGGAAATAATTATTGCAGGTTTTGCACTCCCCGAAGCATAGCCCATTTTGGGTGCGCCCCCAATTTTTACTTCAGCTACATCGTTTATGCGAACGGGTTTGCCGTTTGCGGATTTTATAAACGTATTCCCTAAAACCTCTACATCAGACGAGCGGGCCATTCCACGAACCACATATTCGTTGCCAAATTCCCTGAGAACACCTCCGGTTGAATTCTGGCTTATAGATTTACAAACCTCGGCAAGTTCGGGCATAGATACCTTATAGAAATTCATTTTCTGAGGATTCGCCAAAACCTGATACTGTTTGTAATCACCACCAATAATGGTAACCTGCGAAACACCGCCTGTAGCAAGTATCAAAGGTTTCACATTCCATTCGGCAATGGTGCGCAAGTCCATCATACTGGTGCTGTCGGATTGGATACCCACGAAAAATATTTCACCCATTACGCTCGATTGCGGTGCTAAAACAGGTTGTCCCACGCCCAGTGGCATTCGGGAGGAAACACTAATGAGTTTTTCGCTTACTATCTGTCGTGCTTTAAAAACATCGGTTCCCCAATCAAATTCAACCCAAACAAAAGAAAATCCCTGGGATGAAGCAGAGCGGACACGGCGAACATCGGTTGCACCATTTACGGCAGCCTCGATAGGAAAAGTAACCAGTTTTTCAACCTCTTCGGAAGCCATACCATGCGCATCGGTCATAACCACAACCGTAGGAGCGGTGAGATCGGGAAATACATCCACATCCATATTCGTAGCGGTTCTTATCCCGAAAACCACCAACACCAGCGAAGCCAGCAAAATCAGATATTTGTTGTTAAGTGAGAATTTTATAATATTATTCATGAAATTTTAAATGTTGAATGTTGAATGTTAGATATTGAATGCTAAATGGTAAATGGTAAATGTTGAATGTTGAATGTTGAATTGAACTTCATTTACAATTTAAAATTCATCATTTAACTTTATTTTGTGTTGTTTTTACAATTGCAGTCAGAATATTTATAATCTGTTCAATTTCGGAGAGATGAATATCAACATTGATTGACACAAGCATACTGTTTTTAATAAGCTTCAGCCAGTAACGAGTTTCTCTAGCCTCCTTGGAAGCGATAGACATTTTTGCCGCAAATTCCCTTTTTGAATACGCAGCGGTTGCTTCCTCAACATTTGCACCAATACTTGTCCCGCTACGAAGCAGTTGTTTCGATAAAACAAACTCCTTCTGTTCAATCATTTGCTTATACAACTCAATGATTTTCAATGCAAAAGCAAAAGTTCTGTCTAGAATTATATTGTCTTTCTTCATCTATATAATTTTAAATGTTGAATGTTAAATGTTGAATGTTTGATGTTTGTTGATGCCTAAATGGTTTGAATGTTGAATGTTAGATGTTGAATGATTGGAAATGCTAAATGCTAAATGTTGAATTAATTCCATTTAAAATTTAACATTCATAATTTAACATTTCGTCAATGAACATGACCTGAGTGAGCATCCAGGGTACCTGTAGCCTGTGCCAGTTTTATCAGCATAGCACCGCGGGTTACAATTCTATCGGCTGGGCTTATCCCTTGCTTTATTTCGGCTTTCAATCCATCGGTACCTCCAATGATAACTTCCCTTTTCTCAAACAATTCGGGATGAACCTGTACCCATACAAAATAGGTACCTTGTTCTTCTAAAAGAGATGTTGTTGGTACAACCAGAGTAATTCTATCAGAAAATGTTTTTAGATAGACTTCCACAAAACTACCTGATACAAAACTGCCGTTGTTTTCAATCTGCAAAACAACAGGAATAAGGTAATTATCGCTATTAGCGGCTTTACCATACGAAAGCACCTTGCCATTTAACTGTTCAAGTGAAAAAGAACGGTTGTCGTTAATAGACCTGATATTGGCAGTCTTGATATTGGCCAAAACAGGGACATATTTTGAAGGCACTTCGGCATTCAGAACAAGCGATTTGTTTTGAGAAACAACAGCAATGGGCTGACCTGCATCGACATACGCGCCATTCTTCACAAACACTTGTTTTATAAAACCCGCTTGCGGGCTTGCTATGGTTTGTCCCGAAGCGTTAAAATTTTTATTCAAATTGTCGAAAACTGCCTTGGTATTTTCGTATTGATTCTTCGCTGAAAGCAAATCCTTTTCCGAAACAATCTTATCTTTTGCCAGTTCCTTAGACCTTTCGTAATCGGCACTTGCTTTTTCGAAGTTACTTTTTGCCTCAGTATATTTTACAGCAATGTTGTTGTCCGCAAAATTACCTCCTGATACAGAAAACAAAGATTGTCCGGCTGTTACCTCACGCCCTTCGATTACTACGCCCGAATTAAAAAGTACAATTCCATTTGTTTTGGCGGAAACAACCAGCTCACTGCCTTGCGAAGACTGCACCAATGCCGTTGTTTTTATAACCTGCCCGAATGGTTCTGCTGTCGGAAAATCCGTTGCAAAATCGACTTTCCACGATTGTTCTTTGGTGAAAAAAGTTGCGTTTGTTTCCGAAACGACAATTTTAGATGCTGCTGCTTCAGCTGCTTTCAGTTCACTGAAAACGGTAAATTCAGGAACATCAACAACGAAATTTCCTTGCTCATTCGAAATCTCGAATTTCATAGTTCCTTTTCCTGCTGTTTCGGGAATAATGTTGAAACTGTAAATTCCTTTTCGGGTAGGTTTATCAAGTTTTTGACGTACTTCTTTACCATTGATAGCAAGCACGATGGTAATTGAACCATGCTCAACCGCTTTAAAATCGGGCAATACGGAAAAGTGTGAAAGCACATTTGCTTCCACTCCAACAATAAACGCATCGGCTTCGGCAAATAATTCGAAGTTGTTGCTGTATGAGGTATATTGGAATTTGACAGCTTCGGGGTCCTCGTGTTTTTCATTTTCATGGCCGGTTGGGCTGCATGATGCAATTGCAAAAGCTAAAAGCACACCCAAAAATATTTTGTAGTTCATTTATTTTGAAATGTTGAATTGGAAATTTTAAATGTTGAACGCTAAATGTTGAATGAGAAATGGTTTCCTCATTCAAAATTCAGAATTTAGAATTTAGAATTTAAGCAATTGGGGGAGCCCGTAATCCAAGTGTTGGAGTTACAAATGATATAAAAAAAGAGGAGATTTCAGGAATGGATATTACAACCGCAGAAAAGGGTTCTAAATCTTCATACCCAAAATTTGAAAGAATGAAAAAATTGTGATTATGATTGTCGGTGCAATTATTGCAATTATTTACGAATCTGGCTTGCGATGAAGGAACAATTACAGCTTGTTTGAGAACGCAAGTGTTTGAGCTTGAATCACACCCGTGCTGGTAATCGTGCGTGGTAGTACCATGGTCGTGAGCTTCTTCATCGCCCATACAATGATGTTCAATGCAAACGAGTTGATCATGGTGATGATGGGGCAAAACAGCATGCATCAATAAAACCAGATTGGCTAAGAGAATAAAACTATATGCTGTTACTTTTTTAATCACACTGCAAATATGCAGACTTTTATCTTAAAGTGCTTCATAATTTTTTTAAAACATCTTTCTAAACCAGACATTCAAGAATCACAGAACTTTCAAAGGACGGAATACGCTGGGAGAAAAGCATCCCGATGAAAAATCATGATAATTAGACTTTGGCCGCGAAGGGGCCTTTTGTATGGAAGTGATCCTTGCGACACAGCATCTTTAAACTTTCTCTAAAAGTCGTTTTGCTGCAATAATACCTTACCGAAATAATCAATGTATCTATTAAAAGAAACCAATTTTCTGTTTTTTTGTTTCGGATTTTAGGCCGTAAATGTATAGCAATAGTACATCATTAGAATGATTCAACGGACGACCACCCTCTCCTTAGTCAAAAAAAGTCACTATTATTGCACATTTAAAATATCAACAAACAAATTAATAATCAATGTGTTAAACCTGAAAGTGACGCTAAAACTTATTAACTCACTAGAGTAATTTCATGGATTCTGGAAGAAGGTTTTTATATTGTCTGGTGGTTGGAGGCATGAAACGTTTGTCATTTAAAGGCGATCTTCTGTCTTACAACAACGATGCATATTAAATGTAATGCTCTCTGCCAAATGTTTTATTTAGGAATGATAGGTTCTCGTGCTTTTTCCCATGATGCAAGCGTTAATAATTTTTCACAACTATTTGTTATTCTATTTACCACAGGGATTTTTATCTTCTGTTAAAATAAGTCTTAGCGATGAATCCTTTGTAAGATATACCCATGCCCAGTTTATGAAAATTATTAATTTGTTGCGAACACTTAAAATAAGCATGAGATGCAGAAACATCCATATAAACCAGGCAAAATATCCTTTGAACTTCATAAAGGGAAAGTCAACAACGGCTTTGTTTTGTCCAATTGTTGCCATTGAACCGAAATCTCTGTATTCATAATCAACCGGTACTTTCCCTATGATAATCCGTTTAAAGTTCTTCGCTAAATTTTTGCCCTGATTGATGGCCACATTCGCAACCTGTGGATGTCCTTTGACATATTTTGGAGTTTCCATGTAAGCAATATCACCTACGGCAAAAATATTTTCACTTCCAAAAACTTTATTTATCCGGTCTACTTTTATCCGATTTACATGCGTAAAACAATCAGCCGGTAAACCCTCAACATAATTGCCTGTTACTCCAGCTGCCCAAATAACCGTTTTAGTATTTATTTTATCACCATTGCTCAGGATAAGCGTGTTACCATTATATTCTGTTACAAATTTTTCAGTAAGCAGTTGCACCCCCATTTTTTGTAAATATTTCTGAGAAGCAGTTTTAGCGTTGTCGCTCATGTTATTCAAGGTGTTTTTACTTCCCTCCAATAAATAGATTTGAAATTTTGTAAAATCTATCCTGTGATAATCTTTTGGCAATATATTCTTTTTGATTTCGGCAAAAGCACCCGCCAGTTCAACTCCTGTGGCTCCTGCTCCAACAATTACAAGATTTAAATAAGCTTCCCTCTCTTCTTCGTTTAAAGAAATTATTTTTTCAAAAATTTTCAAGATATGATTACGGATTTTAATGGCATCGTAGGTGGTTTTCAATGTCAATGAATACCTGCAAATTTCATTATTGCCAAAGAAATTTGTTTTGCAACCTATGGCAATAACCAGAAAATCGTAATCGAAATCGCCAATGCTGGTGCTAATTTTATTTTTGTCGGGGAAAATCCGGGTAACTTCAGCCAGCCTGATTTGAATATGCTTTTTGTTTTTAAAAATGTGGCGGAATGGGAACGATATATTTGCCGGTTCAATTTGTGAAGTCGCAACCTGGTAAAACAACGGCTGAAATTGATGATGATTGATTTTATCAATCAGTAGCGCATCAAAAAGGTTTTCGTCCAATCTTCTTACAAGCTGGATACCTGCAAAACCTCCACCGACAACGATTATTTTTTTTCTCTTACTCATCTTTATTTGATGAAATCGGTATTTCAAATCCCATAATACTTTTTTTTTGCTCTTATCAATAGGACAAATATACATGAAAATTTATAAAAAGATTATGATGTCTTTTGATAAGAATGTTTTGTACTTTTACACCGTCACAAACACGAAAAAACAAATAATTGTTATGTTGGGTAAAACAACGGAATACTCCATTCGGTCGCTGGTATACATATATATCCAAAATATGAAAGGGGAAAGGCCCGGATTTAAAGAGATTGCGAAAAACATCGATTCTCCGGAAGAGTTTACCGGTAAAGTACTCCAGATTATAACCCGTGCGGGATTAGTGTCATCCATGAAAGGAAGAGGAGGCGGCTTTTTCTTTGATAATACTAAAAAGCCTTTAACCTTGCTTGATGTGATCAACGTTACAGAAGGAAACGAATTCTTTCATAAATGCGGGTTTGGCTTAAAATCGTGCGATGCCAACAATCCATGTCCGATGCATGATGAATATGCAACAGTCAGAGAATCATTTTATAATCTGGTGAACAGACTAACAATACAGTCACTGGCATCTAAAGTCAATCATAACAAAGCCATATTAAACCGATTGGAAATTGGTTGAAAATGGGGATGAATGGATACAATGAAAAATCAATTCACATAATATCATTTCGAATTTTTTATATGTACTAACTTCTTGTAATCACTCATTAGAAAGTTTAAAGGTATAGGTTTTACTGAAGTTTCACAACTGAACATGGATGATTTCAAGCTTTTTGAACAGGAAATAGAATTCAGCTAAGTATTCTATTTTAAAAACAGAAGCGATGTTGAAGAGGCCAAAGGCAGATTTACCGGCTTGGTGAAAACAGATGTATTTGAAGAACATTTGACATTCAATTCAGAAGAAAAAGCCCGTATTGAGCGTAGCACCCTCAACCGCAAACCCGGATCCGCCAACAATAAAAATGACGAAGAGGTGACTGCCTGTTTGAATTGCAATGTGCAAGTTGATTGATTCAATTCTTCACTAATATTAAACAGAATAAAATGAAAAAAACTTACCCTCGTATTCTTCCTGTACTACTCTCAGTATTTGCACTTTTAACGCTTTTTCTGAGCGGTTCCATCATTTTTGATTTGTTTGGCCTCCGAGCCAAAGAGGGAAACTATGTACTGCTTGTTGTTTGGGCAAACTTTATCTGCAGTTTACTTTATCTGGCAACAGCGTATGGCCTTGTTAAAATGAAAAGATGGTCGTGTAAAATCTTAATTGTTGCTGTTGCCATTTTATTTATTGGCTTTGCCGGCCTGATTCTCCATATTAGCAATGGCGGTTTGTATGAAACCAAAACCATCGGAGCTATGATTTTCAGAATTGGTGTCACCCTCGTGTTTACATTTTTTTGCTTTCGCCAATTAAAAAAAGGAGAATAATCCAACGTTCTATTCTGACAACAAATTTATTTTCCGGACTTCACATCATTTCAAATAATAACCCCCATTATCTTATTATTTTGAAATGGAATAAACAGGGTTAGTTTTACTTTGAAATTTTTACTTTTTAAGAATACCCCAGCTCAGCTTTTCCTTTCTCAGTAAGCTTTTCTACCGACCAGACAGGCTCCCATACAAGGTTAATGTTGACCTCGAAATCGGGATAATTGCTGCCAACTGTCTGTTGCGCATCTTCAATAATGATTCCACCCATGGGACACCCGGGAGAAGTTAGCGTTAGTGCAACATCGATCTGTTTGCTCAGTGAATCATAAGTTACGCCATAAACCAATCCCATGTCAATAATATTTACCATCAACTCAGGATCAACAACCCCTTTGAGCATTTCAAATATTTTCTTTTCTTCTGTATCCATCACTTGATTATTTATTTGTTGGTTTGTGTAAAACGATTTTCAGTATGTTGAAGTTATAAAGAGCTACCGACAATAAAAGAAGAATTCCGCTTATCATCACTAAAGTCTTGCTCGTTGCAGAAATTCCGATCAAAAGCAAGCCAAAGCCAATGACAAAAAGCCATACTTGTGCAATGGCTACTTTTTCAGAATACAGGTCTTTGGGCAGTGGAAGGACCACTTTCCCAACCTTCCCCCGATAAACTTTCAGCCAGACAATAAAAGGCAAAGTTTTGTAGGTTTGCCCCATAACCAGCGAAGTAATGAAACCGATGACAATCGCACTACCATAGGCCACGGACAGGGGTATGGTGATCGTTTCCAGAAAGTTGAAATTAGAAAGAAGCGTAAAAGCAAGAAACAAAGGAATGACAAGGATTGCAAAAGAAAGTACGGATTGCTTCATCCCAATATCCAATTGCTTTTTCACCCGCTTTTTATAGGCTTCCACCAGAAAAGACAAATAACTTACAATTCCAGGGACAACAAGCGCCACGCTAAAAACAACTCCAATTTTAAATTCCAGAAACAAAGAGACGATGCCAATGGGCAAACCAATATTGATAGCATAAAAGGTAAAGTTTAATTTTTTGGTATTCACGTGGTGGGCGACCATAAACATAGGCAATAATTTACTACTGACTCCTATTATAAGTTGAACAAACCACCCAACAAGACCCGCATGCGCGTGCAATTTTAGCAGTTCGACATGCGAAACTTTCAAAAAGGGATAGGACAGGTTGATAGCCAGTGTCAATCCAGCCAAAACCGTGAACAACAGCCATATTACAGAACTGATGATAAAGGCACGTTCAATTACCTTTTTGTTTGAAGAATGCGCTGTAAACAAGACATTGACTACAAACAGACCAACAGAAGTTACAATCAACACGCCGGCGATAAACATCAACGTATCAAATGTAAATTGCCAGAATGTGAAGGCCAGCAGAAGAGTGCCAATACCCAGCAATACAAATGCAATTTTGGCGAGTGTTTCGCTGTAAAGTTTCACTTCCATAATCACCGGAAGCAGTTGGTATAACGCCCCAAAAATGACCATGGTAATCCAACCCAGTACCAATAGGTGTGTGATAGCAAGCAACTCAGCATTGAAATAATGTTGTGTGAAAACATCAGGATTAAAAACAATCAGCAGGGTAACCCCGAGCCAAATCAGCGCCCCAAAAACAAAATGCGGAACAACAACCTTTGGCGAAGGTGCGTTTTGGCTGGCAATCTGGTTCATCTATTTATAAATAAGAAGTTTTACATTTTGATCATCCACCTCGGCAATCCAGGTTTTAAAATTCCGTTCAGCCAATTCGGGCAGCAAATATTGGGGTACTTTTTTATGATGAACATAGAGCGCCCCATTTTCTTTTAAAACTTCCAACTCCCCTAAAATTGTAACCATAGGAAGGGGCATTTCCAAATCACGAACATCAATTTCATGAATCTCTTTATTACAATTGGCCCTTTTTGCATCATGTTCGGCAATCGAAATTTTAAACACCAAGTCATCAGAATACATTTCTTCTTTGGCTTCGCCCACTTTCATGAAATAGGTATAAATGGCATCACCTTTTGCTTCAACCATACTTTCAAACCCTTTATTATGGGCGATATTTATCAACGGTGTAGGTTCGAACGAGTTGATTACCTCCAATACATATCCATCATGAAGTTTTATTAGTTCTCCCATAATCTCAGTAAACGGATCTTCGCCTCGTTCCAAGGTTGGTCTTACATCCAATGAGTTTATCCTTGACTTTTGAATAGCCTCAGAAATTTTTGGATTTGTATTGCTTATAGCCACTTCTTCACTGCCGGCCAATTCATCTTCATGCTTAAAGCCAATTTTTGCAAGGGAATCAAATAGTGATTCAATATCGCATTTTGCTATTCGGGCCGCATCTGCAAGGCTGGTTCTCGAAGCTAATATCCCGCGAAGCAATGGATTTTCCAATTTACTGAAATGAGGATTGACCGAAATAAGTACCTTAATGGTTTCCGGATTTTCTTCGATCAGCGCCGATATTTTTGTTTTACTGTTAATTTTCATCAGTTTTACTTTTTTTATTAGAACAGGATTCTACCTGTACCCTGATTTTTCTCCTGATTCATCCCTTTTTAGTTCACTTTCAATTTGCTGATTTTTACCTCCCACACATCAGGTCCCTCCTGAAGATACTCCCAACCAAATTCTTTTCCTTTTTCCGCCGTAAACTGATAATAAAGCGGCTTCGGATCGTGGTCGTTATGAAGAATAAACGATTCACCAACAGCCAGATCTTCATATTTTTGAAAGATCGTTGGGTGTTTAAATCTAGGTTCGATTTTCGTTACACCTAATGTTTCCATAATTATAAATTTAAATTATTGATTTTTTACTATGCTGCAAATATATAAATTAATTCTATAAAAAGACACATGTATCTTTTTATAGATTGAATAAAAAGTAAAAACTTATTAATGCCGGTTTTGTTATTGCTGCAGACCCTTCAATAGCACCTTTTTAAGAACAATGGCATGGTTTATTTCAGTATTCTTTGCCTTATACAAAAAACTAACTGTAACTTTTTTTACTACTGGCCTCAATTCATTCAAATTTTATGTGTTCTTATTTTTCCATCTCAACCATGGCAATGGTAGCGCGGGCAAAAGCTGCTCCTGCACGCATTTCGGCAGAAAGACAAATCGCCTCTATAATTTCAGGAGCAAAAGCCGCTCTTTTATACACCAGTTCCTTCGATACCTATGGGTATAAATCTTCGTTTAATGCTTTTGATATGAATGATATCTTAATTCATCAAACCGATAATCTGGTTCTTAAACTATTTTGTTACCGGCAGCTGTTTTATCAGATTTTTGCATGTTGAAGTAAGTAAGAACAGTTGCTAGCAAAAGTGGTAGTACCCCGGCAACGATAAATATTGCATCGGCAGGTAATCTCAGCCATGCCAGATTAACGATATGTTGTTGTCCTGAGAATTCAAGGCTGCGTGCATGCCAGTATCCATTATTTATTACATCGATTAACTGCAGCACGCCACTGGGAAACAACTGTAGTATGACCATTCCTGCAAGGCCAATATTCAATCCCCAGAACGATATTTTTACAAATTTTTCAATTCGTTTCCAATGTTCGGAGGAGGAAACCTGCCTGATAGCAAATACCAGAAAAGCCAACCCCAGCATTCCAAATACACCCATCATGGCTGCGTGCCCGTGATTTGGCGTGAGATATGTGCCCGTTTCGTAATAGCTGATTACTGGCAGATTAATCAAGAAACCTAAAATCCCTGCGCCAATAAAATTCCAGACACCTACTGCAATCAAAAAGTAGAATGTCCATTTATGAGGAAAGCTGATTTCTTCTCCTTTTTCATCTGCTCTGCGGCGCATTAGCCTGACAAAGCCAGATGCTTCAAGAGTAAGCAGAATCAACGGGACAACTTCCAAAGCCGAAAAAGATGCAGAGAGCGCCATAGAAACATCTGTTTGTCCATTCCAGTACCAATGGTGACCTGTGCCTAAAATGCCGGCACCCAAAAATAAAACAGCATCCAGATAAATAATTCGTGTTGCCGTTAGCTTTGATACCAAATGCAGTTTATAAAACATGACGGCTACCATAACGGTGGCGAAAACTTCAAAAAAACCTTCTACCCAAAGATGTATTATCCAGAACCGCCAAGTGTCCACAGTTGAAAAATTAGTGGATGAACCAAAGAAGAATGCAGGAAGATAGAAGACCGGAATGGCCAAAGCAGCCAGCAAGAAGAGCGTTTTCAATTCTCTTTCTTCAGGTTCTTTTTTGGAAGGTCGAACCATCCTGTAAAGTAGCCACGCCCATAAGATAAGTCCTATTGCCATTAATACCTGCCATCCGCGGCCAATCTCAAGGTACTCCCATCCCTGGTTTCCGAACCAGAACCACAAATTTTTCAACAAGCCTTTTACTCCAAGATATTGTCCAAAAAGGCTACCAACAAGCAGGATTGCCAAGGCAATAAAAAGGAAATTTATCAACCAAATCTGTCCTTTAGGTTCCCGCTTTGACAGAAGGGAAGAAACAAAAATACCACCACCAATAAAAGCTGTTGCTATCCAAAGAATGGCTGACTGCAAATGCCACGAGCGAAGGACATTGGATGGAAGTATCGATGACAGGTCAAAGCCGAAAAAACCTTCCGGTTCGGCAAAATAATGAGCCATAGCTCCCCCTGCCATTGTTTGAAACAAAAGAATAAGAATGGCCACTACGAAGAATTTAATGGAGGAACGTCCAATTGCAGTTACGTTACCCAGTACCATTAAGGGTGGAAGCTCATCTATAGCTTTATGCCAGCCCAGATAATTAAATCGGCCAAAGAATAAGAGAATAAGGGCAGTTCCTGCAAGCAGGGTAATTAGGCTTAAGGCACTCCACAATATAGTGGCACTCGAAGGGCCGTTGCCTATTAGCGGTTCATAAGGAAAATTATTGGTGTAGGAATAATTTTTCCCTGGCGAATTGGCTACACTTGCCCAAGCAGCCCATGCAAAAAAAGCAGTCAATTGTCTCAGCTCTTGCGGGTCGGTTATCAAATCATTGGGTAAGCCCCGGTTGACAGCAGGATTTTGGAAATAATCCTTCCAATACGATATTTGGGCATTAAAAGATTTTACTTCAGGTTCAGTAAAAATGAGGTTTTGGCTTTCAGCATCATAGCGATTAGTGGCCAAAAACTCGCCTGTTAAACCCACAAGAGATTCTTTTTGTCCAGGAGATAGACCTGAAAAGGGAGAATTAAACTGTTGTACAGATATATAATTGTTTACCTCGAGAGCAAGGTTATGTAAATATTGGGCAGAAAAATCAGGTCCCAAATAGGCCCCATGCCCCCATATGCTTCCATTGTTCATTACCCCTTTTTGCAAGAAGACTTCCTGTCCTGCCTGTATATCAATTCCTGTAAATACTACCAAACCGGTATTGTCTATAACCTTTTCAGGGATTGGAGGTTGTGAATCTCTGTAATAGCTACCGGTAGTAACCCAGATGAGCACGGCAAATTCTACAAAAAGAATAAAAAATAATCCTCTTCTCCACCAAATGGATGAGAATTGGTTTTCTGAGATTCTGATTGAATTATTCATATAAGTTGATTTAGATTATTTGTAATTTTCTGCACCTTATCAGGCATAATAATAGACATCATCTTCACAAATTGTAATTTACAGATCCAGTTCTGTTTATCGGTTAAAAAACCAACCGTTTAATTGAATTTAAGTCTTATAAATTCTCCAATTAATATGGCGGTAGGGTATGAAACTTCTTCTTCTGTTTGTGCGTGAAGCATAAGTTTCTCAGCAAATTCAGCGACTTCCGGATGATGTTCTGCAGTTGCATGCTGCACTAAAACCTCTAAAGCCGCTACAATTTGTTTATGTTCTGCCAGCATTTCCGGCAGTTCTGCTTTCAGTTTATCCGTCATAGGTAAAACCTGTTTCATTTCTTCCGTAAGTTTTCCCGAAGAAAGAAGGGGCAAGATTCCCAAAGGAGGAAGTGCGTATTCCTCTTCTTTCACAAAATGCGGATGCATCAATTCAGCGACTGTTTTTGCGGCTTCGCCTGTTTTGCCCGAAAGTTGTGTGGCTTGTTTGAGCAAAGCATGTAATTCTTCATGCTCTTTTTTTAATGAAATTGGTGTTTTAAATTCCATGATACTTTCCTTTTTTTTTTATGTTATAATACCTGATGCCAATTGCTTTGTAAAATGATTCAATTATGAGCAGCTCCATGTTCAATAATATGATGAATGGCTTCAATGGTATGGGTGTAATCAACATAAGCTTCCACAAATGCCCTACCTTGCTCTTTTGAATTATCTTTGAATTTATTGAGTTCAGCTACTTTTTGGTATTTCTCATGAACAACTTTGTTTAGGTGATTATCCAATTTGACGATAAAACCTTCAATATCATCTTCATAAAGCGCATTATCGGTCATCTGAATAATTTGTTTGGTGCTTCCTGCAGGTTTTAATCCGGTGTAAGGAGCTCCCTCGGTTTCGCGGTGCAGGCGGACGAGGGTTTCAAAGAAATGTTTTTCCACAATGGCATAAACTTCTTTGTCACCGTTTTTTAAATTGTAGGTTTTATTGAACAAAGGTATGATTTCCTGTTCCTGTTCATTCGTAATCCATTTCAACACCAAATTGACATTATTCGTTTCAAGCGCCTTGGTGGCATCTTTAATTACCGGTCCATCATACGAATCGCAATGAGCAGAAGCTGGAAGTGTAGCAAAAAACATTAACAGTAAGCCGAATACAACCGACAGGATTGTTTGCGAATTTCTTTTTCGGGATTGAAGTCTTCTGGGACTTTCCGTTCTTAGATTAAACTCTTTTGTTTTCATTATAAATTATTAAAATTGTTATAATTGTCTTCACGACATTAAATATTGGTTGTTGCAAATATTTGGTTATAAATTAAATGAAACATTACATAATTCTGCTTATTAGTTACATCATTCGCACTTACACTTATTTGCTGTAGATTTGAAGTTGGATTGTAAAACAGAAGTGTAAACTTTTTTAGGACAAGCCATTGTTTTTAAGCTGTTTTTTAAGGAAAAATTGTTAACTTTACAGCAGAAAGACAATAGTATGGGAAAAATTGCACGCAATCATTTAAATGTTAATCTTAATCTTAATGTTCGGGGATTGACACAATCTTCAACATTAGCTATCAACGAACGCAGCCGTCAGATGATTCTTGATGGCAAACAGGTTTTTCGTTTTGGCTTGGGTCAGTCGCCGTTTCCGGTGCCTGAGCCTGTTGTTGAAACGTTAAGGCAAAATGCACATCAGAAAGATTATTTGCCTGTTAAAGGGCTGCTTCAGTTGCGTGAAGCCATCGCTGATTTCAATTTTCGCACACAATTTGTTGACTCCTCACCGGATGATATTCTGGTTGGGCCCGGCTCTAAGGAATTGATTTTTATACTTCAGCTTGCCTATTATGGCGATCTTATTATTCCAACACCTTCATGGGTTTCTTACTTTCCTCAGGCAAGAATAATCGGAAGGCAGGTGCACTGGATACCGACAAAAGCTGAGGATGGTTACAGACTGACCCCTGAGAAGCTCGATATGATCTGTCGTTCAGATCCCAACAGACCACGTGTTGTGATTTTAAACTACCCAAGCAATCCAACAGGATGTACTTACTCTACCGAAAAACTCCGGCAATTGGCTGCCGTGGCAAGAAAATACCAGATTATCATTGTCTCCGATGAAATTTATGGTATGATCCATCACCAAGGCCAGCATGTTTCAATGGCGCGCTTTTATCCGGAAGGAACCATCATCAGCAGTGGGTTAAGCAAATGGTGTGGCGCCGGAGGCTGGCGCCTCGGAACATTTATTTTTCCTAAGGAACTGTATTGGCTGCGCGATGCCATGGCCATCGTTGCAAGCGAAACTTATACTTCAACTTCTGCTCCAATACAATATGCAGCTGTTACAGCTTTTCATGGTGGCAGCTATATTGATGACTATCTCGAAAAATCGCGCAGAATTCTTCGTTACCTGGCAAAAATTGTCCGCAATCAATTAGAATCGGCCCATATAACTGTACCTGCACCCAATGGGGGTTTTTATCTTTATCCCGATTTTGAATATTATCGTGAAAAGCTTGCATCGAAAGATATTATAACCTCAGTTGAGCTTTGCGAACGACTTTTGAATGAGACAGGGGTAGCCTTATTGCCCGGAGTCGATTTTGGTCATCAGCCGGAAGAATTGCTGGCACGCATGGCTTATGTTGATTTCGATGGAAAGAATGCACTGGAAAAGGTTTCAGGTTATTACGCTGATAAAAAACTCACAGAAGATTTTGTCAGAGACGATTGCCCCAACATCTGGGAGGGTGTCCACAGAATGATTGATTGGTTTCAATCTCTTTGATAAGATAAAAAAAGCCGCCTTTGGTATGAAAGGCAGCTTTTAAACCAATATATGTTAAGTGCTTTAGCTTCTTTTGTTTGGTAAATCAAGACCATAACCTTGCTTTTTGTCCACCATTTTTAGGATGACAGATAAAACGATAGCAAGGACGCCAAAGCCAGCAAAGATTAACTCGGGAACGGTATAATCATATTTTATGTTCATATCTCCTGAAGCTATGGCATCGGCTACGCCAGGATTAGCAGCGCTCAGTGCCCAACCAATAAGGATTGGAACAGCGAGAAGACCAATATTTTGTATCCAGAAAGTTAATCCATAGGCAGAACCTAAAAAGCGTTCTTCTACAATTTTTGGTATTGAAGGCCACATGGACGCAGGAACCAGCGAGAAGGCCAAACCAAGAATCACAATCGTTGCATAAGCAATAAAAGGGCTAAAAATCTCAGCAGGAACAAGTGCAAAAATTAAATGTGAAACGGTGAGAAGAATGGCGCCATAAAGCATCATGGAAGCGCCCAGACCTTTTTTGTCGAGAAAAGCCCCTATAAACGGTGTTAAAATCATAGCTCCAATTGGGAAGAATGAGAACATGGCGGCAGCATCTTTGATACTAATATCCAGTTTTGAAGCCAGCATGTCGGTAGCAAATTTTTGAAAAGGGAAAATGGCTGAATAAAAAAGTACGCACAATCCGGCAATGGCAAGAAAACCAGGGTTTTTCAAAATCAACCACAAATCGCTAACACGGAAAGCTTCTTCTGGTTCTGTACTTCCGTCCGCTCCTATCTCTTTGTCGAGACGCGCGTCCATAAAGGTATAAATGAAGAAGGTTAGAAAGCCGACACAAAGAAAAGCTACACCCCAGAAAATTGAATTTGAAGCACCCCCATTTTCAGCAAATATGGGAGATAAACGGAACACAGCAAAAACACCAAGGCGTGCAACAGCCATTTCAAGACCCATAGCCAATGCCAGTTCTTTTCCTTTAAACCATTTAACAATTGTTTTTGATACAGTGATGCCGGCCATTTCAACTCCAACACCGAAGATTGCAAATCCAAAGAAAGCCAGTTTAGCTGATGATGGAACTGCTACCCAGAAAGTGTCGAGCCATGAAGCCAAACCTGTAGCAGCAAAAGCTTCTGTTAAAGCATAATATTTCAGGGCCCCTCCAATCACCATCGCCAGACCAGCTGTGATGATCGTAAAACGAATGCCCATTTTGTCAAGAATAATTCCCGAGAGAATCAAAAAGAAAGCAAAAACATTCAGAAAGAATTCAGATCCTCCAAGCATCCCAAATGTTTCGGGCGACCATCCGTGGTTTCTTTCCAAAAGACTTTGCAAAGGTGCTGCAACATCTACAAAGAAATAAGCAAAAAACATGGTAAGGGAAATCAGACCAAGAGCAATCCAGCGAGCAGTTGCCGATTCTCGTAAAGAAGCTTTAATTTTTTCCATACATTTGATTTTTGTGGGTTAAAACAAGCGGCTAAAATAGGAAAAAAAGAAAACCAAAATGATAAAGGAAATGAAAGTTATAACATATCATTTCCTATATATGTTTCTCATTTTGAGTGCTGAGTGCGATGAAATAGCATTAAACGGTTTTGAAATTGAAATGACTGCAACAATATAAAATGAAAACTTTTAGTGTTAGAATAAGTGAATCAGCGACTTGGTGTCGAAATAATCTTCATTAAACCATTGCCTGATAGGGTGAATTGTTTTTACCCATCTGCCTGACAAATCATCCAGTTCAGAGCGTAAATCACCTCCTTTTAAATACAAAATCCCATTTGGTTTTTTATTTTTGCTCCTGCCATGAAAAAGATCTTCTGTCCACAAAACAAACTCAGGAAGATTTGTAACGGCACGGCTCACAACATAATCAAACTGCTCTTTTATCTCTTCGGCTCTTTGTTTGCGTGCTGTTGCATTTTTGAGTCCAAGATCTTCAATTGCATTGTTTACAACCATTATTTTCTTCCCAATACTGTCAACCATTAAAAATGAAGATTCGGGGAAGACAATGGCCAGCGGAATACCAGGAAATCCACCTCCGGTGCCAACATCTACTATTTTTGTTCCTGCTATAAACTGTACATATTTTGCAATAGCCAGACTATGCAATACATGGTGCTCGTAAAACTGATCCATATCCTTGCGGGAAACAAGGTTTATTTTACTATTCCAGTCCGTGTAAAATGGCAACAATGCTTCTAATTGCTCTAACTGTTTATTAGTCAGGATGCTGAAATATTTTCTAATGATGTCCATAGGATATTTAAAGTGTAAAAATAGCAAATCCTTTTGATCTGTTGTTTTTCGCTGGTTGTTACTTCTACTTTACCAAATTGAAAAAGTGGTGGTTTGTTTGATTATATGATTAATAATTAGTATCTTAGCCTAATTATTAACGCATTCTGATTGTTTTGACA
>PHDU01000058.1 GCA_002842755.1 Bacteroidetes bacterium HGW-Bacteroidetes-1 | reverse complement strand
TTTATCCGAAAAAAATCTGTAGTGCCCAAAACGCTAACAAAAAAAAATGAAGTAACAGAAAATTATAATCTTATGTCCGGATAGCTGCAAAATGGGTTAGGATCACAAAGGTTACTGCCGCTAATTGAGATATATGCTGCGAAACTACTTAGACCCGCATCCATTGTTCCCAAATTAAACGAAATGTTTTTGTAGTTGTAACTGGGGTTGTCTAAGCTGACTTCACGGCACTCGAATGATCCGTTGAGCAGTTTTTGGTTTGCAAAATCAAATACCAGAGTTGCTGATCCGGTTTTGACTCTGTTGAATTGTACATAATCCCGATTGGCCGTAAAAACATAGTTGACACTGCCACTTCCCGAACTCGACCCATCTCTCAGCTCAGTGTCCAAGAGAGAATTATGGGTAGATGAAGTTCCCTCGGGAATTCCATTCTGTGAAAGACAACCGGTAGATCATTGAAATATACGGTAATTTGGCTCCAGGTAGGTTGGGGTGGCTGCGTCAGTTCCATTTGCAAATTTAAGGTATTGACAGTATAACTTTGATTCACCAAAACGCCATAATACGGGCATTTTCTTCTTGGAATTGTTTTATGTTCGGGATTATCATTTCACCAACGGCAATGCCAATTCCAGTGATTTCTGACCATTTAATCTTGTATGCAAATTTTTTACCATCAGCATTGTTGGTCAGCCTAAGGGATGTTTGTTCAGAAAGTCCGTTGTATGTCGGTTTGATCATATAAACATTGGCTGAGAGCCCTTCATAGGTTGCCTCAAAACTTTTATAGGTATCATTTCCCGATTCGATATCAAACGGCGCCATTGTTATCAATAAGGAACCTGTCAGGCCCCATATCATTGTAAATCTGTTTTTGCAGATATTGATTGATGAAATCACCATAAAAAGAACTCAGATTGTTTGGAAGTGCTTCATTAATTGCATCTTTAACACTTTTACCCTCATAGATTTTTTGAAAAATATCCTTTATTTTGATGATTCCATATGTTTTGGAGATATATTTCAAAAGTGCTGACATACCATATCCATGAACATCTGGTTCTTGGTCAACCTGGTGCAACCAACCATAAAAAGGTTCCTTTTCGTTTCCACCCCTGGTTTTAGAGACATAGTCGGTATTATCAGAAAAGAACTCTTCACTCCAAACAGAAGCTGCTACTTTCAGCCAATAATGATCTGGCTTTGAAACCCCTTTGGTAAACCCCCAACGCGTGTCATACAATGCCTGTATAAGATGAAAGAATTCATGAGCAGCTGTTGTTCTAAGCTCTGCAGATTGCGACATTAAAGATTCATCAATTTCCAATATTCCGTGATTATTTCCCCATTTTGAAGGGACAAATGCCCCATCTTTTTCTCCGTCCAAATCCATAATCGTTACCCTGACAGGCTATTTGGTGCGCCTGCTATAGTCAAAGCCAAATTCCGGACTTTTGAATTTAACGTAGGCTTCTTCCAGATAATTCCCCAGATTGATAACCTGGCTGGCATATTCCGCCGGGCCATAAATTGCAAAGTGCCCTTTTGAGTCGAATCGTTCGAAGTTTTTGATCAACCCTACAAAGAAATGAATGGTATCCATTGGCGCATTGGCAACATCATCAAAAGGAGGAATGCTAAATTCATAGCTTTCATTTTGAAGGCTGACATCAAGAAAACGTATGGTATTTCGTGCCCCAATTTCACCTGTTACATGCGAGCGTTCGATCAACACCCCGAAGATGTTTCCGCTCACACCGGCTTCTGGTTTAATTTTTATCGTCAGGTCTTTTTTGAAATTCATCGGAGCATCTTCAATGCGGTAAAAGGCCGATGCAGCGTTTTCATCAAGATAATCGGTACTATTGAGTTCTGCCGCGGTAATTTGAAAACCCTGGTTAAGCAATCAGCAGGTATGGTAAGTTGAAGATCTTTCCAGTTAATCGCGCCACCTAAACTGGTAATCCATGCTGTGGGTGAAGGATCAGGATCGGGGTCGCCCGGTGGGTTATCGGGTATTTCAGGTTCTTTTTCGCAGTCCGTTAAAAAAAACAACGCTGCCATGATTAAAAAAATCCAATTCTATCCCATTGCAGTTTTATTTATAGTTTGATGCGTGTAACATTAAAATATTTGATTGAGTTTAACAATAGTATGCTTTTCATTTATTACTTGTTTATTCAATATTTCAGTTTCTTTATTATTTCAGTTTCTTTATTATTTAAGCAACGTAATAAAATTTGTTTTTTGACTAATCCTGAAACAGGTTGATAGTGCTGGGCTTCGAAATCCAGCACAAAGGCTGCACAAAAAAATTCGAACTTTATGGGGATGCGGCATAGTCTCATATTACACAGAAAGATGTTGTAGTAACGGCGAAAACAGAAGAAAGTATTTATTTTTGCATTTCATTACCGAAATATTGTTTTTAGTTTATCTTTACTTGTTTTATTAATCCATTTTAAGTGAAAAATATATTCAGCAATTAAAACTTAAGCTATGAAACAAAATCCAACTTCATTTTTAATTTTGCTGATCTGCATGATTACATTCAATGTTTTCAGTCAGGAAAGCATAGAACAATCTGTTTCGGATACACTTAAAATACATGTTGTTACAAAAAATGACCGGACCAGCTTTGTGGGAAGGATTATATCTCAAGATCCACATGAGGTAATGATTGAAACAAAAGAGATGGGCTTGGTAGCTATTCCACGGCATGAAATACGAGAAATACGTGAAGTTGAAATGCGTGAGCTGAACGTAAAAGGAGAATATATTCCTGGCGAAGTTTTTGCCAGTCGCTATTTCATTACTACCAACGGACTTTCTATTGCAAAAGGTGAAAATTATATGATCTGGCATATTTTTGGACCGGATGTACAGTTTGGGGTCGGCAAGAATTTCGGTTTGGGCATAATGACATCGTGGCTTGGGTCACCCATCATTGGAACTGCAAAATACAGTATCCCTTTTAATGAAAATACAAGTTTAGCATTGGGTTTACTTGCCGGAACTGATACCTGGTATGGCACAGGATTTAGACTGGCACTTCCCTACACTGCATTTACCATTGGCGACAGAATCGCGAACTTCACCTTTTCTGCCGGTTACGGTGCATTGGGCTATAAAGAAAATCAGTTTGATATTATTAGTGGCAATTCAACTAAAAAAAGAGTGAATGAAGGCAGGATGCTGATTTCATTTGCGGGAATGTTTAAAGCCGGCAGGATTGTCAGCATTGTGTTTGACTCATTCATTGTGCCAGGCGGCAAAAAGTATCAAACCACCGAATGGTTTGAATACTTTAATCCAAATACAGGATTTTACGAGCCAAGAGAGCGTAATGTAACTAAAAAGAGAGATGGATTTGCACTCATTCTTCCAGGACTAAGGTTTCAAACAAGCCCCCATAAGGCTTTTCAGTTTGGATTTGCCGGAATTTTTGCCGGTGGAGAAGCAGTGCCGGTACCTTTTCCAATGGTTCAGTTTTTCCAAAAATTGTAAACAACATTTGCCTCAAAAAAGTTGAACATATCTACCCCACAAACTCAATATTTTAGCTGTAAAAAACACAGGTTTGCAATAAGAAAGCAAATGAAGACAAAAGCGAAATAAGAAAGGATTGAGCTTTTTGAAAACTCCAGAACAGTTTCATTTTTACTAAACGATAACCATCAGTAAATCAAAAAATAAAGTATCAAAATACTTTTGAAAGATGCTTCAGTAAAAACTTCTTTTCCTAAAATCATGTCAGGATTAACATAAGTTAACGACAAAATTAAAGTGATTGAAAATAATTTCTATATTTTTATACTTTTATAAGTAATGAAAAAGAGTTTTTCCATCTTACTATCGTTTATCCTCCTGGCAAGCCATATATACTTGACCATTGGAACGCACTTTTGCGGTGGCGAAGCCGTAGAGACGAAGATAATGTTGGGTGAAACGCATCTGGATTGTGGTATGATGGTTATGGAGGCCTCCTGCGACACACCTGTAAAGCAGCACGAAAATGGGATTAATTTTGACAAGGTTCCGTGCTGCCAAAACGAATATCAAACCGTTCAGACTACAGATGAATTTGTAAAAGATGCAGCTCAAATAGCTTTTAACGTTGATTTTGCAATAGCATTTATTAATACCACTCTTATCCTGGATTTATTTTCAAAAGCAGTTCATCAGTTTTTTACAGAATATAATCCTCCCCCAATTGAAAAAGACAATCAGGTACTTTTTCAGACTTTCCTTATTTGATTTTAGAATGAATGATTGACCCCATGCTATAATTCGTAGTGTGGCTACTGGCGCATCATGCCTTTCATATAAGCTAATCCGCAAGGGTTACAAAGTATTTCATTAATATTTGATGTATTGACAAACAAATACTTCATCGGCAAATCAGCACATTAATCAATCAGTACAACAGCTAAGTCATTTTTCATTTTAAATCACTCTATTATGCTCAATAAAATCATTAAATATTTCCTCGAGAATAAGTTGATTACTGTACTTCTTCTTACAGGCTTGGTTGCATGGGGTATTGTTACAGCACCTTTTGGCTGGCAGCTAGGTGGTTTACCATCCGACCCTGTTCCGGTGGATGCCATACCTGACATTGGCGAAAACCAGCAAATAGTTTTTACGCCCTGGAACGGACGGTCGCCACAAGATATTGAAGACCAGATTTCCTATCCCTTGACAACCTATCTTTTAGGCATTCCGGGAGTAAAAACCATCCGGAGTTCCTCCATTTTTGGCTTTTCAAGTATCTACATCATTTTTAATGAGGATATAGAATTTTACTGGTCGCGTTCCCGTATTCTGGAAAAGTTAAGTTCTCTTCCTTCCGGACTATTGCCCGATGGTGTTCAACCCACATTAGGGCCCGATGCAACGGCTTTGGGACAAGTTTATTGGTACACACTTGAGGGGCGCGATAAGGACGGAAATCCCACCGGGGGCTGGGATTTACATGAAATTCGCACGGTTCAGGATTTCTATGTAAAATACGGACTGAATGCAACAGAAGGGGTTTCAGAGGTAGCCTCAATTGGAGGGTATGTGCAGGAATACCAAATAGATGTAAACCCCGATGCCTTGAAAGCCTACAACATTCCTTTGCATAAAGTAATGCAGGCCGTTCAGAAATCGAACAGGGATGTGGGGGCAAAAACCATCGAAATCAATCAGGCTGAATATCTTGTGCGTGGATTAGGTTATGTAAAAAATGTAGAGGATATTGAGAAAGCCGTAGTTACCGTTCAGGAAAATGTACCTGTACGTATCAAGGATATTGCTATTGTCGCACTTGGCCCAGCTTCCCGCCGAGGTGTTCTCGACAAGGATGGAGCCGAAGTGGTAGGCGGGGTTGTCGTGGCGCGGTATGGTGCTAATCCATTGCAGGTTATCAACAATGTGAAAGAGAAGATTGAAGAAATTTCACCCGGATTGCCGAAAAAAACGCTGGCAAATGGTGTAGAAAGTAAACTGACTATTATTCCTTTTTACGACCGTTCTGAATTGATTTATGAGACGCTTGGAACCTTGGAAGAAGCCCTTTCACTCCAGATTCTAATTACAATTTTGGTTATAATCGTAATGATTTATAACCTGCGGGCATCAATACTCATATCAAGTTTATTGCCTATTTCTGTGCTCATGGTTTTTATTGCTATGCGTTATTTTGGTGTCGATGCCAATATAGTGGCTCTTTCCGGAATTGCCATTGCCATTGGCACCATGGTCGATTTAGGAATAATTCTATCGGAGAACATCGTAAAACATATTGACGAAGCACCACCAGGCCAAAAACTGATAACAACCATCTACAATGGTGCAGCAGAAGTGAGTTCAGCAATTCTTACTGCCGTTTCTACTACCATTGTAAGTTTTATTCCTGTCTTTACCATGCAGGCCGCCGAAGGTAAATTATTCGGGCCGCTGGCATTTACCAAAACCTTTGCTTTGGTGGCGGCTTTGATTGTTTCGCTTTTTATTTTACCTACGTTGGCACATTGGTTCTTTGGTTTTAAAATAAGGAATCCCCGTCACAAAACATGGGTTAATATATTGCTGATTGTAGCTGGTATCATTGGATTATTCAGTAGTGTTGCCTGGGCGGGTGTTTTACTGATATTGTTTGGCTGTATCCCTTTCATTAAACCACTCATCTCTGATAAAAAACTGTTTAAAAAACCACTTTTACGCAAAGCCCTGGATAATATTGAATTGGTTTTGGTCGTCATTGGGGTTGTCTGGCTTCTGGCAAAGTACTGGTTACCTCTTGGTGCCGGTAAAAGTGTGCTACTCAACTTTGTGTTTGTTGCACTTTTGGTAGGCTTTATTTTAGGAGCATTTAGTTTATTGCAATATTCCTACAGAAGGATTTTACGCTGGTGTTTGAACAACAAAGTAAAGTTTTTATTGATTCCGGCTCTATTGATGTTGTTAGCTGTAAATATCTGGATGGGATTCTCAAATGTATTCGGCTTCCTGGCAAATGGTGCTGACAAAATAGGTTGGAACATCCGGACTACCTCTGTTTGGTCAGGTTTTAATCATTCTTTTCCCGGAATTGGGAAAGAGTTTATGCCTGCACTGGATGAAGGTAGCTTTTTGCTTATGCCAACCTCTATGCCACATTCTGGAGTTGAATTTAACCGGAAAGTAATCGGTCAGTTAGATATGTTGCTGACAAACATTCCTGAAGTGGAACTTACCGTTGGCAAATTAGGTCGGGTAGAATCGGCTCTTGACCCTGCTCCTGTTTCCATGTACGAAAATATTATCAATTACAAGTCGGAATATGCACTCAATGACAAAGGGCATCGCATACGCTTTAGAACAGATAGAGATGACCGCTTTGTTTTGAAGAATGGAGACACATTAACCAATCAGGAAATGCTGACCAATGGTATCTCGTCAGATGAGCTGGTAACGGATGAGAAGGGAAACTATTTCAGAAACTGGCGTGAACATATAAATTCATCCGATGATATTTGGAAAGAAATAATTGCTGTGACTAAAATACCCGGAGTTACCTCTGCCCCTAAATTACAACCCATCGAAACCCGTTTGGTCATGTTGCAGACAGGAATGAGGGCTCCCATGGGCATAAAAGTTTTCGGACCCGATCTTAAAACCATCGAAGAGTTTGGATTGAGGCTTGAAAGTATATTAAAAGAAGTGCCATCGGTGAAAGCCGAGGCTGCCTTTGCCGACCGTATTGTAGGGAAACCATACATTCACCTGAACATCAACCGCGATGAAATATCGCGCTATGGCTTAACTGTCGAAGATGTGCAACAAACCATTGAAACCGCTGTTGGCGGGATGAAAATAGCCTCAACCATTGAAGGACGTGAGCGGTTTCCCATACGGGTTCGCTATCCGAGGGAGTTAAGAGATGATCCTGAATCGCTTGGGAATATTTTAATTCCAACACCCACAGGGGCACAAATTCCGCTAAAACAAGTGATAGATATTGAATATGTGCGTGGGCCGCAAGCCATAAAAAGTGAGAATACTTTTCTGGTCGGCTATGTGCTGTTTGATAAAAGGGAAGGCTTTTCAGAGGTAAGTGTCGTGAATGATGCCCAGGAAATGATTCAGAGGAAAATTGATGCGGGTGAGTTAATTGTTCCTGCCGGAGTAAATTATAAATTTTCGGGCAGTTACGAGAATCAGGTGCGTGCTGAAAAACGACTCAGTATAATCGTGCCGATAGTATTAATAATCATCTTTCTGATACTCTACTTCCAATTCAAATCGGTTACTACATCGCTCATGATTTTTACCGGCGTTGCTATGGCTTTCAGCGGAGGTTTCATCATGCTCTGGCTTTACGGACAGGGGTGGTTTGCCGATTTCAATGTTTTTGGAACGAATATCCGTGAACTTTTCCAAATGCAAACCGTAAACCTGAGTGTTGCCGTTTGGGTTGGTTTTATTGCACTTTTCGGGCTGGCCACCGACGATGGGGTTTTGATGGGAACATATCTCGACCAGAGTTTCAAAAGCAATCCTACAAAAACAATAGAAGAAATAAGGGCTGCGGTTGTGGAAGCCGGAGAACGGAGAATCCGACCTGCTGTAATGACTACTACAACCACCATTATTGCGCTGTTGCCTATTCTTACTTCAACCGGGCGTGGTGCTGACATTATGGTGCCAATGGCCATTCCTGCTTTTGGTGGAATGATTGTGGCGGCCATTACTTATTATATTGTTCCCACGCTTTATAGCATGCGCGAAGAGTATAAACTTAATAAGCAAAAATCATGAAACCATATATAGCAATAATACTAGCAATGCTGGTGTTCAGTTCGCTGAGCTTTGCACAAACACCCGACGATTATTTTAGGATAGCTGCCGAAAATAATCCGGGTTTGAAGGCTATCTATAAGGAATACGAAGCAGCTTTACAGAAAGTACCACAAGTGAGTACTTTGCCCGACCCAACTTTCTCTTTCGGGTATTTTATCTCTCCGGTGGAAACAAGAGTTGGGCCGCAAAAGGCCAGGTTCTCGCTTACACAAATGTTCCCGTGGTTTGGTACTTTAAAAGCTCAGGGCAATACCGCGACTTTAATGGCAGAAGCAAAATTTCAAAGTTTTATTGATGCCCGTAACAAACTTTATTTTCGGGTGGCTTCTGCTTATTATCCTTTATTCGAATTAAAAAAGTGGGTTCGCATTGAACAGGATAATATAAGCATTCTGGAATCCTATAAAAACATTGCGAATCAAAAGTTTAAAAACGGCACAGGATCAATGGTGGATGTATTGCGCGTGGATATTATGCTGAAAGAAGCTCAGACCAATCTAAGTATTCTAAGGGATAAAGAAAAGCCGTTGATGACAACTTTCAATAAACTTTTAAACCGACCTGAAAATGAAATGGTGCAAATCAATGATTCGTTGAGTGCAGAAATCCTTTCAGATAATTTCATGAAAGATTCTTTGATTGCTTCCAATCCAGCATTAAAAGCACTGGATTTAAAAATTCAGGCAAGCAAAGCCTCAGAACTTGCAGTCCAAAAGCAAGGACTACCAAAATTGGGTGTAGGTTTAGATTATGTAATAGTTGGTGAGCGTACCGATGTTTCAATGTCCGACAACGGCAAAGATGCATTTATGCCTATGGTAACTGTAAGTATTCCAATATTCAGGGGCAAGTACAACGCTTCGTTGAAAGAAGCCCGATTGATGCAGGAAAGTTATACGTATCAAAAACAAGAAGTAGCAAATGCACTCATTTCTGAATTTGAAATGGTCTGGTTTCAGGTTCAGCAACAGTTGCAACTCTTATCACTTTACGAACAACAGAAAGAAACCTCGCAACAATCGTTAAACTTGCTATTTGCTGCGTATGGAAATTCAGGTAAGGAGTTCGAAGAGGTGTTGCGAATGCAGCAGCAATTGTTGAAATACCGGAAGATGAGCGCGACAGCTTTGGCTCAATACCTTATAGCCGTAGAAAAAATCAATTACTTAACCTCAAATTAATTTGATGATGTATTGATTTGCTAATTTGATGATGGTTTAGTTGGATATTTTATATTTAATTGAATTCAAAATAAATTAAAAAACCATGGAAAGAAAAAATGAGATAATAGAAATCAGTTTGGAGTTTGCGTTGATGATAATTGAATTTTCAGAGTTGCTCGAATTAAAAAGAAAGTATGTTATAGCAAGGCAACTCTTAAAGAGTGGGACGTCTATTGGAGCAAACACAAGAGAATCTCAAAGTGCCGAAAGCAAAGCCGATTTTATTCATAAACTTAAAATTGCTCATAAAGAAGCTGAAGAAACTGAATACTGGCTGTTGCTTTGTGAGAAAGCTCCCTCCTACCCCTCACCACCCGAACAAATGAAGGCAGCCTTGCTGTCCATGCAAAAACTTTTGAGTAGAATAATTTCATCATCTAAATTGAAGTCATCATGAAAATTAAAGCAAAAAAACAAACAATAGTAATCGTTGCTATCAGCCTCATGTTTGGTGCATTAATAGGCTACATAACCAGCACATCAACAAATCAGCACATCAGCACATCAGCTAATCAAACCTGGACCTGCTCCATGCACCCACAGATACGTCAAAATGAGCCGGGCGACTGCCCAATTTGCGGCATGGACTTAATCCCACTGGAGGATGACCAAAACACCGATATTGACCCTAAAGCCATAAGTATGTCTCCCACAGCCATGCAGTTAGCAAATGTGAGTACAGCAATTATTGGGAAAATGAATCCGGTTAAGCAAGTTCGCCTAAATGGAAAAGTGCAGGCCGATGAACGTTTGGTTTATTCACAATCATCGCATATTCCAGGCAGAATAGAAAAATTGTTGGTGAATTTTACGGGTGAATTTGTGAACAAAGGACAAACTATTGCATATATTTATTCTCCCGAATTGGTTACTGCGCAGGAAGAGTTGTTTGAGGCATATAAAATTGCTGAATCGCAACCTCAATTATTTACATCAGCCAAAGAAAAGTTAAAAAACTGGAAACTTTCTGACAAACAAATTGAAGAATTCTTGACATCAGGAAAGACACGGGATGAATTTCCGGTACAAGCCGACGTTGCAGGGTATGTGACCTCAAAAATGATAAATCTGGGGGACTATGTTCGCAGAGGCGAAACTATCTACAAAATTGCCGACCTTTCCAAAGTCTGGGTATTATTTGATGTATATGAATCTGACATAGCCTGGATTACAAAAGGTGATAACGTTGAATTTTCCTTAGCATCCCTGCCGGGGGAAATTTTTGAGGGTAAAATTTCCTATATCGACCCGGTGATTGACCCAAAAACAAGGGTGGCAAAAGCAAGAATGGATTACAACAATGCAAGTGGAAAGCTAAAACCGGAAATGTTTGCATCAGGTTTGGTTGAAGCTAAATTAGGTAATAAATCAAAATCACTTGCAGTACCAAAGACAGCCGTTATGTGGACAGGCAAACGTTCGGTTGTTTATGTAAGGACCAATTCAGACCAGGGCGTAAATTTCATCATGCGTGAAGTAACATTGGGTTCTGCTTTAGGCGAAAGTTATATCATTGAAGAGGGCTTAATGGAAGGCGAGGAAATAGCGGTAAACGGAACCTTTAGCATTGATGCCGCCGCGCAGTTAGCCGCAAAACCCAGCATGATGAATCCTGAAGGAGGTGCTGGCTCAACGCCACATGATATGTCGAAAATGGACTTGGGAAGAAGTGAATCAAAAGTTGAGCAAAAGGTAAAACCAAAAGCAGTAGAGCTAAAATCTTTGTCGGTTGACAAACAAGCTAAAGAGGCTTTACAACCGCTGTATGCAAACTACCTGAAATGGAAAGATGAACTTACCAACGATGACTTTGCAGAAGCTCAAAAAATGGCAAGCAACATGAAATCAGCATTGGATAAAATCAACATGGGCCTGTTTAAAGGCGATGCCCACAATGCTTGGATGGATTATCAGGACAGATTAAGCAAAAGCTTGGAGCATGTTCAGCATTTCTCCGACATAGAGCAATTGCGGAATGCCTTTCAGACAGTTTCTGCTACTATGATTGAACTGACCAACACATTCAATCCGCTTGGTGAAACTATTTATGTTCAGCACTGCCCCATGGCCGATAACAACAAAGGGGCTGACTGGCTAAGCAAGGAAAAAGAAATTAAAAACCCATACTTTGGGAGTTCGATGCTTACTTGTGGAGAGGTAACAAAAACAATAAATTAAAAAAATGAAACACACATATCACTTACAAGGAATGACTTGCGATGGATGTCGAAGTCATGTTGAAAAGACCCTTTCAAAAGTTCAGGGAGTTTCAAAGGTATCGGTCAATTTAGAAAAGGCAGAAGCCACCATCGAAATGAACTTGCATATTCCTATTGAAATATTTCAGGAGGCATTGAAGAATGATGGTGGTGGTTATAGCATTTACAAATTCAGAGAACACTATCATGCTTCAGAAAAGAAAACAGAAATGCCAAACAGCAACGAAAGCGGTGTTTTTTATTGCCCCATGCGTTGCGAAGGCGATAAAACCTACAATAAACCCGGCGATTGCCCGGATTGCGGAATGCACCTGAAAAAGGAAGATAGCATAGCCGTTAAAAGCAAAACCATTTATACCTGCCCGATGCATCCTGAAATCAGGCAGGATCACCCGGGAAATTGCCCAAAATGCGGAATGGATTTGGTGCCTGAAAAAGGGGAAGAAACCAGTGATGAAGAAAAGGCTTACAAAAAAATGGCAAAGAAATTTTGGTTCGCACTGGCTTTAAGCATTCCACTATTTATCATTGCCATGTCAGATATGATTCCTTTTTTGAATTTTGAAACCATCGCACCAAAAAAAGCATGGATTTGGGTGGAATTTTTACTGGCAACACCTGTTGTGTTTTATTCGGGATGGGTATTTTTTAAACGTGGCTGGAGCTCAATTGTGCGCTGGATGCCCAACATGTGGACACTTATATCTATAGGTGTTGGAACAGCTTATATTTTTAGTGTAATTGCATTCCTTTTTCCATCTGTTTTTCCTCCGCAATTTAAAGATATGAATGGCAATGTTCATATTTATTTCGAGGCGGCAGCTGTAATATTAACGCTTGTTTTGCTCGGACAGGTACTTGAATTGCGCGCCCACAGTAAAACCAATTCGGCCATAAAAGCATTGCTTGGACTGGTTCCTCCGGTTGCGAGAATTATTCGCAATGGCGAAGAAACAGAAATCCCGTTGGAAGATGTGAATGTTGGAGATATTCTAAAAGTGAAGCCCGGCGAAAAAATCCCGGTTGATGGTTCAATCAAAGAGGGCTCTGCCGTAATCGACGAAAGTATGATTACAGGTGAGCCCATTCCTTCAGAAAAATCTGAAGGCGATAAAGTAACCGGAGGAACAATAAATGGCAAAACAGCCTTTGAAATGAAAGCTGAAAAAGTGGGCAGCGATACCTTACTTGCGCAAATCATCGAAATGGTAAATACAGCCAGCCGCTCAAGGGCACCCATTCAAAAACTGGCAGACACTGTTGCAAAATACTTTGTGCAAATCGTTATCTCAATAGCTATTATCACCTTTACAGTTTGGGCAATCTGGGGACCTGAACCCGCTTATGTTTATGCTTTTGTAAATGCAGTGGCGGTATTGATTATTGCTTGTCCGTGTGCATTGGGCCTTGCGACTCCTATGTCAATTATGGTTGGCTCCGGACGAATGGCACAATCTGGCGTACTGGTTAAGGATGCCCGTGCCATTGAGGAAATGAATAAAGTTGATATTCTTATTGTTGACAAAACAGGCACACTAACCGAAGGGAAACCCAGCCTCAAAAACTATCAATCCTTTGGTTCAATGCCCGATGATGAAATATTAAAACTGGCAGCCTCAATCGATGTCAACAGTGAACATCCGCTTGCCGATGCCATAGTTGCCGGGGCAAAAGAAAAAAACATGGAACTGATAAAAATGGACAAATTTGAATCGGTTACTGGAAAAGGGGTCAAGGCAATTTATAAAGGGAAAAAGATTGCATTGGGAAACAAAAAACTGGTTGACGAAGTCCAGGCAAACCTGGATGAAGACAATAAAAAAATTGCTAAAGAATGGCAGTTGAAAGCCCAAACGGTTATGTATCTGCTCATCGACAACAAAGTAGAAGGCATTGTAACGGTTTCAGATAAAATCAAGGAAAGTTCGGCAAAAGCCATTCAGGAGTTGCAAAAAATGGGCGTAAAAGTACACATGCTCACTGGCGACAATAAATTCACAGCCAAAGCAGTTGCCGATGAACTTAAACTCGATGGCTACCAGGCCGATTGTCTGCCTGAAGACAAGTACAAAAAAGTAAAAGAATTACAGGAACAAGGCCACAAAGTTGCCATGGCCGGCGATGGAATAAACGATGCCCCGGCACTTGAACAAGCCAATGTAGGTATCGCCATGGGAACCGGCACCGATATCGCCATGCAAAGCGCCGAAATTACGCTGGTTAAAGGCGACCTGCACGGCATCGTAAAAGCGAGAGAATTAAGCCACAAAATAATGCGGAACATCAAACAAAACTTGTTTTTTGCATTTGTGTACAACGCACTGGGAGTGCCCGTTGCAGCCGGAATTTTATTCCCATTCTTTGGAATCCTGCTAAGTCCGATGATAGCTGCAACCGCAATGAGTTTCAGCTCTGTTTCAGTGATTGCAAATGCATTGCGATTAAGAAAAAAATAACAATCAGAAATGAATCTGTTAAAACACAAATAATCTATTTATTCACTAATAAAAGTCAAAAAGATGAAAACAAAAGTTTTAAGCATAGTTGCCCTGTTTACAATGGGCGCGATTACCGTTTTTGCAGGAGATAAAACTGAAAAAATTGAAGTGAAAGGGAATTGTGGTATGTGTGAAAAACGCATTGAGAAAGCTGCTTTGGCTGTTGATGGTGTATCAAAAGCCGACTGGAATAAGGTAACAAAACAGATGGAAGTAAACTTCGATGATTCTAAAACCAATTTGGATAAAATTGAAATTGCCGTTGCAAAAGTTGGGCACGATACTCCAAAACACAAAGCTTCAGAAGCTATTTACAAAGAGCTTCCGGAGTGTTGCCTGTATCGAAAATAAACCATTTTTTTGTTTGGAAACTTCCAGATATTATTCAAGGAAGCACTCAAAATGTGTGAATTATATAAAAATACATTCAAATTCTGTAACATTTTTCAAAACCAGTGAACTGACCTTTGCTAATTGAGAGTACCTGTTAAAAAGCAAATTTGAAAATACATAGTTGAATTACGAATGCCTTATTTTCAAACAATTAAAAAATGTTTTGCAGTGGTAACGAAATATAATTAAATAATTAAGGAGGTAAATTATGATGGATGGTATGAATAATGGTTGGGGAATGGGAAATGGATTGGGCTGGGGCTTAATTATTGTCATTGCTATTCTTGTTGTTATTGTTGGGATTTATGTAAAACTTAGAAAAAAGTAAAGTATAGAACCGATGATAGCTGCAACCGCTATGGGTTTCAGTTCTGTTTCAGTAATTGAAAATGCATTGCGAATAAGAAAAGTATAATTTAATTTTAAAATTGTAATAATGACATAAAAACAAAAGTTTTAAGTTTAGTTTGTATATTCCTTTTAGGACCAAGTATGGTATTTGCTCAGGCAAAAATCGAAAAATTTGAGGTAAAGGGCAATTGAAGTAGTGCGAATAGTGGTAAGTCATTTCAACTTTTTCAAGGTTTCTCAGACTAAGCGTTTCTACGCATTGTTTACCTAACTGCCCAAATTTTAGTTTCTATGACTCTCAATTTATCTATTATTGTGCATTGGGCCATTTTAAAATTTCTTTTATTGGGTAGGTTTGCGGACGCTTTGACAAAACTCTGAATGAGGCGATGGCATATGTTTTTTTAGTCAAGAAAGCATTCGGGATACCTGCCAGCTATGAAAGGTAGTCTTTACAATTAAGAACTATTGAAAACGTACTGCCAACACCAAGTTCACTCTCAACATATATTTCCCCACCCTGTGCTTCAATAAACTCTTTACTAATTGTTAATCCTAGCCCGGAACCTTCCTTATTTGTGCCTGGTACAGTAAAATATCGGTCGAATACCCGATTGATATATTGTGATTCAATGCCACGACCAAAATCTCTTATTGATAGCTTTACTTTATTTTTCATTTTTGAAGCTGAAATCACAATATTTGAGTTATCACCGGAGTAACGAATAGCATTCGATATAATATTCGTAATGATCCAAGCCGTTTTTTCTTTGTCAGCGATTACTTTTGGCAAATCTGACGGAAGATCGATTTCAAAAACAATGTTTTTTTGATTAGCAACTGACTTACTGTTATTTATGGCGTATCGTAATATATCTTCAAGATTAACAGGTATTATATTCAATTGAATTTTTCCGGTTTCAACTTGGGCCAGGTTCAGCAATTCAGATATAATTTTTAATAAACTATCGGCATCTTCTTCACAACTTTTTATCAATTCATATTGATCCTGATTAAGCGTACCCGTCTTTTCGTTTTCCAATAATTGCAAACTGAGTTTTATTGCAGAAACAGGGGTTTTTAATTCATGTGAAACCGTGGCTATGAAGTTTGTTTTTGCCAAATTAAGTTCCATATACTTTGTTACATTTTTCAGAACTACAACATAACCCATTAAATGCTCTCTCGTATTATTTTGATAGGCCAATGATATTTCTTGAATTTCCTTCTCAAAGTATATATCTTTCCCATTCATTTCTAAATGTATTCTTGTATTTGGGTCGTTCTTCGACGGAATAAACTTATTTCCAGACCCATAAATAATAATTTGTCTGATCACATCATTATCCGATGCAACCTCAAGAATATCAGACCCAATTAATTCATCATTGCTTAATCCTGACACAGCTAAAAACTCATCGTTTACTAAATTGACTTTCATTGTTGTATCAAAGCCGATAATAGGATAATGTATTTTGTTGAGTAATGTTTCCGTTATTTTTTTTTCGGTGAGTAATTTAGCAGCACTACTTTTGTTGTATTCTTCCAGTTTGCTTGCCATCGAATTAAATGAAACAGCCAATTCCCCAAGCTCATTATGTCCTTCAAAATTAACTCTTTGCGAGTAATCATTGTCTGCAATTTGTTGGATGCTTACAATTAGTTGTTGGATAGGATTTGAAATATTTCCCGGTAATTTAAGGAAAAGCATCAGTGCAATAACGAAACAAAACAAACTCAATGCACTGATTAGTAAAATGGACTTTTTGGCTATATTGCCTGCAATAGTGTTTTTCAATTCAATTGCATTCAGATTTATACTCATTATTTCAAACAGGGATGAATGCAAATTTGCCATTACTACCTCATCTGATTGGTTTTGTTTCAGCAAATAGAAGTTTTCAGAAAGGTTCTCGGTCAGTTCCTTTTCTCCAATCTCAGTTATATTTGATTTTTGTTTTAAAAGATTTTCTTCAAATGTGTTTAATGCCTCCTCATCTTCTTCAATTTCTGATAATGCCTTCAGCATATTTTTAGTATAGCCAATTGTTTCTTTGTTGTCTTTTAAAATATTTTCAGAAGCTGTTGATAATGAATTGATTTGTTTGATGCTAAGAAAAGCCAACAGAATGATTAAAGTAAATAAAAAACCGATTCCGAGGTTTAGCTTCGTCTTTATCTTCATATAATTACATTCTATATATTCACACAAAGTTAATTCAAAGTCCGAATGCTGTGGAAAAGTTTAAACCACTTTCGGTTTTGTTCCCAGGAAAACTGTTCTGAACAAAATCAGGACAGGTATTATTTCCAGTCTGCCTGCCCACATTTGAATTATGTAGGTAATTTCAAGAACCGGGGCCATTTCAGGATTGGTAATCCCACATGACAACCCAACAGTACCCTGAGCAGATGCTGATTCAAAAAGCGCATCAGTAATTGAATATTGTGGCCCCATAAAATAGAATGTTATGAATGTTGAGATCACAACAAATAAGAGGTAGATAAATGAAAAAGTTGCTGTTGCAGCCAGTTCCTTATTCATTTCGTCAGGCAATAATCGTTTATCATTAAATTTTACAACTTTAATTGTATTTTCTGATGAAAAAAACCGGTTGATATGCCAAAATAATCCTTTAAAAATCAGTAATACTCTGATTATTTTTATTCCGCCCACTGTTGCTCCGGCTGCACCACCCACAATCATTGCTCCCATGACAATAAATGCAACGGATGCAGCGTCCCAAATGTGTACATCAGATGTTTGCCACCCGGTAGTAGTTAATGCACTGACAAATTGAAAAACACCAACACGAAAAGGCTCTGATATCATCCCAGACTTCATCAACATAAATGAAAGAATGATTCCCCCAAAAACACATGACAGTAAAATGGAACGCGTCTGCAGATTTTTCCAAAACTGGTTGAATTCTTTGTCATAAAAAACTCTAAAATAAAAGGGTAATGACAGGGCTCCCAGAATCATTGGCAGTAAGTATAAAATTTCCATTGCTTCGGAATTATAACCAGCAATGCTGTCATCAAGGGTACTGAATCCACCAGTTGATTGTCCTGTCATGGCATGATTAATCGAATCAAAAATAACCTCACTGAGATTATAGGCGGGTAAAATAAGATAGGTCCCTATCACCAGATAAATAAAACTAAAAAGGGTAACTCCCAAATAAATTTTCCAAATGGAACGTGCAGTTTCCATAATTGTCGGACGTAATCTTTCCCCTGAGGATTCTGCTCCATAAAGCAGAAAAGCAACTTTCCCATTTGATTGATTTAAAACTGCTAAAGCTAACACAATGAATCCAGCGCCACCAATCCATTGAGAAAATGAACGATAAAAAAGCAAACCTTTCCCTATAGATGGTTCATGAATGGCCATAGTAAGCCCGGTAGTAGTAAAACCACTTATGCTCTCAAAAAGTGCATGTAGTGGGTTTTTGAAATATAAAATACTTGACTGATAATCTGCGAAGGCAGGAATAAAATGTTGAGCAACATCCGTTGGAGTAATATAGGCAATAATGATGAACGGCAAAGCTCCCATGATGGCGATAGAAAGCCACCCCATGGCTGCAATAATTAATGCATGACGGTTTAAAGGCTCAGAAGTTATTCTAATTCTATTGTAAAGTAAAAATCCCATCAAATAGCAAATCAGCCCCGAAAACAAGAATCCGATTGCAGAATAATATTCTGAATAAATCAGTGATACTATTGATGGGACTACCATTGTATAACCTAAAATAATTAGCAGACCTCCAATTTGTCTGAATATCATTTTGAAAGTGCTATACTTAGCATTTTGTACTAAATTCATTGAGATTCAGTTTTTTATTTAAAAAAGGAAATAACTTCCTTTGTACTCTGTGGCAATGAAAATACAAATACAGTATCATTGGCCTTTAGCTCGAAACTGCCAAGCGTTATAAATCCTTTGCCATTTCTAATAACGCCACTAATTATTGCATTTTTAGGAAAATCAAGTTCTTTAAGAGGTTTATTGATGATTTTAGAATTCTTATTTACAACAAATTCCTGAATTTCGGCATTAATTCCATAGAGATGTGTAAGAACTCTACCTTTTAGTATGTGTCGAAATACAAAATTAGCTGCTGCCATTTTTTTATTTATCAAAGTATCAACTCCCATCTTTTGCGAATAGTCAAATAAGCCAATATTTTCTACCATTGCAATCGTTTTTTTCACACCCAGGTCTTTGGCCAACAAGCATGAAAAAATATTAGTTTCAGCATTTCCGGTAACAGATATGACAGCATCATAACTTGAAATATCCTCTTCTTTAAGTAAACTAACGTCTGCGCCATCTCCGTGAACAAACTGTACATTTGGTATGAGTTTGGCTAAATAGTTACACTTTTCAAAATCCTTTTCAATCAATTTAATAGTATAGTATTTGCTAAGTCTCAATGCTATATATTTTCCTGTTTTGCTTCCTCCGATAACCAATATCTTTTTTACCTGAATTGGCTTCTTCCCTGCATACTCCAACACTTTATCCTTGCCACTATCTGTCGCTGCAAAATATAATAGGTCACCTTTTAGTATTTGTAAATTACCCGTAGGTATGAGCGTTTTTTCATTACGCAAAACAGACACAATCATAAAAGAGCTATTTGACAGCAGGTGAGCTGATTCGGCAACGGACTTATCAACAATGGGCGCATCATCTCCGACCCTTACCCCCATCATATATAGGTCTTTTTTATACAGATTAAAGACTTCTGTCAACACAGGAGACTTAAGCAAATATTTCACCTCGCGAGCGGCAAGCGACTCCGGCGAAACAAGTTCATCAATTCCTAAATCACGTAAGTCAAGTGTATCCTTATCAACTATATACTCCATATTATTTACTCGGGCGATAGTGAACTTTGCCCCGAGTTTTTTCCCAATTAAACTAGTCGTGATATTGGTAGATTCATTAGAAGTAACAGCTATTAAGAGGTCTGTATTTTCAACACCTGCCTCTTTCAACACTTTATAACTTGTGGTATCGCCTAATACTGTTGCAATTCCTAATTTATGTTCTACATGTTCAAGTTTTTCAATTTGTTGATCAATCAAGGTAATATCCTGATATTCTTTTTCCAATAATTTTGCAAGATAAAATCCCACTTCTCCATCACCAGCTATTATTATTTTCATTCCACTTCCCTATTTTAGTTTTCCAGAATTGTTTTTATGAATACAGAACGCAAAGGCTCAGGAAGAAGACTAAGGCTCTCTTTTAAGGTATGAGGATTCTCATCAAAAGCAAAAACAATGAAAAATTCATTCTCTATTGCATTTCTTTCAAACAATGAGCCTTTTGAGTACAACAAATTAATTATTTTAAAAGGTTCGCTTTTGTTCTCAGACCCTTCCCTGATTAAACTTCTCGAATATTTAGCAAAATGATTGAGAAAATCATAATCGGTTTTTAGAGCTGATTTTTTATCCGCAAAGGCCTCAGGAAACCATTGCGTAAGAGTTTTTTGTATTCTTGATTCCATGACTTGATAATTTTAGTGTTACAAACTCGTAATACTAAGTGCAATTCATAAACCAGAAATCGGGAATAAGGCTATCCATATGGATGTTAGAGGGTTAATAGATTTTCGTTTGTTCTGAAAAACAAAAAAACCTTTCATTATGAAAGGGCAATCATAGCATTTTAAAAGGGAGAATTAAACCACATAGACACATGGAAACATAGAATTATTATGTTCGAACTAGGTGTACTATTGTTTCTATTTGGTTATGATTTTTTTTATAAACCATACTCATTCAATTTTCGATAAAGCGTAGTCAATGCAATACCGAGAAATTCAGCTGCTTTGGTTTTATTGCCATTGGTATAGTTTAGGAATTGTCAATAAATAATATACTCATATTTAAAGTAAATTAGTTACCTTTGTTAAAAAAAACAATGGACACTAATGATATCATTAAAGCTCGAA
>PHDU01000157.1 GCA_002842755.1 Bacteroidetes bacterium HGW-Bacteroidetes-1 | reverse complement strand
ACTGAGATCCATTATTGATACTTCCATAAAAAATGGCCAGAATGTATTTCTTGCATTAAACACCATTGCCGATTACAAAAGAAACTGATTAGTTACAAAAAAACCAAAGTCCACATTTCAAAATTCTATTGTGAATTATTTTTTATTATACAATGTCATGGTACGCTCGGTGCCAATTGTTGCAAAACTTTTTATTATTTCAGCTGCAACTGCAATACGTGGCTCAATCACATTCAACTCCTGTTTGCTCCAAGTTCCAAGCACATACTCAACCTGCCTTCCCCGCTGAAAGTCATCGCCTATGCCAAAACGAAGCCGGGCAAATTGGTTTGTTCCCAGCGTGTTGATGATATGTTCCAATCCGTTATGTCCGGCATCACCACCCTTTAGTTTAACGCGCAGTTCTCCCAAAGGCAATGCAATATCGTCTACCACAACCAGAAGATTTTCTAATGGAATCTGTTCCTGCCGCAGCCAGTATTGGATGGCCTTGCCGCTCAGATTCATATACGTAGTCGGCTTTATCACAACTAAACTGCGGCTTTTGTATTTCAGTGTTGCTGTTTGTGCCAATCTTTCAGTGGTAAACTTACCGGAAAGATCATTGCACAAAAAGTCGCCTGTCATAAAACCAATATTGTGGCGCGTATTGACGTATTCAGGTCCGATGTTACCGAGACAAGCGATCAGATATTTCATGTTGCTTTGAAAGTGTTAAGGTATTTTTTGACATTCCTGTTTTGTTGAGGTTCAAAAATTGGGAGAGCAAACTCCTGCATGTTGATGCAAAAATACAACATGCCTCATGTTACAATGAAAAAAGGCATAAAAGCCAGCGCCTTATGCCTTTTCTTTATAGAAAATTAACAACTAAGCAACCGGAGCTTCTGCTTCTTCATCATCAGAAAGAACAATACCACGAGCAGCTTTCACTTCCACAACAACAGCATTTGCATCGTTGAGGAATGTCACGTTTTCAAGTTTGAGATTTCTTACCTTTATAGATTGACCCACATTCAGTTTCGAAACATTTACCTCAATAAACTCTGGCAGTGAAGCGATCAAACCCTTTACAATAAGACGAACAAGTTTTATTTTCAGCTTGCCACCACGAATAACCCCCGGAGAAGTCCCTTTTACCTTCACAGGCAAAGCAACAACAACAGGATTTGCTTCGTTTATTTCAAAAAAGTCGGCATGAATAACCTGATCGCCAACCGGATGATACTGTGCTTCTTTCAAAATTGTATTGTAGGTTTTACCACCTAAAACAATTTGAATCACGTATGTTTCTGGTGTAAAAAGGATGGGTTTAAAGTCAGCTATTGCTACCTGAAAATGAATTTGTTCTGTTCCACCATAAATTACACAAGGCACCTGGCCAACTTTGCGGATGTTCTTAGCATCTTTTTTCCCTACGTTCTCTCTGAGAGAACCGCTCAATGATACTTTTTTCATGTTTAAAAATTTAATTGAATATTTATTTACCTGAAATTTTGAACAACGAACTGATTGATTCGTAGTTTTCGACGCGACGAATCACCTCGGCAAACAAATCAGCCGTTGACAATACTTTTATTTTTTTACTTTCATTTTTCAATGGGATGGTGTCGGTAACAACCACTTCTTCGAAAGGCGATTTTTCTATCCTTTCAAAAGCCTTACCTGAAAAAATTGGATGTGTACAAAAAGCTCTTACGCTGGATGCTCCGTTTTCCATAATTATTTCACCTGCTTTGGTGATGGAGCCTGCTGTGTCAATAATATCGTCAATAAGAATCACATCGCGGCCTTTTACATCACCTATCAACGACATTTCCTCAACCACATTGGGTTTTGCCCTTTGCTTGTAACAGATAACAAATCCGGTATTAAGCATCTTGGCATATGAGGCAGCTCTTCTTGTTCCACCGGTATCTGGAGAAGCCATTGTGAGGTTTGGCAGATTCAGGCTCTGGATGTAAGGAACAAAAATATTAGATGCGTAAAGATGATCAACAGGAACGTCGAAAAAGCCCTGAATCTGATCAGCATGAAGATCAATGGTAATGATACGGGTGATTCCGGCAGTTATAAGCAAATTGGCAACCAACTTGGCAGCAATGGTAACACGTGGTTTATCTTTACGATCCTGACGAGCAAACCCAAAGTAGGGAATCACTGCTGTAATATTACGTGCTGAAGCCCGTCGGGCAGCATCTGCCATTAAAAGAAGCTCAAATAAATTTTCAGTAGGAGCAAAGGTCGATTGAACCAAAAACACATCCCTTCCCCTGATGTTTTCTTCAAAAGAAGGCTGAAATTCACCATCAGAAAAATCAGTCACAATGGTTTTCCCAAGAGAAGAACCATAGCTATTTGCAATCTTTTGAGCCAGATACTCTGTAGCTCTTCCGGTGAAAATACTTACAATTGGCTCAGGCATAATAACTTGCGATTTGTATTGAAACTGGGTGCAAAAGTAGTTTTTTATTCACAAAGGGGCAAATTTATTTGTAGGTACTTTTGCAGTGCAGCAACCGTCCTACTTTTCCTTTTTTATGGTTTCCCAAAACTATATGGAATTATATTTTGAAGGCATGTACCATAAAGAATGTGGGAAGAAAAATAAGTGAAGTTACGTTGCACCATACGTGTCTATGCCTTTTAAAAAACGAAGGGCTTGTCAGCATGGCAGATTTATACCATAGTGAATTATATATTAGTCCAAAATGGGTTTGAAATAATATAGCTATACGAGCATATGGATATAACTTCCATAGCATGGAGATCGTTAGCTAGGGCTTGCTGAAAAAGTCCTAATCTATTGGATTCTTAGAAGTTAATTCAATAATATCTTATTTCTTGTGCAGGGATTTGGGAGATATTGGTTAAAAAACCTTGCATCAGATATTTCGGTGCGCTTCACCTTTAAACACACCACCGGACAAAATTCTACAAAGATTACCGG
>PHDU01000057.1 GCA_002842755.1 Bacteroidetes bacterium HGW-Bacteroidetes-1 | reverse complement strand
GAGCTAAACTCCCAATATTTTCAATTCACGTTTTTCAGCTTTACCCACCCTCCCGACTTGTTAGTCGGGATGCTCTGAACCAGCTGAGCTAAACTCCCATCGTTTTTGGGTTTGCAAATATACGCCGAGTTTTTAATTTACAACAATTATTTTGAAAATTTTTATCGAAAGTTATTTCTAAGATGGACTTATTAATCTAAATAACTCATTTATAGCTAAATAGTAATTATCTTCTAATATCGCGCTATAAATTCCTATTAAACCGAAGTAAATATGTTATCAGTGTATATGTAACTCTTATAACAAAAATTGCCAGAATGCCTAAAGGTTACTATTTTTGTAAAATCATTCAGGTGTATTATTGGTATTGGAAAATTCAGGTGGAGTTACTGTAAAGCGGGAAAACCTAAACTTTATTAAGAAAAGAACTAAGTTAGAATACCTTTTTCTGAAATGACGTTTTTACTCCAAAGACATGTGAACGTCAAATTGAAGCGATTACTCATCAAGTATATAAATCATTATAATAGAACATATTACGTTATAAATTGAAATAAACAAAAGGAAATAAAACTGAAAAATAGCATGAAGCAAGCATTAAAAGATTTGGCATCCTGGAAAGTCCTTGAAAAGCATCATCAGGATATGAAAAGCCAAAGTATCAAGGATTTGTTTTCAATTGATCCTGACCGAGGTTCTAAACTCAATATTAATGCAGAAGGAATCTATTTCGATTTTGCAAAACATCGTATTAAGGGCACAACAATAGAACTTTTGCTTCAGCTTGCAAGTGAACGTGGGTTTGAAGCAAAGCGTGATGCGATGTTCAGGGGTGAAAAAATCAATACAACAGAAAACCGTTCCGTACTCCATACAGCACTTAGGTCACCAAAAAATGTTGAAATTTTTGTTGACAATCATAATATCGTTCCCGATATTCATGAGGTATTGGATAAGATGGCTGTTTTTGCCAATAAAATAAGAAACGGGGTATGGAAAGGTCATACAGGTCATGACATTAAAAACATTGTAAATATTGGCATTGGTGGCTCTGATCTAGGTCCGGTGATGGCGTATGAAGCGTTGAAGTACTTCAGTCAACGAAACCTCACTTTCAGGTTTGTGTCTAATGTGGATGGAAGTGATTTTGCTGAAGCAGTTCAGGATTTGAATCCTGATGAAACCTTATTCATTGTTGCCTCCAAAACATTCACTACATTGGAAACGATGACCAATGCACAAACAGCAAGAAAGTGGTTGTTAGAAAAACTAGGAAATGAATCTGCAGTCTCAAAACACTTTGCTGCCCTTTCTACGAATGAAAAAGAAGTTGCAAAGTTTGGTATTGATACCAATAATATGTTTGGTTTTTGGGATTGGGTCGGTGGCAGATATTCAATGACCTCAGCCATCGGGCTTTCAACAATGATTGCGATCGGACCTGAAAAATATCATGAAATGCTCTCAGGATTTCATGCAATGGATGAGCATTTCCGCAGTGCTCCCTTGAAACAAAACATTCCTGTAATCATGGGATTGCTCACAGTTTGGTATAATAATTTTTTCGATGCACAAACACAGGCAGTTTTGCCTTACGAAAACTACCTAAAGCGTTTCCCTGCTTATTTGCAGCAGTTAACAATGGAAAGCAATGGAAAAATGGTAACGCTTGATGGAGAGAAAGTGACATATGAAACCAGTCCCATTTATTGGGGAGAACCCGGGACCAACGGACAACACTCTTTTTACCAATTGATTCATCAGGGAACTAAAATTATTCCTTGTGATTTTATCGGATTTAAAAAATCATTGAATCAGTTGCCTCCGCATCAGGACTATTTGATTGCCAACATGATCGCGCAGGGAGAAGCGCTGGCTTTTGGAAAAACTGCTGAAGAAGTGAAAATGGAGGGAACTGACCCCAATTTGGTTCCTCATAAAGTTTTTGATGGAAACAGACCTTCTTCTACATTCTTCTTGGATCAGTTAAACCCTAGCAATTTAGGTAAACTAGTAGCAATGTATGAACATAGCGTTTTTGTTCAGGGGGTAATTTGGGATGTGAATCCTTTTGATCAAATGGGTGTGGAATTGGGTAAAGTTTTGGCTCAGAAAATAATTAAAGATTTGCTTGAACCAGAAATTTCCTTGCAGCATGACAGTTCTACCAACGCGTTGATTCAATTTTACAAGGCAATTTAAGCTTTGTAAAAAAAATCCTTTTCGTAAGAAAGCATGGACAAATGTTTTCTTTCAATATATTTGTCAAAAATTCAACTACAATGAATGTGCTTATTATCAATGGGCCAAACCTTAATCTTTTAGGGATTCGTGAGCCTGAAATATATGGCAGGCAGTCTTTTGAAGATTTTCTACCTGATTTAATATCAATGTTTCCACAGCATTCAATTGAAACATGGCAATCGAATCACGAGGGTGAAATCATTGACAAACTTCACAGTGCTATTGCAAAGATTGATGCCATTGTTATCAATCCCGGAGCATATGCACACACTTCAGTTGCAATTGCAGATGCTATCAAAAGTATTGCAATACCTGTTGTTGAGGTACATCTTTCAAATATTCATGCCCGTGAGAACTATCGAAGGCATTCATTTACTGCTGAAGCATGCAAAGGTATGATCAGTGGTTTTGGTCTGGACAGTTACAGACTGGCAGTTTTGAGTCTGGAAAAGATGAGTTGAGTTTTTCTGCTTAGCTGAAAAATCTTTGATCAAATTGATCAAAAGTGTCTTTTTTCTTTATAAAATATTCAATAACAATATTTTTCTTAAAAACTCTTGTCACGTTTTTAGGCTGAATGATTCTGCGTTTTGCGCGCAAAGCAGGAAGTTTTCTGTAAAAATGAAGATGTGCACGCAATACTGCAAGAAAATCGCCAACACCACCTTCAATAAGAAACTTAAAGCTTGCCACGCCATCTAAAAACAATCGTGTGATAATAACATATGAGAAAAAGGAGGGAGGCAAATTTTTATAGAGCATGGAGAGATTGTTTCTGAAATTGAGATAGGTCTTTCGGGGAGAATTTTTAGGTAGCGTTCCGCCGCCAATATGATAAACCACCGAATTAGGACAGTACATAATTTTAAAGCCCTGATTTTTCAATTGCCAGCAAAAATCAATTTCTTCCATGTGTGCGAAAAAGTCACTATCCAAACCACCAAATTTGTGATATAAATCGGCTCTCACAAACATACAGGCACCACTGGCCCAGAAAACTTCAAAAAGGTCATCATATTGACCTACATCTTTTTCAACATGCTGGAAGAGCCTGCCACGACAAAAAGGATATCCGAATTTATCAATGAAACCTCCCGCTGCACCTGCGTATTCAAAATAAGCATTGTCGGCAAAGGAGAGTAATTTTGGTTGACATGCAGCTATTTGTGTGTCGCTTTCCAAAAGCTCCAATAAAGGTTGCAGCCATCCTTCGCTCACTTCAATATCCGAGTTCAGCAAAACGTAGTATTGCGTATCAATAAGTTTGAGTGCCCTATTGTATCCAGCTGCAAAACCACCGTTGGTTGGGTTCTGAATCAGCCGGATTTCAGGGAAATTTGTTTTAAGAAAATCGACAGAATCATCCGTAGAAGCATTGTCAGCAACAATTACCTCAGCTATTTCTTTGCTTCGGTCAATTACTCCAGGTAAAAAACGCTCTAAAAAACGTTTGCCGTTAAAATTTAAAATTACAACTGCAACTTTTTGATTCATAGCGTAGTAGTTGTTCGTTTGTGCTTCCATCGACGGTGCGACCAGAGCCAATTGTCAGGCTGCTTTTGAATGGCTTCTTCAAGTAAACGCACGTAAGTACTGCTTATTTCAGTATCCTTTGTTTTTTCGCTATCGTTGCAAACCGGTACTGCTGTTACTTCATAGTAACCTCGCTTTACTCTTTGACAATCCAGAAACACAACGGAATAATTCAGGCTTTTTGCCATCTTTTCAAGACCATTAAAGAAAGGCGTTTCCTGATTCAAAAAAGTTGTCCAATAATCTGTTTCAAGGCCTGCAGGTGTTTGGTCACCGAGAATCAAAATAGCATTTTGTTCCGTCCTGCGTGCTGCCAACTGACGGTAAAAAGTCTTCGATTCAAACAGCATTAAAGTACCCCATTTACCACGCATTCTTTTCATCATTTGATCAAAATAGGTGTTAGAAATCTTTTTATAAATGGCAATAGATTGATGTTTCAAAGTGAGTGAAAGCGACAGTGCAAGCATCTCCCAATTGCCGTTGTGACCTATGGCCATAAACACACTTTTTTTCTGTTGATATAATGCGTGAATCATTTCAGGATTGGTTATCTTCATGCGTTCAATAATAGATTTTTTGCTAACATGCATGATTTTAATCGTTTCCAAAATGATGTCAGAAAGATTGTGATAAAACTTTTTTTCTATTATTTCGATTTCATTGGAGTTTTTATCAGGAAAACTATGCATCAGATTCTTCCTGACAATCTTTCTTCGGTATCTGATCAGGTAATAAAGAATAAGATAAACAAAATCTGAAAGCAAATAAAGTAAACGGTAAGGCGACAAAGCAACGAAGCGAGCAAGAGTATAGAATAGCCAAAATATGAGTTTCTTCATGCTTTAAATTTTGTCGAATCAGCGTTTGGCAAATTTACACGCTTTTTTGTAATATGAATATGAAAGAAGAAATGGGTGTGCTTTAGTTTGAGATGATGTCTGATAAGAAGTACAGTCTTTCGATCAGCTTATCGAAAGACTGTAGATTATAACATATTAATTTATAATAACTTGACGTAAAGCCAATCCTGATGAATTTGTTATTTCGCTTATCTTGGGTTTTTATAAAAATCATACGCGCGGTTTCCAAAGGCATCTTCCGGTCCTGTTTCATCAATACTGTTTGGATCCCATGTTCGTTTGTAAACATCTAACTGCCAGCGGTAATTTGATAACTCACCAATTGCATCTGAATGGATTAAAGCGAAATCATTTGTTACCATATCTTTGGTTGCAAAAACAAAGCGTTTGTTTCGTTGGCGGCCCAAAGTATAATAATGCCAGATTTCGTAAGGATAAGCCGCTGGTTCGCTGTAAACCTCAACAATTTGATTGGGCGGGCCATATTTGAGATACACTCTTCCACGGTCGGAGGCGTAGCCCTTTTTAGTTTGAGTTTTGTATGCCAGATTAACTTTTTGAACCTCCTGATAATAATTTTGCCAGGCTTTTTCAGGTTCATTATAGTCCCGGTTTTGCCAGAAGTTGTATAAAAACTGACGCATCACATGCAGATCATTTGTTTTCGTAAGATTGAAGGCGTAATCACGTTCAGCCTCGGATGAAAGCGGTGCAAGACACAGTAAATTCTCTCTAAGGGTATCGGCATTACTGATACGCATAGTGAATGTATTATTTACGTTAATCGAGGATAAGTCAACCAGGTTGAGTTGCACTTTCGGGTTGCTCCTTTGCAAAAAGACTTTATTTGAAGTTACAACTTCGTTTTTTTGATTCCTCACTTCAGTCACAAGATTGTAATTTCCGGATGGCAAATTTGTAATATCTATGCTGTTTAAAAGGATATTGACTTGTTTGGCATCCAATCTTTTACGGAAAAAGAAATCTTTCATCTGGTTCATACTTTCAAACGATTCTAAAAAGTAAGTAACGATGTATTTTCCAGTTTCGGAGAAGAGTTCAGGTGTGTTGTATATCTCTGTATAGAAATGAAGATTCCGAACTGATTCCGGATAGTAAGCATAAACCATTGGAATAAGGTCGAAGCCATTTTTGCTCAAAACCGATTCGGTAGTGGTTTTTTCAAAGCTTTCAACCAGTTGAATGGCTGAAATCATAACTTCCTTCCCTGGGTAGTCAAGCTGAAAAGTTTCATTGGCTGAAAAAGCGGGGACATTGGGATTGTTAATATCTGCAATTTGAAGTTCAAGATTATAATCGCCATCGGGAAGGGAAAAACGCTGCTGATCGATGATACCAAAATTTGTTTTCTCCAAATCGTACACTATCGGACTTTTAAGCTCATATTTTGCAAAGTTCCTTATACTATCACCCTGCGTAAAGACCATAGTGACTTCAATGGCTGCCTGATAACTCCCTGGTTCATTTTCAACAAAAACCACACTTGAACCTTGAATGGCTAAGTATGTTTCAATATAAGAATCACTTCCTGGAACAGCAAAAGTGCTGTAGGACAAGTATGCTCTTAAACTTTTTTCTTGTGCGATGGCACTTGTACTCAAAATTAGCAGAAGTAGTATTGTTACAATGTTTTTCATCTTTCAGGTATTATTTCCATTGTGATAGGTGTTGCAAAAATAGTATGTTTCGTGATGTGCTTCTTTATTAACCGCCTCACTTATCAAAAATAACCTGAGCCAAACGAATAATCAAGTATGGATAAGACAAAGGTATCTGCTTTAAAGACAATGGCATGTGTACCTCAAAAGAATAGACGTAAAAGACTTCTGATTTTTTTTTCAGGCACCATTTTGCAGAAAGGAAAAAAATGTACTTTTGCAGCGGAGAAATGGCAGAGTGGTCGATTGCGGCGGTCTTGAAAACCGTTGAGGTGTCAAAGCCTCCGGGGGTTCGAATCCCTCTTTCTCCGCCAAAGTTTAGAAAAACCGATAAAAACCACCGAAAACTACACGTTTTAGGTGGTTTTTTTCTGTTTTTGGGGTGGATTGGGGTAATTGAGCGTAAACGCTCGGGGGAACAATTCGGTGACCAATTGCAGCCTGAAAGTTTTGTTCACCGAATTTGGGTCTTATACTTTGATTTGCAGTTCTTTGCATTAGGCGTGTTGTTCAATTCTTATTAAATTAGTTTAACTAAATCACAAATGGAATGGAACGATCGACATTTAATGTGCTTTTTTACGCAAAGCATACAAAAAGGCTAAAAGACGGTACTTTACCTATTTTCGCAAGAATCACTGTTAATGGAAACAGGAACGAGTTTAGTTTACAACGTAGCGTTGAATCAGGTCAATGGGATAGCGTTAAAGGAAAAGCTAAAGGAAATTCTAAGCAAAACAAGGAATTGAATGCTTATCTGGAGACCGTACGGACGAATCTTTATATAAAAAAGAGAGAATTAGAAGAAAGCGGAATCGTAGTTACAGTTGATTCTTTAAAAAGAGCGTTCATGAGACTTGATGAACAAGAACATCGGGTGATTGAAATTTTTAAAGAACAGAATGAAAAGTGGGCTTTCTATTCCAGTTGATCGATTCCATATTTCTGTCAGCACTTTCAGAATTGACATCTAGTTTTTTATTTTGCCAACAATTCGTGGAAACTTCAAACAAACAATTGCACCCCCCTCCGTGTGATTTGAAATATGAATCTCACCAGAATGAGCTCTCATGATTAATTGTGCTGCGGCCAAGCCAAGGCCAAAGCCTTTGGTATGGTTCATAACCTTGTCGGCACCAAAAAGGTCGAATTGCCGTAAAAAGGCTTCCTCACTAAAACCTGGGCCATCATCAATTACATGTACGTTCAATGTATCCGGCTCTGCGATAACGGTTATCCGCACCTCACCTGCTTCAGGTGAATGGTCAACGGCATTTTCAAGAATGTTTAGAAAACATTGTTTGATCATACGGGGAACTCCGTTAACATGATATTTTTGAGCCTCCTGATCAACTTTAAGAATAACATTTTTTGCTTTGCTTATCTGACTGATTGAATCCCAGTTTTCATTAATAATTTCAGAAATTGTTATTTTCTGGTATTCAAGACGATCACTTTGGGCGTTTAGTTGAGTTACAAGCAAAGCTGTTTCACTAAATTTAAAGAGCCTTTCACCAGAGATTTTAATATTTTGAACAAAATCAAGATGTTCAGGATTAATAAGTTCATCTTCAAGCAATGTGGAAAATCCAATAATTCCATTTAAGGGGGTCCGTAATTCGTGACTGATAATATTAAGAAAATCACTTTTTGCCTTCTCCAGTCCGGCAAGTTTTGCATGAAGGGTTCTTAACTCAACTGTGCGGCGTTCGACTTCTGATTCAAGATTCTCAGCATGTTTTGTGATGGTATTTTTCTGATTTTCAACCTGATCATTTAACTTAATTAATTGTATGTTGGATGCCTCTAATTCAAGTTTCTTGTGTTCGATGATTTTTTCGTGTTTTCTGCTTAAGATGCGGACAATCCATGTAGAAATAAGCGAAATTATTAGTGATAAAATTAAAAATCCGGTAAAAGCTACCAATTCCAATTGCCATAGTAATTGATCGGTTTTACTAAGATTCTCATGTACAGAAATTTTCCAGCTTGTGCCTGAAACCGGAACCATGGAAGTGATTTCAGAACGTTTATGCTTAGTGGAACTCAAAATGCCAAATTCGCTTTTGTCTGTTGATACCACATCCCAAAGCGTTTCAGCTTTAAACCCTTCTGTACTTTGGAATCGGAATTGATCGGATATAATTGACATTCCAATGGCATTGGTATCAGGATGACAAAGTAGTTTTCCATCAAGTTGATCATACATACACAAATATCCTTCATCATCATATGAGCCTTCTATAGCTGATTGAAAAGATTGAATAAGATCCTCCTGCTGAACTCCTGAATTGATTTTATCAGAGAATAGTCTGGCAATGGTTTCCGCAGCCCTTTGATTCGATCTAATCTGAATATCAATATATTGAGCTCTTATTGTCTGAACAGAATAATACACTCCAACAAAACCAAAAAGCATGATTGTAATAGTGATGCTTAAAAAAGTAAGGAGATTCAATTTGAATTTTTTCATTGCTTTGATTTATAAATTTCCTTGATTAGTCGTTTGACAAGTCAAATCCTGACAAAAAACAGACAAGCGACACTTAAACTAATAGAAGATTATATTAAATACCAATTCTCCGTTCAATACTCCGCTAAAAAAATGGATAAATATTTGATATTGAGCAAAATAAGTAAAAATATATTTAGTTATAACATTGGAAATCAGTATCCTAGATGATTGTTCCAAAAAATATCTAATCATGACTTCCAAGGTTAACCAATGCGTTAAATATCTTATTATCGGCACATTACAAAACAAAGTATTTTCGAGCCTCAACAAAGCCAGAAAAGATTTCATACTCAACGTTCTTTGGTATATTTTAAGCATCAAAGGTAAAATTAATTTCACGCAATTAGGTCGCTATAGTGCCAATTGTGAGCAAACTCACAGAATTCACTTCGAGCAGGAGTTTGATTTTTTAACCTTCAACAAATTAGTGAGTGAGCAGATAATTGGCAAAGATCGAATTGTTGCTTTTGATCCAACTTACATTCCCAAATTAGGAAAGCAAACCTACGGTAGAGGAAGGTTTTTGTCAGGTTCAGCAAAAGCCGCAAAATGGGGTTTAGGCATCTGTGGTTTTGCCGTTATTGATATTAAAACAATACAGCATTCCATCATAAAGCCTGGCAAACTCCAGGTGTAGATCAGGCGGAAGCAGAGCAGATTAATTTGCTTTCGCATTATGCTTCAATAATTACACAAAATGCACAGGCCTTCAAAAAGATTTCTGCTTATGTGGTTATCGATGCCTATTTTTCAAAAAAAACTTTTTGTAGATAGCGTATTGAGTACAGGGCTGCATTTTATTAGTAGGCTCAGAGATGACAGCCTGTTGATGAACAAGTATTATGGAAAACCAACCGGGAAAAGAGGAAGACTTAGAAAGGCGCAAGGAAGGGTAAATATTGATGAACCTGACACAAACTATTTCAACAAACAGATTTGCATACAAGAGTTAACGATATATTCCGCCGTGGTACATTCTAAGGCTTTCAACAGGGACATAAAACTTGCCATTGCTGTCTTTTTCAAAGATGGTAAGTAAATATCACACAAACTTTATTTTTCAACTGACTTGAATCAAGAGGGAGAGCAAATTGTGCGTTACTAACGTTCACGATTTCAAATTGTAAATCCACATCACTTAAACCTTTATTAAGTGAACTATTTTCTGATGCTGTCTGATAGTGACCTGATTACAATAGCTAGGATAATCAAAATGAAATGGTTCGTTCAATGTGAATGAACCGCTATTGATTACTTTGAATAAACCAGAACATTCAATCGATCCGTCAGGACTTTGTCTTTTTATAAAGTAAGCACCATCTTTTTGTGCAATACTAAACCATGAACCCGCACCTTCACCGCTCAACCATTGGGCGTTTTGAGGAATGGATTCATGACGGGTTGGCTGAGGAAGAGTAGATTTTAGAAGATTGTTATCTAATTTTTGTAAAGGGCAGAAGTTTTCAGTTTTTAGCTGTTTTTCAATAACAATTTTATTTTCAAAAGAATTTACATTGTTTAAAGGCATAGGAGTTAGTGGGACCATATACTTTAACCGGAATGATTTAATCCAGCCGGGATTACCTGCAAGCAATGATGTATTTACAAATCTTGAACAATTACTGCCTTTGTACCTGAAAGGACCATAAGGAATGGGACTTATCCGCTGCATGTGCGTTGCTTTGGCAAATGCCTTGCGGAAATCAATTTTACTGTATGAAGCATGTAATTTCCCCTGCCCATGACATGCAGGGTTGTTTTGTAATTCATTCAATATATCATGGTAATTTTCAAGGGAATTGCCATCAGGTGAAAGTTTAGGTATGGTTGTCATGGCCAGTTCGTGATCTGTAAGGGCGCTTCGAACTCTTCCATGCTGAAAAGGCGTATGATACCGCCCGAAATCAAAATAATGACAGGTTTTATTGATGCCATCAACCAATACCATTGCAGCATGACCGGCTTTGTAATAGTTATTACGGTTAATACCTAAAGCAACTGTAATAAACTCGTACCACGAACCTGCTTGTTTGCAGTAGGTTTCGGGCCAGGCCAGGGCAATTGCAAAACCGGTGTTATGATTCGTATTAAACATATTCCAATTGACCTCTAGTTTCAAATTTTATTGCTTCGACAGTAATGTTATCGAAAAACAGATCTATATCGGATTTTGCTAATTCGCCATTGGCAGTGATAAGCCTGATAGCAAGCGTTTTGCCAATGTATCCGTAATTTACAATGCTCCTTCCGGATTTACGAAGGGATTCGCGTAGTTCAAGATTGAACTTATTCAGGTCATCATCATGCTCAGGAATATACCTGAAACAAACCGAAAATGATTGACGTTCTGAAAGCAGTTCCAAATGATCGTTTTCTTTTACCTTGTCTTCGGCATACATTGCCATTTCCATTAAATTATCAATGCGCTTTTGATAGCCTTCGAGTCCGAAATATTTCCATGCAAACCATAATTTTACAGCATCAACTCTGCGACCGCATTGTATTGACTTTTTTCCAAGATCTTCAACAGTATCAATATCATGAAAGATATAATCGGTATTGATATCGGTGATATTGTGCTGAAGCGTACCACGTTTTTTTACGAGAAGGGCAGAACAAATCAAAGGGATATTCATGAGTTTATGGGGGTTCCAGGCAAAAGAATCTGTTTTTTCAATTCCCTTCATCATATGCCGGTATTTATCACTCAGGATCAGCGAACCACCAAAGGAACCATCGGCATGAAGCCAGATGTTGTATTTTTGGCATATTCCGGCCATTTCTTCGATAGGATCATAAGCACCCAGCAGGGTAGTTGCACAGGTAGCCGCAACAAAAAAAGGTTTTTCGCCTCTTTGAATGGAAGCAACAATTTCTTTTTCCAATTCATCGGGAATCAGTTTTCCATTTTTATCTGATTTTACTTTGATAACGTTTTTTGCCCCAATGCCTAAAACATTGGCAGCGGTTTCAAATGAGTAGTGTGCCTGTTCGTTTACAAAAGCTACTAATTTTTGATATCGGTCGTACCCTTCGAAGCGGCTTTCGGGAAGTACTTTGTTCCTTGCCGAAAACATGGCAACCAAATTCGCATTGCTTCCGCCACTTACAAAAATTCCATCACCATCGGTATAACCTGCGTAACTGTTCATCAACGAAATCATTTCTGTTTCGATGGTGGTTGCAACAGGAGCAACTTCGTAGGTGTACATGGATGTATTTGCCAAAACGGTAAATACTTCGCCTATAAATGCCGGAAAATTAAATCCTGAATACAGCTGGTTTAAAAACTGCTTGTTACCAGTTCTAACAGAGTATTCAAGATATTTGTCGAGAAGTTCAAGAAATTCATCTTCGGAAACGCCTTTATTTCCAACTTTGAAATTAATTACTTCTTTCAATTGTGCCGGAGTTCTGAATTGAACAACCGGTATTGAATTATCCTGATTATCTGCGATGTAGGCTTTAATCTTATTAAAAGCCCCCGATAAAATTTCAATCTCTTTCATTTTAATTTTTAACCTAATTAATATTTTTGGATTCCAATTTTTTCTCTATGTTTTTTAAAATTGAAACCAGTCCATTTCTTTCATAAAAAGGTTTTACCAATGAGAAATAGTCGGATAAAACTTCACGACATACTTTTATCAAAGGTTTTTCGGAAAGAATAAGTTGTTCGTTCATATTTAAAAAAGCTGAACCCATTGTAGTAACTTCCTTATCCAATTCAGGAAGATAAACAATAGCATCTTTTGAAACATCATTTTTTCGGGTTTGGGAACCATAAATGTGAAGTGTAGTAAAGTTTTCGGAACTCGAATTACCCATAATGTGTGTCAAATCTCCACAAACTGAAGCTATTTGCCCTTTATGAAAATTGTCTTTTTGTAATATTTTCAATTCATCATTGGTTACGCTGTACAATCGATGCGTTGCTTCACCAAAAAAGTAAACACAGCCCCATTCAGTATAACCATGATTGTGGATGGCAGTAAAATCACCCGATTTCCACGACATTAAAAGGATTTTGAAATTTCCATTGTCATATATCAACTGGCGACCGTAACTTTCATTGGGAGAGTGATTGTAAGAAACATATTGGGCAACATCATTTTCTGAAATATGATTACTTTCGACAATCTCCGAAACTAACGGATTGGTTAAGTAATTCTGCTGTTTGATGTCTTGTATAAGACTTTCAATGTTTTTTGAAAATGTAGTATTCATTGTTTTTGATTTAAGGAATTATTGTTTCTTTCATCTTTTTATCTGACCCTGAAACAGTTGCAAAAAGTTCAACTTTCGGTATTTCAGGAATCCAGAACGTGCCACCGGTAATGTAGATATAAATTCTGTTTACCTCCACTTCCTTGTTTCCTGAAATTGTGAATACTTTGAATTCATTGTTTTTGTTTTTCTTTAATTCAAAAACCCGTTTATCATAAGCAGCAAACCTAAATTTTGCATGGTTTTCTGATTTTGACAGGTAAACTATTCCATAAGCAAATTTATTTTGAACCCAGCTCAATGACTTTATTTTATTGTTTTCAGTTCTTTTAAGCCAGTAAACATTGATTGGATTATCTTTATTTAGCTTGTTTGAATTGTCCTGATTGATTGAATAAATGACTTCATTTGCATCCTTGCTCCTTCCTATTGAAAACAGGCTTGATGAAGATGTTGGTGGACTAAAACTAACACAGAGCAATCCGAAGGCAAACACAAAAACCGATTTCAAAATAAACTTTATCATACACTAATATTTATATCCTGTGCCCGAATCTTTCTCCAGTTCAACGCCCAGAGCTAAAACAATTCTGTTTACAAAATTGAAATAGGCTACAACTAATGTGGCATCTAAAATAGCGCTGTCGCTTAAACCTGCATTTTTCAAATCTTCTGTAATATCATTCTTTTCAGCACTTTCAGGGTTTCTGGTTAATAGCTCGGCAAACTGGCAAAGCATTAATTCCTTATCGTTTAAATGAACATTACTGTATGATACTCTGAAATTTTCAGTTTTCTCTTCATCTTTCCAATAATTGTTTAAGGCTTCTGCATGATGCTTTTGACAATAATTACAGCCATTTGTTTTGGAAACAACAACAGCCATCATTTCCCTTTCGGCACGTGAAAGATCCGACTTCGAAAACATGATTTCCAAATAAAGGTCAATGTGCTTTACAATACTTTCAGGTCGCAAACTCTGAATTGTGTGAACTTCTGCAAGTTTTCCACGCTTTACAATCAGTTCATCGTAAATTTCTTTGAGCCGTCCTGTGGCTTCTTGGTGTGAAATGACTTTGATTCTGCTCATATAGTAAAGGATTTATTTTAGGTTACCACTAGATCAACTGACCATCTGTAATTATTTCCAACAAAGCTGTCCCTTCATAATCGAGAACCACTTTCATTTTTGATTCCAATTCTTCCCGACCTTTAGCTTTTAACCCTAAAGCCCCGCAACCATTTGCGAATTCAGCAAAATCAGGATTATGCAAATCTGTCGCAAATTTTTCAAACCCACCGGAACGCTGTTCTTTGGTTATTTTGCCAAGCTCAGAGTTGTTTAATAAGATAATTTTAATATTCATGCCATATTTAACCGATGTGCATAATTCGGCCATATACTGAGCAAATCCACCATCACCGGCTACTGCAACTATTTGCCTTTTCCCCCTTGTAGCAGCCCAGGCTCCTAAAGCAGCAGGTAAGGCGAATCCAATGGAGCCCAGATAGCCCGACATTAGAAAGTCCTGATTCTTGCTCTCGAAATATCTTCCGAGTGAATAGGCATTGTTGCCCACATCCACACAAACTACGGCATCCTCAGAAATGAGTTTAGATAGTTGGTCAAAGACAGCTATTGAACTTACGCCCCGGCCATTATCTTCGAGCAGACGCTTTCGTTTTTCCGATCGCCAAATACCCCACCTGTCCACTAATTCTTTTCTTTGGTCGATTGTATTTATTTCGCCTTTGAGAGCATTGGAAAACAATCCAACGGTAGTTGACAATTCACCCCAAACAGGCACATCAATCTTGTGGAATTTACCCAATACAAGTGGATCGAAATCAACCTGTATCGTAGGTTTCTTAGGCGTTATCCCCGTGTGGTTGCTAAATGAAGCCCCCAGTACAATAAGCAAGTCGCACTCGTTCATAAACCACGATGCCACAGGTGTTCCACTTCGGCCAAGTACGCCAGCAGCAAGGCGATGTTTGTCTGGGATAAGCCCTTTTCCTTTAAAAGTGGTAAGCACGGGTGTATTGAGCTGTTCGGCAAAAGCAATGATTTGAGGCATATTAAATTTTGCTCCATGCCCAACCACAATCACCGGACGTTTTGATTTTTTGATAAGTTGTACTGCATCAGCGATACTTTTAGTGGCCGGTATAATTTGCATTTCACCCATGCGCCCTTCCGGTGTTTGAGCAATTTTATCATCGACAGGTATTTCCTGTATTTCATCGGGGAAGGTAAGGTGCGAAACATCCCTGTTAATGATGGCATGTTTTATAGCCAGGCTCATCAATTCGGCATGTTGGCTGTCTTTTTGAACCCTGTGGTTAAAGTCTGCAACAGTTTGAAAAGCCCTTACCAAATCAACTTCCTGGAAATTGCCAGTTCCAACCACCTGGGTAGCTACCTGGCCTGTCAAAGCCAAAATGGGGGCACGATCAACCTTCGCATCCCAAAGTCCGGTGAACATATTGGTTGCTCCAGGACCAGCAATCGAGAAACAAACTGCCGGTTTTCCGGTTAATTTCCCATAAGCACTTGCAGCAAAGGCCCCGGCTCCTTCATGACGGATGGCAATAAATTTTAACCTTTCTTTTTTTTCCAGTCGTTTCAAGGCATCGGCAAACCCAAGGTTTGAATGGCCCACCATCCCAAAAACTGTATCTACGCCCCAATTAACCATGGTTTCGGCCATAACATCAGAAATAGTTGTTTGATGTGGTTTTTCTATTTCAATGCCAACATATATTCCATCTTCACGTTCTTCAACAGGATAGGCATCGACGCCATCATCAAACCCCGGAGCTTTTCCGGTACAGGGATGATAGTCCCAGCCATGCCAGGGACAGCGCAATATGCCATTTTCTATAGACCCTTCACCTAAAGGGCCGCCTTGATGTGGACAGTGATTATCCAATGCACAAATCTTTCCTTCAAAGTGCGAAAGGGCTACTTGTTTATTTCCGGCATTTACCGTTATTATCCGGTTTTCGGCCAGGTCTGTTTTAGCGTTTAAGACTTTATGCCAGCTTAGGGTTTTCATTCAATTTAAAATTTTTGTAAATATTCTAATTCAATCCGGGAATCAATATAATCAAATAACTTGTTGAACAGCCCTGTTTACGATATCAACAATACCTTCATCCAATGAATGGGGGATAATCTTATTTTGACTGGGATTTTCTACCATTGAAGCAATGGCTATTGCTGCGGCAATTTTCATTTTGGAAGTAATCTGTGTGGCCCGTTTGGCAAGGGCAGCCTTAAAGATCCCGGGAAAAACCAGTAAATTATTTACCTGATTCGGATAATCACTTCTACCTGTTGCAACAATTGCGGCTCCGGCTTTTAAAGCCAGTTCAGGTGAGATTTCGGGAATTGGGTTGGCCAATGCAAAAATGATGGGGTTTTTATGCATTCGTTTAATATCATCCTCGGTTAAAATATTTCCTTTGCTAACGCCTACAAAAACATCCGAAAATTTAAGAGCCTCCTGAAGACTTCCCGAAACATTGTCGCTGTTTGTAAAACCTAAAAGTTCTTTTTTTGCAGGTGTTAAATCATTTCGCTCACTGGAAATAATTCCTTTGCTGTCGCATACAATAATATTTTTGACAGGGGTACACATATCCGGATTTTGATTTACACAGCGCATTATTTTTGCAATGGCCATACCGGCAGCACCGGCACCGTTAATAACTATATTAAGTTCACTTAATTCCTTGTTTACTGCTTTGCATGAATTAATAATCCCGGCAAGTGTAACGATTGCTGTTCCATGTTGATCATCGTGAAAAACAGGTATGCCAATTTGCTGCAACCTATCTTCAATCTCAAAACATCGCGGAGCAGAAATATCTTCGAGGTTAATGCCGCCAAATACAGGGGCAATATTCTTGACTGTTTGAATGATTTCTTCGACATCCTCCGTATTTAGGCAAATCGGGAAAGCATTGATATCTGCAAATTTTTTAAAGAGCATCGCTTTGCCTTCCATTACGGGTATGGCTGCAAGTGGGCCAATATTCCCCAATCCAAGCACAGCAGAGCCATCGCTAACAATAGCTACGGTATTGGCTTTCATGGTAAGGTCGTATGCTCTTTCAGGTTTTTGTTTGATTTCGAGGCAGGGGCCAGCTACTCCGGGAGAATAAACCAAAGAAAGATCTTCCATAGTTTCAACCTTGGTTTTATTGTAAGTGCCTATTTTTCCTTTAAGGTTTTGATGAAGTTTAATTGATTCGATAAAGTAATCTGACATGTTATTATTTTATATTATTTCAAAAGTGTAAAAAGCATGAATATACCAATCAGAACAAACAAAACCGAGATACCAACTTTCATTTTATCTTCTGGCAGTAGGCTTTGTAATTTAGCCCCAATCTGTCCACCTGCTATCACTCCAGGAGCGGTAAATAGTAGCAAGTTCACAACCTGATTAACTGTCTCCGGGCTTTCCTGGCTAAAAGCATAAAAATGTCCTATAGATGCTACAAGTACCGTTATTACCACTACGAAAATTGATGTACCTACGGCTACCGGTGTGGGCACTTTACACCTTGCTACAAGTTGATATTCCTGCAATTCAGCAAGTCCTACTGATATCATTCCCAAAAATCCCCCGCCAATAGCTGCAAAAAGACGTCCGGTATTTTTGTTACATACCGTGTAGCGATACGTATTTCCTTTAGCATCTGTCAGTTCACTTTCGAAATTATCTGCAAATTCATTTTTATATTCTGTTTCTTTTTTTTCCCGTTCTTCTTTTCTCCATGCCGAAAAAATCTGATACCCAATAAAGATGATTCCTACTGCAAAAATTGCTTTTAAGATTATTGAAGGAATTAGACTGCCGTAAAAGGTTCCCAGAATTGCAAGCGGTAATGAAAATAATAGTAGGTTCATTGCTAGTTTGTAGTCGATAAGCCTGGCTCTTGAGTAGGCAATCAATCCCGATGTAAAACCAAACAACTCAGTTGCAAGGGCAGTTCCTATTGCTACAGTAGGTTCCAATCCCAAAACAAGCATAAAAAGGGGAGAGAAAAAAACGGCGCCACCTACACCGGTTGACATGGCTATAGTAGCGATCATCAATGATATGGGTAAAAGATACCAGAATTCCAGTGATAGTTCCATAATTATAGACCTTGATGTAAATACCACTTAGTTGTGGTTTCGATAAAATTATTCACTTTCTTTTAGATAATCCTTATTTACTGATTCTATCGGAAAATAGACATTTCCTTCAACTTCAACAATATCATCGCTTTCTGCAATAACCAGGTTGTTCCATTTTGCTTTCATGCTTTCTGTTCTTTTTGATAAAATTACTAATTTATTCATATGAAGGTAGATTTTCAATTATCTGCTTCGCTGTTGATCTTTTCTTATAGTCAGGGTCAAAATGCCGCCAAATTATTTTCCCATCTGTACCAATAATGAATGTTGCAGGTATAGGCAATCTTTGGCTATCATCGGTATTTGCCTTTTTCAGGTTGGCGCCAAGTAACGTGTTGTACATGATTGTAGTCATTGTGTCTGGTTTGAATGTAACATCAAAAAGGTCAGATATTCTATAATCTTCATCATAAAGCAACGAAAACGAAGCATGGGTTTTTTCAGCAGTACGCTTTAGAAATTCTGATTGTTCGGGTGAAACAGCGATTACAGTTGCCCCTTTTTCATAAATCATTTGTAGGCTGTCCTGCAAATGACTCAGATGCTTGTTGCAAACCGGACACCATTGTCCACGATAAAAAATTACTACTACCGGACCTTTCTTCAATGCTTCGCTTAAAGTAAAAGTGCTGTCATGCAAGTCAATTGCTGAAAAGTCTTTAACAGAATCGCCAATCTGTAAGCCTTTCGCTGCCTTTACCGTTTTATAATTTGCTTGTGCCATCATATTTGAGTTTAAAAATGCAAGAAGCAAAATAGTTAGAATTTTACTTCCTGCAAAAATTAATTTAAAATGTTTATTTATTGACCACATTTTTTCCTAATTCTAAAAATTTCTCTGGATTGTGATAACCTGATGTTTGGTAAGCCAAACTGCCATCTGGATTTAGGAATACAAAAGTTGGATAACCTTTCACACCGTACTTTTTGGCAAGATCTATGCCTTCTCCCTTTTCTCCGTCAACTGCCACATTAATAAAGTTGGAATTATAATATTTTGCAACTTCGACATCTGTAAAAACATTGGCTTTCATGCGTTTACAGTATCCGCACCAACTAGCAGAAATATCAAGGAATACTGGTTTGTTTTCTTTCTTTGCTAAAGCCAGTACTTCATTCCACGAACCAGATTTGAATTGAATAGCCGAAGTACCGGCATTTTCATTTTCACTGCCCGGGATTTGGGCTGCAACGAGAACCATCATGATGATTCCCACTGCGATTGTTAATATGCTTTTCATAGGTTTGTTTTTAATTTTTCATTGGTTACTTAGAATTGCAAAAGCAAAATAATAATTGCTGTGAGTATGCTAATCATTATTTTGCTTATGCTTATTTCATAAGCATCAATTTTATTCAGATTGATATTCTGCCTGAACAGTTATTTCAACTGTTTTAGCAATGTTTGATGCTGGCTTACCTTTAACGAAATTTATACCGTAATCAGCCAAGACAATATTGAAAATACTTTGTACTTCAATTTTATTGCCTTTTACAGTTACCGTTCCTTTTTCTTTAATCGGTTTTGTTACACCTTTAATTGTTAGCTCCCCTTCAACATTGGCCTGATATGTACCATCCTTTTCAAGATTAATTTCGGCAATGTTGGTTATTTTTCCTTTTAACTTTGCTTTGGGAAATTGTTTTGTATCCAAAAAATCCTCACCATTAAAGTGCTTTTGCATGAGGGCCTTACCAAATTCAAAACTTTGCATTGGAACTGAAAATACTACATCTCCGGTAGATGGGTCAATGGTACTTACACTTGCATAATTGTTGGCTTGAATATCTTCAACGCTGGTGTGCGAGAAAAACTTAATGTGTGTTTTTGAACTTACCAATTTTCCTACTGGTGGTGTGAAGGCGAATAATGCTAAAACTATTGCCACTGTACTAATTAAAAAACTTACTTTTTTCATGTTATTTACTTTTTAAAATATTACTAATTATTTAACTAAATTACTTTTTTCGATCACAACGTTTTCGTACATTTCAAGATCGGGGTCAAACGAAGCTCCTGAACGAATTACGCCTTTAATGGTTATTGTTTCGCCTACTTGAATATTTGAAACATTTTTGTTAGTTTCCTGCGTAAATGTGCAGCTTACTCCGGCCTTGTCCGAATTTTCCTGAAGCAATACAACTTTTTGCCCGTTAAAATCTTCACTGATTTTGGCAACTGTTCCTTTGATTTCCAATATTTTAGAATCTCCATCGTCGGCAAGGTATTTTTCATTTGCGGTTGCTGGATTTTCAAGATATTCTGTTACCAGTTTAGAAGCCGTAAGACTAAAATCTGAAGAAGTATTTTGAACATTACGATGTGGCATATTGAACATGTATAAAACAGTTCCGCCACCGATAAGTAATCCTGTAATTAACAGGATAGCCCCTATTTTCACTATTTTTTTCTTTTTCGGTGTCATGGCTCTTTCGATTATACTGTGATTATTAGTTCATCTCCAGCTTCAATGGCTACACTTGCCAAAACCAATGTGTTTGAAACTTGCCCCATGGCTTCCATAGTGTTTGTGTCTGCGAAGACAACGATTGCGATTTTTGTCATAATTTCTGATTTTTAATTTGAATGATTTTTATTTTCAAATAAATTGTCGGAAATATTTTGATTCCTGACAAAAAATTGAAAAAAATAATATAAGGGTGAGATAATGATAGTTAAACTATCCAGACAAAAGATAAAAGGCTAAAGACAAAAGAATTATAACATTAGCAAGGAAATCAAATAAAATCATCTTTACAAAATAAATTATGAAAATAGATTGGTTCCAACTGCCTGACTTTTACCTTTTTACTTTTTTCTTTTATCTTCACATGAATAATACAGGCTATATATGTTTGTTCAAAGAATTGTGAGAATAACATTAAATTAGGATGAATAGAAAGGATTGTATTCATTTTCCATTCCTGTCAATAATAAACTCGGTTCCTTTCCATAAACTATCAGTGTTTATCAAAGCTGTATCTTTTTTTATCCGGAAAGAATTGTTATTGGAATTTTTGTAACTAATCAGTTTCTTTTGTAATCGGCAATGGTGTTTAATGCAAGAAAAACATTCTGGCCATTTTTTATGGCAGTATCAATAATGGATCTCAGTATAGCAAAATTTTCAGCAGCTGCAAATATTTTGAACTGTCCGGATATTTTCTGTTTTACTTTCACGTTCCGGATCGTCCTTTCCGAACCATTGTTATCAGCAGGGACATCAGGATGGTAAAGGAAAGTCAAAATATGATCGCGATATTTTATTATCCGCTTTTGGAATGTGACCAA
>PHDU01000056.1 GCA_002842755.1 Bacteroidetes bacterium HGW-Bacteroidetes-1 | reverse complement strand
CCAGCCAAGGCTCCCACACCAAAATATCCTAAACCCTTGGCGTTGAATTGTGCACCATTGGAAAGCCAATTGAAAACACCTCCAATAGCAGCTCCAACAACCAAATGCACCCATTCCCCATCCGGATCGGAGTACTTGAGCGGATTATTGAAAGCATAACTATATCTGTTAAAATTCTGGCTGTAGTCGGGGGCCTGCACATAAGGATCAGGACTCAAAAACCTGACTAAAAAAGAGTCATACACACGGCCGCTCAAGTTTATAAGTCCAAACTGTGGCAGGTGCTCGTGGCCAGTAAAGCCACGGTCAAACATCGTTGAAGTTACATTGTAGTCATTCCAGTTGCTGGGATTTCGGCGGCGGCCCCAGGGGTCGTAGCTTAAGCTTTCTACAAGGTTGCCAGTGGCATCGCTGATGGCGGTGATGGAACCGAGACTGAAATTTACTGTATGCGTGTGATGAGCTATCATGCCCAGAAGTGTTTTATTGTCGGGATAAAGATAAGAGGATTTTTGAAAACACAATGAATAGTGGGGTGGGGTTATATAGATAATTTGTCTTTAAAATAATGCGACTTTGTAAAGATCTTTAAAAATGATGGATGAATGTAACTACTTTTGTCAATTGCATCTTAAATATGATCCATCGTATCCTTGTAATTCAAACCGCATCCATAGGAGATGTTATTCTGATGACGCCCATCATCGAAAAAATTCATAAGTTTCACCCAAAAGCAAAAATTGATGTTTTAATAAAAAAAGGTTTTGAAGATATTTTTGAGGGGCATCCTTTTTTAAATTACCTCTGGCTTTGGGACAAGAAGCAACATAAATACCGAAACCTTTTCAAGTTGGCAAAGGAAATCAGAAAGGTTCGATATGATGCTGTTGTTAATGTTCAACGTTTTATATCAACGGGTTTCATAACACTATTCAGTGGTGCGAATCAGCGCATTGGATTCGATAAAAACCCTTTAAGCGCTTTTTATACAAAACGTATTCCGCATAAAATCGGGAAGTCGAACAAAAAAGTTCATGAGATTGATCGTAACTTATCATTGATTCATCATTTATCAGACGATCAGAGACAAAATCCAAAACTCTATCCATCTCTGAAAGACAAGGCAAAGGTTTCTCCCTATAAAACCAATGCCTATATATGTATTGCACCAGCTTCGCTTTGGTTTACCAAACAGTATCCTGAAGAAAAGTGGATTGAATTCATGAATCATATTCCCGATCATTTACATGTATATCTCATGGGCTCAAAAACCGATCAAAGTCTTTGTCAACGAATCATTGAAACCACCACACATATCAACTGCATTAATCTTGCCGGAAAGTTCAGTTTGTTAGAATCAACGGCCCTTATGCGCGATGCTGTAATGAATTATGTAAATGATTCTGCTCCTATGCATCTTTGTAGTGCAATCAATGCAAAAACAACTGTAATTTATTGTTCAACTGTACCGAGGTTTGGCTTTGGACCACTCTCCGAAGATTCAGTTGTCGTTGAAACCGATGTTCAATTGGCTTGTCGTCCATGCGGGTTGCATGGCTATAAAAGCTGTCCAAAAAGTCATTTTAAATGCGCCACAACAATACAAACAGAAAAGTTACTTAATCGATTATGAAAACTTTTGAAGAAGAAGTAAGGCTTGCTGCAGAAGCGCTTAAAAATGGAAAAGTAATTCTTTATCCAACGGATACTATTTGGGGACTTGGCTGCGATGCAACAAACCAAGGTGCAGTTGCGCGCCTTTTCAAAGTTAAAAAAAGAACCGACAATAAAAGCCTTATTGCACTGATCGATGATATTGAAAGACTTAAAGATTATGTAAAAATAATTCCGCCGATTGCATACGACCTGATAGAAAATGCAGCAAATCCTATCAGTGTTGTTTTTCCCGGCGGCAAAAATCTCGCTAAAAATGTTCCGGGAAAAGATGGGACTATTTGTATTCGCATCACAAAAAATGAATTCTGCAAAGCTGTTGTTAAAGCACTCAACAAGCCGATAGCATCTACGTCAGCAAATATTTCAGGCGACCCTACTCCACTCTTTTTCAGCCAGATTACAGATAAATTGAAAAATAGTGTAGATCATGTTGTAGGTCTTTTTCAGGATGAAATTAAACTTCCAAAAGCATCAACAATCATCAAAATAGAACTTAACGGACAATTTACTATTTTGAGGCCATAATTAAGCACGCATTGAACACAAATCATTGTTGATCTGTTTAAGATACTTATAAACAAAGGCTTTATGCAATCGTTACCAGTAAAATACGACCTCTTATCTTATTTAGATTTGGTTTAAATTAAACAAATTTTGTAAATTTGTACCCCCTTAAATTGAAAAAAGGCACAAAAAAAATAGGAAGATGACACAGCATAGAAAATTCACACTTGAAAGTACTGATAAAGAAACATTGGCTAAATGGTATAGCTTGATGACCCTTGGCAGGCAAATTGACGACAAAGCTCCCAATTACCTCAAACAGGCACTGGGATGGTCGTATCACGCTCCTTATGCTGGTCATGATGGAATACAATTAGCCATAGGTCAGGTGTTTGATCGCCATCACGATTTCCTTTTCCCTTATTATCGCGATATGCTTACAGCCATTTCTGCTGGTGTAACCGCTGAAGAAATAATACTCAACGGCATTTCAAAAGCCAGTGATGTTGCAAGTGGAGGTCGTCATATGTCGAACCACTTTGCAAAACCGGAATGGAATATCCACAATGTTTCTTCTGCGACCGGAAATCATACATTGCATGCTGTTGGTGTCGGGCGTGGGATAAAAAGATACAATGCCAAAGGTATTGCCATCAGTTCTCAAGGAGAATCCTCTACTTCGGAAGGTTATGTTTTTGAAGCAATCAACGGGGCTTCCAACGAAAAACTTCCGGTGCTTTTCGTGTTTCAGGACAACCAATTTGGAATCTCTGTTCCACAGCGTGACCAGTCGGCCAACCGCCGGGCTGCGGAAAATTATCGTGGGATCAAGAACCTTAAAATCATGTATTGTGACGGTAAAAACGTTTTCGATTCAATGAACACGATTTTTGCCGCAAAGGAACATATTGAAAAATTTGGGGAGCCTGTAATTGTCCACGCCAACTGCGTTCGCATCCATTCGCATTCAAATTCAGATAAACATGAACTTTATCGCGACGACAATGAACGTCACTGTGTCAGACTTTCTGATCCCCTCGAACGCTTCAGAATCCAATTGGTTCATTCGGGTAAATTCACCGAAGATGAATTGACAGCCTTGGATGCTGAGGCAAAAAAAACAATATCTGCCGCGCACAAAAAAGCCATCATTGCTCCCGATCCAACCCCGGAATCAATATTTGATTTTGTGCTCCCTGAGCCCTATGTTTCTAAAAAATATCCTGATGGACAACATGATGGAAGTAAAGGTACCAAACTGAAATTTATTCAGGCACTTAACGAAACACTAAAAGCTGAGTTTCGAGTTAATCCTGACACATTTATCTGGGGACAGGATGTTGCAAATAAAGATAAAGGAGGCATCTTTAATGTGACCAAAGGAATGCAGCAGGAATTTGGAAAAGGTAGAGTTTTTAACGCTCCGATTGCTGAAGATTTTATCACAGGAACAGCCAATGGGATGAGTCGATTCGATAAAAAAATTCGCATTGTGATTGAAGGAGCAGAATTTGCTGACTATTTCTGGCCTGCCATGGAACAATTGGTCGAAACTTCACATGATTATTGGCGCAGCAATGGGGCATTTTCTCCAAACGTGACCATTCGTCTGGCTTCAGGAGGTTATATTGGTGGCGGTCTTTATCACTCACAGACCATTGAAGGAGCTCTCGCAACTTTCCCTGGGTTGAGAATCGTATATCCATCGTTTGCAGATGATGCAGCAGGATTGCTTAGAACTGCCATGCGTTCTGAAGGACCGACTATTTTTTTGGAACCAAAAGCACTTTACAACGATCCTATCGCTGAGACCATAGTTCCTGATGACTTTGAGGTTCCATTTGGGGTTGCTAAAATTCGCCGTGAAGGAAAGCATTTAAGTATTATTACCTATGGAAACACCACGCACATGGCACTTCAGGTTGCCGATCGCATTAGCAAAGAAAAAGGACTCGAAATTGAAGTAGTTGATATAAGATCTCTGATACCGCTTGATAAAGAAACGATAATCAATTCAGTTAAAAAAACTTCCCGTGTTTTGGTAGTTCACGAAGATAAAGTTTTTGGAGGTTTCGGTGGAGAACTTGCTGGCATCATTGCTGATGAAGCATTCAGCTACCTTGATGCCCCGGTAAAACGCGTTGGATCAACCTTCACACCTGTTGGTTTTAACAGAATCCTTGAAAAAGCAATTTTGCCGAATGCTGACAAAATATACACTGCAGCCATCGAAACATTAGATTTTTAATGTGTTTTAGTTTTAGCTGGACACATACTTTTTCTATGTCTCAAAAAGTGTTTTTTAATGTTTAACGATACATCAAGATTCTAGTATTTTCAATTGAAATACAGGCACTTAACAAAGATTAACAAAAAGTCGATTCCGATTCATTTTTATCGAAATGATAATCTTTACTTTTGACAGTTGAATCAGAAGGCAAGTTTCGATCTTTTAATGATCAATCTTTCTTCATTTTACAGATTGAAGACCTTCTTTATAAAATTGCTACAACAAGTTGAATATGAAAAACTTAAAATATGTTTTAGGGTTATTTTTGTTTCTTACATTTGGAATTCAATCTCATGTAAAAGCGCAAACCCCGCAAAAAAACGATCCAAAAGAAACAAGCCAGAAATTTGCTGCTGCACTTTTTTATATTGAAAATTTTTATGTTGACAGCACCAATTCACCAAAACTTGTTGAAACAGCCATTGTTGACATCCTAAAGGAACTTGATCCTCACTCAGCCTATCTTTCTAAAGAAGAAATCGATGCAGCCAATGAACCTTTGGAAGGTAGTTTTGAAGGTATCGGTGTGACGTTTCAGCTAAGTAAAGACACTATTTTGATTATCTCACCTGTTCCCGGAGGTCCTTCAGAAAAACTGGGAATTCAGTCAGGAGATAAAATTATTCTGATCAATGGCGAAGAGGCTTTTGGAAATAAGATCAACAATAAATTTGTAATGGACCGTCTTCGCGGGAAAAAAGGGACAACTGTTGATGTGAGCATTTATCGAACTGGAAAAAAGGATCTTATTGAGTACTCCATCTTACGCGATAAAATTCCTATCAATAGTATTGATGCTACTTTTATGCTTTCGAAGAATACGGGGTATATCAAACTAAACCGGTTTTCTAAAACCTCTATGGAAGAATTTCAGGTTTCAATGACTAAGCTTAAAGCTGAAGGCATGGAAAATCTTGTTCTCGATCTGAGAGGTAATTCAGGAGGCTATCTGAACACAGCTGTCGAATTGTCTGATGAATTTCTTGATGCAGGAAAAATGATTGTTTACACAGAAGGATTAAATAGCCCACGACAAGAGTTTCATGCGTCACAAAAAGGAGTTTTTGAAAAAGGAAAACTCATAGTGATGATCAACGAAGCTTCTGCCTCTGCAAGTGAAATTGTGTCCGGCGCTGTTCAGGACTGGGACAGAGGCGTTGTTTTGGGACGTCGTTCTTTTGGTAAAGGATTGGTTCAAAGGCCTTTTCAGCTTCCTGACGGATCTGTAATACGGCTCACTTCTGCACGTTATTACACACCTACCGGCAGAAGTATTCAGCGTCCTTATGAGGAAGGGGTTGAAAAATATTATAAAGATCTTTATGAAAGGCATCAACGGGGCGAATTCGTTCATGCTGACAGCATTCACTTTCCCGACTCACTCAAATATCTTACTCCAGGTAAGCGTGTGGTATTTGGTGGTGGTGGAATCATGCCAGATGTTTTTGTTCCATGGGATTCCACACAATTCTCCGATTACTATTCAAACCTCATTCGCAAAGGAGTCTTCAATAATTTTACGTTAGAATACACGAACGCAAACCGTAATAAACTAAAGAAAACTTATCCAACAGTTCAAAGTTTCAAAAGAGACTTTATTATTGATGACATTATCATCAATAACTTTATTGAACAGGCTAAAAAGGATAGTGTCGAATGGAATGAAGCTCAGTTCAAACAATCGGAAAAAACCATTCAGTACCAGATCAAAGCGCTTATAGCCAGAAATTTATGGGACATAGAGGCGTATTATGAAATCGTTTTGGAAATGGATGATGCTTTAATTCGTGCTATGGAAATTATCGATAAGGAAGATATTTTTTCTTATTTAAGAACAGATTAAGCTGCCCATTAAATCAAATTTCTGGTTTTTTTAATTCTGGCTTTACTTACAATATTGGATGAAAAATCACTTGTCCTTTAGAATTAAATTCAATTGTTGGAGCTGGAATCTTGATGATATTGAGCAAATCAAGTAAAGCTCTTGCATAGCGTGATTTGACAGGGATTTTTGAGAAGTCAACATCCAATGAAAGCATCAATTTTCGGTATCTTACCACATCTGTTCTATCATGGAAAACACCTTCGCTGTCGGTCCAGATATTTTCATATCCGCCAAACATCCCACCAGCTCCATAACCTACTGCAATATTGAGCCAGCGAAATCTTTTTTGACTTTTATTGAAGGAAGCAGGGTTGATACTCAACCATGCGTTTAACGAGTTATAGTCCTTAATCGTTCTGACAATTAATCCTGTTCCAAAGAGTTCTTCTGATCTTCTTTGCAACTCAATATCGTGATAATGGACAAATGAAGGCATTATTTTAAGCATCATGCGCTGCTCGCCCCAAACTAGTTCCTGTGTTGTCATTAATGCAGAACCCAGAAAATTAGCCCCAATATCACTTGCTGAGGCACCCCATTCCTTAGAAAATCCATCAAATATCTCGATTGAATTTTGAAACATGAATGCTGTGATTCCGGCATAAATAGCTGCTTTTCGACGCTCAACCCCTGTCCACTCCAACATCTGCATCACATAACGAGCTTCCAGATAGGGAGTTATAAGATGTCCCATTTTATCCACTTGTTGCCACTCATTCAAATCATTGATCCAGTGGAAAGAGTTCCGGGGAAAATTTGAATACCATAGGTTATTCAATCCATACATAGTAGCACTGTAGGCCACAGTTGTACTACCAACAAAAATACCAAGTCTCTTCGTGTTTAAACTATCAGCGGGAATGAGCCATGCAGGATTGTCATTCAGCTTGACCGACATGTTCGTTTGAGCAAAAAGTTTACCATTAGAAACATGTAAATCAAGCGATAACAGAATAAATATGCATATCAGTTGAAAAAATGAAATTGGCTTAATAATCTGTTTCATGACGCTTCAAAAGTACAACTTTGAAGAATATATTGATGATATTCCTTCTAACAGGCGTCCTGAAATGAGGGAAAAAGATTATTTTTGCAACAAAAATTAGAAAGATGGATTTAAGTAAGATTGTATCAATATCAGGAAAGCCTGGACTTTTCAAAATTACAGGTCAGGGGAAAAACAATGTACTCGTTGAATCATTGCTTGATGGAAAGCGATTTGCTGCTTTTTCACATCATCGTATGAGCACTTTGGAAGAGATCAGTATTTTTACAACAAGCGATGACATGCCTCTGAAAGAAGTATTTAAGAGCATTCACAAAGAAATGGGAGAACAGCTTGATTTCGACGCAAAAAAACTCTCACCTGAGCAGCTCCGTGAAAAGTTTACGCTTGTTGTGCCCGAATACAATGAAGAGGCAGTTTATGTTTCCGACATAAAAAAAGTCTTTTCGTGGTATAATATCCTCACGAAAAATAATCTACTTGATTTTTCAGAGCCCATTGAAGAAGAAACTCAGCAGACTGAATCACCAAAAACAGATGATACCGTCTCCGAATAATTTTATACTAGTCCCTCTCGCGAGACTTTTTTTTTGAAAAATTTCAATGATTTATAAAAATATAATACGTCCGCTTTTGTTCAGGTTCGACCCTGAATCGGTTCATCATCTTGTGATTCAACTTTTGAAATACTTTTTCTCGATTCCGGGATCAAAACAGCTTATGCTGCAGTATTCGAAAGTGGCTGATGATAGACTTAAGAGAAAAGTTTTTGGAATTGAATTTGATAATCCCGTTGGTATCTCAGCTGGTTTCGATAAGAACGCTGAAGTATTTCACGAACTTGGAGCTTTTGGTTTTAGCCATATTGAAATAGGTACGGTTACCCCTATCGGACAGCCCGGAAATCTAAGACCCAGACTTTTCCGTTTGCCTTCTGACGAAGGTATTATCAACCGCATGGGATTTAATAACCACGGATTAGATGCAGCGATCGAAAAATTAAAGAGAAAAAATACAAAAGTTATCATTGGTGGTAATATTGGAAAAAATACAGCAACTCCAAATGCTACCGCCGTTGAAGATTACGTTAAAACTTTTGAAGGATTGTTTGATTATGTGGACTACTTTGTTGTAAATGTCAGTTGTCCGAATATTACTGATTTAAAAGAGCTGCAAGATCAGGAAGCTTTGATGAAAATTCTGAACCAGCTTCAAGATATCAATAATAAAAAACCTATAAGAAAACCTATCTTATTAAAAGTATCACCAGATTTAAACAATCAGCAACTCGATGAAATCATTGATATTGTGAAATCTACCAAAATAGACGGTGTGGTCGCTACCAATACAACCATTACAAGACATACCATTGCATTTGACACGGATATTGCTGCATTGGCCGGCAATGGCGGATTGAGTGGCAAACCACTCAGGGATCGATCAACCGAAGTAATTCGTTATCTGGCTGAAAAATCAGGAAAAGCATTTCCCATTATTGGAGTTGGAGGTATTATGTCAGCAAATGACGCTTTGGAAAAAATCAAAGCAGGAGCTGATCTTGTCCAGGTGTACACGGGATTCATTTATGACGGCCCGTTCCTTGCCAGAAAAATCAATAAAAGGTTACTTCAGGAGATAATACCGAAAGGAGAAATGTAATAGTCCTATTATCGCTCACTCAATTGGCCTAACATTTCTATCCATCGGCATTATACCATTAATGCTTTTGGATTCATCTATAATTCACTCTGGTATAACCTGAGCATTAATTCTATTAATATTCAATCACTTCTCACACGATAAGCATAGAGAAATGAAAGATGGTGTTCAGAAAAGGCCGACTGTACCATCAAGAGATGAATGGTGATGCATTACTTTTCTGAAGAAAGAAGACTATGTACCTCTATCCCAATCTGACGGTTAAAATTAAAGCTAAGGCTTTGATAATTTACAACATCCACGATTGTACCAATCAAACATAAACCTGCAGTAAAAATATACAAAATCCCCATGCCAATTTGATTAAGAATGAAGCGATGGACACCTGCCAAACCTAAAAATCCAAGTAAGGTAAGCAGTAGAATCATTGTGGGGTCTTTTCGTCTTGCCCGATAAATACCTGAGAACCTGCGAAGTTTTTCTTCTGAGTATTCTTCGGTTATCTTTTGAAGAAACAGCATTTCTTCGCCCTGAATATCGGGCATTAATTCATAAATTTTTGACATGGTTTTTGGTTTTTGAAGTAAATAAATATTTATTTTGTTGAAAAACGGTTAAACAACGTGCTAAAAGCACAAGAATCGCAAATATTCCAAAAGGATGATAACTGAATGAATCGCCCAAACGTCCGTGAAATGCAGCAGAAACCGAATGACCAAGTCCACATCCCGGACAAGAATCGAATCCAACATGGTGCCACAAACAAAGGGTTGCCTGAGTGTTTTCAGGATTCATAAAAGCCAGCATTAGTAAGGCCGAAAGCCATATAAAGGCTTCCAAGTTTTGACGCAGGAAAAGAAAATAATAAGGCATTTTGCTTTTTTTCATTTGCTTTGTCTTGAATGAACGAAGATAAAAATAATTTTAGAAAATTCAAAAATTCCATAATCCGAATTCACATTTATGTTGAGATGAAGCAAACACAAAAAAAAAGAAAAACATTAGTATTCAACTACTTAATGGCTAAAACACATTAACTTCAGGTTCGAGAAGAATACCAAACTTTTCTTTTACAGATTGCTGAATTTCCATGGCCAGACTATATATTTCACGACCAGTAGCTTTTCCGTAATTTACAAGTACGAGTGCCTGATTTTTGTGTACTCCTGCATCTCCTTTACGACATCCTTTCCATCCCGCTTTTTCGATTAGCCAGCCAGCAGCCACTTTTGTGGTGTTATGATTGTTGGAGAATCCCACTGCATCAGGAAATTCTTTCTTGAGATCGTCAAAAACCAAATTATGAATTACAGGATTTTTAAAGAAGCTTCCTGCATTGCCAAGAATCTTAGGATCAGGTAGCTTGCTTTCACGAATATGTGTCACAGCCCTACTCACATCCTTAATATTTGGTTTATGCACTCCCAAATCCTCAAGTTTTTGCTTAATAGCACCATATTCCAATTTAAGCAATGGATTTTTTTGTAAAACAAAGTCAACCGATAAGATTACAAAACGGTCTTTGTAAATGGTTTTAAAAACACTGGTCCTGTATCCAAATTCGCAATCATTACAATCAAAATTTACTAATTCTCCGGTGTTTAGGTCAAATGCCTGCAAACTATAAAAAACGTCTTTCAATTCTACTCCATAAGCTCCAATATTTTGCATTGGAGCTGCCCCCACCTTGCCTGGAATACGTGAAAGGTTTTCTACTCCCCCATAACCAGCATTTACCATTTTTTCCACAAAAAAAGTCCAGTCTTCACCAGCGGCTGCCGATATATGAACAGTATCGTTGTCTTCACTCACAATGTTAATACCCTTGTTTTCAATCAGAATAACCAGGCCCTCATAATAATCATCAAGAAAAAGGCAATTGCTTCCTCCACCAAGTATCATCCTTTTTTCTTCTATAAAAATTCTGTCATTCCGAAGTTTCTTAAGATCTCTCGTATCGGTAATAGCCATAAAATAGGCTGCCATCACGTCAAGGCCAAATGTATTGTGCTTACTTAATGAAAAATTACGGGACAGCATTTCAGTTTTTTTGTCAAAGTTATCTTTTTTATAATAAATATTGCAACTTTTGAGTTATTGAAAGCATCATATTTAATTCAAAACACTATAAGAATAAATTTTACTTGAAGAAAGCATTTGTTTCGGTTATCAATGATTTGGTTACAGATCAAAGAGTACATAAATCCTGTCTAACGTTAACGAAGGCAGGCTTTAAAGTATTGCTGGTTGGGAGGGTTTTGCACAACAGCCCCCCCATGCCCGAAAGGCCATACGATTGTAAACGTATGCGTCTTCTTTTTGAAAAAGGACCGCTTTTTTATGCAGAATTCAATTTAAGACTATTTTTTTTATTGTTTTGGCATCGTGCCGACATTTTGCTTGCCAATGACCTTGACACTTTGTTGCCAAATTTTCTCATCTCCAGGCTAAGGAAACGACCTTTAATTTTCGACAGTCATGAGTATTTTACAGAAACACCTGAGCTGGTCAACCGCAAGCTTAAACAAAAAATCTGGAAAAATATCGAAAAATTTGTGGTCAGCAGACTTGACGAAATGATTACTGTTAATGATTCTATTGCCAATTTGTTCAGGCATGAATATGGATTGAAAGTGCACGTTATAAGAAATTTACCGCTAAAATACACGCCCTTCAACGTATTATCGCGCAACGACTTACATTTACCTGTACATAAGAAAATCCTGATACTTCAGGGGTCGGGCATCAATGTTGATCGCGGTGCAGAAGAGCTTGTAATGGCAATGAAACAGCTTCCTGAATTATTGCTCCTCATCATTGGCGGAGGCGATGTTATCAAATCACTTCATGAAATGGTTGAAATAAACGGGCTTCAACAACAGGTTACTTTTCTGCCAAGAATGCCTTATGCTCAAATGATGCAATATACCCAAAATGCCGATCTCGGCCTTACACTTGATAAGGATACAAACCTTAACTATCGATTAAGTTTACCGAACAAAATTTTTGATTATATACAGGCCGGGATTCCTGTTTTGGCGTCACCACTACCAGAAATAAAAAAAATAATTGATACGTACGATCTTGGGACTTTTGTTATTAATCATGATCCTGAAATGATTGCATCAGCTATAAAACAGGTTTTTGATGATTCAGACAGGCTTCAACAGTGGCAAAAGAATACAATAAAGGCAGCGAAAGAACTATGTTGGGAAAATGAAGAAAATATTTTGTTAAATATTTATGGTCAGTACAACTGAAAAACATCTGCATATAGTGTCATTCGACATTCCATGGCCTGCCAATTACGGCGGGGTGATCGATGTTTTTTATAAGATTAAGGCATTGTCGTTAAAAGGAATTCGTATTCATTTACATTGTTTTGAATATGGAAGGGAGATAGCAACAGAACTTGAAAAATACTGTCATTCGGTTCATTACTATAAAAGGGATCTCTCGAAAAAGCACCTCTTTAAAAGCCTTCCTTTTATTGTTAGCTCGCGCAATTCTGACGCGTTAAATGATACCCTTTTACACGACAATTATCCAATTTTGCTTGAAGGATTACATTCATGTTTAATGCTGAACGATATCCGTTTAAAAGGCAGGAAAATAATTGTCAGAGCGCATAACATTGAACACGAGTATTATTACCATCTTGCACAAGCTGAGACTGATATCTTCAAGAAGTATTACTTTCATAATGAGGCTCGCAAACTACGGAAATTTGAAAATATTCTCGTTAGAGCTGATAGCATTGTTGCAATATCAAAAAAAGATGAAAAATATTTTGCCTCACGCTATTCCAATGTTGTTTTTATCCCGGCATTTCATCCACATGTTGAAGTGAAATCGAAAAGCGGGAAAGGAAATTATGTTTTGTATCATGGTAATCTTTCGGTAGGAGAGAATAGAAATGCGGTACAATATCTCATCGATAATGTATTTAATGATCTTGATATTCCGCTGATAGTTGCTGGACTTAATCCTTCACCAACTCTTGAAAAGTCATTAGAATCATTGGAAAACGCGCGTCTCATCTCAAATCCCACAGATGAGGAATTATTCGAATTGATCAATAACGCTCAAGTTAACATTTCAATTACATTTCAGGCTACTGGCCTTAAATTGAAATTACTAAATACGCTTTACAATGGTCGTTTCTGTCTGGTTAATGACCAAATGCTAAGTGGAAGTGCTCTTGACGAACTTTGTATTCTTGCCAATGACGCAGCATCTATGAAGATTCAGATCAAGAAACTATTTAAAAGGAGTTTTAGTAAAAAAGAAATAGAAAGAAGACGCAACAAACTAGAAATTTTATATCATAACGGACAAAATGTGCAAAAGCTAATCGATCTGATTGGTTGACGAAATTACTGTTCCCTCCTCACATTTTATAATTCGTGCCGGAAACTTATAAATTAAATTATAATTATGTGTTGCCATCAGAACTGCTTGTCCGTTTTGACTGATACTCATCAATAAACGCAAGATTCCATTGGATGTTTCCGGATCAAGATTACCTGTTGGTTCATCTGCCAGAATAATTTCAGGTTTATTAAGCATGGCTCTGGCAATTGCAACCCTTTGCTGCTCACCACCCGAAAGCTCATGAGGAAATTTATATCCTTTCGCCACAAGACCAACTTCAACAAGAACTTCCTTAATACGTTCTTCTATCTTTCTTTGTTCTTTCCACCCTGTTGCCCTTAAAACAAAGGCAAGGTTCTCGTTGATAGAACGGTCTTCAAGCAATTGAAAATCCTGAAAAACGATCCCCAGTCGACGTCTTAGAAATGGAATTTCATTTCGTTTCAAAAGTTTTAAGTTATATCCTGCAACAAAAGCCTGCCCATCAATAACTGGTAATTCAGCATACAAGGTTTTTAACAAACTTGATTTGCCGCTTCCAGTCTTCCCAATTAAATAAGCAAATTCCCCCTTACCTATCTCAAGATTCACATTGGCAAGAATGAGATTTTTGCGTTGAAAAATTGAAAGATTTTCGAGTTTTATAGTGTTTTCAGATTGCATATCAATTTTTTATGAAAGTTATTGTCTGTAACTAATTTGTTTTCCAAACAATTTATTGAAGATCAGCCTCCGGAAATCAAGTGCAATACTTCCACCGTATCACCATCATTAACCATAACTTTGTCACGTTCATCTCTTTTTACCAGTTTTCCATTCAGTTTTGTAACCAAAAGCCTGAAAGTGTAATTCTTATAAATTATCAGTTCACTTATAGTAATGGACTTTCCATCAATGGTTTCCGGACGATTATTAAGAATGATATTCATTTTTCTCTCTTATTATCAAACATTTAATGTTGTTTTAGCGAAGCAGCAGCTCAATGGCGAGGTTTGCCTGCATATTGGCAACGATACAAACTCTGGGAGCAAGCGGAGGAAAATCATCACTGCATTCAGTAACAGAATCGCCACAAACATAGATATTATCTGACCACTTTTCCTGCCTGAGTTTGTCAAAACCTCCAACACCTGCCAAACCAATGCCCAAGATAAGTGGCTTTTCAGGGAAATTTTCGATTACTGTTTCAACGATCATTTGCTTCGCTTCAGCTTTATCAAATGCTTCAATTATTAAATCACAAGCTGCAAAAAGACTGGTTATATCCGTCGCTTTCAATCTGATGTCGTGTGTTTCAATCATTAAAGCATCATCAATGTCCAATAATATATCTTTTAATGCATTCACTTTTTTTTCTCCAACCTGTCTTTTGAAGAAATATTGTCGATTCAGATTTGAAGCTTCAATAACATCAAAATCAGCGAGAACAAAACTTTTCACACCGATGCGAGCCAGTGCCACAGTTGCATTAGAACCCAATCCACCACAACCAGCAATTCCAATTTTTTTCCCTTTTAGTTTTTCTTTGATCTCTTCCCAGGTCATTGTTCTGTAATCAATTGCAACAAAATTACAACTTTCCGCTGTAATGTCAAATTTATAACCGTTCTAAATATTGGTGTAAAATGAACAAAGGCAAAGGTTTACCAAAAGAACAGACGATATGTAAAACCTTGCATATTGTTATTAGTGAATGATTTAGCGATTTCAAATAAAAGAAAAGCCTATTTTTGTTAAAATATTAACAAAACAGATAATTATTATCTTATGGAAATAGCTGAAATCAAAAAAGGTCATCAATTGCTCAAAAGCTGGGCCTATAAATGGACTCCTCTTGACAAGGGATATACAGATAAGATTCTGTATGTAAACCTTTCAAAAAATGAAGTAATTGAAAAAGCGGTTGAACCAATTGTGAAAGAAAAATTCATTGGCGGCCGTGGATATGGATTGAGATTGCTTTGGGATGCCACAACACCTACAACAAAATGGGATGACCCAGACAATGAAATCATTATAGCCTCTGGACCAATCGGTGGAATTACACAATATTCGGGAACGGGCAAGTCTTTGGTAGTCAGTTTATCACCACAAACCAATTCAGTAATCGACAGTAATGTAGGTGGTTTTTTTGGTCCTTTTCTTAAATTTTGTGGTTTTGATGCACTCGAAATTCAGGGCAAGTCAAATGAGGATGTCATTATTGTTATTGATGGCGTTAATCATACTGTGGAAATAACAAAAGCACCTTTTGAACCTCTAAACAGCCATGTACTCGCTGAGATGCTGACCGAGATGTACGCGGACGATGAAAAAGACAAAAAAAATATAGCGGTTGTTTCAGCCGGTGCAGCAGCAGATCATTCATTGATTGGAATGCTAAATTTTAGTTTTTATGATTCCAAACGCAAATTGGTACGTTTAAAACAAGCCGGTCGTGGTGGTATCGGAACAGTTCTTAGAAATAAGAAAATCAAAGCCATCGTTGCAAAAATACCTGGTGTTAAGGGAAATCTAAACAATGTGGTTGATTTGAAAGCAATCATGGAACGTGGCCAAAGATTCAATCGTGAAATGCGTGAACTCGACGACAGTCAGGCTGAGATGCGTACAAAAGGTACTGCCCATCTCACCAACGTAATGAACGATTACGACTTGTTACCTGTAAACAACTTCAAATTTGGAAGCCATCCTGACGCCTACAAAATTCATAGTGAAGTATACAAATCACGCTTCACACAAGGCATTCCTGATGGCTGTTGGATAGGTTGCAATATGGCATGTGCAAAAGGTGTAGATAATTATATTCTTAGAACAGGACCCTATAAGGGTGATTCAGTGATTGTTGACGGTCCAGAATATGAAACAGCATCCTCTTTGGGTTCCATTGCTGGAATATTTAACCCTGATTTTACAATTGAGGCCAACTTCTATTGTGATACGTACGGCATTTGCACCATCACTTGGGGAACAATTATGGGGTTCTTAATGGAGTGTTTTGAAAATGGCATATTAAACGAAGAACGTACAGGGGGACTGAAACTGAATTTCGGTAATGCTGATGATGCTATGGAACTGCTTCACCAAATTGGCCGTGGAGAAGGTTTTGGTGTAATTGCCGGACTTGGTGTTCGCAAATTAAAAGAAATGTTTGCTGAAAAAGGATGGGGCGATTCAAATTTTATGCAGGATATTGGCATGGAAAACAAGGGCCTTGAATATTCACAGTATGTAAGCAAAGAATCTCTTGCACAACAAGGCGGATATGCAATGACCAACAAAGGCCCACAGCATGATGAGGCCTGGCTGATCTTTATGGATATGGTGAACAATCAAATCCCCACTTTTGAGGCAAAAGCAGAAGCGCTGCATTATTTCCCTATGTTCCGAACATGGTTTGGGCTTGTTGGATTGTGTAAGCTACCCTGGAACGATGTTGAGCCTGAAAACAATCATGAAGCCGATGAACCTGCCAAGGTTCCAGAACATGTTGACAATTATGTTACAATTTACAAGGCTGTTACCGGAAAACCTTTCGATAAACATGAGATGATACGACAATCGGAACGCGTATATAATTTCCAAAGGATTTTCAACCTCCGCCGTGGTTATGGTATTCGTAAATATGATGCACAACCTTATCGTGCTGCAGGCCCTGTAACTGTTGAAGAATATGAATCACGCAGCGAACGTTACGATAAACAATTGATGGAACTTGTAGGATTCGATCCTTCCGGAAAATCAACCGAAGAGAAAATGGCGAAGATGCGTGAATATCGTGAAAACAGATACGAACAACTTCTAGATGCCGTTTATAGCCGTCGTGGCTGGACAAAAAACGGAGTACCGAAAATTTCCCATTTAAAAGCGTTAGGAATGGATTTACCTGAACTCATTGAGTTGGTTGCTCCATATCAGGAAGACTAAAAAATTAGTTGTTGTTAAAAACAAAGCTGCTCTTTTTATGGAAAAAGAGCAGCTTTGTCACTCATCCATTTGCATTTAATATTGATTTTGAATTATTTGCAAAGAATTAAGCACGTTTGTACATAAAATGCCTTCATCTAAATCTTATAAAGGAGAATTATTTGATTTCTTCTCTTCCATCCCCATATCTTGCAAATCTGCCTTTTTCACGATCATGAGTATTATCATAACGCGGCCATGGCCATCCACCAAATTGGGTACGTCTAAAATCAGAAAAAGCCTCCTGAATTTCTGCTGAGGTATTCATTACAAAAGGTCCATGTTGAACAACTGTTTCATTGATAGGTTTGCCCTGAAGGAGTAAAATCATTGCTTCTTTTTCTCCATTTTCAACAATAACCGATTGATCAGCCGTTAGTTCCACAGAATGATTAATTTTTACATCTACACCTGCAATTCTGATTTCACTTCCATTGTAAAAAAATATTGTCCGTTTAACATCGGGGGATGCCAATGGAATAATCCATTTAGCTTCCGGCTCCAATTTAATTATCCAGATTCCAATTTCATTTTCTGCATCAGCAGCCCACGAATCCGGTGCTGGTGACGGGGCAATAACATCCCCAATATTACCAGCAATTACGGTAACTTCTATTTGTTTACCACGAACATCCTTTTCTTTATACCGCGGAATACTTTCTGACCAAAGCATTGTAAAATGTGGAGGCACGAATTTATTTTTCTTTGGCAAATTAAGCCATATTTGAAAAAGCTCTAATGGATTTGGTTCTGATTCATTCAGGAGGGGAAACATTTCAGAATGCTGTAACCCTGATCCTGCCGTCATCCATTGTACATCACCGTCGCCATACCTGCCAGAAGCTCCATGACTGTCAGAATGGTCAACAATTCCTTTTAACACCGCAGTGACTGTCTCAAATCCCCTGTGTGGATGGGCAGGAAACCCGGGAATTGACTCACCATGATACATCCGCCATCCATCTTTTTTAGTAAAATCCTGCCCAAGATTTCTTCCATTCAATGAAACAGCAGGTCCCATTTGTTCATTTCCGGCAGGATAAAAATCCTGATGATGGACACAAAACAAAAAAGGATCACTGGTTTCCCAAAAAAATCCCAATGGCTTAATATTGATAATGAACTTGTTATACATAATTTATTTGTTCAAATTAAAAATCGCTTAACTACTTCGTTTGGAACAAAACCCAAAAAATCATCGTGATAGAAAAAATTACATAAATACAAATATCGAATTGTTTACTAATCACAAAATTATAATAATTGACTAACCTAATCATTGATTCATTATCCTATCAAATAAAATAAATCACAAAATCCAGATTTTTATTTTCTGATTTATAAAAGTTTTCATTTTTAGTTCTAAAAAAACGGGCCAAAAGTTATGAAGTTTTTTTGGCTCTCTCACAGACTTAGACTAATTTAGTGCCTTCATTTTTTATAAAGTTAACCCAACACAAGTAATATGGCAGACTTATCATGCACCTATTTAGGACTTGCGCTTAAAAGTCCAATAATTGCAGCCAGTTCAGGCTTTACGGATACTCTTATAAAACTTCAGCAACTTGAAAGCCAGGGTGTTGGAGCTGTAGTTCTAAAGTCAATTTTTGAAGAAGAAATTACCCATGAGTATGATAAAACCCTTCGTTTAGAAGCCGAAAAAACAGGCCGTGAGGAATTTCTTGATTATCTTGATGTACGAATACGGCAGGAAAATATTGAAAAGTATATTGCACTCATCAAGAATGCAAAAAAAAACCTCAGCATACCTGTCATTGCCTCTATCAACTGTAAAACGTCATATGAATGGATGAGCTTTGCAGAAGAAATAGAGAAAGCCGGTGCAGATGCACTTGAACTCAATGTCTTTGTTTTGCCATCAACAATGAATCGAAGTAGTGAAGACAATGAAAGGATTTACTTTGAGATCGTTAAACAGGTTAAAAAAAGAATAAGAATTCCTTTGGTACTTAAAATCAGTTATTATTTTTCTAACCTGGCTCAGTTCATAAGTGACCTATCGCACACAGGCATTCAGGGATTGGTTCTTTTCAACAGATTTTACAGCCCTGATTTTAACATTGACACACTTGAAGTAGTTCAAAGCAATGTTTTAAGTCATCCTGGAGAGATATCGATGCCATTGCGTTGGATTTCTATGCTTTCCGGACAAATATCGTGCGATTTTTCGGCATCAACTGGTGTTGCAGATGGAAAATCAGTTATCAAACTACTTTTAGCAGGAGCTGCTACAGTGCAAGTAGCCAGTGCTTTTTACAGACATGGCATAAATTATGCCGGAATACTGCATCAGGAACTGAGTGACTGGATGGATGAACATGGCTTTTCAACTATCGATTCCTTTAAAGGAAAGCTAAGTCAAATCAGATACAATGATCCGTCAGTATTCGAGAGGGTACAGTTTATGAAATATTTTAGTGACAAAGAAAGCCTTTAGAAAAGATGAATAGAGAAAACGAAGAAAAACTTATCCGCAAAGCCTTCAAAGCAAAAACATGGAATGAGATTAAAACCCATGATTCGTGGAGTGTTTTCAAGATTATGGCTGAATTCGTTGAAGGGTTTGAGAAATTATCAAAAATAGGACCTTGTGTAGCAATTTTTGGATCAGCCCGCACAAAACCAACCCACAAATATTATCGTCTAACTGAAGAAATCGCCTATTTGCTCACAAAAAAGGGGTTTGGGATCATCACCGGTGGTGGGCCGGGCATTATGGAAGCAGGTAACAAAGGTGCACATTTCGCTGGCGGAAAGTCGGTTGGTATAAACATTGAACTTCCATTTGAGCAAAATCACAATTCTTTTATCGATCCTGATAAATACATTGAATTTGATTACTTTTTTGTAAGAAAAGTAATGTTCATGCGCTATTCTCAGGGCTACATCGTACTTCCTGGAGGCTTTGGTACAATGGACGAATTGTTTGAGGCCATAACACTGGTGCAAACACAAAAATTAATAAAATTTCCGATTGTTTTGGTAGGTAAAAAATATTGGGCAGGCCTCATCCTGTGGATTAAAGAACAGATGCTTGAGGAGAAAAACATAAATGCTGATGACCTGGAAATTTTTACGCTTGTTGATACTGCTGAAGAAGCTGTAAAAATTATTGAAGACTTTTATAATAAATACGCGCTCAAACCAAACTTCTAAGCAAATGAGGATAACTGAAATTCCAATGAATCTCCTCGAAATCGAATCGGATGGATTTCACCTTATGACTTATGGACTGATCAATGGTAAACAGGCTTCATTCCTGATTGATACAGGCGCATCACGTACTGTATTTGACCTGGAAGGAATAAAATCATTTTTGTCTGATCAGGCATTTGAAGAAAACGAAAAGCTTTCTACTGGTTTGGGAACCAATAGCATGCCAAGTCAGGTTACCCAAATTGATTCTATAACATTCGGCGAACTGATTATTAAAAATTACACAGCAGTTGTGATTGATCTCACCCATGTACATCAATCCTACAAAATTTTAGGTCTCCCAGAAATCAATGGTGTTTTAGGTGGCGATATTCTTAGGACCTATAAATGCGTCATTAATTACCGAAAAAAGAAACTTAAGTTCTATTATTGATATTTTACCACAATAATGGAAATTGGATTTCAGGTCGTTTATGGAATATTAATTAGTGTCTGCAAGAAAACACACAACACATTGACTATTAACAAAGTAGTGTTGATAAATTGTTTGAATCTTTTCAATTTTTCATTGTGTAATT
>PHDU01000055.1 GCA_002842755.1 Bacteroidetes bacterium HGW-Bacteroidetes-1 | reverse complement strand
AAGCAAACTATCTTTCACTCGTTAGTGTTAAGGATGTTAATGCTTAAACCCCTTACATATCAGAATATTAAAATAAGTAGTTAACTAGACACCTCAAAATTTGAAATCATAAAAGGATTGAATAGTAATATTCTCCAGTTATATTTGTGGATCAAAAATATTCAATGCCTGGGTATTGAAAGATTACAAACTACTAATTCATAAGTCATATATTTTAAACCTTCTTAAAATATGCTGTAAGTCAGACCAGCTGAGATGTAATTTTGGAAATTGATGTTTGTTTCTTCAACCTCATTTGTTGAGGCATCTGATTTATTTCTTCTATTATATGAATAATAATTGCTGTGTAAATTTATATTAACCCGGAGTTGTGGCGATACATAATAATTGGCTGTTAACCCAATTCCACTTGTCATGAGAAATTTTACAAGGTCATAAGTCGCATTATCATTCTTGTCAAAATTTAAAAAATTATTCCTGATTGAAAAGAAAGCATTCATCCTTATGCTTGTACGGCTATTTGGATAATAGCCAATTGAGTGTGATGCAGCAAATGATAAGTTAGGAGAATAACTATCGTTTGAAAACTCATCAATGAGTATTTCTCTTTCAAAATATTCTGTTTTCTCGTTGGTATTATTAATCGCATATCCAGCTGAAATATCTGTTGAATGCTGCCAATAAAGGTTTACAGGTATTTGCAGGCTGTATTCAGCCAGAATCCCAAGTCCGAAAGCGTTTCGATGATATTTATCTTCTCTTGTATAATCATCCAAAATAGATTGATTAGGGATTGAGTCATATCGATGTATCTTTTGTTTATCTCTATTCAGGTCAACAGAGGGAGCCAGACCGAAAGAAAACCTGCTCCCTGATTCGCGAACCGGACCGTTAGAATAATTCCAATTGTCGTTTAATAAGGTAAAATAAGATGCCCCTGATTTAGCTTTCAATCCGCTGGACTCCAATAAAGAATCCAACGCTGTTATCTCACTGATCTTTTGGAGGCGGTGATCAAAGTAACGTTTGTTTTTTATCTTCGTGATAAAATATGCCAACTCCAGAATGTCTTCTGAGTCAGGAGACCTGCTTAAGTCACCAGATTTTTCTAAATCTTCTAAAATATAAACTGAAAGGCGGGCATCCTGAACTTCTTCAATTCTACCTTTTCCAAGCTTGACAGGTACTGAAACAATGAGGTTGGAGTTTTCTGCTCTTGTTTTATAATTAAATGGATAAGTCGCAGGATCATATTCCCAATTTTTGCTGCGATATTGTGTTAAAGCATCAAAACTAACTCCTATTTCAATAAATTTTTTAGTGCTGTTATAGAACCTGTTGACTGAATGGCCTTGAAAGCCCATAGCAAGTCTCTTGTCTTTATTTATTCTATCATTATAGAAAGGTGAATTTTGATTTGTCTTGATACGGTTCAAGTCGGTTGAAATATTAAGTGAAATACTTTGAAATCCCTGAAATGTATTATTGTTCCTTTTTGCATAATACCGCGGATTCAACATGCCATTAAAGGCAGCAATGTTTGTTTGAAAATCTCCAATATTATCAGCTTTAGTCTCGTTAAACTGACTCCTGCCATCCATGTTAAAATCAAAATCGAGGAGTCTGTAATTGTATTCAGGATTTTTATAATCGGATAGTTTAAAGTCATTCTGAGCCTGAATTTCAAATCCAGCAAAAAGCACTATGACTACTGCCAAAAGTGTGGTGATAAATCTTTGATTTCTCATTTTAATGAAGTTATTTGGTTAAAACTGACGGATTTTTTCAAATGAAATATGACAAATATTACCATTAAGTGTGCCAAACTTTGTGAATATCACAATCATTCAATCTTAAATTAACATTGTTTTCCAGACTGTCTATTGCGCGAATAAAATTTTAGACATATAAACAATTTTCATGATTTTGCATGTCATACATTGTAAATTTGCATCATGCAAAATAATCCTGATTCTTATCCGACAATCGTCCTGCAAAAGGGCAAAGAAGAAGCTGTTAAAAGATTTCACCCCTGGATTTTTTCGGGTGCAATAAAAACAAAACCATTAGGGATCAAAACAGGGGCAATTGTAACTGTCTGTGATTTTCAGGATAAGGTTTTAGGAACCGGCTTTTACGAAGGCGAAATGATTGAAGTCAAACTATTAAGTTTTAATAGTAAAATTATTGACAAGGCCTTCTTTGAGGAAAAACTCTTTGATGCATTGCGTTTACGGCAGCAATTGGGCCTTATCGATAATCCCGAAATTCAGGCATACAGGCTTGTACATTCTGAGGGCGATGGATTACCGGGATTAATAATTGATATTTATGGCAAAACTGCTGTTCTGCAGGCACAGTCAACAGGGATGTATCATCAAAAACAAGTTATTTGCAACGCTTTATTAAAAGTGATGCAAGGAAGACTGGAAGCTGTTTTCGATAAAAGCGCTGAAGCACTTGGTCGAATGAACAAAGATGCTGAAACCAATGATTATCTGTTTGGTGCGGCAAGCGAAAACACTGTGACTGAAAATGGACTATCTTTTTCAGTTGATTGGGAAAAAGGACAAAAAACAGGATTCTTTATTGACCAACGTGATAATCGCCAATTGTTGAGATCACTTTCAAAAGACAAGCGCGTTCTCAATACTTTCAGTTACAGCGGTGGATTCTCAGTTTATGCGTTGGCAGGAGGCGCAACCGCAGTGGTTTCAGTTGACAGCTCAAAACGCGCCATTGAGCTTTGCGATAAAAATATTCTTCTGAATGGTTTTCAGGCAACCCAATACCAATCTGTTTGTCAGGATGCAAAAAAATACCTTGAGCAACTTCAAGGTAACGACTTTGATATCATCGTTCTTGATCCTCCTGCATTTGCAAAAAATCACAGCAGCAGGCACAAAGGATTGCAAGGTTATAAATATATCAACTATGAAGCAATAAAAAAGATTGACCATGGAGGCTTGCTTTTTACCTTCAGTTGTTCGCAGGCTGTTGACAGGTCATCTTTTCAAAGTATTGTGATGGCAGCGGCCATTGAAGCGCAAAGACCAGTTCGCATTTTACATTATCATTCACAGTCTGCAGATCATCCAGTGAGTATCTTTCATCCGGAGGGCGCCTATCTTAAAGGGTTGTTGCTCCAAATTGAATAATCATTTTTGGAAAAGTAATTGACCCAATAAACATTTCTAACCTTCGGCATTATACCATGACAGCTTTTGAATTCATTTATAATTCACTTTGGCCTAACATTTCTATCCATCGGCATTATACCATTAATGCTTTTGGATTCATCTATAATTCACTTTGGTATAAAATGCCTGTCCTATTCATTTAGAAATAATCAACATAAGATCACTTGTCAAAAAAAGAGATAGAATAAAAGCTCAGGACGATCTTAGAATTTTATTGATAAGGCCAGACGTTGAATAACCTTCAACAAGTTCAATGGTTTCAACACTACCTCCTTTTTTTGTAACGATATCGTATCCAACAATTTCATCGGCTTTGTAATCTTTTCCTTTTACGAGAACATCAGGTTGAACCAACTGAATGATCTCATAAGGTGTAGGTTGGTCAAAAAGTATAACAGCATCAACAAAATGCAATGAAGCAATGAGTATGGTTCTTGCCATTTCATCATTTAAGGGACGCTCGGTACCTTTTAATCTTCTAACAGAAGCATCAGTGTTGACACCAACGATAAGTATATCGCCCAGATCGGCTGCTTTACTCAGATAATCAACATGTCCAAGATGTAAAATATCAAAACACCCATTCGTGAAAACAATTTTTTTATGCTGAAAACGACAGATCGAAAGCATTTGATCGATACTTTCCCAATTATAAATGCGCTTTTGAATCACTTCAAGATTTTTCATTCTTTGGCGGTTTATGATCTATAAAAAACAACATAAGATATCCAAAAGCTCCAACCAAAACATTAAGCAAGGTCTGGGCGGCATGAGTAATAGCCACAAAACTTCCAGCAGCATTGCCTGAAATGGCATACAATTCAACCAGCACCGCTTTTCCAATAAAATGATAAGCTCCTACCCCGCCTGGTACTGGCGCGACAATACCAAGACTCCCAATGGCAAGTACGGTAATGCCGGCCATAAAATCAAGGTCACTGGTCTCAGGAAGCATAAAAAACGGTGCCCATATCATCAATACATAAAAAAACCATATTACAAATGTGTACATTAAAAACAGTCCTTTTTGTTTCATGCGATCAATAGTGCGAATGCCTTGCGTAAGGCCGGCAATTAGATCATGAAAACGATGATAACCAGGTAAGGTATTGATTTTATGCCTGAAGCGGATATAAACCACGATAGCCCCAACTAAAAGTATGACAACCACAAAAGTCAGTAAGCCCAGCAAGAGAATATTTGACATCACCAGGTCAGCAAAAGGTTTCGTCATACGGACTACAAAATCACCCAAAAGACTCCACTGCGTAAATACAACAATTAAAAGCAGAAGCATCAGTACAATCAGGTCAAACAGTCTCTCAGAAATGACCGTACCAAACAATGCGTTGAAAGGAATTTTTTCTTTTCGCGAGAGAACACCACAACGCATGAATTCACCCATCCGGGGAACTGCAGTATTGGCCATATATCCTACCATAAGTGCATAAAAAGTAGTTGAAAGTCTTGTTTTATATCCCATACAGTTAATCAAAAGATTCCAGCGTAATGATCTGAAAACATGAGATATAATAGCGAAAATTGCACTTAGACCTACCCAAAAATAATTGGCATTAAGTATCTCCTGCCAGACTTCATGCAAATCCAATTTTCTAAAACTTAACCAAAAGAGAAACAGTCCTAATAAAAGAAATGCCAGATACTTCAAAATATTAAGGATGACTTTTTTCAAGACCTGGGATTAATTTTATTATTCTCGTCAGGAAAAATGATGGTTGGTTTAAAGCTTTTGGCTTCTTCAAAATCCATGCTTGCGTAGGAAACAATGATAATAAAATCACCCACTGCTACTTTACGTGCAGCAGCACCATTGAGAGAAATGATTCCACTCCCCCTCTCTCCTTTGATGACATACGTATCGAGCCGTTCACCATTGGTGATATTATAAATATTAACCCGTTCGTTTTCAATCAGATTGGACGCTTCCATCAAATCGAGATCAATGGCAATACTACCTATATAGTGCAGGTCGGCCTGTGTTATGATAGCACGGTGTATTTTTGATTTAAGTACTTCTATGTTCATTCAAATGAGGTTTGTGTCTCAACTCCAACAGAGAAAGACTGCAAAATTATTAAAATATTCTCATATTGTCGATTAGTCTCACTTTACCGAGAAATAAAGCAACGAACAAAATTGATTCCGGGCAGTCGTTCCAATGCTGAATCGGTTGAAGTAATTCACTATCGGCGATTTCAACGTAATCAATATTAAATTCTTCCACTGCCTCCAATTGGTCATAAGTCCAGCGCCGTAGTTCTTCCGGACTTAATACATTGCGTAGCTTAACAGCTTTTTGTAAAATAAGATGAATTTTTGGCGCAACAGCTCTTTCTTCAGGAGTTAAACGCATATTTCTTGAACTCATTGCAAGGCCATCATTTTCACGGACAATAGCACATGAAACAATCTCAACGGGCAAATTGAACATTTTCACAAGCTGCTGTATAACTGCTAACTGTTGAAAATCCTTCTCGCCAAAGTACGCCCTTTGTGGTTCAACAATTTCAAAAAGCTTTCTTACAACAATTGCAACACCATTAAAGTGTCCGGGACGAAAAGCTCCTTCCATCACCTCACCCATCAATCCAAAATCATAATTTATGTTGTCAGGTTCAGGATACATCTCCATTTCTGAAGGGGCAAAAAGATAATCGCAACCGACTGATTCCAATAGTTGGCTGTCGGTATCCAACACGCGGGGATATTTCGCCAGATCCTCTTTGTTATTGAATTGTATGGGATTCACAAAGATACTTACTACAAGGATTTCATTTTCAGCTTTAGCTCGGCGCATCAGTTCAAGATGTCCTTCATGCAGTGCTCCCATTGTGGGTACAAAACCTACATTTTTAACAACTCCCCGTTCTCTTAAGAGGTCATCTTTAAGGCCCAAAATAGTATTGTGCGTTATCATAAGAAAGAGAAGTTGGTTACAATTTTTACGTTATCAGTCGTCTGATTCAGCATTGTTAAGGATCACTAACAAATCCTTTTCAAGATTATCCAAAGGCGTTTCAATAATGCGGCCTAACTCACGTTCATTGCGTGTAAAAATAAAAGTAGGGACCTTTTCTATTGCAAATACATCCACATCTATCTCACGTGCCTTTTTATGTGAATCAACGCCAATCATCAAAAGATTTTCTTGATTAAAACCTGTCAAATCAAGCACTTTCATGAAGCGGGGCAACTGCTCCTTACTGTCACCACACCATGTTCCAAGTACAATTGTGATATGAATATCTTCAAGTAATGGTTTAAGGGCATCGATTACAGCAGTATCAGGTTGATAGGCTTCATAATCTATGGTAAAAAATTCGCCCATTTCGCCGGAAGCCAAACCGTTGCGGTCAAGAAGATCGACCAAAACTTCGCGATTTCTAACCGGATCATTGATTGCTGCATTTATTGGCTGGGCAAATGAATTAAAAGATACCATGATAATAGCGAGCAAGATAAATAACTTCAACTTTTGCATGTTTTGAATTGAATTAAATGTAATTTTCACGTTTGAAAAAGTATAATTCCCGATACAAAAGTAAAAGAATCTTTAATATGAGTGATTTCAACAACAAGAAAGTCCTGATTACAGGCGGTGCCTCAGGCATTGGTTTGTTAATGGGTAAAAAAGCCCTTGAAAAAGGCGCCAGTGAATTGATTATTTGGGACATCAATCAGCAATTGTTGGAAAAAACCATTGCCAGTTTGAAGGGTGAAGGATACCATGTGAGTGGAAGTGCAGTGGATGTATCAAACACTATTTCCGTTATGAGTGCAGCAAAAACAATACTTGAGTCAAAAAAAACTCCGGACATATTGATATTGAACGCAGGCGTAGTATCCGGCAAGTACTTTCATGAGCATTTGGAAGGAGAGATTGAGAGGACAATTGGTGTTAATGTTTTGGGTTGTATGCTTACAGCAAGGGCGTTTTTACCAGAAATGATTTCAAGAGGTTCAGGTCATATCGTTACCATTGCATCCGCAGCTGGAATGTTGGCCAACCCAAAGATGGCAGTTTATGCAGCCAGCAAATGGGCAGTTTTAGGTTGGTCCGAATCTGTTCGGATAGAAATGGAAGAACTTAAAACAGGCATTAAAGTTACCACAGTTACACCAAGTTATATAGATACAGGCATGTTCGATGGCGTAAAAACCAATGCCATTATCCCGAAATTATCACCTGAAAGAGCAGTTAATAAAATCATTAAAGCCATCGAGTACAACCGGATTTTTGTAAGGATGCCATTCATGGTCAATGCCATTCCTTTTGTAAAAGGAATTCTTCCAACACGCTTGTTTGATTTTTTTGTTGGCAAAGGACTAGGTGTGTATGCAACCATGAGCACTTTTACAGGTAGAAAAAACTGAGCTTTTTAAGTATTTAAGGTTCAATAATTGCTTGTTTTTTACTTTCTGCTAAGGCATTAAAGTAGTTACAAGCCTATGAAAAAATGGGCAATCGATGCGAAGTTAAAAACCTCTTCTTGTCAATATGCATCAACAATGTATCTTTGCAAAAAAATCAATGGTATGGAATATCCGATTCAGCCAATAGAACCGGCTGATATTGCAAAACTTCAGCACCTTGACAGAGAAACATTGCTTCAGCAGTTAAAGCTGTTTATTATCGATCTGCTGATACATGATTTTGAACGTCTTTGTGCATTAATGTATCGGCATGATGTGAACGAAAGATTGTTCAATGAAGCACTAATGTGCTCCACAGACGACCAAAGAGCAGAGGCTATTGCTAACCTGGTGATTGATCGTGAAATGCTCAAAATAAAAACAAGAGCTGCCTATTCAAGAAATAATCCGAAAAACAGCAGCGACAAAGATTGATAGTATGGAATTCCTGAGCGAAAACATCTTACTAGCTTTTGCATTAACGCTTTTCGCAGGCCTTTCAACTGGTATTGGCAGTTTGATTGCTTTATTGGCTAAACGCACCAATACCAAGTTTCTATCTGTAGCCCTGGGGTTTTCTGCCGGTGTAATGATTTATGTTTCTTTCGTTGAAATTCTTACCAAAGCGAAAAGCGTTTTAGTAACAGACATGGGTCTCTTGTCAGGTAGCTGGGTAACGGTTGCTTCATTTTTTGGAGGCATCTTGTTTATTGGAATCATTGACAGGTTTATACCTAATGTTGAAAATCCACATGAAATAAAAAGGGTTGAAGACATGAATCAGCTGAATAAAAATAAAAGGCTCAAACGCCTCGGGCTGTTCACTGCCCTTGCCATTGGTATTCATAATTTTCCGGAGGGGCTTGCTACATTTACTGCGGCACTACATGATCCCGGGCTTGGTATTGCGATTGCAGTGGCCATAGCCATTCATAATATCCCAGAAGGAATTGCTGTATCAGTGCCTATTTATTTTGCTACCGGGAGTCGTAAAAAAGCTTTTTGGCTTTCTTTTAGTAGTGGATTGGCTGAGCCCGTTGGCGCCTTGATGGGTTTTTTAATCTTAATGCCTATAATGAGTCCCGCCATCTTCGGGATACTCTTTGCAATGGTGGCTGGCATCATGGTTTTTATTTCTCTTGACGAGCTTCTTCCTGCCGCCGAAGAATATGGAGAGCACCATCTTTCTATTTACGGGCTTATTACAGGAATGGCTATAATGGCCTTGAGCTTACTAATGTTTGTGTAGAATAAAGTTTCAAATACGGTTTTAAATTGTCTTTAAGGATTTAACCCCTGTTTTCAAAATGTTGTCTATAATCCTGATTCTTCAAAAAAGAAAAGATATCAATTCAAAATGAAATGTTTAAAAAAAAGCCTGCAATTTGATAAAAGCAGGCTTTTTTATTCTATTAACCACAGCTTATGCGATGGCAATTTCTCTGTTGATGGCTACTTTTGCATCTTCTCGTTTCGGCAATGTTACCGAAAGAACGCCCTGATTGTAGTCAGCTTTGATCTTATCAAGATCAATTGTCTTTGGCAGTGTGAATGAACGGCTAAACGCATTTAATTCAAACTCTCTGCGGGTGTATCTCTCATTTGCTTCTTCCCGGTTTTCATTTTTTTCCGAAGAAATTGTGAGCACATTGTTGTCGAGATTAATTTTGAAGTCCTCTTTTTTTATTCCTGGCGATGCCATATCCAAAATGAAGGAATCTTCACTTTCACGAATGTTAACTGCAGGAATCATTCCTTTGCCTTCTGTTGATCGAAAGGATAGTCCTCTGTCAAAATCTTCCATCAATTCATTTAAAAATTGTACGGGATGGGGATTAAATCTGATAATGTTCATGGTATTGTCCTCCTTTTTTTTAGGTTTTATATTTTATTATGTTTACAACCAACCTTTTTCAAACTGCATACCAAAGCAGATTTTACTAAATTTTACATGAAAAATATGTCATTATGGCTGATTTATATAATTAAAGCATGTCATTATGGCGTTTAAAGATAATTTTAAAGTTTGTTAACAATTTATATATCAATATTTTATATTGATTAACAAGGAATGAATAAACCTATTAGTATTTTTGCCAAAATAACGCATCAAATTGGAAGATCTCAGAAAAGTCTTGCGCCCCGGAAGAATCATTTATCCAATTCTAATAGGATTGGGGGTTGCTTCATGGATGCTATACCGTAATTTCGATCAGGAAGCCTTTGGTTTTTTTTCCTGGTCGTGGGCTGCATTATTTGGATTATCGGCTGCATTTGCAATGATGGCTGTACGCGATATTGCCTATATGTATCGCCTGAGAATACTTACCGATGGGGAGCTGACCTGGAAACAATCTTTTCAGGTGATCATGCTTTGGGAGTTTAGCTCGGCTGTATCTCCATCAGTAGTGGGAGGCACAGGACCAGCCATTTTTTTTCTTTACAAAGAGGGCGTCAATTCTGGTAAAAGTACTGCAGTGGTGCTAACTGCAATATTCTTAGACGAAGTTTTTTTCATTCTGATGGTACCAGTTCTCTATCTGCTTTATGGGAATAATATATTTCCTGATATTGAATCTGATTTTGCTGATGGTATTGTTGCAGGACTAATCATAGGATATAGCTTTATCTTTATTTATACTGTACTTTTAGCTTACACGCTTTTTTTTAATCCCTATTTTTTCAAATGGTTACTTTCATGGATTTTCCTGATACCATTTCTTCGTCGATTTCGTACGCGGATGCGAAAACTTGCCAATCAACTTATTGTTACTTCAATCCTACTAAAAGGAAAATCATTTTCATATTGGGTCAAAGCTTTTATTGCAACCTTCTTTTCCTGGACAGGCCGTTACTGGGTAGTAAATTTTATGTTCATGGCATTCTTTTTCAGTCATATAAGTTTAGCAGATCATTTTCTAATTTATGCCCGTCAACTCACAATGTGGATCATTTTGTTGGTTAGTCCGACACCTGGCGGAAGTGGTATCGCAGAGTTTATCTTCAGCGATTTTTTAGGAAATTTCCTGCCAAATTTTGCCTGGGCTGTTCCTCTGGCTTTGCTTTGGCGTTTAATTAGTTACTATCCCTACCTGTTTATGGGCGTCATTGTACTCCCAGGATGGCTCAAAAGAGTGTATAAAAAGAAGAGCACTTACGAAAAGATTGAATTAGATTAAAAAACTTTATATCTCAGTTTCTTTTACTATCCGCAGTGGAAATACTGCGTTACAAGTTGCAAAATCTTTTTCTCATCATTCCCCAACTCTTTTCTCAGGTTCTTATCATCATACTTTCTCAGATATGCGATAATGAAATCGAGAATACTTTCAGGAAATACGTCATATTTCTGATAGATTGCCTTATGACGAAAAAGTGCATCAGCAGATTCCATACATGATGCAGGTAGTTTTTCGAGTTCTTCCTGACGCTTTTTATTGGCTTCTTCAAAGATATTTATGTCCACATAAGTTTTTGCAGCAAATTCCAATGCATCACCCCTTTCAAATCCGTGTCTTGCTGCAACGGTAAGACCGGCCATCAAAAGGTAGATGTCAGCTGATCCGTCCGGAGCTCTGAATTCAACGGTCTGCTTCTCACTAAAGTCCTTAGCGACATAAGATTCAGCAGGGTTAGCATCAGAAATCATATCTTTTGCATTTGACCATCCCAATGGGACACGCACCAATACTGATCGGTTACGGTCGCCCCAACATATATTTGTGGGAGCCTCCTGATGTGGAACCAATCTGAAATAAGAGGTTGGGTTGGTATTGCCAAAGGCCGTTAAAGATCCAGCCAAAGTAAGATATCCGGCAATAGCTTTACGGGCTTCATCACTTAGTTTGCCATCCTTTATCATCACACTTCTGCCATCTTTCATAACTCTTGTATGAACATGCATCCCGCTTCCTGCCTTACCAACTGTTATTTTTGGAGCAAATGTAATTGTGACACCATATTTATAAGCCAGTGTCCGCATAATCCATTTAGCAATTACAATTTGATCAGCAGCATCTTCAACATTTGTGGGAAGAAATTCAATTTCATTTTGTTCATATACTTTTCCATCCAATGAAAAATTTCCAACTTCAGAATGTCCATATTTAATTTGCCCCCCACTTTGGGCAATTAAACGCATGGCTTCTCTGCGGTACTGTCCATATTTATTAAAAGGCGAAGATTCATGATAGCCCTTTTGATTGACTGCCGGATACAGCGGTTCCTCTTCGCTTATAATATAATATTCCAGTTCTCCCATGGTTTCAAAAGTAAAACCCGTTTTATCCTGCATGGATTGATGGGCTTTTCTCAAAATATATTCCGGAGAGTTTTCAAGAGGATTGCCGTTCCGGTCATAGAATGAGCAAAGCAAGTCCAGTGTCGGTACATCAGCAAACGGATTCCGGAAAGCTGTTCGGTATTTGGGAATTACATACAAATCGCTTGAGCCAGCTTCAACAAAAGGAAATAAACTTGAGCCATCAACCCTTTCGCCGGATGTGAGGATATTTTCCAGATGATCGCGACTATTAATGATAAAGTTCAAAGTCTTCAGCCTGCCATCCCAACCAACATATCTAAAATTAATCATTTCGATATCATGGTCTTCGATATAACGCATCAAATCAGAACGGGTAAATTCATGCGCAGGCTTATTAAGGTACTGAACCAATGGATTTGGGTTCATCGAGGTGAATTCATTCATGTTTTAAATTTTTCTAAACACATAATTATAAGGAACAAAGGTACCAATTACAGGGAATTTACACGAAAAAACGGGAAATCACATATTGAATTTAAAACCGTTTCAAATAAGCCTCCATACGATTGATTAGGAGATAATTATAGTTCACTAATCTGACTTAAGAACTAACTTTCTCATTGCAAATTCAAAAAAAGGTAATCAATTAAAGAAAAAAGTGAGAAGTTTCAATCGATTGCAATGTGTTATGAATGAAGAGGCTTCACCAGTCAAGGCTAAAAAACCTTATTTTTTTAAATTCAAAAAGTAAGCTTCAAACAACTGGATAGCTCCAATATATGAACTCATTTTTTGTTCCTGAATAGCTTGCTCAATAACAGGCAAAAGGTTTCTGACGGACTCATTGTTATAAAAATGAGATTTTAATTGACCTTCAATACTTTCATGCATGATTTGAACTGCCTGATCTAAACGTTTTTTTTCATAATAACCGTTTTCCTTCGTTACTGCAATAAAATCACTGATCATTTGCCACACACCATCAATATTCACATTTTCGAGCGATGAGCAGGTGAGTACTTTTGGATTCACACCAGATTCGGACGGAGGGAACAAATGAAGCGCATTTTCACATTCTGATCTGGCCCGGTTCGCTTTCAAAATATTGTCACCATCGGCTTTGTTTACAACAATCCCATCGGCCATCTCCATAATTCCCCGTTTAATTCCTTGCAGCTCATCCCCGGCACCACTTATAAGCAATAAAAGGAAAAAATCAACCATCGAAAACACAGCTGTTTCTGATTGCCCAACTCCCACAGTTTCAACAATTATGGTATCAAATCCGGATGCTTCGCACAGGATAATGCTTTCCCTTGTTTTACGTGCCACCCCTCCAAGTGTTCCGGAAGCTGCAGATGGACGAATGTATGCTTTGGGATGATTGGCCAATTGTTCCATCCTGGTCTTATCACCAAGGATACTTCCTTTCGATCGTTGACTGCTGGGATCGATAGCCAATACCGCAATTTTTTTGTGTTGATTCACAAGAAACATTCCCAATGCCTCTATAAAAGTGCTTTTTCCTGCACCGGGTACACCTGTAATTCCCAGTCGTACAGCCTTTCCTGAATGAGGCAGACAGGCAGCAATAACTTCCTGAGCTACTTGCTGATGGCCGGGCAGGGCGCTCTCAATGAGCGTAATAGCCTGACTTAACATCACAATATCACCTTTCAGTATTCCTTCGACATAACGACCGGAAGGCAGTATATTTTTCTTTAATGACTTCAATCGTTCAATAGCTGTCTGATTCATGCTATCGGGTTTTTCGATACCGTCATTTACTGACAAAGCTGATTTGAAAGGCTTTTTCTGGTTCATATTGTTAATAGGATATACAAAAATAGCAAGATTTTTTCTTTACAACTGTTTTCATTGCAAAGAACACATCCCTCGATCGATCTTGCTACAAAATTCAATCATGTGATAAGTTGAAATGATTCTTTCGCTGGTTTCTAAAAAACAGAAACAGCAATGCAATGTATTTTTACAAAACCAACAAATTGCTCGAAAAAAAAACAATTTCGAAATCAAAGGAAAGACTTTTTTATCAGCATTAAGTCCTCTAAATGGCTTAAATAGAATCTTTCAACTGATCAATAGCATACGCATAAGCGCCCACGGCAACAGCAGAAGAAGTTCCAAGGCGACTTATTCCAACACCCGACTTTTTGATTGGATCAAACCACAGCCACAATTCACGATCTATCTTTGGAACTCTAACCATGTCACCTGTTTTTTCAGTAAATCCAATGAGTTCTTTTTCATTTTGAAGGTTGAATGTTTTTATCTCAAGACGATCTACTTCCCGACCCTGTAAATCGCTAAACGGCTGATTCATATAACCAACCAAACGATCCATAAACACAGGCCATGCCCCTGATAATCCTCCTCCGATTACGACAAGTCCATCAACAAGTGTAAGTGCATTTGCAATAGCATCAGCCAAAGCTTTTGCCAAATCATCCCAGGCTTGTATGGCTGCTTTTTGATTCCCGTCTTTACGACCCATAGCAATTTCATAAATTCCAAAAGGTTCAGGACAAGCAGCCAAATCAATACCCGCTTCACGCGAAAAAACCCTCTTAACGGCCCTGATTGAAACACTATCCTCTGCACTGGTCTGTGGAAAAAGCAGATTACGCATCCTGTTTATTTCACCCCCGGCTGAGTTATCTCCATGCAGGAGTTTTCCATTCAGCACAATTCCTCCCCCAAATCCTGTTCCAAGAGTCACGCCCAATAAATTTTGAAAGCGTTTAGGATTTCCTTGTTGTTCCAATAATTTGTTTATTTCAGGAAGAAGGCCTCCCAATGCTTCTCCATAGGTAAAAAGATCACCATCGTTATTGATATAAACAGGACAATGAAACAGTTCTTCCAGCATTGCTTTGAGCGCAACTCCTCCTCTGAAATGAGGAAGGTTTTCCAGATCTCCAATAATTCCATTCTCATAATCGGCTGGTCCCGGGAAACAAAAACTGATTGCAGTTGGTTCAACGGCAGCCAGTTGCTGAACGGTTTTGAAACCATCTATCATTTTCTGCAGCACCTCATCGAGTGTATTTGCTGAGGATGAAACAGTAAACGGAGGTATTACCTCTTTTCCATCACGAACAGCAGAAAATTTAAAGCCTGTTCCACCGGCATCAAGAACAAATATGGTTTTAGCGCTATTAGGCATAATAGATTGATTTTATATTAGTTCGTAAAATTAACAAGATTAAACGAAAGTATTGCCCTAATACTCATACTATAAATAAAAAAATAAAGTTTGGGCATGGTACTATTCATGGAACATTTTAATATTTGTTTTGCATCCAATAAGAAAGGGATTCCTTTTACAGATTCTATTTCAGAGCTAAAAAAGACACCTTCTATTGGAGTTTTAAGCAAACAAAACAGTCTGCTAATCCAACTAAAAAGACGGTGAATTAAACAAAAGTATCTAACTCAAATCAACATAGTATGAAAGAAGTATCGACGAAAACCGCGCCTCAACCTGCAGGGCACTATGCTCAAGGTTTAATTAGTGGAGGTTTGATTTTTGTTTCAGGCCAGCTATCCATTGACCCGGAAACAGGGAGACCTGTTCATGGAAGCATTGAAGAACAGTTAAACAGAGCTTTGGGAAATATGCTGGCGGTAGTAGAAGCACCCGGAAGCAACAAAGATCAGGTTCTTAAATGCACGGTTTATATTTCAGATATTGCTTTATGGCCAAAAGTAAATGATGTGTATGCAGCATTCTTTGGCCATTACAAACCTTCACGAACCGTTGTTCCGGTAAGCCTCCTCCATCATGAATTACTTGTTGAGATTAACGCCATTGCAGCCACCGTTGCTTGATTCCCGAACCAGATACATTATAGAAAAGAGTCTTAATTCAATCATTGATGGATGGAGGATAACCAGAATATACATTTCAGAAGATCCGGGATTGATTGGATCAGATTACGTTGAAATCAGGAAAGTATTCTTTTTATTGCCGAAAGTTTCGTATTATACATTCCTGCAGCCAGAAGTAATGCAATACCTGCTAAGGTAAATGTATAAGGGACCCCGATGTATTTTGCAATCGTACCAAGCATCAGACTTCCAATTGGTGTAAAACCAAGAAATGACATACTGTAAAAGGAGAGCACTCTACCTCTTTTGTCCTCATCAACCACAGTTTGTAATAGCGTATTTGTGGCAGCAAATTGTACAATCATGCCAAATCCACTGAAGAAAAGAATAACCATGGAAAGCCAGATTGTTTGAGAAAGACTGAAGCTTACAAGACCAAAAGCGAAAAGGAAGGCCGAAAAGCGAATAATATTTGGAATACTCTTTATTGAGTCACGCGAGGCAAGAAAAAACGCCCCTGTTAGAGCACCTGCACCAACAGCTCCTGTCAGAAAACCGAGTAATTGTGAATTTCCAGATAAAATATCACGTGCAAAAACAGGCAAAAATGCCTGAAACGGAAGTCCAAAAATACTTGTCATGATCACAAGTAAAATCATGTAACGTGCTGGTTTGAAATCGAAAGTGTAAAGAAAACCTTCCTTCAAGTCACTAAAAACAGATTTGTTGCCCGTTTTTTTTATAAAACGGGGTATTTTCATCGACATCAGGGCAATTATCATCCCCAGGAAAGAAAAACCATTTACAAAAAAACAAAAAGCTTCGCCATAGAGCGCAATCAGAATTCCACCTATTGTTGGACCAATGAAACGTGCTGTGTTTACAAGCGTTGAATTGAGGGCAACTGCATTGATAAGTAATTTTCTGTCTCCAATCATTTCCAATAGAAAAGCATGTCGAAAAGGCGTGTCGAAAGCCAATGCAAACCCATTGATAACGACAATTATCAGGACCAAACTTATTTGAATTTTATCGAAACAAACCAAATAGGAGAGCACAAAAGCCAGTACCATCGGCACAATCTGCGTTAGGATAAGTATCTGCCTGCGGTTCATTCTATCGGCATAAACTCCCGCTAAAGGGGCAAAAAACAAAGCTGGTATCTGGCCTGCAAAACCTACCAGTCCTAAATAAAATGCCGAATCCGTTAATCGGTACACCAACCAACCCAACGCCAGATTTTGTATCCAAGTACCCATTAATGACAGCATCCCGGAAAAGAAAAACATTCTGAAATTCTTGCTTTGCAACGCCCTGAAAGCAAATCCAACACGATGCAAATAGGAATGAATGTCGAGATAGCGATTCATCTTTTTCGTTTGAAGTTGCAAAGATCGCTAAAAAGTGCTCAACCCTCTGCTTTGTTTTATTGAATCATAGTGGTTTGTTTCGCGATCCAGGTTATACATACGGGCCAGGAAGCCCACGTACAGTATATGCCGGCCGAAGGTTGGGAAATGCACTTTAATCCTTTTGCAAAAGCATTATCTTTGCCCAAAACAAATGCCATTATGAATACAAATCGCTCTTTCAAAATAAGCGGACAAATTGTTGATCTGCGCAGAGGTGAAATCTACTCTGGAACTTTGACTATTGAAGAGGGGAGAATCCAATCCATTGTTCGTGAAGAAACACATCATAATCAATACATCCTTCCGGGATTGATTGATGCTCATGTTCATATAGAAAGCTCAATGCTGATTCCTTCAGAATTTGCCCGTTTGGCTGTAGTTCACGGAACTGTGGCAACCGTTTCCGATCCGCATGAAATTGCCAACGTGCTTGGCATCAGCGGGATTGAATATATGATTGAAAATGGTAAAAAGATACCTTTTAAATTTTATTTTGGTGCCTCCAGCTGCGTTCCGGCAACAAATTTCGAGACTGCAGGAGCCATTCTTGGTGTCGATGCTATGGAAAATCTCCTACAAAGGCCTGAAATAAAATATATGGCCGAGATGATGAATTATCCGGGGGTTATTTTCAAAGATCCGGAAGTGCTGGCAAAAATAGCGGTTGCAAAAAAATATGGTAAACCTGTTGATGGACATGCTCCCGGTTTGATAGGTGAAGATGTTGAAAAATATATATCCGCTGGCATAACTACAGACCATGAATGTTTTACCATGGAGGAAGCACTCGAAAAAATCAAATATGGCATGAAAATCCAAATCAGGGAAGGAAGTGCAGCCAAAAATTTTGATACTTTAATTGGTTTAATGGAAAACCATCCTGACAAGGTTTTGTTTTGTAGCGACGATAAGCATCCCGATGATCTTGTTCGCGGACATATCAATCTGCTCGTAAAAAGGGCCATTGCAAAAGGATTCGATCCAATGCGTGTGCTTCAGAGTTGTATTCTTAATCCTGTTGATCATTATAAACTCGATGTTGGCTTGTTGCAGGAAGGAGATCACGCAGACTTTATTATTGTGGATAATTTATTAGATTTCAATGTTTTACAAACTTATGTGAATGGGTTGCTCGTTGCAGAACATGGTAAAACAAAGATAAATTCTGTAAATGCGGAAACCCCAAATCAGTTTCTTACAGACAAAATTACTGTAGCCGACATTCAGATTAAATCAAATGGAAACCCGATCCGTATCATTGAAGCGCTGGAAGGCCAGTTAATTACCCAAACAATTATTGACAAAACAGCAATAAAAGATGGTTTTTTAATGGGTGATACAGATAAGGATTATTTAAAGCTGGTTGTCATTAACAGATATCAGAAAGCCAAACCGGCAATAGCCTTTATAAAGAATTTCGGATTTAAGACCGGAGCAATTGCATCGACTGTTGCTCATGATAGCCACAATATTATTGCTGTTGGTGCAGATGATGAAAGTATAATCAGGGCTATTAACTTGCTTGTTGATGTACGTGGTGGCGTTTCCGCAGTTTGTGATTCCGAAGAAAAAGTTTTACCATTGCCTGTGGCCGGACTGATGTCAGAAAAAGACGGTTATGAAGTGGCAATCTCCTACGAATCTATTGATGCACTTGCGAAAAAAACTGGTTCAAAACTACATGCACCATTTATGACATTATCTTTTATGGCTCTACTCGTAATTCCGCAGCTTAAGCTTAGCGACAAGGGTCTTTTTGATGGAATAACATTTTCTTTTTCCAATCTTGAGGTGGTTGAAATTCAATAGTTTGACTCAGAATTATCTTTGATTTCTTTCCTTTTGATGGTTCTTTATTTAGACCCACTCTATATTATTTAATAATGCAATTTTTTATATATGTTACTGTTTATTTATTAACAGTAATGCTTATTTTTGCAGAAATACAATAATAAAATGGAAACTTTAGTCCTTAATGCCACCAAACTTGAACAATTAGCCGGGAGACTAAAAGCAATTGCTCATCCAACACGGATTGCCATCATCGAGATGCTTTCAGAAAAAGCAAAGCTAAGTGTGACTGAAATATATTTGTACCTAGATATTGAGCAGGCAGCTGCATCGCACCACTTAAATATCATGAAAAATAAAGGTATTCTGGATTCACGCAGAGACGGCAAGAAGATTTACTATTCGCTTCAGAACGAAGCGCTCTCCGAGATCATAAAATGCGTTAACAAGTGCAAAGAATAAAGCAGTTATTGTTTTATTTGCTTTCAGGTTTTGATTCGTTTATATCCCAAACCTCTTCCAGATCCCAGTTAGGTCTGATTTCTAATTCTTTTAATAAATAAGCAACTCTTTCAGGCTGGATACGTTTTGTCCAATCACCCGTATCCCAGCGTTTGTTTTTATTGCGATCGAAAATGGCCTTAATTCTGTATTTACCGGGCTTCATATTGTAGTAAACAAGTTTTTCAGTTGCATTGACAAATCGCTCTTCCAATACATTTTCTTTTTGGCCTAACAATTGAATAATGAGAGATTCTTTATTTTCATTCACAATTTCAAGAAACATATTTCCGTAATCACTCACGGCAGGAACACGGAATTTCAGATCAATCGTATCATTTACTGCACCGTTCAAACCAAAGAAAACAGAATCAGGCAACAAAATGCTATACGATTTTTCTGGCTCAAAATCAGGTACATCCAATAAATATTGTAAGCCTATGCTATCAAATTTTAAGAATTTAAGTTGATTGTAAAGCGTATCTTCATTTGCAATAAATCGGTTTGTATCACGCATTTGGTAATGGATGACAGGCTCTGTAAAAGTTAGCAGTAGTTTGTCCCCGATATCCAGCTTTCTTCCTTCAGCCTTGCTGGAAAAAGTCAGAACACCTTCCTTTTGGATATCTTTTGAAGAACGCTTTTGTACACCTCCACTACGCGGCGTTAATGCTAAATGCAAGGTGTCATTGATGAGTGTATCGAACTTCACTGTAATTTTTAATGAATCAAGCACATTATCACGAAAATGCCAATTAAGGGTATCAGCATATCGGCTGTATTGCTTTATTAAACCAAATGAATCAGGTAAATTTTCAAGTGGTTCAACTTCAACCAATAAAGCAGGATACCTGAAGGCAAAACGTAAAAGTCCTTTTTTTACTGTTTCTGACCGCATCAAACGCTGGGTTGAATCAATTTCATAAAACAGTGCAAGGTCATGTTTTGCTAATTTCATAAAATCCAAAGAATCTGCAATTTTATCTGATACGCGCATCAATGAATCTCTTGTCTTAACATCCGTTTCTTCGAGGAGATCATGATCGTCATGCATTAAATGACCAAGCGTGTCTTCTGTTACCTTATTCATTCTTCTGGTTTCGGCAATGAATTCAGGCCTAACCAAAAGATCAGTAAACGCTAATGCCTCTCCTCCTTTATCATAAAAAAAGTTGCTGTTTTTATCTTCAAGAGCAAACATCAAATAGGCCTCGTTTCTAAGATTTCTGAACCGAAACATTCCTTTTTTATCAGCACGTGCAACATAATAAGGTTTTCTCTTAAAAGGCAATGAATCAACAGGAATAGTATCCAAAACATACCTATAGAGTAAGGCATAAATACCTTCACCCGCTTTCTCATCAAAGGCAAAACGCACATGTCCGGCAAGAGACATGGAGTCGAGCACGTTACCTGTAGAAAATACAAAATTGAATCCTTCAAGTGGATTCGACTCGGTGAGATCAACAATTGCATTTCCAAAGAAAATGGTGTAAGTAGTTTCTGGTTTAAGATCTTCTCCAAAACGAACCTGTAGTGATTTCCCTTTTAATCTAAACTCGGGATTGGTCTCTGTTGGAGGGGATATCAGCGCTTGCTGATTTATTTTATCCAGCTTTATAAATTCATCAAATACAATCGTGATGACTCTACCGGAGAAATTAACAGAATAATTGTCAGGTTTTGAATTCAACACTGTTGGTGGTGTTGTATCTTTAGCTCCTCCAATGGGCATCACGGGATTGGCACATCTGCTTAAAAACCCGGCAATAAGCAAAACAAAGAAAAAGGAAATTAAGCCAGGGGATAGTTTCATACGCTACATTATACTGCAAAGATGCGAAATAATTTTCACAGCAATGCGAAGCGAACCGGCAAAGTGAATTGCACACGGACTGCTCTGTTGCGTTGCTTACCAGGAATCCAGTTAGGCATTCCGCTTACTACCCTCATTGCTTCCTCATCACAACCACTTCCTATTCCACGTAGTAATTTTACATTCGAAATACTACCATCAGGTTCAATTACGAAACTTATGTACACGGTCCCCATTATCCCTAACTCACGCGCTGCGGGAGGATACTTCAGATTCTCATTGAAATAGCGAATACGCTCACGCTCTCCACCGGGATATTCCGGTTGCTGCTCAACAATTGTGAAAATCTGCTTTTCAATAATTTCCGGTTCCTCCTTCAGTTTTCTTTCCACGTGAATATACTCAGGAATAATCGTTTTCTGATCTATTTCAGCCTGAATCAGAATATCCGTAACATTTTCATTCTCATTCTCAACAATCTTAAGCATTGAAAATTGTTGAGGTTTCAACTCTGGAGGTGGAGGAGTACTTGGCTGTTCTGTATTTAACATTTCTTCCTCGATGAGTTTCATTTCAGTAAAATTGGAGGAGATGTCGCGTGTGCGTGTTGGTGTTTTGATTTGAAACAGAAAAAATACCAATATTAAGCTAAGTACCATTCCTATTTCAAAGTACAGGCCCTTCTTGCTTTCAAGATCAGCCTGTGATGTTTTGTATTTGATCATGGCATTGTTTTTTAAGAGGTTAAACACAGAATCAGTTGCAAAAAGCGTGCCGTAGAAACAAAAAAAAATCCTGCTATTTACATGCATTCATCTTGCTTTCTTTATACTATTCAGCTCAATAATTCGTGTAATTAAGAGATAAAAGGAGGGTAAAAGAATACCTCTATTCGTCAATCCTCATGAAACGATAACCCATATTGCTGCAAACTTCAAGCACGTTTTTCAAAGCCGGAAGCATGTTTCTTGCAGCTTTTTCACTGTCGTGAAAAACAATAATCGCACCGTCGGAAAGGCTTTCAAGAACATAATCCGTGCATTGTTCCGGATTCGTATCCTTATCAAAATCATAACTAAGAATAGTCCACATCACAATGGAATATTCCTTTTTAAGTGTCTGAATCTGAGCAGGTGTGATACGGCCATAAGGAGGCCTGAACCATTTTGAGTCCACGTAATCGCGGCAATGGTTCACATTTTCGTAATATTTCAGGAGTGGCGTTTTCCATCCATTCAGATGATTATACGCATGATTACCGGTCAAGTGACCCTTTTCGATTACCATTTGGTAAGTTTCAGGGTATTTCAACACATTTTCACCCACACAAAAAAAAGTAGCTTTTGCATCGAACTGATCAAGCAGATCAAGCACAGATGGTGTGATTTCAGGATGTGGTCCATCATCAAATGTCAGATAAAGACGCTTGTTTCCCGTAGGCATTTGCCATAGCAAAGACGGATAAAAAATCCGAAGAAAAGTCGGAATTGTGACTGATTTCATGCTACAAATTTAACACGCCTTTGGTCGATAATTACTAAATTTGCAAAATAAAATATTTCAGTGCAGATCAAAACCAGGTTATCATTATAAAAAAAGTATTCATGAAAAGATTAGTTTTAATTCGTCATGGCGAAAGCACATGGAACAAATTGAATGTATTTACCGGCTGGACGGATGTTCCGCTTTCTGAAACCGGCGTTGATGAAGCCCGAAAAGGCGGAAAAATCCTAAAAGAAAAAGGATTTGACTTCAAAATGGCATACACTTCTTATCTCACCCGTGCCATAAAAACGCTTTGGCTGGTTTTGGAAGAAATGGATTTGATGTTTATCCCCGAAGTGAAACACTGGCGGCTGAATGAAAAACATTACGGGGAACTTCAGGGCTTGAATAAAGCTGAAACAGCTGCAAAATATGGTGACAAGCAGGTGCTCCTCTGGCGGCGAAGCTTTGACGTTCCTCCATCACCACTGCATGATGAGGACAAGCGTAATCCTCGCACCGACAGGCGCTACGAAGGGGTCGATCCTCTTGATTTGCCACTGACCGAATCGCTGAAAGATGTGATTAATCGTATGATCCCCTATTGGAACAACGATATTAAACCATCCTTAAAAAAGCATGGAGAAATCCTTGTTGCTGCCCATGGCAATAGTTTGCGCGCATTGGTGATGCACCTCAAAAACATGAGCGAAGAACAAATTCTCGCTTTCAACATTCCAACAGCTGTGCCTTATGTTTTCGAGTTTGACGATGCAATGAATTTACAAAAGGACTATTTCCTTGGCGATCCTGATGAAATAAAAAAACTCATGGAAGCCGTCGCAAATCAGGGAAAATCAAAATAACTACTGAGTTTTTCTTTGCTTAAAAGGCAAAAAGAAATGCACACATTATCTGACATTTCTTTTTGCCTTTTTTGATTTGCGAAATTTCTGAGCGTCGTTATGAAGTTGCATGTTTTAAATGTTAATTTTGTCACTCTCAATCAACAACACAACCAATCAAGAATGAACAATCGATGGGTAATTCCCGATGTACATGGTTGCAGCAAGACATTGCGAAGCCTTTTTGATAACCTGATTAAGCCATCGAAAAAGGATGAGTTGTTTTTTCTTGGAGATTATATCGATCGCGGTCCCGACAGCAAAGGCGTACTCGATTTTATTATGGAATTACAAAAGAAAGAATACACCATAAAACTTCTTTTAGGTAATCACGAAGATTTTTGCATCCGCGCATGGGAAGAGGATAAAAAGAAAAAAAAGTTTCTGGGAATTAAGGTCAAAACCAAGACGCAGTCCATCTGGGAAATGCATGGAGGTATTGACACTTTGGAAAGTTTTGGAGCAAAATATACTTCTGAAATACCTGAAAAATATATCCAATGGATGCGCGAAACAAAACTTTATTTTGAATTGGAAAAACATATTCTTGTTCACGCAGGTTTAAATTTCAGCATCGATGACCCTTTGTCTGATTCCTATGCAATGCTTTGGACCAAAGATTTTGATGTTGTCCCTTCAAAAATCCGTCATAAAAAAGTTATACACGGACACACCCCTGTGAATCTTGAATTTTTGGATCATGTGATAAAATCACCTTCCTATCATTTCATTGACCTCGATAATGGGGTCTATATGATCAACAGAGCCGGTTATGGAAATCTGTTGGCTTACGAACTGAATACAGGTGACTATTTGGTTCAATCCAATATTGATTTTTAAGGTTCTGTTTAAAAATATTGTAGGTTAATCAATTTTTTGTACCGTAATTGAATTTCTCTATAGTTTTCTAATGTTTCAGAATTATCAGCAACAGCTT
>PHDU01000054.1:21673-29576 GCA_002842755.1 Bacteroidetes bacterium HGW-Bacteroidetes-1 | reverse complement strand
CTCACGTTGACTTACCAAAAATTAACCCACTTTAATTTAACAACCCACCTTCGATATTGTAGTGCCGCTTGAAAATGGTAGTTATCGGAGGGGGCTCAATGTTTAAAAAATTATATAAGCATATTTTTTTCGATCTTGACCATACCCTATGGGACTTCGAAGCAAGTGCAAACCATACTTTGCTGGACATGTTTCATCGGTTTGCGTTAGGGGAGAAAGGTGTTCCTGATGGAGAACATTTTATTGATGCCTATCATATTCATAACGACCGGCTATGGTCATTATACAGGGAGGGGAATCTTGTAAAAGAAGTGCTTCGCAGTCTTCGGTTTGCAGATACCATGCGTGATTTTGGATTTGAGGATGACGAACTCGCTGAGAATCTTTCAGCATATTACTTGTATCATTCCCCAAGAAATGTGTATTTGTTCCCTGATGCAATTGAGATTTTAACCTACTTAAAACCAAAATACAATTTGCACTTAATCACAAATGGTTTTGAAGAAGTTCAACATATCAAGCTTGTTTCAAGCGGATTAAAGCCATTTTTTAAAGAGATTGTTACTTCTGAAGAAGCAGGGGTAAAAAAACCTGATCCTGAAATATTTACCTATGCCTTGCGAAAAGCAGATGCCTCAGTCACCGAAAGCCTTATGATAGGTGATAGTCTGGAAGTGGATATTATTGGTGCTAAAAATGTTGGCATGGATCAGGTGTTTTTCAATCCGGAGGGAATTGACCATAATGAGGATGTTACACTTGAAATTACGGATTTGAGCGAATTACGCAATTATATTTGAAACGTTGCGAGCACAGTCGTAATTCCTTTTACTTTATCACCGATTTTAACTTTCACCTCAGCATCGAGGGGTAAATAAAAATCAACCCTGGAGCCAAACCTTATCAAGCCAAATTCTTCACCTATTTTTGCAATGTCACCACTTTTTGAAAAGCAAATAATACGACGCGCCATCATTCCAGCTACTTGTCGCACCAAAACTTCACGTCCTGATTCATCTTTTATAACAATTGTATTACGTTCATTTTCAAGAGAAGATTTCGGATGGTTTGCAATTAAAAATTTTCCAGGATGGTACTTTGTATAGACAACTTTTCCATTCATCGGAAACCAGTTGACATGCACATTGAAGGGTGACATGAAAACAGAAATCTGCATCCTTTTATCTCTAAAATACTCTGACTCAAATACTTCTTCAAAAACAACAACTGTTCCGTCTGCTGATGAATAAATGGTATTGCCAGAACTGAATGCTTTACGATGAGGGACACGAAAGAAGCTGATTGTCCAAATCATCTGACTGGTTGCTAGAACATATAATATCAAATGAAAAACCGACTGCATTGGGAAGATAAAATTTACAACAGTCAAAATGACAGCCAGAAAGAGCACTGTAATGCCAATAATTTTATAACCTTCGTAGTGAATATGCATTTTATTGTATCAATATCAGGTAAATAAACACAAAAGGAACAGCAAAAAATGTGGCGTCAAACCGATCGAGAACTCCGCCATGACCGGGAAGAATTTTTCCGGAATCCTTAACATTTGCCTCTCGTTTCATCATTGATTCTATTAAATCACCCAAACTGCCAAAAATTACAATGATTGAAGCAATCAATAATGCGTCTTTCATAGAAATCCAATCAGTAAACACGCTTAGTAAATAGGCAGAAAGCAGCGTGAAGAACAACCCACCAATACTTCCTTCCCAGCTTTTTTTTGGAGAGATTCTTGCAAACAACCGCGTTTTTCCAAATTGTGAGCCAACAAGGTATGCAAAAATATCGTTGAGCCAGATAAACATGATTACAGCAAGCAATAAATAGGGTCCTGCCATAAGTCCGGTTACGTTTTCGTTAAAGAAAAAAAACATCAGCCCAGCTGGAAAAGCAACAAAAAGAATAGATGACCAATGAACAAGAGCTAATTCCGAAAAAGGAATTTTTTTGGAAAAAAGACCATGAATAAAAGGTAATAGTAATCCTATTAAAGTCAACAACAATATTTTGCTTTCTGAAAACTCAAGTGCTACAAAAGTTAAAGGTATAAAAACCAGCAAACTACTTATTGAGAAGAGCAATTTGTCGAAATTGTGGAATTTATATTTTGGATGCAATTTTGCCATCTCAGAGACCCCAATAAGGCAGAAAACAAACATGATAAAGGCAAATAAAACCTGATCGTAAATAATAGACCCAACCATAATGACAGCAAAAAGGAGTCCATATAAGGTACGGGTAACTAAATTGGTAATTGCCATGCTACAGGTATAAAAGTCTATTATAAACTGCAAACATATTAAAAAACTTCCAAAGACTATTATTCAGGATTGTTATATCCTTTTAAAGGTCATCAATCATGAACACATATAACTCTTTGGGGCCATGTGCGCCTTTGACAAGTGTTTTTTCAATGTCAGCAGTACGACTTGGGCCAGTAATTGCTGTAATTTGTGGCGGAAGTTTTTCCGGATATTTAATTTTTAGATCAGAAAAAGCAGTTTTCAGAGTATCAGTAACCTGTGATGAATAAGCCATAACAAGGTGGATATCTGGAAATGAGAATGTGCTTCGGCTACCACAATCAATGTCAGAAACAAGAATTGTTCCTGTTCTTGAGATTAATTTTTCGCAAGTAGTAAGGCCCACAATCTTTTCATTTTCGGCAGGTTGATTCTTGTAATGAGGTATTTCGCCTACTGAAAGTAAATTGTTTATCTTTTCACTTTGGCACCAAATGGCAGTCCAATCCCTTTCAAGAATAAGCTCGTTGAGGTATTCTATAAAGCTTCGTTCGTTTTCACAATAAATAAAGTTTCCACCTGCAGTGATGAGTTCACGGGCAAAGGAAACCTCTGCCTCTTCTGTTGGATCAGTAATGCGCAACACTTCACCACTATACTCATTTTCGTGATAAGGGTTATCTGTTTTTTCGATCAACGCATTTCTGACTTTACTCAGAATTTGCTCTTTTGGTGTGCTGTCTTTCATTGTGTCAAGTCAATTGGAATGATTAAGACGGTAATGATGGTTCTGTTGTGGGTTGCTCTGTTTCTGCTGATTCTTCAGCTGGAAAAACAGCTTCACTGATTCCATTCGTTGATTTCTTTTCGGTAAGAATTTCCTCTGGCATCCATTTTCTTTTGCCAAGTATTGCTTCGAGGTCCTCACTAAAAATTACTTCCTTTTCCAATAATTTTAATGCAAGTTTGGTTAGACCTTCTTTGTTTTCGCTTAATATTTCGACAGCTTTTTTGTAAGCAGTTTCTACTATCTCGCTTATTTCAGCGTCTATTACCTGACTTGTTTTTTCGCTAAAAGGCTTATTGAAAGCATATTCCTGTTGTCCAGTAGAGTCGTAATAACTGATATTGCCAACTTTTTTGCTCAATCCGTAATAAGTAACCATGGCATAAGCCTGCTTTGTAACTTTTTCGAGATCGTTAAGTGCACCGGTAGAAATTCTTCCAAAGATAACTTGTTCAGCAGCTCTTCCCCCTAAGGTGGCAACCAGCTCATCGAACATTTGTTCATAGGTAGTGATAGATCGTTCTTCGGGAAGATACCAGGCTGCACCAAGCGATTTACCTCTGGGAACAATTGTTACTTTTACCAAAGGGTGGGCATATTCCAGTAGCCAGCTTGCGGTAGCATGACCTGCTTCATGGTAAGCAACTACTTTTTTCTCAGAAGGAGAGATGATTTTATTTTTTTTCTCTAATCCTCCAATGATGCGGTCGATTGCATCCATGAAATCCTGCTTATCAATCACTTCATGGTCGTGTCTTGCTGCAATAAGTGCAGCTTCATTACAAACATTGGCAATATCAGCACCTGAAAAACCCGGTGTTTGTTTTGCGAGAAAGTTCTTGTCGACATTGGCATCCAACTTTAAAGGACGCATATGTACATCAAAGATTTCTTTACGGCCTTCAAGGTCAGGTAATTCAACATAAATCTGACGATCAAACCGGCCAGCCCGCATCAAAGCCCTATCAAGAATGTCTGCGCGATTTGTAGCTGCCAAGACAATTACACCTGAGTTGGTTCCAAAACCATCCATTTCAGTAAGCAATTGATTCAGCGTATTTTCTCTTTCATCATTGGCGCCTGTGGCGGGATTCTTTCCTCTGGCGCGTCCGATGGCATCTATTTCGTCAATGAAAATGATACACGGTGATTTTTCTTTGGCTTGTTTGAATAAATCACGCACACGGGAAGCTCCAACACCAACAAACATTTCAACGAAATCGGATCCGGAGATAGAAAAGAAAGGTACATGTGCTTCGCCTGCAACTGATTTAGCCAAAAGGGTTTTGCCTGTTCCGGGAGGGCCTACCAGCAAAACACCTTTTGGTATTTTACCGCCAAGTTTGGTGTATTTATCAGGGGTACGCAAAAAATCGACTATTTCTATAATCTCAACTTTTGCCTCCTCGAGGCCTGCTACATCTTTAAAGGTGACATTTACATTGGTGTTCTTATCAAAAAGCTGTGCTTTTGATTTTCCGATATTGAAAATCTGACCACCGGCACCTCCTGCACCACGGCTCATCATCCGCATAATGAAAAACCAAACACCAATAAGTAAAAGTATGGGCAATACCCAACCAAAAATTTCAGTTCCCCAATTACGACGGCTTATGTTATTAGCGTAAATAGGGTTTTCAACGCCTTCTTGTGCTCTTCTTAAATCTTCTTCAAAGGTACCAACTTCGCCAATCTGATAAAGAAAATGAGGTTTATCTACCCCAAAATCCTGCGTTAAGGATTTGCCTTTTTCATCTTTTTTCAGATGCTTTTCGAGTTTATCTGGTTTGATATATATTTCGGCTATCTCACGGTTAATGAGGTCGATTTTTTCAATATCCTTATCCTGTAACATCTGGATCAATTCGCCTTTATCAAGGCGGTCAGCACTTTTGTCAAGGTTCCAAAACTGTAGTCCTAAAAAAGTCAATGCCAGAATCCCATAGATCCAATAAAAACTGAATTTAGGTTTTTGGGAATCGTCTTTCTTGTTTATTTGTTTATTCTTGTTTTCAGTGTTTTCTTTTTTCATGCAATACTAATCCTAATGCAATTTTCAATTTTATTCTTTTTCCTGATAACGAACCAGTTCAGCATCTGCCCACAGTTTTTCCAATTGATAAAAGGAACGTGTACTGTCGAGGAATACATGCACTACCACGTCAACGTAGTCTATCAAAATCCATTCCGAATTTTCAAAGCCTTCTTTGTTGTATGGTTTTACGCCGCATTTCTTATGAACTTCATCAAGAATATGGTTTGCAATGGCGTCAACCTGGGTGTGTGAGTTGCCGTGGCAGATAACGAAATAATCGGTAACTGCAGTATGGATTTTTTTTAAATTAAGGCTGACAATATCTTTTCCTTGTTTTTCCAGCATGGTGTTAACCACAACCTGCTGGATTTCTTCGGTGTTATCGCTTTGATGTCTTTTTCGCATTTTTTGGTTTTAAACAATCTACAAAATTAGGTATTTTTAGTTTCACAATAGTGTTAAATGTTTATAAGAAGCTTCATTGAGTATTGATTCACTAGTGCCAATAATAATATACTTATCAAACAATTATTATTGCAAAAGGTTGTATATTTTGATTCAAAATGTTTCGTTCAGAGGTAATATATACTTTTGTATAGGATTCTTTCAAGCTTTGGGCATGCAGTTTAAAAATTTTTTTTTCGAATCTGTCGATTCTACGAATGTTTGGCTCAGTAATCTGGCTCAATCAGGAAATGATATTGATGGATTGGTAGTCGTTGCCGGATACCAGACAAAAGGAAGAGGTATCAATACGAATAGCTGGCATAGCGATCCAGGTAAGAATTTGCTATTCAGTATAGGTTATAGACCAAAATCCATTTCGCCTTCAGAACAGTTTATTATTTCAAAAGCGGTATCTTTAGCATTGGTTGATGTTCTTAAATTCTATGTATTACCTGAGGATCTGCATATAAAATGGCCCAATGACATTTATGTCAGAAACAATAAAATTGCTGGAATACTAATCAGTTCCACAGTGTCAGGCAATAAACTTGAAAGTTCGATCATTGGTATTGGCATAAATGTCAATCAGACTGTTTTTCCCGGCTGGATTAAAAACCCAACGTCCGTTTTTCGGGAAACTTTCCGGATCTTTGATTGTCAAATGATTCTGAATGAATTTCTGGATGCGTTTTCCAATCGTTTTGATACATTGAATGATCGCAACAAGTTTGATCAACTGCATAAGGCATACTTTTCCTTGCTTTACAGAAGGGGTGAGTGGGCTGCTTATATGATTCTGGGTGAAAAGAAACGCGCAAAAATTAAAGGATTAAGTGAATATGGTCAGTTAATTTTAGTTCAGGAGAACGGAGAAAAAGTTACTTGCGACCTGAAAGAGATTGTGTTTTTGGAGCAATAGTCCTGAGAAATATTTGAATTAATCAGGGCAGTTTACTTTTATAGCAATGGCATATGCATAAGAGACCGATTGCCAGCCAACGAATGCTGAAAAACGTTTTATTAAATTTAGAGCTAAAAGCATTGTCATTGCTGAAAAACTTTCAGGCGCATTAACCAATAGAGAAAGGTTACCCAGCCCGGCCAATTTGACCAGGTTGAGTACCAGAATAATGCTCGCAATCCATGTTTCGCTTGTATCCTTTAGCCTTGCCCGGATGCGGTTAAGACCGTAGCCGGTTTTGGCTTGGCCAAACTTTCCTTCGATTGGATTACGCTCGCCCGGACTTAGGTGAATTGGCACTGCCGGTGGTCTTCCAAGCGGTTTGGCAATGAGCGTGATGTGTTTTTCTTTGAGTGCTGCCCTGTTGTTTTTGGTGCAATATATCTTATCGGCAAGCACTTCTTTTGGGTAAAAGCCAAACCGTTTTCGGTACTGCTCAATGTAATCCATCATGTAGCTGCCTTCGTTGAAAGCATCCCAACTCAGTTTATCCAGAAAAGATATTCCGTCAATGAGCGCCACCTGTATCTTGGCTCCAAACTCAGTCTTGGCTTGACTTTTTCCGCGTACGATGGGGCGCACATGAGGCTGATGAATGCTCACTATGCGGTGTTCGACACTATGTATTTTCTTAACATACATCTGCCTCTGCTGCTCATAAACAGTGTTGATTACCAAAAGGTATTTGTAAGTTTTTGCATCGAGGGGGATGTTCTGATAACTCTCGAGCAACTTATCAATTGATTTGAGATTGCGACACAAAAAGCCCAATTGGCTCCCAACTGCTTTACGGATGACCTTGCGGGATTTGATTTTCTTTTGCGCAGTCTGCAAGTATTTCTTCCTTGCTTTCTCTCGGTAGGTACGCGGTTTCTTCTGGTGTTTTTTGATGTCGTAAAGCATGTCTATGAGTTCTTCCGATTTCTGCCTGGCATCATTGAGCACATCCAGATCAGTTGGGTATGCAATGTCTTGCGGACAGGCGGTGGCGTCCATAATCAACTTGCCTTTGTTTTCTGAAGCGGTACCTGGATCATTGTCATGCGGGTTGTCTTGCTTCGATTCATCAGCGTGCTGTTTTTGTGAATCAAAACTGGCTTTGAGGGAAACAATTCGCTCATTGATGGCATTCAATTGCTCCATTCCCAGCCGTTTGCGAAAATCGGTCAGCAAGGAAGCGTCAAAAGGTTCTTCGTTGGTGAATGAGGTGTAGCCAAGAAAATACTGCATGTAAATGTTTTCTGATATCTGGGCTACAGTCTCACGGTCATCCAGATTGCACAAGTGCTTGATAATGATTGAGCCAATGACCACACGGGGGCTCAGAGCCGGTCGACCGGTGCTTGAAATGCCATTATGTTTGAGGTAAATTCCCGAAATCTCATCCCAGGGGATCAGATTGGCTAATA
>PHDU01000054.1:0-21608 GCA_002842755.1 Bacteroidetes bacterium HGW-Bacteroidetes-1 | reverse complement strand
TTTGTGGGCTTTATGCATATATCCTTGCATTTAATACTCCAAATATACGTATAATTATCTAATAAACATGCTGTTGATGGTTTTTCAGCAGACCCTATTATAAATGACGATTGCTTGAAGTTATCTGACATTTTGTTTTTTTAAGAAAACAAAATGTCATTTCTGATCACTGAAGTAATGGCAACTGTTAAAATTAAGGTGAAGTATTCTTTGTTTTCCATATTTTTGCCGAAAAGAGAAGAAGTCTATGCGTAGAAAAGTGTTGTTATTTTATATGCTTTTGTTGTTTGTTTCGTGTGATTCGCCAAAAATATTCGAGCAAACAGTTTTTTTCGAGGATCTGATCTGGAATCGTTTTAACCATATTGAACTTGATGTTCCCATTGAGGATATAAATTCATCCTATGATTTGAAATTCCGCTTTGTTCATACCGAAAACTATGCCGCTGACCATATTGCAATCAACTTCACAGTTTATTTCAGCAATGGAGGAATGCGGTCCGGGGATTATGTATTCACATTGCAGGGTGACAATTTGCAGTGGACCGGCACAAAGAAAAACAATACCTTAACAGCAGATTTCCCGCTCTTAAGTGGCATGCGTTTTCCAGACACCGGTATCAGCAAAATGCGCATCGAAAACAAAATGACAAAATTCAATATGACCGGTATTGTAGGAATAGGTCTTGTTGTGGAAAAATCAAAAGAGTAGTTTTTTACTATCAAATCACTCCTTCTGCCTCATTACCGGCAAAAACTGTCTCAGCTTTATTTTTTCTATAACCCGCATACCAGGCAAGAAGAGCATCAGAGCTATGCGTTGATTGTTGCTCAAAGGATGGTATCAATTTGGTCTGCCTTTCAATCACAACAGCATAAATAAAGTATTTTTCAAGTGCTGCAGCTCTTTCGGATGCTGCGTGATTACATATAAGGTGTTTCCCTCTTGCGATAGTTTTTCGGACAAAGCACGACCAATTCCCGTTGATGCGCCTGCCAGCAAATATGTCCTCATTGATTTAAGAATTTCAAATTTTTACTGAGAAAATGATAGTTGTAACGTCAAATATTGATTACCTGACAGAAGGTTTATGTCTGAAGTGAAGTAATCTTACCGACTTGAATTCGCTGGTTAAACAAGCAAAACAACAATTTGTTTAATATGAGAAGAAGATCTATTTTGAAATTACAACCCCAAGAACCTGGTTGATTTTTCTTCTGAGTTCGTCAAATTTTTTCTTTTGCACGAGGAGTTCCATCTGCTCCTCAAAGGATTCGCAGGATTTGATTTTCTGAGCAAGGTACTGTAAACGGGCCTCAATAATTTGGTCTTTGTATCGGAAGATGCTTGTAGTGATGGCCAATTTAAGAACATCAGGTTCTGTTTTAACAAAAATATTTTTGCGGGCCCAGTCGTGCAACTCATAGGGAGTAGTGAGCAGATCGACAGCAAGAATAGAAATATCGGGTTCTGTATGTGCAATGAAATATTTTTCTCCTGGAACAACGCCTTCTTTTATGGCATCAACAAAAATTTTCATGATTTTCAAATGTGTCACATGCTCAAACCAAAGATTGTCTTTCAGGAGATCATCCAGAATAAACTGAGCAACTTTTTCAGTATAAACATCAGGAAATCCAAGCTCATCAATAAATTCGTGATGCAGCTCCACATTGCCGTATTGAAGAAGAATCTTTATCAGTTCCCTTTCCTGAAAATACCCTGGTCTTGTTTCCTCAATGGTGATCTTAGGTTCTTGTTGGCTGGGCGTTTCAATGGGTGGTTCGGGAAGTTGCGACTGCGTGTTATTTCTGAATTTCTGTCGAAGCAGTTTATTCAGCTCGTTCATCAGCGTTTGTTCCTCTACTTCGAGCATGCGGCTGCATTCTTTTACATAGACCGATCGGTAAATCGGTTCGGGAATGAGCGAGATTGTATGAACTATTTCCTTGATAAGACCAGCCTTTTTAATAGGATCATGGGCTGATTCCTCAAGCAGAAGTCCTGTTTTAAAACCAATAAAATCTCTTGAATTATTTTGGATGTATGCTTCTACATCAGAGCTGCGGTTCTTTCGCACAAATGAGTCGGGGTCATCTCCATCGGGGAAGAGCAATACGCGTACATTCATGCCTTCCTCAAGGATCATATCTGTTCCACGCAAAGAGGCATTGATACCTGCCTTATCGCCATCATATAATATTGTGATATTGTTGGTGTAGCGGCGCACAAGTCTGATTTGTTCGGTGGTGAGAGATGTGCCGGAACTGGCAACAACATTTTCTATTCCTGCCTGATGCATTGAGATTACATCGGTGTATCCCTCAACGAGAAGGCAATTATCGAGCCGGCTGATTGCATTTTTGGCGAAATAAATGCCATAAAGTGTTTTGCTCTTTACATAGATTTCTGATTCAGGAGAATTGAGATATTTTGCTTTTGTTTTATCAGAACTGAGAATACGGCCTCCAAAACCAAGCACTTTCCCTGTAAGGTTATGGATTGGAAAAAGTACCCTTCCCTGAAAACGGTCGTAAAGTCTTTCTGCCGAACCAATTGAAAGGCCAGTCTTGATTAAAATGTCTTCGGTGTAGCCGTTCTTTTTAGCATAAAGCGAAAAAGAATCCCTATGATCGGGTGAATAGCCCAATTGAAACTTTTTAATGGTTGCCTCTCTGAAATCACGCTCCTTAAAATAGCTTAGCCCGATGGACTTGCCTTCCTGCGTTTCAAAAAGTGTAGTACTGAAATACTGTTGCGCAAAAGTATTAAGGTTGAACATACGCTCACGCTCGTTCATTGCAGCCATTTCTTCAGGCGATTGTTCCTCCTCTTCGATCTCGATCTGATATTTACGGGCGAGGTATCGCAATGCTTCCGGATAACTCACATGCTCATGTTCCATCAGAAATTTTGCTGCATCACCTCCCTTGCCGCAGCCAAAGCACTTGAAGATGCCTTTGGAAGGCGAAACGCTGAAAGATGGGGTCTTTTCCTGATGAAATGGACAAAGACCTATCAGATTGCTGCCACGTCTTTTCAGACTGACAAATTCGCTCACAATCTCTTCGATGCGTGCGGTTTCAAGGATAGTTGCTATGGTGTAGGGCGGAATCAAATCAAAAAAGTTAGATTGCAAATTTACAATTAATGCATTGATTGTTGTATTTTTACAAATGGAATGCGTCAGTTTTATTTTTTGATGTTTTCTGAAACAGTTAAAAAAACAATAAGAAATCAATAGTATGACAGAACAAGCGATTCTTCTTTTGCGGCAACAGATTGAAAAACTTCAGGTAAAGGATTTTGAACTCAAAGCCTGGAAAAAACAAACGGCCTTGTTGCTGATGCGGATTTTTGGCGAGAAAGACCCCAAGGTGACGCAAACCGAGCAACTTGAATATGAATTTAACTCCTGGTCGCTACGTGATGCATCCGGCAACGAATCCTATGAAGAAAGCCGCAGACGCATCGGACGCAATATTCTTGAAGCCGCTATCATGGAACTTGAAACGTTTGGTATGCCTGATAAACAAAAGGCGGATGAGAATGTGACCATTGGAAAACTCGTTGCGTCTTTATTGCAGGATGAACTTAAAGGAGGTCAGGTGAAACAGATCAGACACGTTCTGCAATCGGATGATAGCATGGAAGAAAAACGACGTCAATTGGGAGATATGCTTGACTTGCTCGATAAAGAACAGATGAAAAATATGCTTTCAGCTTTACTGCTGGATGAAAGTTTTAGTAAAATATTCTGACAAATTATTAAACTTTAAAAAATATACAATGAATCAGATCAAACGATTATACCGTTCCCGTTTCAATAGAATTGTGGGAGGTGTGTGCTATGGAATGGCAAAATATCTCAATGTTGACCCAAGTATGGTGCGCATCGGCTGGGTGCTGCTTGCCATTCTGGGGGGAACAGGAGTTTTGGCCTACCTAATTTGCTGGATTATCATTCCTGAAGCACCTTTTGGCACTTAGATAGAAGCGCTCAATCAAAGTGGATGATTGATTTTTTAGAAGGGTTTATATAAACCCGTCCCTTATTTACTTTTGAGGCATATTTACTTTTAAAAACAACTCATCCAATTGTTGTTGCGCAATTATTGAAGGTGAATCGATCATCACATCACGCCCTGAATTATTTTTAGGGAAAGCAATGAAATCGCGGATGGAGTCATATCCGGCAATAAGGGCTGTAAGCCGGTCGAAACCTAGAGCAATACCACCATGAGGTGGAGCGCCGAATTCAAATGCGTTCATCAGGAACCCAAACTGATTTTGGGCTTCCTCATCAGTAAAACCTAAAAGGCTGAACATTTTCTTTTGTAAATCACGATCGTGAATACGAATAGAACCACCACCTACTTCAACACCATTGATAACCATATCATAGGCATTTGCACGTACTTTACCGGGGTCACTCTCCAATAAGTGAAAATCTTCGGGCTTGGGTGAGGTAAATGGATGGTGCATTGCATAGAAGCGTTGAGAGGTTTCATCCCATTCAAGCAATGGGAAATCGGTCACCCACAATGGTTTAAACATCTGAGGATCGCGCAAACCTAACTGATTTCCTATTTCAAGACGTAGCTCACTTAATTGCTTTCGAGTATTTTCAGTATTGCCTGAAAGCAGGAGCATCAGGTCGCCTGGCCTGGCATCAAAGCGATTTGCCCAGACTTTTAATTCCGCTTCGTTGAAATACTTGTCAACAGAAGACTTGAAAGTGCCGTCTGCATTGTATTTAACGTATACAAGGCCTTTGGCTCCAATCTGAGGTTTTTTTACAAATTCGGTGAGAGCATCAAGTTGTTTGCGGGTGTATTCGCTACAGCCAGCTGCATTAATTCCAACAATGATCTCTGCTTCATCAAACAATCCAAAACCTTTGTTCTTAACCAGATCTTTCATTTCTACAAACTGCATCCCAAAGCGGATATCAGGTTTGTCGGAACCATACAATTTCATGGCAGTGGCATAATCCATTCGCTCGAAACGACCTACATCGACACCTTTGACCTTTTCGAAAAGGAAGTGGGCCATTCCCTCAAAAGTATTGATAACATCTTCTTGCGTAACAAAAGCCATTTCGCAGTCAATCTGGGTAAACTCAGGCTGACGGTCGGCTCGTAAGTCTTCATCACGGAAGCAGCGCACAATCTGAAAATAACGGTCATAGCCTGCTACCATCAAAATCTGTTTAAAGGTCTGAGGCGACTGTGGAAGGGCATAAAATTCGCCTGGATTCATCCGTGATGGTACCACAAAGTCACGCGCTCCTTCCGGGGTTGATTTGATGAGATAAGGAGTTTCAATTTCATAAAATCCCTTACTGTCGAGGTAGTTACGTGTTTCAAGAGCCAATTTGTGGCGAAGTGCAAGATTTTGCTTCAACGGATTGCGTCGTAAATCGAGATAACGATACTTCATGCGCAATTCATCACCGCCATCGGTTTTGTCTTCGATGGTAAAAGGAGGCAATTTAGATGCATTGAGCAACTCAATTTCATCAAGCATAATCTCAATTTCTCCGGTTGGAATATTAGGATTTTTAGAAGAGCGTTCTGTCACCCTGCCTTTAACCCGAATCACATATTCTCTTCCCAGTTGGCGTGCTTTTTCAAGCAGATGCTGCTGAGAAACACCTTCTTCAAGCATGAGTTGAGTGATGCCATAGCGGTCGCGAAGATCAATCCAAAGCAGTGAGCCTTTATCACGTGTACGCTGTACCCAGCCACTGAGAATTATTTCTTTGCCAACATCTGAAAGCCGCAGTTCGCCGCAGGTATGAGTTCTGAACATTTTTATTCTTTTTAGAATTTGAGGCCGCGAAATTACGAAAAAAACATCTCAGTTAAAATGGATGGTGCAACTGCAGGCTATGAAATTGTACACAGTTCAATTCATAACTTTCTTAACATCTGTTTTAGCTCATGCCTAAAAACATAATACTTCCAACATCCACAACAGGGCCGTCGTATAATTCTATAATCGTGTAATCACACTTTGAAACAAACTGATTAAGTTTATCCGCTTCAGTTAAATTTCTGTGGTTACCACAAATAAATAGATGCTTGTTATTAACGCCGCAAGCACCACCAATAAAGCCATATTTCTCGCCAGGGAGGATTATTTGTTGTGGGTTGATGAACAAAACCTGTTTATTATCATTGACCAATTTTTTTTCGATACCCTTGTCGGAGGTTATAAAATGGGTTTCATTCAGGGATAGAAGATTGCAACGTGTGTAGCCTTGTTTCACATGAACCAGTCTGGTTTTCTCTACTATTTTTAAAACAACAGGATCAGTAATATTCAGGTTGTGATATAAAGTATGTCCTGTAAAAAGAGCATTATATACAGCCGTTTGCGGATAATTTTGTGAAGGAATTGTACCCCCTTCGATAAGCTCCATTCCGGTATTAACAACGAATCTCTTCCATCGTTCGGGGATGTTGGGTGCGCAGATGAGTTGTTTGCCAGCCTGACAGAAAAAAATATCGGGATGAGCGGCGATTGAAGAATAGACCAATGGCTGTGGCTCAAGCCAAAGGATTTCTCCTTCACTGGATAAGCGTTTTTTTGCCTGATCGGGCATACGGGAGTCGGCTATGATGAACATGACAGAATCGGTTTTAACAGAAAATTTCTATCAGAAACTGCATCGTTTGCAATGAAACGGATATTCTTAAAACGTGTGAGCAACCATTTCTTATTGGTTGCTTCAAAGCCGATACAAAAGTTTCTTTCTTTCGGGGCTATTTCTATCTGCAATTCAGAACAACCGGGCCATTCGTTGTTTGCAAGCAAAATGTTTTTCCAGATTTTAGTCATAACCAGTTCTTTAAAAGAAGGATGATATGGCCCGGCTATGAGTCCTTCATTGTTCAGTTCTTCAGAAGGATGAAGTCCTAGCCGGATAATTTTTACTCCTGCTTTTTCGAAAAGTAAAACAAGTTGTGCTGTCCATGCAACAGCCTCATCAAGCGAAAGCGGAATATAACTTCCTTTCAGGAAGGCTTGTTCAAGCTCAGTTCCACGAATTACCAAACAAGGATATATCCGTGTTTCGTCTGCACCAGCTTCAATTATCTGATGAGCTGTTTGCAGGGCTCTTGATAAAGTATCTCCCGCCAATCCGATCATCATCTGCAAACCAAGGCTGAAACCTTCTGCCTTTATTAATGCTGAAGCCTGATGTACATCGGCAGCAGTGTGTCCGCGTCCACATCGCAATAGCACCTCTTCATCCAGAGATTGCGCTCCTAGTTCGATGGTCGTTACACCATTCTCTTTAAGCAGCAATAGTTTTTCGCTATCAACATAATCAGGACGGGTACTCAGGCGGATGCCCTGAACCTGATTGTTGCATACATACTTTTTTGCAACCTGAAGTGCATTGCGCTGAATCCTGGTTGGTAATCCGGTAAAATTTCCACCGAAAAATGCTATTTCAATATGGTTGTTCCCTTTGGGAAAACTATTCAGATTTCTTTCAATCAATGCAATCATCTCTGATTCTGATGGAATATGACTTTGGCCTGAAATGGTGGCCTGATTACAATAACTGCATCTGAAAGGACATGCCAGTTCGGGCAAAAAGATGGGGATATTGTAGTGTTTTACCATTTTGCAAAGTTGAGAATTATCGCATACATATCAGCAATTTTGGATGGATCAACGATTTTTTAGTAGAAACTGCTTAACGTTTTAATTATCTGACTTATATTTATTTACAAAAAAAGATTTTCGATAATTCTATTTTAAAACAAATTTTATTTTAAATATTCAATATTTTTGCATTTTAAGAGTTAATGTTATGGAATTAAACATGAAAATTCAAATGAGAAAACAAAAAGTATTGCTGATTGCCCCACGTTTTTTGCTGCTTATTTTGTTAGCTGCCATCACTCTGGGTGGTACTACAAGCTGTAAGAGTAAGAAAAAGCTTGCGCGCGAGCAGGCAGCTGCGGAATATTCCCAGCGTGTTGATCAGGCAAAAAAGGATCTGACGGCTATTTTGGATGATCAAACTACCTGGAGTTTGAAAGAGAAAGAGCAAAGATTTGAGACCATCAAATCCTGGAATTTGCAGGATCAGGATGTATTGAAACTTATTGATCAGGTTGAAGACAAGCTGGCACGTGAACGTGCCGATGCGCAGCGTAAGACGGAGGAAGACCGTTTGCGAAAAGAAGAAGCCGAAAAAGCGAAAGCATCAACATCGAAATATTCAGTGATTGAGAATTATTTTTTATCCATCGCAGCTTCTCCAAATCCTACGATAGCAAACGAAAAGATAAATCAGGCGCTTCAATTGTTTGCCACGCCGGATGTACCTGTTTTGGTTATTATAAGTCAGGCAGGAGGGTTCAATGATTACGATCGTCCGACAACCATTCGCAGATACCTTGATTATTTGAAAGATCAAAAAGTATATGTCAATCAGGTTGAACAGGTTAAATATGATGGAAATGGAAAAATCACTGAATTGGAATTGATAAAAAAATAAATTAATATGAGAAAAATAACCGCCATTTTTGCTTTTATATTTTGCCTTTTTTCAGGGTATGCACTTAAGGCCCAAGACGATTTGAGCCCTGAACGCAAACAGGCTATCGATAGCCTTGCACTCGAAAAGGTACGTGACCTGAGCAAATATATCAGTATCATCGGAAACAAATCAACTCCATGGAGTGAAGCCAACAGGGTAATTGATCGCGCTGAGGAACTTTTTATGCAAGGAGCCGAAATGGGAGTCTCTTCCCTTTTTAGTGGCGACATCAACTATTACAACGTACGGCAGTATTTTGAAAGGTTAATGCGTCTGAACTATGACCGTGTTGAGATTGAGTGGTATAAAATTGAATACGTCAGCGATCTGCAACGTCAACCCGATGGCACTTATGTTGGGGTCATCACAATTTTTCAGAAATTTAAAGGCTATGATAAAGAAGGTGTGCTTGTTTATGAAGACACGACCAAAAAGGATATAACAGTATATGTGAAACGAAAAGAAACGCAAATCGGTGGCCGCCTTATTGGCTTCTGGGATGTGCTTCTGGGAGATATTCGTGTTAAAGAAACCAGAAGATAAGTACTTAAACCGTAAGCTTTTTCTTCAGCTGTTAATTTATTTTTTAAACCCCATCAACGATTTTCGATGGGGTTTATTTGTAATTAAATATGTTTATTCGAATCTGATGAATGAACATCGATATATAAACGAGTATCATCATAAATTGCTAATTTTGCACCACTTAAACAGGGCTTATGTCATTTTATAGAATAATTGTCAGGCTGCTCATTTTCACGTTTTTATCAACGGCCGTTTTTCCTTTGTGCGCTCAAACGCGCAGCGTTGGGTCTTTTGTTGTGGATGAAACAGAATTTTATGCCATGACCAAGCAAATGAGCCAGTTTTTTAGCCGGTTTAACAACGAAGAAGATCAGTTTGGAAAAAAATACCATCCCTCATCAGCAGATTACCGAAACAATGAAAAGCGCAAACAAATACTGCCACTGATGTTCGATTTGGAAAATTTGCGTACAACAAGTGCTTTGAAAGACTTCTTTATTGAGGATCTAACAACCACCAAGGACAGTAATTATATGGAGTTTTTAGGTGGACGCTGGTTTGCCGAAGTTTCGTCCACATTTGAGTTTCAGGGTAAAACTGTTACGCTCGTTATGATTTTGAAGATTGAAAAAGAGGGCCTTGGCTCCAAATGGGTACTTTCCAATATTTATTTGCCTGCTTTTAATAAATTCTTTCCTACTGGAGAATTGGTCGAAAGAGAAAAGCATTTTCTTCATCCCATGAGTCATGAGCTTGATTTTATGAATATTTACAAAGCTTTCAAGCAACCTGAGGTGATTGAGTATTATGCCTCAAAAAGTTTCGACCCTGATTATCTGACTTTATTTTTTTATGAAGTGAAGTTGGGTCATCTGAAGTTTGTAAAAATTGACAACCTGAAATTTCATATCTTTCAGATAAAAGATTGGTATTATGAGGTTTCATATTTTAACAGAGCCGGGAAAAACACAGGTTGGTTGATATCTAATTTGATGTATGTCACCGAAAATGAAAAAGAATCACTGATTAAGTTTTACGAACCATGAAAATTTTTACTGGATTATTGATAATCTCCTTTGCTTTTTGTTGCATTTCTTCCACGCTCACTGCCCAAAATGATGAGGAATGGGTTGTTTCAGTTGAAGAATTAGAACAATTCAAAGTACAGACACATTCCCTTGTGAAATACCTGGAGGGCACACTCAACTTTTTAGGTGATGCCAGATCATCGGTTCAGGAGAAGGAAATTATCATTTATGAAAGTTATGATAAAATTTTCGTCAGTGATAAGGTTCAAATCGAAGATGATCTTGATGAAAATCGCGATGTGCCTGTAAACAAAGACGTTCAGGCATATCTGAAAGATGTGGATTTCTTTTTTGGTGCTGTAAATTTCCATTTTGATATTCAAAATATTGAACCTTTGGTGAGCGAAAACGGATCGATGTATTTCCGTGTTACTTTGATGCGTCAATTGATTGGTCTTACCGTGAATGGCGATAGTATCAATGCTACGCGATTGCGTTATTTAGAGATAAATCTTGATCCTTTCAAAAAAGACCTGAAAATAGCGAGTTATTATACGACTAAAATCAACGAGCAGGAAGAATTGCGGCACTGGTGGGCAACCATGTCTGAAGAATGGAAATTGTTTTTTGGTGAGAAGGCGTTGGTTTTAGATACCATTGCCATGTCAGATATTAAAGAAATTACAAATGAAGCAATTATTGTTGACCGATGGATCATTGTTCCACGCAGAGGAACTTTTTTTGTGATCGGTTCTGACACCCTCCCTGAAGCGCAAATTGCAATTTTATATGGTCGTAAACCTGATACAACCATTTTTCTGAATGATTTTATTAGAAAGCAAAAATCGGATACGCTTAAAGTGAACATAGCGGCTGTCGATAATCGGTTAAAGCAGTTCACCCTCGTTAAAGAAATTGATATATCCTATAAACCGCAGTTTGCCTCTCTCGAGCCATTATCTCAACTTTCAGATCTTGAATTGATTGACTTCTCAAATACGCCTGTGAGTGATCTCACGCCTTTGCGCAACCTCAATAAGTTGAAGGCTATTTATATGTCGGGTACCCTTGTAACGAATTTGGCTCCCTTGCAATATGCTGCAAACATTCAGGAAATTTATTGTTTCGATACAGAATTAGAAGATATAAGTATAATGGCTCATTTCAGACAGTTGGAAAAATTGTTTTGTTTTAACACAAAAATAAAAACATTGAAACCATTGGAAAGGTTGACAAATCTTACTGTTCTTCGCGCTGGGAACACTTTGGTAGAAAATGGAACCCCTTTGCGTGAGATGGCAAATCTTCGCATTCTCGACCTTAGTCAAACAAGGGTAAGTGATTTGAGTCCGCTTAAAGATTTGGTTTCATTGAATCAATTGAATATTGACCATACACCTGTTGATGATCTTACTCCTTTGAGCAAGTTAACAGCCCTTACCACAATACAGTTCAGTAACACAAATGTGAGCGATCTTAGTCCGTTGCAATCTATTCCTGAGCTGAAAAAAGTTTATAGCGATAAAAATGGCGTGACTGCTGTAATGGCTATTGCCTTTATGCGAAGCAAGCCCGGAGTGCTGGTAGTTTATGATTCAGAAGAACTTAATGCATGGTGGGACGATCTGCCCATTTATTGGAGAGCCATTCTTACAGAGCAGTCTGGTATCAGTGGTAATCCTACTACAGAAGACTTGCACCAGGTAATCAATATGGAAAAACTAAATCTTAATGGCAATACTTATTTACAGGAAATGCAACCCGTAAACAGATTGGTTAATCTTCAGGAACTGTCGCTCAGCCAGACAGAAATCACTGATTTATCGCCCTTGATTGGTCTTAGTGATCTGAAGATACTTGATCTTTCAAACACGCGTGTTAGCAATATAGAGCCACTTGAAAGACTTTTTCAACTGGAACGATTGAATATTGAAGACACCCGCATTGACAGCCTCAACAGCCTGCATCAGATCAATAATCTGAAACTTCTCTTGGCAGATAAAAGCCGCGTCAGGACTGAGGCGGTTAGAATTCTTAAGAAGAAACAACCACAGCTAATAGTAGTGTATCAAACGGAGACACTGCGTTTTTGGTGGAACAACCTCTCTGAAGATTGGAAAGAGGTGTTTTCTCATAGAATGCAGCTTAACCTGAATCCAACCCCACTTCAGCTTCAGGCCATGGCCGATAAAAAGTCTATCGAGGTGAAAGACGTTTTAACAATCACAAATCTCGAACCTCTTGTTCCTCTATTGCAGCTTGAGACGCTTTTGATAACAGGAACTACTGTAAGTGATCTGAGCCCGTTGATAAAACTTAATCAATTGCTCCATCTTGAGCTTTCAGGTAACCCAATTGTTGACCTGAGTCCATTACAAAACCTGACACAACTCGAATACCTGAACATTGAAAGCACTCCTGTAGCTGACTTGTCGCCTCTTTCAAAACTTATTGCCTTGAAAACCCTCAATGTTGGTGGAACGCAAATAAGAACCCTTAAACCTTTAGCCAATCTTAATCAACTCGAGGAACTTTCAATTTTTAATACACGCATAAAGAATCTTGTTCCTGTCAATAAACTCCCTGCACTTAAACATCTCAAATGTTATAATACACGCATTTCACGTAAAAATATTGAAAAGGCAAAATCAGAAAATCCTTCTTTAAATATTCTTTATTATTGAGATTATAATTATTACAAAAGGTTCTATTTCAAGAAATCAAATCAAAGAGGTTATGTCATTTTGGTAACTTCTTTTGTGGAAGATATGCCTTCACTGCAAATAATTCTTTTTAGAAGACGTGACCATGTTTCTATATCTTTTGGGTTGTATCAACCGTGATCTTATCTTTTTAAACTCCTTGCAAAACAATTTTTCTCCTACGTTTTGAATTTGTTTAACTTTAGGCCCACAAACAATTGTTGTTTGTAATAATAATGAACCTTCTCAAAAAGGTTGTGTAGTTTTGTCTTTGTAGAATTAAAACTTCAGATATCTTGTACACTCTCAAAACAAAAATCGATATACGTTCTGCTGAGTTTATCCAGAACCGGAAAATATTTTTAAAGCAATTATCCTATTTCAAATCAATCCAGCGAGAAACAACACAGGGCGGCAGTATCGCAGCCATTGAGCGGCATACTGAACGAGGCAAGCTGCTTGCGCGCGACCGAATCAATCTTTTGATTGATCCTAACACTCCTTTCATGGAACTTTCTTCGCTCGCAGCATACGGACTTTATGAAAACGGATTTCCATCAGCCGGTATTGTTACAGGCGTTGGAGTTGTGCATGGGCGCGAAACAGTAATCATTGCCAATGATGCTACTGTTAAGGGTGGAACTTATATGCAATACACCATTAAAAAGCACCTGAGAGCGCAGGAGATTGCGATGGAAAATAATCTGCCTTGTGTTTATATGGTAGATTCAGGTGGAGCTTTTCTGCCTGAACAGGACACGGTATTTCCTGACAGAGATCATTTTGGACGATTCTTTTATAACCAGGCACGCATGTCGGCAATGGGAATTCCTCAGATTGCCATCGTTTTGGGTTCATGTACAGCAGGAGGGGCTTATGTGCCTGCAATGAGCGATGAAACCATTATTGTTCGCAACCAGGGAACAATTTTCCTTGGAGGACCACCTCTGGTAAAAGCAGCAACGGGAGAAGAAGTAACTGCAGAAGAACTTGGCGGTGCTGAAGTTCATACCTCCATTTCTGGCGTTGCCGATCATCTGGCTGAAAATGAGACCCATGCAATTGCAATTTGCCGTAATATTTTTGAAACAATAAAACCCCCAACAAAGCAACTGCTTGACCTCAGAAGCCCTGAGGAACCTCTTTATGATCCTCAGGAGTTGTATGGTATTGCTCCAGTTGACTTGCGTAAAATCATTGACCCGCGTGAAATCATTATGCGCATGGTTGATGGGAGTCGTTTTCAGGAGTTTAAAGCAAAATATGCAACAACTGTAGTGACTGGTTTTGCATATATCATGGGTTTCCCAGTTGGTATTATCGCTAATTATGGTGTTCTTTTTTCCGAATCTGCTCTCAAAGTAACACACTTTATCGAGCTTTGTACTTCAAGAAAAATCCCATTGATATTTCTTCAGAATATTACCGGTTTTATGGTTGGTAAAGACTTTGAGAGGGGGGGTATTGCTAAAGATGGTGCTAAAATGGTTCATGCAGTTTCAAATACCAATGTGCCTAAATTTACCATCATTTTTGGAGGATCATTTGGTGCAGGTAATTACGGCATGGCTGGAAGAGCTTTTGGACCCAGATTACTTTACATGTGGCCTAATGCAAAAATATCTGTGATGGGAGGCGAACAGGCAGCCAACGTGCTTGTTACAGTGAAGCAGGATCAATACCGTGAAAAGGGAATGGAAATGCCTCAGGATGAATTAAATAAACTTCGAAATAACATTCTCGAAAAATATGAAAGGGAAGGATCGGCTTATTATAGTACTGCCCGTTTGTGGGATGATGGCATCATCGATCCTGTTGACACACGAAAAATATTAGCCATGGGTATTGCAATGTCAGTTAATCAACCTTTTCCTCAACAGCAATTTGGAGTATTCCGCATGTAATGCCTATGAAATCCTTTCAGACAATTCAAATAGAACAAAAGGCTAAGGTAGCTACCATTTGGCTCAACAGACCGGAAAAGCACAATGCACTTAGCCAAAAGATGATCTCGGAGTTATCGGAAGCCTTTTACTTTCTCCCCGGATCGGAACAAGTCAGGGTAATAGTTTTGCGAGGTAAGGGTAAATCTTTTTGTGCCGGTGCCGATCTGCAGTATATGCATGATATTGCTGCTTTTGGTCACGAAGAAAACAAAGCAGATGCTTTAAGATTGGGAAAAGTTTTTGATTTGATTTATCATTGTTCCAAGCCTGTGATTGCACTGGTACATGGTGCTGTTTATGGGGGTGCGAATGGCCTTTCTGCCGCTGCTGATATTGTTTTAGCCGATGAAGAAACGGTTTTTGCATTTAGTGAAGTGAAGCTGGGGATTACGCCTGCAACAATTTCGCCCTATGTAATCAGACGTTGTGGTGAAGCTGCAGCACGTGATCTGATGATTACCGGTAGACGGTTTTCTGCCGTTGAGGCTGCACGCTTTATGCTCGTCAATCAAATTGTCAAATCAGATGAGCTGGAACAACAACTTGAATATTATTTAGGGCAATTATTAACCGCTGCACCTGAAGCAGTTTCGGCCTGTAAAGCTCTGATACGTGATGTTTCAGCTTCATCACTTACTTTTAAAGAACTTCTGAATGATACTGCAGAACGTATTGCTGAGCGCCGCGCCTCAGTAGAAGGTCAGGAAGGTATTCAAGCCTTTTTCGAGAAAAGAAAACCCTACTGGATAAACGACTAAAACATGAAGATTCGAAATATTAATAAGGTTTTGATTGCCAACAGAGGTGAAGTTGCCATCCGAATCATCAGAACGCTGCATAAGTTAGACATTAAGGCATTAGCTGTATTTCCAGAACATGATGCACATGCATGGCATACACAAATGGCCGATGAAGCTTGGTCTCTCGGGCAAGGCAGCCTGAAGGATACGTATTTGAATGTGGACAAAATTATTGCTATTGCTTTAAAATCGGGTGCCGATGCCATTCATCCGGGATATGGTTTCCTGTCAGAAAACCCTGATTTGGTTGAAGCATGCATCAAGAATAATTTGATCTTTATTGGCCCTGATACAAACAACATCCGTTTGATGGGCAATAAAATAGAAGCACGAAAAATAGCTGTTGAGAATGATCTTCCTGTTACGCAGGGTCTTACCGGGAATTCACAAGAATTGTTGAAGCAAGCTAAAAAAATTACTTTCCCCATTCTGGTAAAAGCTGCTGCCGGTGGTGGAGGAAAGGGGATGCGTATCGTCCATGCTTTTGAAGATTTGGAAGGTATTCTGGAAACAACATCACGCGAAGCAAAGAATTATTTCGGTGACGGCTCAGTATACATCGAGCAATTTATCATGAATCCCCGACATATTGAAATTCAGGTTCTTGGTGATAAATTTGGGAACGTAATACATTTTTTTGAACGCGAATGCTCGGTTCAAAGACGGTATCAAAAAATTGTGGAAGAAAGCCCTTCGCCAACGCTGACAGAAGGAATCAGACAGCAAATGGGAGATGCGGCTGTTCAGTTATGTAAAGCAATACGGTATGAAAGTGCAGGTACCATCGAGTTTCTTGTTGACAGTAATCTGAATTACTATTTTCTCGAAATGAATACCCGAATTCAGGTTGAACATCCGGTAACAGAAATGGTGACTGGTGTTGATTTAGTGGAAGAGCAGATCAGGATCGCGCAGGGATATCCGCTTAGCATCAGGCAGGAAGACGTTCGCCAAAAAGGTCACGCTATCGAGTGTCGGATCTATGCTGAAGATCCTTCGAATGGCTTTCTTCCGTCTCCTGGAAATATTAGTCTGTACATCGAACCCGAAATGGTTCATCTGCGTATCGACAGCAGTATGAATACAGAAAGCGAAGTACTTCGCTTTTATGATCCTATGATTAGTAAACTTGTTGCTTGGGGTGAAGATCGACAGCAGGCCATCAAAAAGGCTGAAGAAGCGCTCGAAAATTTTGTTGTTCATGGAATCAAAACCAATATATCCTACCTTCAACAATTGATTCAACACCCACAGTTTGTAAAAAATGAAATCAGCACCCGATTTTGCGACACTGCCACCGAAGAAATTCTTGAAAGTATCTGTCAAAAAAGAGAAAAGATTAATGCTTTGGAGATTATTAGTGCATTCCTTTTGTTTAATCTGAATAAAAATTTACTGGAAGGCGTTGAAAATATCTGGAAAGAAATCGGATACTGGCGTCATACCATGAAGTTTGATATCCTTCTCAACAACCAAACCTATAATGCTGAGATTTTAGAAATTAATGCGGGTTATTTACTTGCAATTATTTCAGGAAAACAAGTCAGACTTCGGATGCGATCGTTTGAACACGGAAAACTTTTATACGATGCTGACGAACAATCATTGAAAGCTTTTATCTCGGAGGATAATGAAGGTTTTACACTTGTTCAGATTAAAGGAATGATTTTCAATATGCGTCGTAACGATCAGTTGAATACTTCTTTGGATCATGCGCTGCTTTCATCATCGGATGAAGATGGAAGCCTGTTTGCTCCCATGCCTGGAAAAGTAATAAAAGTCAGTGTAAAAGAAGGCGATAGAGTGAACAGAGGGGCTATACTACTTGTTGTAGAAGCTATGAAAATGGAAAATAATATTGTTGCCCCTTCCGAATCCATCGTTGAACAAATCAATGTTAAAGCCGGAGATATGGTAGATACAAAAACACAAATGATTCATTTAAAAGAAGTTGAAGAAATTAGTAATCAAAACAATACCCCTTAGCCATGAACTTCGATCTGTCAGAAGAACACAAAATGATTCGTGAAACTGTTCGCGAATTTGCCGAACGTGAAATTAAACCTTTGGCGCAGGAACTGGATGAAAAAGCTGAGTTTTCAGTAGCACTTACCAAACGCATGGGAGACCTGGGTTTGTTTGGCATGTATTTGCCTGAGAAGTATGGGGGACAAGGACTTGACACCCTTTCGTATATCATTGCCGTTGAAGAGCTGGCACGGGTGGACGGCTCTCATGCAGCAACACTTGCGGCCCACAACTCTTTGGGAATAGGCCCGTTATATTATTTTGGCAACGAAGAACAGAAGTTAAAGTATCTCCCCAAACTTTGTACAGGAAATGCTTTATGGAGCTTTGGACTGACTGAACCCGGTGCCGGAAGCGACTCCAGAGCGTCGAAAACAACTGCTGAGCTGGCCGAAGGCAAGTGGAAAATCAATGGATCAAAAATATTTATAACAAACGGCGCCTCTGATATTAGCATTGGAAGTACAGTGCAGGCAATATCGGGAATTGTTGATGGAAAAAAACAGTTTACCACTATTATTGTCGAGAAAGACACCCCTGGTTTCAAAAGAGTGCCAATGCATAATAAAATGATGTGGCGAGCCTCCGACACAGCTGAGCTATTTTTCGATGATGTTATAGTCCCTGAAGAAAATCTTCTAGGAAAAATCGGACAAGGTTCAAAAATTATGCTTTCAACACTTGATGCTGGAAGGCTTTCTATTGCAGCAATGGGCCTTGGAGCTGCTCAGGGTGCTTATGAACTGGCTCTCGCCTATGCCAAAGAACGAAAGCAGTTTGGACAACCCATTGCAAACTTTCAGATCAACGCATTCAAGTTGGCCGACATGGCGATGAAAATCGAACTGGCCCGAAACCTGCTGTATAAAGCCTGTTGGCTTAAAGACCAAGATCGTGCTTTTGGCTTGGAAGCTGCCATGTCGAAGCTTTATTGCTCAGAAATTGCAAAAGAGGTTGCAGATGAAGCAGTGCAGATTCACGGGGGTTATGGTCTGATGAAAGACTATCCTGTGGAACGCTTCTATCGTGATCAGCGACTTCTTCAAATTGGTGAAGGCACCTCAGAGATTCAACGACTTGTAATTTCCAGGTATATTGGTTGCTAATTTCAATACTTCGCATTCTATTATTATTCAATGAAAATCTTAAAATCAGATATTACCAGAAAATTCCTATTTTAGTGCCTGCATTCTGATCGTATTGCTCTTTTAAACTATTTTAATGTTTATTAAATGAAAGACGAAAAACAAGAATCACAGGTGTTTCCAAATAAGCTGCAAATACAAATTGTAGCCAATGGTCCGGCACTGATTCAAGGGCCTGTTGTAATTATTGATCAGCTTGGAAATAAAGAAGAAAAAGAATCAATGTTTGCACTTTGCAGATGTGGTGGTTCACACAAAAAACCATATTGCGATGGGACGCATAATTTTAATGACTTTAAAGACTAACCTTCAATCCTTATGAAAAAAGTAGTAAAAGATGCCACCGAAGCGATTCGGGGAATCACCGATGATATGACCCTTATGTTAGGTGGCTTTGGTTTATGTGGTATTCCGGAAAATTGTATTTCAGCCTTGGTAGCAAGTGATGTAAAAGGCTTAACGTGCATATCAAATAATGCAGGGGTAGATGATTTTGGACTTGGATTGCTGTTAAAAAAGCATCAGATTAGAAAAATGATTTCTTCTTATGTTGGTGAGAATGCCGAATTTGAACGTCAGTTACTTAGTGGCGAACTGGAGGTGGAACTCATTCCTCAGGGAACACTTGCCGAGCGTTGCAGAGCTGGTGGTGCAGGTATTCCGGCTTTTTTTGTCCCAGCCGGCTTTGGAACGGAAGTAGCTGAAGGAAAAGAGGTAAGGGAGTTTAACGGCAAGATGCACCTGCTGGAAAAAAGTCTGGTAGCTGACTTTGCGATTGTAAAAGCCTGGAAAGGTGATGTGTATGGTAATCTGATTTACCGGCATACTGCCAATAATTTCAATCAGGCCATGGCTATGGCTGGTAAGATTACCATTGCCGAGGTTGAAGAGCTTGTTCCTGCCGGATCGCTTGATCCAGACCAGATTCACACTCCAGGTATCTTTGTGCAACGCATTTTTCAGGCTGAAGGACTGGAGAAGAGAATCGAATTTATTACAACACGTTCATAAATTTAAAATGAAACTGAAATGGCATTAGATAAAAACGGGATTGCAAGACGCATCGCTCAGGAACTTAAAGATGGATTTTATGTAAATCTTGGTATCGGCATACCAACGCTTGTTGCCAATTATATACCTGAAGGAATGGAAGTTATTCTGCAGTCAGAGAACGGTTTGCTTGGCATCGGACCTTTTCCTGTCAAAGGTGAGGAGGACCCTGATCTTATCAACGCAGGAAAGCAAACCATCACCTACACCAAAGGAGCAGCATTTTTCGATTCAAGCATGAGTTTTGCAATGATCAGGGGTGGACACATTGATTTAACTGTTTTGGGGGCGTTTGAAGTTTCTGAAAAAGGCGACATCTCAAGTTGGAAAATACCAGGCAAAATGGTTAAAGGGATGGGTGGCGCCATGGATTTGGTTGCTTCTGCAAAAAACATTATCGTTGCCATGAACCATACTGATCCAAAGGGAAATTCAAAGTTGCTGAAAAAATGTACCTTGCCTTTAACAGGGGTGGGTTGTGTAAAACGCATCGTTACTGATATCGCCGTAGTTGACGTTACTTCAAAAGGGTTCAAACTTATTGAGCGTGCACCCGGTGTGAGCATCGAGGAAATTAAATCAAAAACGGCTGGTAACCTCATCATTGAGGGCGAAATACCAGAAATGCAGTTCTGAAATTCTACTTTGAATCAAAAAGTTAACTGATATTCTCTGAGACTTCCTTTGAAGGCCTAAAGAAAAGCATGCCATTAACGGGGAGATAACGGCAGGCTTAGGAACAATGATGGAAAGAAAATAAGTTGTTTATATTAGTTCGTGATAGTAACCGTTTTTTGTTTCACCGTTTCGTTTATAAAATAATAGCTTTTACCTCCGTATTGGGATGTTCCGTAACGCCATGCTGCTACTGAAACAATTCCTTGCCCGGTAGTCAGACTACTGAGTTCGGCAGAAGTGAAGGTATAAGATGTTGTATTTCCGGGAAGGCTTTTGTACACTTCATTTACCATAAAATAAACAGAATCGGCATTGGTTACAGATTCAATGGCAAGTGTGAAACCTGATTTTGAAACATTCGCACCACTGCTTATACTTCCTACTGTAGGAAACCCGCCTGAGAAGGTATGATTAAATGAAGGAATTCCGTTGCTGCTGTTTCCTGCGACAGACCATTCTACGCTGTTTCCATACTCAATTCCTGTTGGTAATGTGAGGCCTGGGGTGAAAACATAGGCATTGTTGTCAGATTTCTGAAGAGCTTCACCATTGACTTTAACCGTACCGGCTTCTGCCAGTATAGAGTAATTTGAACCTGCACTGAAAGCTGCAACAGCCGTTCCTATATTGATGGTCATATCTCCGATTGGTGTACTTTGCAGGGTTTCAGAGCGCACAGCTACAAGTGTTCCATCCCCAAATTGAAATGAAGAACTATCCGCATTGTTGCTGGGTTCATTGGGTACTTCGTCTTTGCTGCACGAAATGGCAAGCAGTCCAAGCATAAAGAAACCTAAAGAAAGAAAGATTATCCTGAAATTGGATTGAAAGATTGATTTTTTCATTGGATGTATTGTTTGACGTTTTTTAAAACTATGATCGACAAAACTAAATCCAATTGAAATTTTTTTTCATCAGGTATTATACGTAAATTTATCAGTTGTTTACCTTAGATGATGTTGTAATGATGGACGGAAAGCTTTCGCATTCCTTGTTTTTTGTTGAGGAAAAGCGACAACCTTAATCTGTTAAAGTGTAAATAGTGTCAGAAAGAAAACACTACTTTTTTAAACAAGGTATAAAAAAAGACGAGGTTCTACTTTGTCTAAACTGAATTAAAGCACTGAATTCTGTTAATA
>PHDU01000005.1 GCA_002842755.1 Bacteroidetes bacterium HGW-Bacteroidetes-1 | reverse complement strand
ATTAAATAGCATTAAATAGCATTAAATAGCATTAAATAGCATTAAATAGCATTAAATAGCATTAAATAGCATTAAATAGCATTAAATAGCATTAAATAGGCGATTTGTTCACTTATTAACCATTTATGCTTATTTTTTGCACAGCTCTGTGCATTTTTTAACCATTTATGCTTATTTTTTGCACATTTGAAATATATTATTTTGTCTTACTTTTATTTTGTGTCTCTCTCTCATGCCTTGTTAATCAGCGTTTAAGGTGTACTAGTACACTGCTTTGGTGAATTGGCAAGCTTGCCAGAGACTAGCAAAAAAAACTTTGGCTTAACCAAGCCGTTTTTAAAGGCAAATTGTTAATTTTTAAAACATGGCACAAGGCTTGCATATATGAGTTTGTTCGCCGTTTTTGGCGGCAAATTTAAACTAATGAGGTGAGAACATGACAAGACAGACTAGCAAACAGACATTTAAAGAGGTTGAACGTGAGCTGCGAAGCAATCCTGATATGGCAAGCTATATCAGGCAAACTTATTCACCGGCAACGGTGATAAGGCAGGTTGCCGACAAGTCTTTTAACGAAGACTTGTTAAAAGACAGACAGCTTATGCAGTCTTTAACCGGCACCGCCGTTAGTCCTTGTTGGTTCGAGACTCTTAAAAGCTCTATTAAATGTCATTTAATGAGCAAAACATTTTAACATAGTGTTCTAACACGCCTGCTCATTATGAGCAGGCAAATTAACAGGCCATAAGGCCAAAGGAAAACTAACATGACTAAGCAGAACAACAAACCAGCCTCTAACAAGACCGCACAGACCAGCAATGTACCTGCAAAGGCAAAGGCAGCTAACGAACAGGCAATGACAAGCGAACAGAAACAGGCTGCCAAGGCTGCAGCCGCTGAAAAGCACTATCAAACGCAGCTTGCCGCTCTAATCGCGGCTGGAATTCCGCAAGACGTTGCAGAAAAGGCACTAGCAGCTTTGAAACCTGTACATGTTGCCAGAACTGGCAACGAAAGCATTAAAATCAATGCTTTCCAGCACGCATTGTTAAAAGACGTTGTTTCGGCGTGCAAGGTGTACCGCAATGCAACAGGCGATATCGTACCAGAGCGCATTAAACAGGGTACAAAAACTGTACCGAACCCTGAGGCTGTTTCGTACAGCGTTGAACCGTTCAAAACAGACGACTTTAATTCTCTGGCAGATATTGCCAGCAAGGTACAAGATGTTGTTTCATGGTTCAAACCAAATTCTAGCAAAACTGGCAAGGCGTGTACAACCGACAACACACAGGCAGAAAAAATCATTAACGAAATGTACAAGGCGGTCGCTCTTAATATCGGCATGTCATGCCAGCCCGTTGTACCTGCTGCTGCTGCTGATAAAGCAGGTGCATAACATGTACATTATCATTATTCTTCTGATATTCTTTAAATGATTGTTATGCACGCGGTACATTCAATCGGTGTACCGCGTGCATTCAAAAACTTTTTGTGACTTGGCATAGTTTTTGCTAGGGAAAAAAATCTCTAGCAAGAATCATGCCATTTCCAAAAATTTTTTTGGGTGGGGTAGTACCATAGAGGGTTACTTAGACGTAACGCTAATTATTCAATATAAATTTGCTGTAAATAACTATAAGGTAAAGATTCAAGCAGATGATCATTCAGGTATCTAATGTAACCAAGCAGATAATGTGGTGATTTCCAAAAATTCTAAGCAATTTGTTAAATATTAAAAACCCAAAAATTATTGTAATATTTCTCTAAAATTTGTAAAAACGGCCCAAAACCTACCAAATATCTAATAATAAGATAAATAATTATTTATTTTCGGCTGGACTATTTTAAAAGAAAATACAAGCCTGATTGATATTTGCAAATGGATTCCTATCTGTTTCTGAAAATCGCCCTACTCGTTTTTTACTGGTATTTACCTTGGCTTCCCGTTTTTCCTTGTGAAATGGTGGTTTCTCTGTTTATAAAATTGTGAAATGGTCTTACAAAATTTTTTAATGGCAAACCCTCTGGGTTGGAAACTGTTTTCTAATTTTCTTAGCTTGTTTACCGATTTTTCTCCTTGACCCAAACGTCTTGAGACAAGTCTTAGATAAAGTAAGTCTTGGATAAAGTCTTTTAAGGGGTCTGTAACCACTGATTAACACTGGTGAACCCAAAGAATTATATGGTGTAAAAAATCTATAATATAGGGTGTAAAAAATCTACTTTTTTACGAGATATAGGGTGTAAAAAATCTATAATATAGGGTGTAAAAAATCTACTTTTAAATCTGAGAAACACAAAAACCACAAAAGAAATATTTATTGACTTAATGAGAATTATATGATATTATTCCTATAGAATCCTGAAAACAACGAACTTTAAATGCAACTAACCTTCTTAAAAATCCCAAACAAAATATTAATGAATATCGACCCATCATTAAACAAGAATGAATATCTTGTCTGTCTTCTATTCATTAATGTGTTTATGGCTGACTTCAACAGGGATAAACTGGAAATAACAATTCGTCCAACCGCTATAACCAAAAATGAAATAGCGACACAGACAATTAAATATCATAGCAATATAATTATTGGTAATTTGGCTGGACGAAAAATAATATGTGATTCTAATAAAAGTCCAACCGTTGTACTTTTTGAAACAATTGAAAAAACAAAAGCTGGTTATGAAATAAAAATCAGTCCAACGGTAAGAGAGATATTTGAAACCGGTGGGTCATTCAGTTTAATTTATTTAGACATTCTTAATAAACTGAAAACTTATAAATGTATAAAATTCTATTGCCTGATGAAAATCTGGGGCGATGAATTTGATTGTTACATAAAATGGTTGCGGTGGTATCTCAATATTCAGTATTTAGATACTGCACAATTTTTCAAATTGTATATAAACAAATTTATAAAAGAATTAAAACAAATGGAGATTTTAATAAAAATGGCAAAACACAAAGACGACAAAGACAACAGACTGATACAAAAACTAACGTTCGATGTATTTGATTCAAGCGAAAGGGGTAACCTATGAACGTACCAACAAGACTGATAACAAGAATAAGCCCGAAACTCAACAAAAGCGAACTAATTTTAAGCATCATCCTATTGGACATTTGTAAAGAGCCTGAATGTAAAATAGGTAAAGCCGATATATACAAACACCCCATAATGACAAGCACGATTCAAGATCACTTTCTTGTAGTTTCAAAACAATTGGTTTGTAAGAAAATAATCTGTGATAAATACCACGACAAAGCAGAAGAAAAATATGTTTTGTTCGAAGAGATAACAAGAGATGGTTTAGTTTATAACATTAAATTCAACAAAGAAACATTTAATATGTTGAAGCGTGGTGGTTCTACAACAGTCGATGAGACAATATTTTCAATATTTACGGCGTTATCCGAGCTTAGGCTTGTATTGTGGTTGCATACATGGTTTTTTGAAGAAACTGAACGACAAATTGAAACAAAATTGTTAAAAACGTACTTAAACAAACCAATAAGTACAAAAGAGCTTAACGATGTTTATATAAACCCGATTCTTACAAAATTTATGAAGATGGGATTGTTGGTAAATGTTGAAAAAATATATGATAAAAACGACAATCGTTATATTACATCATTTTTATTCAAAACCCCACAAAAAAGAGGTTAAATATGAAAGATACAATGGTAGTTTTCAAAGAGCGTGGTTGTGACTTCTCGGTTATCTTAACAAATGTTAGATATATAGTCAGGAATGGAACGCGGATTTCAATCATCTTCAATGATGAGAATTACAAAAATATCGACTGTGAAACGGCAACCATAGCTGGTAATATCTTCGATGGTATTATTAACGCCAAAGCAAGCGGCAATGAAGTCTATAGAATCATTCAGTAAAAGGAAGGTATATAAACATGCCAGAAAGAAAAATTCGTTATACATTGGTTAAGTGTCACACAGGTCATGATACACAATATCTCATGTATTCTCTATCGCTTGGTAAAGACCACACGCAATTTCCATGTGTAAAAGGTTCGCCAGTTGGTGATTACCAGAGTGGTTATTGCTTTACTATAGAGGCAGGGCCAGAACACGACCTTCTGTTGAGAAAGCTCGTTTTCACAATCCAGAGCGAAAACGAGAAAGAACCGGGTAAACATAGAGCGGAAATAATAACTGTATACGAAGAATCTTTCTTGCTTGGCTATGAAGATAGGGAAGCTGCTGTTATTTTGGAGAAGAAAGGTAAGAAGAAATGAACGATGTAAAACGATTCGACAGTTCAGAAGGTAATGTCTGGAAATATGTATTCGACTTCGGTGATGCAATTGCTGAAGCTGTATTATACAAATATGAAAGTTTTAATAAACTAACAGTTCTTTGTGTAAGTGTACAAAGCGGATGTCCTGTGGGTTGTAAGTTCTGTGGCACCGGTAATAAGTTCATACGCAATCTAACAAGTGATGAAATTGTCAAACAGGTTCACTATTGTCTTCATGATATGAACATTGAAGATGTAAACACGGCCTCTGAACGTTTCCAAATAATGTTCATGAGTATGGGGGAGCCGATGCTTAATATGGACGCGCTACGAGGCGCGATAATTGAATTAAACACACATTTTCGGAATGCCGAATTGCTTGTTTCAACAATGATGCCAAAAAACCCAAAATCGTTACACACGTTTCTTGGTTTGAGCCAATATATTCATAAAATTGGTTTGCAGTTTTCAATCCATGAAGCCAATGATGAACGACGTAATAAACTGATACCTTACGAGCCGAAATATTCTCTCAGAGAGATTAGAGATTATGGTATCATCTGGAATCATACAACGAATAGACCTGTTTATATAAACTACTGTATCTCTGAAGATAATCATAGTGACGAAGATATAAACAGGCTCATGGATTTGTTCTCACCGAGAGTATTCAACATTACATTAAGTGTAATTTGCTCATCCGATGAAACCATGAAGGATGCTGGATTCCGTAACCTTGAAACAATCAAAAAGGTGTCAGATAAATTCTTAGAGAATGGTTACAATGTGCGAACCTTTAACCCTGCTGGTCAGGATGACATTGGGGGCGGTTGTGGTCAGCTCTGGTATGTTCAGGAATGGCTTCGAAGGGAAGGTAAAAAATAAATGATACATATTGTTATCTGTTCTGCTTGTTTTGGTTTCTGTTTGGCATATTTAATGATGGCAACTGATCATAAAGCACGTATCATCGCGCTTCTGACAATGTTGTTAAATCTGGTGTTGACTATCTTCCAATGTATTTGGTTCTCTGAAAATATTACGTATATTGCTGAGGTTGTGAAATGAAAAGATTTTTTATATCTGACACACACTTTAATGATGAAGATATCATCAAATACGAAAACAGACCATTTATCGACGCTGAAAACATGGAAATTGTTCTTGTTCATAATTGGAATAAAACTGTAAGGGAACGAGATCAAATATTCGTTCTTGGTGATTTTGTTCGTGGTTTACCAGTTCATAAAATAAAAGAATTATTAGCGAAGTTAAAAGGTCGAAAATACCTAATAATTGGTAATCATGACAACCAAACAATTTCTGATTATTTACGTCTTGGTTTCGAACTAGTGTCAAAATACCCAATAATTGTCGATGACTTTTACATATGTAGCCATGCCCCTATTTACTTAAACGACCATATGCCTTACGCAAACATTCATGGGCATATACATAGTAAGCAAATGGTTGGTGGTAATTACTTCAATGCTTCAGTTGAACAGATAAATTACACACCAATTAATTTTGACGAAATCAAAAAGGCGTTAAGAAAATGACAGACAACATTGATAACCGGATTCAAACGATCAAAGATTTAACCATTGAACAGCAGCTTGAATATGCTAATAAAGAGCGTATAAGATTAGCTTCCTTGTTGGCAGAAAAGGAAAAGATTACAACCAAACATGAGAAAGAAAAACTCAAAACAATGACAATCGAAGATGTTCAGAAAATGGCACTTGAATTAGCAAAAGAATATTATGAAGAGGGGTATATCTGTGGTGTTGATGGCGAAATTCAAGCATCCAGTGTAAATGAATTTATAGAAACATGGAGAAAAGAAAATGATACACATTAGAGATAACATTTACAAACACAATGGAAAATTCTACACAAAAGAAAAGGTAGATTATCTATCAGCCGCGTGTCCTGACTGTGATTTCCGGGGTAACGGAAGTTTAGGTGATTGCCAATTTCATGCTGGTTTATGTGTAAAACATCACCAAGGATATCATTTCAAATTGTATAAAAGGGAGATTAAAATGGAAACTAAACAAATGACCGAGAAAGAAATTATTCAATACTGGGTAAACAACCGCAAAGAGATGAGAGTATTTAAACATGCTCCACTTGAATGTCGGTTGTGGTTGAAAAGGAATCCTACAAATGCACTCATATTACATCAGGATGGTTATAGTTGGTATAATCCATGTGATGTCTTTTTTGATGGACTTGTTTACACAATACCAGAAGATATATTAAAAGAGAAAGAATCGGGGTTCATCGAATTTGATATAGATGAAAGAGGTATGTTCCAACATCAATACCAAACACCAAGACAATATAAAAAGACATATTGGTTTAACTATCTGGAAGCTGCACCATCAATTGGTATTTTTGCTGGTTGGTTCTTTGAGAGCAAATCCGGTGCTGGTTGGTCAATCTTCCAAATGGGCGAAACGGAAACTGGTGGTTTTACAACAATTGCGAATGATTGGGTAAAACCATTAGTTCCTAAGAAGATCAGATTTTACAAAGGGAAATAAAATGAAAATATTTTATACAATTGAATTTACGTTTCATCATTACGAGGAAAGATGTAAACCTCATTTCCAATATGACTCATATGATGAAGCACTTAAAATGTATAAAAGAATTTGTAAGATTGTAAATGGTAAATCTGAACGAAAAATGGATTGGTTAAGAGAACAGTTTGCAAACCAAGGATGTTATGGCTTTATTGAACCCAACAAACCAATTAACCTCGTAAAGACAACAATTGAAAAGGAAATTATTAAATGAACTGTATAAAACGATTCATGAGAAGAATGAGGCTTAATCGTAAACGTAGAAACGACATGTGGAGAGTCTACGTTACACCAAAAGGTTCACAAACCGGATTTCATGTGTCTGTTTATAACATAACTGCGTTTGTAGAACGAATGGGTCTTAAACCACCATACAAATTTGAATTATCGCCTATAAACTATGATAAAATATGGAGACAACAACGTGAATAAAATTGATCTTACAACAATCAAAACACTAATTAAAACATGTGGGTACCTACACAATCTAATGACAGAATATGTTCGTAAACACACAAATGATGAATGTCTTGGGTATATAGCAAACATCGAAGCTCTTGAACTGGAAATCGGTAAAGAGTTTTGTCGAATAACTTCCGATCGTAACTCAATGGAAGATGCTCACTTAATCAAGTTGGATTATGCAAGGAAACTTGTAAAAGACATCGAAGAAGGAAGGTATAAATGAAACTTATATCATGTAATCGTTGTGGTGTTGTCTTTAACCAAGATGCAATCAACTTCCCAGATATAACAGATCATGATACACAGGAAATCAATGTAAATCATGCATTCTGGGATGGTGATAAATACGTTCCTAAGATCAAATGTCCTGTTTGTGGAGCTGATTTGGTAAAGGAAGAATGAAATGATTAAAGATATGATAAAGAATGTAGAACACCAGACTTCTTTCGATTTAGTTATTGAAATAGCTGAATATATCGCTATTTACATGGAAGAGCATAAATTATCCAAACCAGCAATGGCCGCATTTCTTGGAATACATCGGATGTATTTACACCAGATATTAATCGGTGCAAGAATCCCATCATTGAATATGATTGTTCGTATCGCGCATACAATGGGTAAGAAAATTCAGATAAAATTCATTGAAGGTAAGAAGAAATAATGGCTACACATATCTTCGACATTGATGGAACTCTCGTTGAATGGCATACAAACAAATGGCTACCCGGCGCAAAGGAAATGTTGGTTGAGTTGGGGAAACATGGTCATGATATTGTGTTAATTACAATGCGTGGCGCACAGGATAACAACACAGAATGGAGTATGGAAAGAACCAAAGAAACAATATGTAAAGAACTGGACGATCTTGGTATATTTCACACGATCCTATTTGGTAAATCATCGCCAAGAATATTGTATGATGATAACCAAATCTATATTAATCGTCGTTTTACAAATCAGCCGTGGCCGGATGTGGTATAAATGGAAAACCTTATAAAACAATGGAAAGATAAATGTGTTTCTGTCGCAGGCATTGTTTCTCTGTTGCAACAAAATGGTATGCAGGGAGAGTTCAGAAATTACCAAGCTCTTAAAAAATATGTTGAACAGGTCATCAACAAACTGAATAATCGTGGAGAATGTAAATGAATTACCCAGATTGCCAAAAAATACACGGTGGTTCTTGTAAATTAGTTCATTGTGAAAATTATATCGTTAGGAATAATCTGATGAATGTAGCTTTTTACACACCATATTGTGGTAGTGAGACTTGCCATAAAGGAACGATAAGGACAAAATTTGATAAAACAAAGAAACAGTTTGTTTGCGAATGTGGTTGGGTGTCGGCATTCTCAGAAGAATTCATCGAATATTACATGAAAAAGTGGGGTATAAAATGATTGCAGCTCTAATAATCTGTGCGATTCTTGGTTTCATTGCATTTATTGCTGTTATTAATGAGGCAACGGAGCTTGTACTAGTTATATTATTAATAATTATCGCTACAAATATAACAATAGGGATTCATCTTGGAAATTTACCTAAAATAGATGAAACAGAAATCAATTTGTTAAGACAAACGCTTGTAGACAATGATTTGGCTACCTATACACCAACGGTTGTTGAAAAGAAGTTTGAATTGCTTCAAAAAGTCGTTGCTGAAAAGGAAGGTAATTAAAATGTTTGACAGTTGGTTTAAAAAGCCTGAACCGAAACCATGTTCACACCCAAAATGGGAAATCATTAAAGAGATCGAAACACCTTCAATTGTAGAACAAATGAAGCTCGAAACATTAACACCGGAAGCAAAGGAGAAAATTCTACAAACATTACAACCATGTGATTACAACAAACAATCACTTCTAGTAATGTCATGTCCTTTCTGTGGAACTGTAAAAGAGTTTAAAACACAGACTAATTACTCAGAAGGAAGAATTTGTAATCATCAATGGAACACTAATGATGTTGTTAAGAAATCCAAGTTTGATGAAACTTGTGGTGAAGATGCTACGTTTGAACAACGTATGAAGGTTGCGTCTGTAATGCAACCAGCAGATTTCAGAAGTGAAGTGTTCAGAACATTCACCTGTAAACTGTGTGGTAAAATCGAAACAAAAACACTTGATGAAGGGATAACATCTGGCAGTAGTGAACGCTGTGCTCATGATTGGAAGGTAATAGCAGATGGTGGTGTTCATGACATCGTTAACACTTATTCGAATGATCTTGGTGAATGTAAAGAAATCCGAGTGAACCAGAAGGTTTTGTTATCCTGTGTTATTTGTGGTAAAATAAAGAATGAAGAATTAAAATCAACACTAGTGTTAAAACCAGCGGATAAAAAGAAGAAATGAACTTAACCGAATTCATCAAAAGGCGCATTGCACACAACCAAATGCGGTTGAAACAATTGCTTGAAATCCCTGAAGACAAGCGAACAATTCATGCTGTTAAGCAAATTAAATGGTATGAAGGTCGGTTAGACGCTTTTGATGTTGTTTTGGGTGCGATTGATGAAATTGTCAAGAAAAATAAAAAGTCTTGACAAAGATTTGAACCTATGTTATTCTCCCAAAGAAGTCTATTATAAGGAAGGTTTATATGCCAGTTAAAAAGAAAAGGGTGTCGGCTTTCGATAAAGCAATGAATGTTATTGATGATTCACAAGCTGTTAAAGCAGCCGACAATGATATTCATGATGTGTTAAGTGCATCAAGAACGGGCCACACCAGACAGCTTAGAAAGCTCGCTGTTGATCAGGCACTTTGTTCCGATATCAACATTGCTTTGATGTCAGATCGCGAAGTTGAAACTCTTATCAACAAAACGTTCTGTTGTTTTTACATCAGAACTGATGAGAATGATCCTTGGGACATGGACACAATCTATTTAATCCCCAGAGAATTAGCTGTTAAATCAGCTATTATAATTTCAAGGTAAACCATGAAGAAGATAAAAACACTTTTCGTTCGTGTATTTGATGGCAAACACAAACCAATTGTTACAGAAGAAATCGAAGCCGGTTGTGAATGGGTATTAAATGGTGAAGGTAAGGCAACCCGGAAATATGACGGTACCTGCTGTTTAATCAAAGATGGAGAAATTTATAAGCGATATGACTTCAAACCGGGAAGAAAGTTACCAGTCGGGGCAATCCCTTGTCAGGAAGCCGCCGATGAATTTACAGGCCACTTCCCGCATTGGGTAAAGTGCGACCCAAACAATCCTGCCGATAAATGGCACATACAGGCATTCGTCAAAAGAGTAAACGTCGAAGATGGCACGTATGAACTTGTTGGCGAACACTTCCAAAGCAACATTGATGGTGTTGTCCAATCGGGGGATGTTCTTGTAAGGCATGGAGCAACCGTTCTGGACGTTGAAAGAACATTCGAAGGTATCAAGAACTACCTGAGAGATAACGAAATCGAGGGTATTGTTTTTCACCGTGAAAATGGTGAAATGTGTAAAATAAAACGTTCTGATTTTGGGTTTAATTGGATTAAAAAAGGAGTTTCTTAAATGAAGATGTACAAAAACAAAGTTAAAATCGGTGAAAAGTTGTTGAATGTTGTAACGATCAATCAAGAAGATCAGGAAGATACAACAGTGGTTGAAGGACTTGTAGCTCAGTCAGTCCACCACATCCATGTAATTGACAGGTCTGGTTCGATGTGTCGTGAAATCTCTGGCCTTGTAGAACAGGTTAAAGATACTCTCAAATTGATGAGTATTAATGATCTGATTTCTGTAATCTGGTTCTCATCAGAAGGCCAATATAGAACGCTGGTTAAAGGTGCAAAGAATACCCCACAGCTTCTCGGCTTGCTTGACACACTGAAGTCTACACTTGGTTGTACCTGTTTCAGTGACCCGATTCAGGAAGTTAAAACAATCGTTAATGAGCTTCATGCACTCAACCCAAACATTTCTGTCACCCTCTTTACCGATGGCGAAGCTGTTTGTTCAAGGGGCAAGGACGCTGAAGAACAGAGAACCCTGAAGATTGTATCTGAATTTGCTGATAAGATCATCGCGTTCAATACAGTTGGCTACTCTTGTTATTACAATCAAAAGTTTCTGAAAGACCTCGCGGCACTTTCACAGTTTGGTGTGTTTACACATTCTTCTCAGATCGGTGAATACTCAAGCATTTTCCAGAACAACTTCGAAAGAATCTCTGGTGGTAAAGTTGAGAAGGTTGACCTTCTTTACGCAGACGATGTTATCGGCGTTTACCTGACAAGGAAGTTTGTAAAGATGGAAACTGGTGCGTTCCACCTATCACGACTCGACAAAAACAAAAACCAGTTCTTCTTGGTATCAACAGGCGAATTCGAATTTGAATACAATGGAGAACATTTCAATTCCAAACAGATCAAAGAAGAAGCCGCTTTGCCAACGATAACCAACTTCCTGTATGCCTACGCGCAAGGCTTGTATTACAACAACTTCCGCAAGAATTCACTTGAAGTTCTGGCAACCATCGGTGATAAAGCCCTGATTGATTCCCATATGTCAGCGTTTACCTTCGATGAAGCTGGCGAACACCAGAAGAAACTGGAAGCTGCTACGTTGAATACATCAGCAAGACTGCTTGATGGAAAAGCCAAAGCCAATTATCTGCCAGCCAAAGATGCTTTCTGTGTAATGGATTTGATAGGGCTTCTGGCGAACAACAATGCTTATTACATGCCATTCCACAAGGAAGCAGAAGACTATGAACGCATTGGTAAAAAGACAGAAGAGTCATTTAATGTCTTTACATATTCTGATGAACCTGTTTACACTCCATTCTCTGATCTTGTTTACAACAAGGACAAGGCAAATCTGAGTATCAGAAACAAGATCGCCGGTGTTGTAACTATTAATCCAGAAGAAGCAAAGGAATATGGTTTACCGGCAACTGTTGATTCTTACATATACAGAAACCATGCACTCATTAAAGATGGTCGTATGAACGTCAAGAAAGCCGTTGTTCTCATGCCGAAATCACTGTATGAAACAATTCAGGCGAAGCGGAAAGTTTGTGAACTGTTGAAAACAGATACCAAATTTGTTAAGGAAATCAGCAAGGAACATGGCGAAGATTACGTTCTTACAAAAATAACATTCACCAAGCTCCCGGTTATCAACTCTCTTTACAACGACATGGTAACTGCTGAGAATATCTTCGGCCTCGCTGCCGAACTTCTCGATTGGGAATGTGTTCAGAAGGTTCTCAATTATTACTGGAAGAAATTCGATGAAACAGCTACCGCTGCTCAGAAGAAAGTCGGTATCTTTGAAGGTAAAACAGCGAAACAGATAGAAATCCTTACCAAACATGGTCTTGAGAAATCAGGTTCATATGCTGGTATCGGCAAATCTCAGGCAAAAGCTGCGGATTGTGACTTCTATGAAGCCAGAAGCTTTGAATTCCAGTTCAAGGGTCTTACCACTATGCCAAAGGTAGAAGATGTTATCAACATCAAAGCCGATGAAACAACCAAGCTTACACCACCGAAACAAAAGATGATGACCGCTGTTGCCTTGGTAGCAAAACAAGCATCTGATGATAAAATCGACCTTTCAAAAGCTTCTGTCGCTACAAGAAACTGGCTCACTCGGCAGATCAAAGAAGTGAAATACCGGCTATTCAAGCTGCGCGGTTCTCTGTGCGCCGCGAAGATGGCTAAGATTATCACTGGTGATAGCTTTGAGGGCTTCACAGTTAGCGGCGATCAGTTCATTTATGAGAAGAATGGTAGCACTCTTATCATGAAGATGGACAAAGAGAAAGTTTACTTCGGTTAAACATCTTTAATGGTGGTAGGCTTCGCGGCCTACCACCTATTTAATTTAAGGGAGAATATAAAATGGATAACGTTAGAAGAGCACTGAAGAAAGAACTTTACCTAACAAAGATACATAACTCAAAAGGTCTTGAAGAAGCATTGAATGAGCTATGTTATTCTGCTGAAGAAACAGGATTCTTGTCTTTTAGAATAGAGTCTGAAGAGGCGATATTGATTTGGAAGCTTGTCGAAATAGCCAAAAAATATAGAACCAAGTTACCAAAACAGTTGAAAATGTAAGGAATGTTAAATGATCAAAGAAATAGAAATAAAAACTTTTGTAGATCAAGTTGTTTGTGATGGTTGCGATACGATAATTGTGGTTGATGGTTTAACACCAGCAGACCATAATAGATATATCGCTGTTGCTGATCATACGTTTGGTGGTTGTCATCTGTGTGGTTCTTGTATGGATATTATAAAACACCACATTCAGAACCAGATGATCAGTTATGTTATGTCAGGTGATTTTAAGAAATTAATAATAAAGACAAAGTTAAATGATAAAGCATCTGATGTGATTAACAAGTTAAGAACAGGACAGCTTTAATGGAAGAAATGAAAAAGCTGGCTAAAGCTGGCGGCTACCAACATTCAACACACTCCAAGGGCATTCCATTAAGAGATTATTTCGCTGCTCAAGCGATGAATCAATTGGTGTCGGTTTATGACGATAGATGGACTACAAATTATGCTTCGAATATTGCGAAAAGAGCATATATAATCGCTGATGCGATGATGAAGGAACGAGGCAACAACCAACCAGAAGGTAGTGTCAGTGTTCGTCAGTGTGATGTATTTAGCTTACAAAAAGAATAGGAGAATTAAATGTTTACCAAAGAGAACCTTTTAAAGCGAATTGAACGACAGGACGAACATTGTGAACATATGTGTTTTATCGGGTTAATTCATAAAGACGGTAAAATTTTCCAAATGTATTCTGATTATACATTCGATGGAATCAACGCACAAAAAATAACCTTGTTTAATTACTGTCCTTTTTGTGGTCAAGAGTTGAATATTAAAACCGTTGTGAAACAAACAGCATATATTACATTTGAGGAGAACAAAGGAGAATGGTAGGTGTAAAATCAGCAAACATTAAAGCAGATCGCATTTCTGAAATGGTTCGTGTTATAAAGGCAAACCCACAGGTAACAACAACACAGCTTGCACGAATGTTTAGTGTTACATCATCTACAATTTGTGGTTGGAAGAAGAAAGCTGGTTTGAATATTGAGAAATAACCGAGTCATAAGAAAAGCCCCAGATTTCTCTGGGGCTTTTATGCTGTAAGGTTAACCGGTTATTAAAACTTCAACCATTATTAGATTCCTTTGCAAGGCCGCTGAACGCATTTGTTTTGATCCCGGCGACTTCCCACCCCAAACGAGCAACAAAACATCGCCTTGCCCCGCCATTTCATCGCTTGCATATCAATTTCCCATGAATCTTTCCCGTTTTTAAAGCATCCCTGATAATCGTTGTATCAATAGATGAATATGAAACCAAACAGCTTGGTGCGTTCGCTGGTTGATCGAATTTCCCTGTAGATGTTTTACCAAATTTTATTCTTCCTTTAAAGAAGAAAATACCGTTTGCTTTGTTCCAAACTTCTTCATGAAAACCAACAGTTTCAGTTCTGGCAAAAACCAACGCGATGCCATATTTGTGTAAAGCAAGTTTATTCAACCATTTCCATGTTTCTTTCCCGTATGGTGGGTTTAACCATACTCGATCAAATTGCGGCCACGGTAAAGACAAACCATCACCATGTTCTTCTTTTGAATAATGCTTCTTGGCTGTATCCCACAATCGTCTTGATGGTGGGGGAGCACATGGGTCTAAATCGAATTTACCAAGTGCTTGAATCAATGACAATGGCGTAAGCCATTCTTCCTGATCTTCAGTGTTTAAATTAAAGTTTTTGGTCATATTCGATCACCGTCATATCTTCATGTTTGAACACTTCTTCAGCAATGCCCTTAATCTTCGTCCAATCACCACCACCCAAGCCAGCACCTATCATCGGCATAGCGAAGCGCAGCTTGCACCCTCCAAACGTTGTCCTTATGGCTTCAAATGAATCCTTAATAGCCATATAATCAACCTGAACACCCATTCCAACTGTGAACTGTGTGTAAGCATTAACAAAATGGATTCTGTGCTTAACAGAGTTCTTAAAGTTACAAGATGTATATTTACCAAGCTTCTGTCTTGGTGTTAATTTACTTTCTTTATCAACTTTGTAAACCATTGGAAACCTTCTGGCTATTTGAGCAGCAACGCCAGCACCCATCACACTTTGACAATTCGCGCCGTGGATGTAAACATCAAACAGAGATGTTTCATCTGATATTTTTACAAGATCGCCTTTAATCGTTTTAATCATAATTGAAAGAGGGTGTGGCAAAAATACCACACCCTCGAAATCCTTTCTTTAATTAGGTATCAATTCACAACCACAGGAACACTTGATGATATCTGGGTTATACAACTTTGGTAGTGTTTTAAGCACTGTCCTGTTGCATTTTCCACAGAAAAACTTTTTATTAAGCGTTGGGTTTCTTTTGCGCTTAACCTTCTCAATGACACTCGTAATACTCTGAAGTTTATCAGTTGTTGTATTCAGGTCTTCCAAAACTATTTACCTCCGTTTGACTTTTGGATAATGATTGCGTTCTTATCAACAGAGACTTTAAAGAACAAACCACCACCAATTTCTTTAAGTCTCATTTCCGACAAACACAGTTGGTTGTCACGATCAACCTTATATACACATTCTTCTTCCATGCCTTTAGGAAGCTTCTTGTAAAGGTAGAACGTGTTCTTTTCAAGAACCAGCGAAATATCATCCCCCGGTTCAGCATTGATCATCTTAACGATGGTTGAGGGCAGCGATAGTCTGTTTCTGGAAATGGTCTTGATAGACCAGCTCTTATTCTGCTTAACCGGCGTTTTTGCCTTGATCTGACGTTTAACAGCCTTTTTGTTCTGTTTGTCAATCGACTTTTCAACCGCTTTATATTCAGCTTTTTCGTTGATAACTTTCATTTTATCAAAGTCGATGAGAATTTTGTTGTATTTATCGCTCATGAAAGCAACATCCCAGACTTTGCTATCATTGCTGTCAAGTTCGCCAGCGATGTAATACAGACAAGCTCTCATTTTCTGGTAGGTGCAATCTTTGGGAACACAAACAACATCTTTTGGGTGGATGATTGTTACAAGATATCGAGAGTTTGAATTAAAACTGTTGACATATGCAGAACCGCCGCTATGCAAACCCGTAGAACATGCAGAGTTTGGGTTTGAATCACATTTCTCTCTTGGGAATGATACAAATGTCCCGACTTTGTGAAGAGTTCTACGATCATGATGACTCATGTAATCCTGATTAACAGCTTTCTTACTTGCGATATAACCATTCTCTGTAATCTTGATACCAGCCTGTTGCATGAACATAAACAGGTTTATACGTGAGTTTGTGTCTGGGTTAAGTGAAAGATTATCCAAGAACTTCAACAGGTAATCATACGGCGTTTTCCGGTCAGCACATTGAATAATGTAGTCGATAAGACCACAATATTCTCGTTCTGTATATTTCTTTCCATTGTATTCAATTGCATCATCGGCCAGAATCTTGATGCCCTTGATAACCCGCTCAACACAAGCTTTCGGTGAAAGCAGCGTTAAAACTTTCTGGATTTTACCAGCTTTAAGGTAATCCAAAACCTGCTTAAACTTATCACCGATTGATAAGGTATGAACATTCTTCTGTTCATCAACAATTGTAATTGTCTGTGCCGTTAAAGTGTATTGCATCGTCATTTGAAAAGCTCCTTTATATCGCCAAAAATTAACTTAGTTCTGCTGACATAATCTTCGTAGATGTCAGAATTTACCCGGTGATTGTTGTTTATAACCATAGCCATCATTGGATCATTATTAACAACTCTTACAAAATCATCCATCCTTTTATAAGCTTCTGTTTTGTAAGACTTGAATAACTGGTCATCCATTTTGTATCTTGATATCCGTTCGGCCATTCTAAATTTATTGATTTTAACAACATGAATGTCCTTGTGATAGTTAACTCCGTAAAGATATGGATCAAAAGTTATCTCCAGTTTACTGTTTAAAAATTCACAAAGGTCTGGAATTAGTCTTCCAGTGTATTGCTTGTTTTTGAGAATCTTATTTGCACCATATCTCAACATATGAACAAGAGTCAAATCTTTATAAAGATGTTTGCAAATTACAAAATCTTCTGGTTTCAGAAGTTCAACCTTTTTGAACATTCTTGCATCCGTCTTATTCACAAGAACTATTTTGTAATTACACTGACATTCTTTTTTCTTTAAATAAAATATGTGTTGCTTAATTGTGCTGTCTTCAATGTTTGAATACATTGTTTCGACTTTTCTGTAATCTTCTGGATGTTCTTTTATATCCTTGTAAATAAATGCTTTTTCATAAACACCATCCTTATCATACCCACAGAAGCGGCGGGTTTCTTTGTCTTTGTTTATTTCCTCTTTGTCTACAGGGGTTTTGATAACTTTCTGTTTCTGCTTTAGTGGTGGTGCAAAGCAATGAATAGGAACTATTTGAAAATTCTTTGTATCGTCGGCATCATCGTGGTATGGTTTTATGAAATGAACAGATTTGTAATGAGGAAACTTTTTTAGTATATGGTCAGCATATTCCAAATATGTTATTTTTGGATTTTTTAGTTCTGTAATCTTTACCATAATAAATCTTGGGATTTTATTGGATGGTGAATGAACATTGTATACGTGGCGTTGTTTAAATGTATCGCCTATTTGTGGTTTTGAATAACTGGAATGAATATATTCAGTATTAAATTGACAAATTTCAAGTCTGACAGGACTATATTTTAATGTAATAGCCCCAATTTGTTCGTTATCCTTTTTACGCTCATTTAAGAACTCTTCCAGCTTCATAATACCACTGGCGATCTTCTCACGAATTTTATTAAAGATTCTATTATTCTTTGGGGTGTTGGAAAGAACTTCCCTTGTTGCTGGTAAATCAAGAACACCAATATCTATTTTCGCAACAAATGTGTAAGCAGACGATATTAGATTATCTGTGGAATCCTTTGTATCTAATATATAAGGAACATAACCATTTAGAACAATTATACAATCATTGAACCCATATTCATGCCAATTATAGACATGGATATTTGATGGCAGAAATGACTTTAAAGGAACCGTATGTTGTTTGGTATCATATATGCTTTTAAAACTCAATCCAGAATCAACTATTTTGATTTTGTCTGGATTACAAAGCATAAACAAAACAGCTTGTTCTCTGATCTTCTCCGTGTAATCACTTTTATTGATGGGGATTTCCATCGTAGTGCCGCTTGCTTCATCTGTTGGTATAGCAAACAGTTCTTTAACTTTACCAATACCTTTTTCATCCATGTAACAAAGGTATTTATATTTTAACCCATCTGTTATTGTCGTTATTGTAAATTGATCTGTAATAGACCAAGGCGACTTCGCGCCCAAGCCAAACCCACCAATCTCTTTGTTGGTATGGACTTTTGTGGAATTTCCATACTCTGAAAAGCACTTCAAACGCTCTTTATTGATGCCTATACCAAAATCTTGAACCCTGAATACAGGATCAAGTTTGGAAGGTAACTTGATGATTACCTTGTTCTTCGTTTTTGATTCAATGTTTGCATCAATAGCGTTGCTGATGATTTCTCTGGCTACAGCAGTTGGCTTATCGTTGTACATGCTCTTATGAAGCAGGTCAAAGATATTTGCCAAACTTTTAACCGAAAAGGAAAGCTCTTCCGATGCATCAAGGGTACTGATAACTTCTCTAGTCTGAGTCTGTGTTTCCGGGATCATTGAGAGGGAACTCCTTATAGTTTGTATATATTTGTTTAGATTTTTCTTCCATTTTCTTGAAGAAATATGTGGTTCTATGGCAGCTCATGTGGTTTTTATGTTTAAGATAAACCTGTAAATCACTATTCAAACTTACAATCGGGTTATTACATTTCTCACATCTTCTCAAATTATCACCCATAAATTCTACAAAGCAATTCAATGAACAAAACCGCTTCTTACCCAACCGGATAATGGTTTGGAAGTGTATAAGATTTGTGCATGTTGGATTGGAACATTTCTTTTTGTATTTCAGGTCTTCTGCTTTCTTAGCAGCGCATATTTCACAATGAGTATCATTTGATGACTTGTAATTCAGAAATTCTTTACCACATTCCGGACATGTCTTTGTTACACGATGCGCCAACATAAAGTGTTCGCGGCAGCAAAAATCCTTGATTGAATATGTTTTAACACTCAATCCTTGTTTTTTTGGGATTGGTTTGTTACAGTATTTACAAAATCTTGTAGGTGCTTTTAACAACAGACGATTAACCGTTTTTGGTTTGCTGCTCTTTTTCTTCGCCCATTCGGAAGTAGTTTTTAAGCTCTTCATTGTCAATGTCCTTTATATCAATGTATTTAATACCGGCAATTGCAAGATGGTGATACCGCATTTCATTCATTGGAATGTTTTTCAAAATAACCCCAATAAATACTTCTTTAGGTATCAGATTGTGTAGATAGTCACTTCTCGCCATCCCACATATATGATTTATTGTCGCTCTACAAAGTTCCGGGATGGTTTCTTCCATACCTCTTGAAATCATCTCTAATCGTTTTACACGATATCTGTAATAAGCAAATAGGACGATAAGAACTATGTTTGTAACGTTCGTAAAGATCAGAGCACTTTCACTCATTTGTTTGTTCCTAAAAATAGAATTTTTACATCGAAGTGGTTCATTTTCTTACCAATATGTTCTTTGATTTTCAACACCCATTGTCGATAAACCTTAAATTCACTAACAATGAATTCCAAACACTCTTTCCATGAACCTTTCCCAACAAATCGGAACTTGTTTATAGGATCAATAGCGGAATATTTGAATTTCTTTATCATATAAAGAATATAGCACAGAATCATCTTAGTTGTCAACAAGTTTTAGAAAAAAGAAACCGGCAATTAAGGCCGGTTTAAAAATCCCATCAAAACACACCATTCCAGACTAACCTAAAAGTTTTTGGCGACTATCCTTCATATTATCAGGCAGGCCAAGTTTTGTCAACTTCATCTTCCGACAGTTCTTTGTTTTGTCACAGGGGATAGACAGTTCAACCGATGACATAGACAATTGAGAACCTTCAAATTCAACAAATTTCTCAACAGTTGTATCACACTCAGGACAGTAATAAGTTAGTTTTGCTCTTTTCATTTACCAGTACTCCCCATTGCGCCATCACCACGAATGGTTGCATTAACTTCTTCAATTTCAGCAACAACTACATTAAGAATAGGGGCAAATACTGCCTGTGCTATACGATCGCCTTTGTTAACCGTGTAATCAATATCAGAATGATTCATAAGGATTACACAAATTTCCCCGCGATAGCTTTCATCCACCGTTCCGGGTGTATTTAGAACTGTAATCATGTGTTTAGCAGCAAGGCCGCTTCTTGGTCTTATCTGCAATTCTATCAAATCTGATGGTTGCCAGATAAGACCTGTCTTTACAAGAGCTGATTTGTGAGCTGGAATAACGATATCCATAATGGATGTCAGATCATAACCAGCACATCCTGTATCTGCTCGTTGTGGGATAACTGCATCTGGGTGAATCTTTTTAAAACCAATCAGGTTTTTCGGCCTTAATTTAAAACTATCACCAACATGGGTACCTTGTAACATTACCCGATAAATCATTTCTTCCATGCTTTTAAACTTCTGAACTTCCATCGTTTTACTCCTTAAATTAATTCTAAGAATAGTTGATTTGTTGTTGGCGAATTCAATCCACCAAGTTCATGAACATATTCACCAAGTTTAACATAATCCAATAGATTAAGAACATCAACACTTATTTCGGATGCACCAGTATATAAAGCTGTTTTTAGTCTGTATGTTTTACACAGCTTTAAAAAGCTTATAAATTCTGGATGCTGTTCGCCGCCCAAGAACAAGACACAGCTAAACAAGAACTTACCATCAGCAGATGCATATTTCTCACAGACAATATCGAACCGATATTGTGTTAATAGACGACCAATATCCTGCTGTAACTCTGGTGTATGACATCCTTTACATCGCCTCGGACAGTTGGTTATCTCAAATGCCAAACTGATTTCTTTTGGTATTTCTTGGAAAACGATTTGTTCTGATAAGAACCTCATGGAATATCCTTGTGATAGAATCTCAACGCCGCTTCTTCTTGTCTGGCCTTTGAAAAGTTCTTAATCTTTTTCAAGAACCCTATAATCCTTGTGGCATGAGATATATTCTTGCTACCACACTTGATACAATGTTGTTCCGTGTTTTTGTTGATGAATCCACAAGTTTCTTCTTCACAACATGTAATCAAGATGTTTGTGCAAAAGTAATTGACGCCAACATAAGCATTTACATCAATCCACTTTGAGTATTGTTCTGGTGTCATGTAACTATCCATGTTGTAATGAACAGCACTACCACCATCAAGATGCTGAGTAACAAGCTTACCATGCATCTTAGCCTTCTCAATTACACTCAACCCATCATCTTCAACACGATAGAAATATGAGTTGTAACACTCTCTTGGAACAACGTAACCATCGCGTTTATCCCACTGAGCCAGCTTATGACCAGCGTTTTCGCCGGGAACAAACTCTGTGTTAAACATTATGCCGTAAAGTTCTTTGGCTTTTTTGTTTTCTTCAGAAATAGTTTTTAGAATTTCGGCACAGAAATTCATGTAGTTTTCATTTGGCGAAATATCATAACCAAGGAATTCAGCACCTTCAACAAGACCATTGATCCCCATTGTGGAGAATTGTTTTTCCAGAGATATGAAGTTTGCATCATGTGCTGGATACATTTGATTGTCCCGCATAAATTCGTATATTTTACGAATTGAAACGTGATATTTATGCACTCGCTGAACCATTTTCCTCAATTCTGAAATGAGCACATCAGAGAAATCGAACTTAGTCGCCTGTGCCAGTTTATAAGTATCTTGAATAAAGCGATTCATGTTCAATGTGATGACATTGACAGAACCAGTCATTTCTCCAACATTACCCAACGTGAATGAAAATGTGTTCTTAACTTCATTTCGAAGTCTACAACAAGAACTCAATGAATCAACACTGTCTGATAGATAAACGAAGAATCCATTACCATTCGCAAGCTCATCACAAACGGTTTTCTTAAACTCTGTATCAATAACCTGCTTGTTTTTATCATAGACCATCGCACAAGTAACGACCGGAAACGTTAGTAGAGTCTTTTCTCGGCGTTTATTAAACCATGACAAGAAAAATTTTTGAAGTTTCATGACAGATTTTGTATCTACTTTAGAAAAATCATCTGGAAATACAAAATCCCCATATAATCCCTCAAGGTAATTCGAGTCAAATATGCTAACATTCCAGAAAATACTTTGACCATTTCTTCCACTACACGGTTCATTTAAGTAAAATACAATATGTTTAAGTTCTTGGATTACTTCATATGTATTTGTATTCAAGTAATCATCACCATATTCATTTCTGGCAAAATGATCAAAGCATATCAAAAGTGAAGGAACCGCCACAGCACCAGCAACGGTTGCCGCAATCTGGTTAAGAAGGTTGATTAACCCACCAGCAAAAGATGATAAATGTTTTGGCTTCTCGGTAATACCACCAATGGATTTAGAACCGTTTTGTAAAAACGGAAATAGAGAAATACTTAAACAATATGGAATCAGTGTATGTGTTTCATCATGTTGATAAATGCGACAATTCTTTATATCATCAATATAATTCGCTGCAATGTCCTTACCAAAATCTTTTTCAATTTGATTAAAACGAGAGTAACGATTATATTGCAAAAATATAGGTTTTACCATTTCACCTAACAACGTAATTACATTTTTGTTAGTTACGTTCGCATTTGCATCATAACGAGAACCGGTGGCTGCATTTTCTGCTTTTATGTAATCATGAACAAATTCATCCATTGCTCTTAACTGCTCATTGGTCAGGCTAAACACGATAGGAGACTCCCATTAGATAATGATTTTTAAATCCTTCTTCGCAGACAAGTAATCACATTGATATACAATCAATTCACAGATGTTTAAATCTTCTGTTGGTTTAATGATGTCTTTAGGGCCGAATACATGCATGTGTTGGTGAACACAATTTTGAATGATGTTGAATACCTTCTCAGGGATCATGTGTTTGTTTTTGGCAATCATTTTACCTGCGGTTAGTGGGTGATTTACATATTTCCAGTAATCTTTTCCATAACTTTCCTGCTTACCAATGTCGTGTAAAAGCAGTGCAGAAAGAATGATGTCTGTTCTTATGTTATCGACCCCCCATTTAAACGCTCCAAAAAACATATTAGCGAACCAACATGCTCGTTTAACATGCCAGACAAGACCACCCTTTTCTGTAGCTTCCGGTGGATGATATTTACCAGATACAGAAGCGGGTACAGTGTCGAGAAAATCGGGGGCATCCTTTAAACAGGCGATGGTGAAATCTCTAATGTCTTTCCGTTCAATTTGTGACAGTGTGTTCTCAAATAACTTGTAATTCATGATATACCTTTCGTGTCAAAAGTTCAAATATTTGGGAAAAATTTAATCAAATATGTATTTCTGATGCTATCGAGCATCAATTTTGCCAAGTGTCTTATTTCGAAGTGAGCCTTTGGATTATACCGCAACGAAACAAAGTTTATGAACGAGCGAAGGTTGATAGAAAAGGCCAAATCAACCCGCCATCCTTCAGGAAGGAAATACTTAATGAAGTCGTTTGGGGTATTGCATTTCATCTGACCAATCATGTTCTCAAGAGCACAATAATTGAACGATGCAAGCTCCATGATAAACAACTCATATTCTTTGAGGCTAGAAAATCGCTTGGGATCATAAAGTGGTTCAACAAAGTAATCCCATATATCAATCGTGTCTAAATCCATCTTTAGAACTTTGTTTAGGGTGTACCTTGTACTCTCAACGGTTGCAGATGAAAACATATCCGCAACGTCTAATTCAGACATTCTATGACGCAAAAGTTCTTGGATGCAAAGACGGCTCGCACCACAGATATTGAAGTTAAGAACAGTATGTTCAGCAACGCTACTGTGATTATGTGGTGGTAATACAACTTTAACCTCTGTCTCAACAGTTGCTATTTCATTCTTGTATGGTTTTTTTACCGCATTTACACCAACAAACTCTGGTGTATAATGTAAAAGATCAACTATTATTTTTCTCATTTTATGAATACCCAAGCATTGTTTTCATTAGATTTGCCATATCATCATTCTGAAAAAATTCATTTGGTAGGTCATCTAATTCTTTTGGCAGCAACCCCATTGTTATCATAGACTTTGTTTCAATTAAACACATGAGATTCCAAATGGCTTGTGGTAAATGCGGTTCGTCTTTCCAGTTTAAAGCGAATTTAAACATATGCCTTATCGCTGAGTCAAAATACCTGCTCAATGGTTGCCCTTTTCTCCAATTTTCTCTCCCGTATTTTTCAGCACCGGCTTCACACACTTTAGCAACTTCCATAATCGCAATTAGCTGTAATAAACTTGGAAGCCCTTTTCCTTCTTGTATATCTCTCCTGCTCCCGGTAGAAAACTCTTGCCTCTTACCAGAATCCAAAACTTTTGGTTTTGGTTGTAAAACTTCCTTCTTACTTGACATTGTATGCTCCTATCTATTATGATGAAGGTGTTTAAAACTCGCTTGAGATGCGATTCTAACATGAAAAGGTTTGTTTGTCAATAGGTTCTTTTAATTATGATTAAAAACAATAAGGTTGAAGAAATAAGGAAGATTTTGTTAAAAACTCTTGATAATGAGGGTTTTGTACAAGAACTTCTTGAAAAATACGCCGGTAATGAAGAATTGATTCTTAAAATGATCGAAGAATCGTTTTCTGAACTTCTTGAAGAAGCAAATCCTTACAAGTGGACACCGGTTTCGCCAACTGTTTTTTTAACTGACCCTTATTACCTTGGAAAGAATCCAGAAACCGGGATTGGTGTTTGTGAAACATTACATGATCAATTATTTAAAGATTTCTGCGAATTACATGGGCCTGATTCAGAATATAATGAAGCTATTCTAACCGGTGGTATCGGTTGGGGGAAATCATTCTTTATGGAAATTTCCCTATTATGGCAACTGTATTTGCTGTCTTGTTTAAAACACCCACAGAAGTATTTTGAACTTGCTTCTAACACGAAGATAACTGTAATGATCATTTCTATTACAGAAAAACAGGGCAAGAAAAATATGTTCTCTGGTGTTAAAGAGGCTCTTAAAATCATTCCATACTTTAAAGAAAACTTTCAATATGATGATAAACGAGCCGCCGATTCATTATTGTTCCCAAACAATATTGAACTTATGAGTGCAACATCATCACACTCATCTACAATCGGTTTGAATATTTATGCTGCTGCTCTCGATGAAGCCAACTTTTTCAAAAAGGTAAGCAATTCAAAACGAGCACAGGATGCTGGAGAAATCTTCGATGAAGCACTGGTACTCTATCAGAGTGTTCGCAGAAGGTTGGATGCCCGTTTCTTGAAAAAAGGACATAAGCCGGGAATCTTTTACATTGGCTCATCTAAAGTTTATCCAAATGACTTCACAAGTGAACGTATTAACAAAGCGATGGAGCTTGAGAAAGAAAAAGGCAAGAAACAATGCTTTGTCATGGATTACAACTTATGGAAAGTTAACCGTGAACGTTATTCAAAAGATGAATTCCGTGTAGAAATTGGTGGATTGAATAGACGCAGTAGAATCCTTGATGAATGGGATCGCGACATTGTAGGCGAAGTTATCCACGTACCAATGGATTTTTACGATAAATTCCAAAGCGATATCGACAATGCTATCCGAGATATCGCAGGTATCGGTATCTATACAGTTCAACCATTTATCGGCAATAAAGAATATATCGGCAAGATGTTCCAATCCGGTACAGAAATGGGTCTTGAGCGAATATTTAGCGTTGATGTTGCTACGCTTTCACCAAAACCAGAATATATGGCGTTGGAACACCTTCTTAATGTACCGATAAGGAAACCCGGCCATATTAGATACGTCGGTGTGGATATTGGTTTGAAGAAGGATAGATTTGGTATTGCTGTTGGGTATATCGACGGAATGGAACAGGTAGAAAGAACATATTTAGATGCAGCTACACAAACTATGAAGGTTTACAAGGAAAAGATGCCTAAATGTGTTATAGAACTGTTATTAAGCATCAAGAAGGAAGAAGAGTTCGGCGAAGTAGAACTTGGTCGTGTTCGTTATTTGATTTTTCAAATGATGAAAAATGGTTACAGAATCCGATTGGCGTCAATGGATGGTTTCCAATCGGCAGACTTTTTACAAATCTTAAAACGAAATAACATTGAAGCAGTTTACATTTCAATGGATAAAACAACAGAACCATACGAAACATTTAGAACTGCGTTATACGAAGAGAGGATTGCTTCGGTATATCATCCTTTATTAGAGTTAGAATTAAACGAACTTGAAAGAGATTATGTTAAAGGCAAAATTGATCATAATGTAAGGAGCTGTTTATTAGGGGATACAAAAATAAAGTTGCTGAACGGTAAACATGTTCCAATATCTGAACTTGTTGGTCAAGAAAATGTTGAACTATATGGCTGTAATGAAAATGGCGTAATCGTTCCAACCATTGCTAAAAAAATATGGGAAACAAAGAAGGTTAAAGAATACTTAGAAGTCACTCTCGATAATGGCGAAGTGGTTAAATGTACCGTGGAACATCCATTTATGGTGAGAGATGGGTCATATAAACGCGCCGACGAATTGGTTGAAAATGATTCATTGATGTCATTTGATGGTAGTTGTGCTGTTTCATTTGTTATCACAATCATTAGTGACGAAGAAATTCCAGTGTATGATATTGAAGTGCCACTAACAAGTAACTTCGCTTTAAGTGCAGGAATATTTGTACACAACTCAAAGGATTTAAGTGATGCCGTTGGTCAGATCATTTACCATATGCATATCAATCCAATGTACAACGAAACACCACTAATGCCTGTTGCAATTCATGATGGTTCTAGTGTATCATCAAGAGAATCGTTAGAAGATACTCTCGAAAAATTTAATAAATGGGTGCAGAAGGGGTAGCCAAGATGTTTGACTCCATAAAAAATTGGTGGAATAGTCGTAAAGAAGCCGAACTTGAACAGGTTCGTAATGAAGTCCGTATGGATATGCTTGAAAAGTTCAATACACAAATGGCTTCCCCTAAAAGCCAGACAGACGATGTAGACACGATGTTCAATTGGGAAAATTACATCGAAACCAAGCTTGATCGCAACGCAAGTGACAAACGAAAGTATCTTGATTATGATTTGATGGATGAAGAAGTACCAGAAATGTCTGCTGCACTTGATGCAAACGCAGATTTTGTTGTCTACCCAAGTGATACATCAAAGACGGAGATTTTCAAAGTAGCACATCCGCGCAGTTCTGTTCAAAAGAAGATCGACGATATTACAAACAGAACAAATATGCAACAAGAGGCTTTTACGATGGTTCGCAATACTCTCAAGTATGGTGATAACTTTGAAGAACTCATCGTAAACAAGGACAGAAACAGAGTTCTTGGTTTTCGACATATTTCTGTTAAAACAATGGTTCCAAACGTCGAGAATGGCAACCTCAAGTCTCCTGCGTATCTTCAGGTTAATGATGTAGGTAAGACTATTGCAGAACTAACAGAGGATGAAGTCTTTCACCTTTGTTTGGCGTTGGACAGAAACAAATATGTGAAGTATCGAAAAGGTACTTCAATGCTTCAGTTTGCAAGACTTTCATATCGTCAGTTAAGGCTTATGGAAGAAGGTCTTATGATTACAAGACTTTCAAGAGCCAACCAACACTATGCAATCGTTGTAGATGTTGGTAATTATGAAGGAGATGAAGCTCTTGATTACGTTGATAAATATAAGAAAAAGATTTTCAGACGCAAATACATTGATCAGAGAACCGGTCAGTGGTCGTGGGAATACAACCCACTTTCTGTAATTGAAGATATCGTTGTTCCTACCAGACAAGGTTCGGGAGCCAATGTTATTCCTCTGAATAATGCTAACATGGCCGGTAAGAACATTGAAGACATCAACTATTTCCAGAATAAGATGATCTTCGCTACGAACACACCAAAGGTAATCATTGGTAAAGAAACAGATTTGAACTCGAAATCAACGGCAGAAACACAGATGACTGGTTTCTTACGAAAGATTCGACGCTTTCAATCAATTCTTGAACCTCAAATCAAACAGTTTTACATCAGTGCCCTTGCTCTTGAGGGTGTTATTGTAAAACCAGAAGATTTGAAAATGACTTGGCCGATTTCTAACTTCATTGATGAAGAAAGACGTTGGAGAATCGAAAAACTCAAGTTGGATTGCGGCTCAATGTGGGCTGAACTTGGTCTTGCCGATGACTTGTTTATTTACACAGTTATCCTTGGTATGACTGAAGAAGAAGCTCTCGCATTACAGAAGCGTCTTGATGACATAGAAGCAAAACACCAAGACGAAATTGATGATCTTCTTATCAACGCTGATGATGAAAGTGATAAGTCACCTGATGACTTTGAGAATGGTACTGACACAGATGCTGATGATAAGAAGAAACCTGTTAAGGCCAAGAAGAAAGCAGAAAAAGAATCCGATGAAGATGATCGGGAAGCTACAAAAGAAGAGTTACTTGGTTTCATGCAGAAAAAACTTGGTGAAGCTAAGTTTAAAAAATGGATGAAGATTCAAGATACCCTTGATAAGAACCCAGACATGAAACAGATCGTTATCGAGCTTATTGAACTGACACAGGCCAAACTTTTCGCATGAAACACAACGAAGAAAAGTTTTCCAAAAGCTTTTTAACACGGAATAATGCCGTGGGGATTACCCACGGCACTTCTTATTTCGATAAATCAAGCACCGTGAAAACGTTCATGGGTGCTAAGAAAAGCTATAAAAAAGAACTTTTCCGCAATATGAATGCATTGATGTCTGGTAAGATTACAGAAGATGAGTTTAACAAGTTACAACAGAAAACTATTAAAAACCACTTCACAACGGCTTTCTTACTTGGAAAACGATTCAACCAGAATACAGAAACCACTTTAAATGATAAAGAACGCCGAATGATCGTTTTTCAAACGACCAAAGAAATGGATTTCATGAAGCGGTTTGCTGTTGATATTCAAAATAGAACTGGTAAGATGGATTATAAGCGGCGTATGAACATGTATGCTGATGGTCTTGATCCAATGTTCAGGTTTGCAGACATTGCTTATTTACCAGAAAACATTGAAATACAATGGGTTCTTGGTGTAACAGATAAGCATTGTTTCGATTGTTTATTTTTTGCTGCAAAAAGCCCATACACTAAGAAAACATTACCTGGTGTTCCTAAAAGCTGCAATAGTCGCTGTTTTGTAGGTAATACAAACTGGTATAAAGTTTTAACACCGGATGGTTGGAAAAAATTTATAGATGTTCGAATTGGTGATTATGTTCTTTCACATAAAGGCAAGTGGAAAAAAGTAACAAAAATTATCAATGAAAAATTTACAGATGAATACTGTTATAAGGTCGAATTTGTAACAAGAGAAAAGAAAACACCAATCGTTGTGTATATGGCATATGATCATTTGTCTATTCGTGATAAAGAATGGGTTCGTGCAGAAAATCTAGCCACTGGTGACAGACTTTTATTTGTATCACATAAATGTAAACACTGTGGAAAAACAATTAAATATGATGACCCACGAGCAATTAATTTCGAATTTTGTTCCATTTCTTGCTCTAACAAAGGAAATGGTGATAAATGGGCGAAAGGGCGAAAGAAACAACTTGAGAAATATGGCAGGTTTGGAATAGGTTTGGAAAAATACCGAGAAAACCCAGATAACTTGAAAGCAATCAATGAACGTGGACGAAAAGAATTAGAAAAAATCCACAAATCACGCATTGGTAAAACATATGAAGAACTCTATGGTAAAGAAAGAGCAGATATTCTTCGTTTTAAATGCCCGAAAAAGGCCCAAGAGGCAATGCGGAAATTAACAAAAGACGGTAAAAATCCTCTCAACTTATTTATGAAGTCCATGACAAGAGAAGAACGTAGAGTGTTTTGTAGAGATGCCAGATTATGCGCCGATCCTGCAAAATTTAGTGATTTATATGAACGTAAAGTCAACGATTTAAAGGATCGTGGTGACTTCCATCACACATCAGCCGAGAAAAAGATGATTGTTGTGTTGAATGAATTAAACATCAAATATGAAACACAACTAAGGTTAGAGAATTCATTTTATGATTTTTATTTACCAGAATATAATATTATCATCGAAGTTGATGGTGATTATTGGCACGCAAACCCAGAACTTTATGATTACGATCATTTAGATCAAAGACAAGCAAAGCATGTAATAAAAGACCACAATAAGGAAGAGTTGGCAAAAAAACATAATTACCAACTTTATAGATTTTGGGAATCCGATTTCAACAACATTGAATCTGTTTACCAAAAGATGAATTTGATTCTGAATAATCATGATGGAAACTTTCGTGGTTATTATAGAACCATCAAGAACATAACAAAAATTAAAACGAGTGATCTGACAGCCAGAAGATTGTTGTCATTCACAGTTGAAGGCGATGAAAGCTATGTTACAAATAATGGGTTAGTTGCTCATAATTGCATGTCGAACTGCTTATGCCGACTTGTCTATTATAATGGTGGTGTAAATACTAATTACACGAACTTCATTCTTGATAACTACACTGAAGCAAGGAATGTAATACCTACACTTGGGCAATACACGACAATGAATGATAAACTGCTGGCATATTATCAGACAAGGCTTCGCTATGAAGTCACAGGTATTGCTGATTATATGGATAACGCGACAATGATTAAGAATGAATTAACATCATTTATTAAAGATAATGATCTTGCTGTAAATGTGAAATTTACTGTTGCTGATATGCTGCATGAAGCACGGCATTATAAAAAAAGTACAAGATTTGATTTCTTGGAAAATACCAAAGATGTTAAAGCTGGTGCATTTGTGGCGACATTTATTGGTAATACACATGTTTATGGAAAAGTAACATCTGTATCTGGAAGCAAAGTTGTTGTTGACACATTGTTCGAAAAGGGATTAACATTAGATACATTAACGGATGTAATCTTTAAGGATAATTCAGATGTCGATTAAAGCCGAATTTCTTGAATACTCAAAGGGAATAAAGTTGTCAGGTTCAAAATACCTACAACGCATTGGAACTCCCGGTAATTACATCTATGTTTATCCGGGCAAAAAAGCCTTAACAATGAATCGCCGCCTTAAAGCTGTTTATTCTCGATTTGTTAGGAAAAGCAGAAGATTTCTAACATCGTTGTCTACAAGGTACGACGCAACCAGTATGAACATTAAGCCTAAGAGTTGGCGGAGATCAATGATTACACTGACAACTCGTAGTGGTGGAACTTTACAAATGAATATCGACCTCTCCAAACATGGCATTCACTCATATAGAGCGATGAATATGGGTGGTGGTGCGTCTGCTAAACTGGCGACAAGTAAGAGAAAAGGTGTTCTGAGGTACAGATAATGGCAAAAATCGACATTGAACAAAGATTAAAAGATGAAGGACTTACAGAGAAACAGATTGATAAGTTTTTCTTCTATTACAAACGAGCTGTAGATGAAAAGATTCTATATCCATATTATTACGCTTTAGCAAATGTAATTATTTGACACTGAGTTTAAAAGTTGTTAGAGTGAAGATTGTGAATGTAATTAAGGGTAGATAATATGAAAAAAGAATTTCTTGAAGTACAATGGTTTGAACAGATGCGACTGGATTGCCTTGAAGAATCCGGTAATAAGAAGTACATCATCTCTGGGCCATTTACACGTTGCGATTGGCCTAATGGTAACAATCGTATTTACCCAAGAGAAGTAATGCAGAAGGCAATTGAAGCATTAAGACCAAAAGTTGAAGCCGGTCGTGTCAGAATGATGGTCGATCATCCTGCTTGGGAAGCAAGTATGCGTTCAGTAGGCGCAATTGTTCTTGAGATATCCGATGTTGACGCCGCTGGGTATGCTTATTATAAAGCACAAATCATCGACACTGCTGCTGGTAAAGACCTTAAAGCTATTGTTGATGCTGGTGGTAAGCTTGGTGTTTCGACTCGCGGTTATGGTGCTGCTGCATATGACCAAGAATTCCCGCCACATGCAGGTAAATTCGACGTTATTCAACCCGGATTTGACCTCAAGACGTTTGACTTTGTGGATGATCCTTCTGTAAGCGATACAGAAGCTTATTGTCAGATAGAATCTAATCGAAGGAGTAACCCGATGAAAACCATTGATGAACTGAAATCGGCTTATCCTGAGCTTATGGAATCATTTAAGGCTACTGTTATCGAATCAGAAGTTAAAAAAGCCGTAGATGAAGCCACAGCACAGGCAGAAACCGTAAAGACTGCATTGGTTGCTGAAAAAGATGTTCTTGCTGAAACCAACAAGAAACTCTCAGAAACCGTTAAGTCTTTGACCGAAAGCATCAAAACTGTTTGCCCTGAACTCTTTACTGTCGTTGAAGAAAGCAAGCTTGTGGAAGAAGCCAAAGCTGGTAATGAAGAACTCAACACGAAATTGACCGAAGCCCAAGCTGAAGTCGTTCGACTCAAAGAAGAAATTCAGGGTATTAAAGCTAATGCTGCTAAAGAAGCCAGAGATGCACAGATTAAGCAGCTTGAAGCCACTCACCCGAATGTTTTCAAAATGAAAGCATTTGAAGGTATTTTCCAGAACTGTTTGACTATTGATGAAGTTAATACAGTTTTTGAAAAGAATTTCGAACTCTACAAACAGATCAAGTCTGAAGCCAACGAACCGGCTCCTGCAAAATCTGTTGTTGAAGGTACAAAAACTGAAGCAGCCCCCGAAACCGGTGGTTTGACTGAATCTCAGTTCGCAGATTACACAGCCAGAAACCGTCACCGCAAACGTGATGGATTGGAACCGTTGTCAATCGAGTATTACAAAGCGAATTTCGCAAAAAACTAAGGAGTTAACCAAATGAGAACTGTATCTTTCCTTGAACGTGATGAAAGACTTCATTCGCGTTTTGGTCATCTCACCGAGGGCGTAAAAAGTGCTGTCACTGGTAAAACCCTTAGTGAACAAGATCAGAACAAAATGCAAATCCTGATGGATAACCTGATGAAAGATCAGTGTATGCAGGAACGCATTGACTACGATTCAGTGAATATTACCGCGATGTCTGAACAGACAGCTACCGGCAATATCGCATTCGTAGTTCGCAACGACCTTGCTATGATTAACAAGGTATTCCCGAACATGATTTCTAAGGAAATCTGTTCAATTCAGCCGATTCCTCAGCCGAATGCGAAGATTTTCTACACCGATATGAAGAAAGTTGCTGACGATACTTCGTTGTCGACCAACATTCACGGTAACAGAAACTTTTCAAACAACGTTGAATACAATCCGGCCTCTCCGACAGCTATTCAAGACATCTACTTCGAAATCACTTCTGATGACGTTGTAGCTGTTGAAAAGAAGCTGAAAGCACATGCTACCGTTGAAGTCTCTCAGGACTTGATGGCTTATCATGGTAAAGATGTTGAAAGCATTCTCAGCAATGGTCTGTCAGCACAGATCGCCCGTGAATGGGACAGAACGATCATCGAAAACATGATCACCGTTGCAACTGGTGGCGCGGCTACTTTCAGCAAAGCTGAACCTTCTGGACTGAGCTATCAGGACAGAAAGTACTGGATGGAAACCCTGTATGAAAAGATGATCGACGTTGATAACGCGATCTTCAAGAAACGTTACCGCAGAACTAACTTTGCCGTTGTTGGTGCTGACGAAGCAGCCTTCATCGAAAAAATGTCAGGTTTCAGAGCTGATGCTACTGATATCGCCATGCAGCAGGTTTCTACTGGTGGTCGTTACTTCATGGGTACTCTCAACAACAGATGGAAAATCTATGTTGATCCGTTCCTCACTGGTAAAATCCTCATGGGTTACAACAACCCCGCTCAGTGGGAAGAAACCGCTTATGTTTTCGCGCCTTACATCCTCTCTTATTTCTCACCGTGGTTCATTGACCCGAACACCATGAGAAAGACCAGAGCGATCCTGTCTCGCGCTGCTTACAAAGCAGTTATCACTGATCTTCTCGGTGTTGTTACTGTTACTGCTTCCTAACCGGTAGCTAACAAATAGGGGGCTATAAATAGCCCCCTATTTTTCTTATTCCTTATGAAAAAACTTATCAAAGTAAAATATACCGATGGTTATGAGAAAATTAGGAAAAACATTCCTCTGCATGATTTCACGCACGAATTCCAGAGAGATGTTTGGTTTGCTGTTCCTGTAAACATAGCCATTATTTTATTAAAAGACCCAAATTTCATAGCCGAAGATGATATCATATTTAGTCCAGCAATCTTTAATGCCGCTGGTTTGAATATAGGTATTAAAAGATTTGGTGCGTTTGGTGATTTGATACAGTTAATCCCGATTATTAAACATCTTAAAAAGATCAGCACTAACAAATATACTCTTATAACTAATAAACAATATGTAAATGACATGAAAGAGTTTGGGGTGTTTGATAACGTTCTTCCTACAGGGACAATTTATGCTGTTTTTGATAAAGTGATTTACTTGGACGGTGTAGCTGAAAAAGATCATAGTTTAACCAATCATCAACATTTAATGCACAGAGTTAATATATTTGAAGAATTTTTAAATATACATTTAACTGACTATGACTTTAGTGTTAATATGAATGAGCATCATAAGAAAGTTGTTGATGAGGTATTAAAAAATGCGTTTGCACTACAACAAAACCAATTGCACACAACTGATCTACAGTAACGGGACAGTGTACCCGACTGCGATAAATCCGAAAATGATTGTCGATTTGAGTGGGTTTAAGGATTATCAGAAGCAAGACTTTGATGAATTTAAACTGTCTTTGCTGCAAGATACGAAGAGGATAACTATCCATAGGGAATATGCTCTTGGTGATTTGATACAGCTCATTGCTGCTGCACGACTGATTAAACAGCGTTATAACATCGGGGAAATTTGGATCGTTACAAATGAAAGATTTGTAACACATTTGAATTATTGTTTCCATGACATTAAATTCTTGGAAAGTGACTATCTAATACACGGTTCTTCTGAATTTGGGTTTACATTCACTATAGATGGTATTTTAGAAAGAGATCACAGTATTCATAACAAAGAAAATGCTAAACACAGAATGGAAATACTTTTAAACTATTTCGGTATCACAGAATTTACAAAAGAAGAACTTGATTGGTCTTTACAGTTAAGGGGTGAAGTTGTAATGCCAGCTATTCCAAACGATAAAAAAATAATCGGTATACAAATGCGTGGTTCTGGGTGTATGAAAACATTGCCTCGTCAAATGGTTAAAGACATGATAAATGAATTAGCCAAAGATCATTATGTTGCCTTGATAGACCAAGACAAAGATCAAGGATTTGAAGGTAAAAATATCTTGAATCTCTGTGGTAAACTACAACCACCACAGGTTATTGAGTTGTTAAGACGTTGTAGTCTGTGTTTAACAATGGATTCTGGCGTTTTGTGGATGGCACATGTTGCTAACTGCCCCACTCTGACATTCCTTGGTTCTACAAGAGAAGCCGAAAGAATATCCCTTCATCCACAGTACCCAGAGAAAGCAAAGTGTATTGATCTAACTAAATATGTTGGGTGTGAACCTTGTTTCGAAACGAGAGTTCGGTGTAAAGGTTCTATAAATTGCATGAACAAGGTGAACCATGATATGATAAGTGGCGAATTACTTGAAAAAGTAAAACAAATTTTAGGAGAATAAACAAATGGCTAGACCTCGAAAGAATTTTAATCGTGATGTGAAACCTTCTGTTTCAACATCTTCTGATGTACGAACCACTGCACCGACAGATGTTGTTGGTAATAATGGTGTTGAAGACACTGGAGTTGATGGTGTCAACATGGAAAACATTGTTGTTGAACCTGAAGCAATTATTCCAGATTCAGAAGTCACACCTGAGATGAAACATGAAGAACCGATTAACAAACCGGAAACGGCTGTTCCTGTTGTCTCGACCGAAGTTCCCAAGAAATCCTTCAAGGAACGCATGGAAGAGTGTTCTATCCACTTTGGACAGAAATACTTTGACGAAATGGTTAAAAAAGGCTGTGATTACAAAGCATTTGGTGACTGGCAAAAAGGTTATTGCGGTCTTCTCGACCGCGTGTTTGGTGTTCGTGGTAAAGAAGTTCTGGACGTTGGTTCAGCTTATGGCGCACTCGGTAATGGCTTTAAACAGCTTGGTGCCAAGAAAGTAACCTGTGTAGACATCTCCAAACAGGTCATCGCGGCCAAACAGTTTGATGGTTTGACCTACGTGCTGGCTCCTGTTCAGTTGATGAAAGCTGTTGAAACCGGTTCTCAAGACCTGATTCATGCTTCTTACCTGATGAACAGCGTTGATGCTGAAGACCTCGATATCACATTCTTCGAAATGAAGCGCGTTCTCGCGGCCAAAGGTAAAGTGTTCATCATCATGAACTTTGGCAAAGACCAGAAGTTATCAGACTTCGACACCAGACACAGCAAAGAAACCATCGTTAAAGCCGCTACAAAAGCTGGCTTCAAAGAAGTAACAGAGATCGTAAACCAGTTGCGAAGCGTTGATGATGGTCGTTATGAATTCATCAGCAATTACAATTGGGGTATTGTGTGCTTCGAATAACAATTAAATAGGGTGTGGCAAAATTGCCACACCCTATAATCTACGGAGGTATGCAATGGATAATAACTTAGTTACAGAACTTCTCTGCGATAGATATGGGATGACAGAAGAAAATACACCATTGCTCAAAGACATGCTTCGTAGAGCAGTTAATTGTATATCGGAGATATTCCCTTTCATGGAAACCGGATCAATCGAAACAGAAATCAATAAAACAAGATATACATTGAATCTTGCTGATGATGTTCTTATTAAAATAACATCTGTATTTTACAATTCACCACCAACAAACAACGTATTCAATGAACCAGATATTCCTGTCGAAGGATTACCATATGGATCATCATTGTCCCAACGTTTTACAGATGTTTTTGAACATGAAACAAGACGCCGGTTAAAGCCGGTTGATGCTCGTATTGTAAACACAAATCAGTTCGATTTAATACCCACACCACAAGACGTAAGGACTGTATACTATGAATATGCCAGATATAGAACAATTGAGGAAATACCACAAATTCTTGAAGAAGAGCTATTTTCTCTTGTTTTGTATTATAGTAATGATGTCGTTTATCAGAAAAAGCGAAAAGAAAGTAACGGTAGTGTGTTCGACTTTGATAGACGGGGAAATACGAAAGAGAAAACATCAGATGTTAAAACAGACGTTGAAGCTCGAAAGGCTGAGTTGGATTTGATTAAATCTGAGATCAAACGAAAGGTTAACTCACTTGGCTAAGTCAAAATATGGCTTTTTTGATTTTAAAATAGATGGTCTTACCTTTGTAAACCATCTAATTTCTTATTTGAAAAAGAAGGAAAAAGAAGCTCTCAATGTTTTAAAAGGCGTTAATTCTAAAAACCTTAATAAAAAAATAAAAAAGGCCATAACAATTGCCGCCATACCACAAGACCTTGATATGACACCATTCGTCAAAGATAAAGTGCTTGGGGGCTTTAAAGTTCGTCTTTCATCCAAAGGACAAGATCACCAGTATTATAATCTTGGTCATCCATATATTACAGGTCGTGGAGCAACCAAAACTATAACAAAATCAAGCATTCGAACTAAAAGAACTTGGTCTATTACCTATGCTGGTGTTATGAATATATTAATGTATGGTCGTGGTGAATATGAGATACCAAATAAACCAAGAAATAACAGAATGCCAATGATGTGGAAAAATAAACCACATTATGCTGGTAAATCTGGATTTTCTGGTGGTCTGATTAAAGGAAAAGTATTACACGTTCCAGCGTATAGCGGAGAAGATTACACAGAAGCGGCCAGACAAGAAATAGAAGCATGGATGACACAAATACAGGATAAATTCCTAAGTAAAGGATTCACCAAGATATGAGTATCGCAAAGAAAGAACTGATTTTACAGGCCATTGAAAGAACAATGCGTGGTATTAAAAAAACCAACATTTCAACAGGAACAAACAAATACAACACAGACGTAGGTTATGTAGATCGTCAATATATCAACATTGAAGAGCAAGATGTTATCGACAAACCGAATAACTGGATCATCATTAACAACGAAGGAGAGGATTTTAATCTTCTTCCCGGTGGGAATTGTGAAAACCAACTTCTTATACAGATAGTTGGGTTTGTAAAAGCTTCTAAAGAGGAACCTAATCTTGATACTCTTATGAATAACTTGCAACAGGATATTATTGTTGCTATGATGAAAGATGTTACATTACAGAACACTTGTGACTTCCTTGTTCCGATAAGGATACAGACAGTTGCAGAAATGGTATATCCTCACGGTGGCTTTGTAATAACGTTTGATATCACGTACACGTTCATGAAAACTGAATTTTAACAAGGAGCAATAATATGCCAAGAGCAGTAGGTTCAAAGAGTGCTGTCGTTGCTACCCAAGAAGCACTGTGGGGGAATCTTAACGCATCTCCTACATCGGTTCTGGGTTTTTACATCCGTTCTTTTAACTTGGGTGGTACCAAAGGTACTTTCCAATCAGAAACAATCAACCAGCATCGTGCTATCGTTGGTTTGACGGACGGTAACAAAGCGGTTCAGGGGAACATGGTTACTGACTTGCTTCCTGAAGGTCTTGAAATTCTGCTTCGTCACCTTCTCGGCAAGGGAACTGTCGCAACAACCGGTTCTGGCCCATACACACATGTTATCAAGGGTTCTCCTGAAACTCTTGAAGGTCTGTCTTTCCAGAAAAGTTTTACCAACATTTCTAAACACTTTCTGTACACAGGCACGCACCTTAACAGCATGGCCATCGACATCGTTCAGGAAGGTTTTCACGGTGTAACATGGGATTTCGTAGGTAAAGGTGAAGCAATCTTCGCAACCGAACAAATCTCAGTTGCCGCTGGTGTATTCCCGACAAAGAACGGTTTCAATGGTTATCAGGCGTCAATCGAGATTGATACCGGTTCTGGTTATGTCGCACTTGGTCGTGTTGTTTCCGGTTCTTTGAACATAGCAAACAACGTTGAAACCGATGGTTATGTTCTGGGTTCTGCCGAACGAGCGTCTTGTGAATACGGAACCAGAGAATGTTCTGGTGGTTTTGCAATGTTCTTCGAAGATACAACACTTTATGAGCTGTATGCAGCCGGAACAGAGTGTGGTTTGAAGTACGTTTTCAATAACGGAACAGATTCAATCACTTTCGAATTCCCGAAGGTAAAATTTGCTGGTTCATCACCGGAAATCGCTTCTACCGCTGGTGTTAATCTGGACTTCACGTTCCAAGCTCGTGTAGACCCCGGTGAAGACACTGACGTTATCGTTACAATTGTGAACTCACTGGCCTCTATTGAGTTGCAGTCTGGCGAATAAGTTTTTTCAGTAAATAGTTGACAAATAGTTGAATTTCAGGCATCATAAAGGTGCTTGGAATTCAACTATTTACATTTTAGGAGATTTATACAATGCGTCTTTCAGATATCGCTGTTAAAAACAATGTTGCCCCGGTCACGTACGACGATACCTTCAAGGTTTCTTTTGATCTTATGTTTCTGCCGAAACGGGAACTTCAGAAGATTACAGCAAGTAACACCAAGATGAAAGCCAACCCGAAAACACACGTAATGGAAGAACAGATGGACTCTGAAGCTGTTCGCAAAGAAATCTGTCAGATGTGTGTCAAAGGTTGGAAAAATGTTACTTACAAATGGCTTGCCAACCACATTAATGTTGATCTTACCAAGGTTAATCCTGACGAAGAACTGCCTTTCTCACAGGACAACCTCACTGACCTCATGGAAATGATGTATGGTCTTGATGGTTGGATTTTCGACAGCGTGAAGAACGCCGCCAACTTCAAAGATGAACAGGTGCAAGCTGAAGTAAAAAACTAAAGGAATTCGCAGAGTGGATTTTTACACCTAATCGTGGTGATTGTAAAGATTGTAAAGAGCATTTTCTTTTCAAATACAAGACAAATCCACCCTGCGAAACCTCTGGTAAATGCAATTTCGGGAAACCGATGCTTACTGTTAGAAACTCTTGGGTATTTGATCTTTATCAAAAGTGTTCTGGTCAACAGATTGTTGCTGGTATGGGTCAGCCAATAGGTATAATGTTCACATCAATAGTTGCAATGTTGGATATTTACTGCATTTTCGATGTTGAGGAACGGGTTGAAATATTTGAAAAAATACAACTTATCGACTCAATCAGATTGAAGATGAGTGCTCAGGAGACTATAGGTAAAAGAAGTGTCCAAAAGCATTGACAGTGTTGTAATTAAGTGTTAATGTGAGATTGTGGTCTATTTAAAAGAGCAGTACATACAAGTGTACTGCTCTTTTCAATCTTTTCAGGAGTAGGATCAATGGGTAACAACAAAGATGTATCACTCAAGGCTAAGTTAAGCGTTGATCTTAATACCTTTAAAGACTTTGAAAATAAAGTCAAATCCCTCTCAAAAACTTTTAAAAATGTACAAATTGAGATAGCACAATCCTCACAAGGGATGGATAAGACCATTCAACAAGCTTTTTTTGGTAAACGTGGTACAGATAGAACAACAATACAAGGATTTTTTAAGAAACAATTTAAGGGAATTGTTGATGCTTTTACAGCAGAAATAAGAGCGGCTTCTAAGGCTATGGTTGATGTAGCTGGTACTACCAGCGCAAAAAGCATTGCTGATATGATTAAAGTTCTTACAAAACAAGAAAAAGAGATTGAAAAGCTTACAGATAAGAACACCAAATTAGCAGCTAAATCAACTTCTGGAACTGCAAAAAAGGCCAAAAAATACCAATTAACGGACGATGATAAAGCATTTCGTGCTTATTATTTAGCTGAACGAAATTTTAAAGAAAAAGTTGCTAAAGAAAAAGGGGCAGCTATTTACGGTGATATTAAAGCTGAACAAAAAGCTAACCAGATGCAATTAGCTGCTAGTAAGGCTGCTAGTAAATTACGTGTACAAAATAAATACGCTGATATTAAAGCTGAACAAAGAACAAATCAGATGCAAATAGCTGCTAGTAAGGCTGCTAGTAAATTAAAAATCGAAAATAAATACGCTGATATTAAAGCTGAACAAAAAGCTAACCAGATGCAAATATCTGCTAGTAAGGCTGCTAGTAAATTAAAAACCGAAAATAAATACGCTGATATTAAAGCTGAACAAAGAACAAATCAGATGCAAATAGCTGCTAGTAAGGCTGCTAGTAAATTAAAAACCGAAAATAAATACGCTGATATTAAAGCTGAACAAAAAACAGACACAATGTTACGCAAACAAGCAGCAGCCAAACAGAAATATAAAACACAGTTGCTTTATGATGATATTAAAGATGAACAAAAAGCTAACAAGATGCGTTACGCTGAGAATAAGCGACTAGAAGATGAGAAAAAACGTTTAGAAGCAGAAAAACTTGAAAATGCCAGAAACGTCATACGCCAAGCTACCGGTTGGGGTGGCGATGGAATGTTCTCTGACATCAAATCCGCGCCTGTTAAATCATTCTTCGATGGCATCATCAAAGGTGCTGGTGGTATGAAAGGTGCGATTGAGTCAGCACTTGGTAAACTTAAAGAACTTGTTAAATATTTAGCAATCGTTGGAGCCGCCGGTATTGGTGGTTTCATCGCTCTTGGTGCAGTTGTTCAAAAGTTAGCCGCTGGTGTTTTATTCGCTACTGAAAAGATGAGAGGTTATGAAATCGCTCTTTTCGGTATGATGAAAACACAAGATGGTGTAAATGAGTTGATGGAAAAGGCATTTAAGGTAACTAAGAACCTGCCGATTTCTTATGAACAAGTTTACCAGAGCACTAAAGCATTTACACTCATTGGCCCTGTAAGAGATATGTTGAAAAACGTTGGTGAAACTGAAACAGTTCTGAAAAGAATGTATTCAATCACTATGGCGTTGTCACAAATCGAGCCTGAATGGGGTCTTGCTGGTGCTCAGTTCTCATTACGTGAAGCATTGTCTGGTGACTTACGTTCACTACAAAGACGATTTGAAATACCAGTCAACTTGATTTATTCAAAAGATGGTCGTTCATTACGTGAATTAAAGAATGATCCAGAAGCAATGTCACAGGCGTTGTCTGATTATTTTAAAGAATTTTACAACGAAGAAACCCTTGGAATGGCTGCTAATCAGTTTGGTGCTATCCTTGGTAAGATCGAAGGAAAGTGGTTTGAATTCCAGAGTGCCATTGGTAACGCTGGTTTCTATGACCTGTTTGTTGGCAAACTTAAAGAGGTTCGTGATGAGTTAGAAGCATTTGCCGGTAGTGCTGAATTTAAAGACGTTACAAATCGTATTTCTAATTCACTCGGCTCATCGCTTGAGAGCTTGTTATCTATCATTGAAAAGCTCGTTGTTGGTTTTGGTAGACTATTTGGTATCAATGTCGAAGCAACGAACGCTTTTCAATCTGCTGTAGATGTTGTTGAAAAGTTTGCTGCTGTTTTGAGAATCATTGACAGAATAATTACAGAAGTTGATATCTTTGGTTACTTGAATGATACCCTCAAAGCTACAAAGAAAATAGCTGTTGATGTTGGTAATTATCTGTTGAGAATGTTTAAATCAGTGAAAAAAGACATCGACCTGCTTGTTAGCGTCATTGAGAAATTCACTGGTGTAAAAGATTTATTTGGCGATAAAACAGGTAAGGGGTTGTTTTACTTGTGGCTTTTCGGGCCAAGCAATCTTTTCGCGATGGTTAGTGGTTTTGGCACAAGCTTGGTTGCTGTCATTTACACAATAAAATCTGCTTGGCAGGTCACAATGGCTGCTAATACTTTGGCAACCGCGAAGTGGGGGATGGGTTTAACAAGTATCGGTGCAACAATTTTGTCATGGGGTGCAACGATTGCTACTGTTGGTTTTGCAGTGACAGAAACGTTTGGTGCTATTCGTTTTGCATTCCAATCAATAAGCGATGAACTGGAATCAAGTCCATTTTATAAAATATACATGTGGATGACCGGGAAAACATCTAATGATGAATTAGTCAGACAATTTGATTTGATTGGTAAAAAATTCGCAATCGGTTCTGAAAATTTTGATAAATACAATCCATATGGTAATGTTTCATTTTCATCACAATTATCTAAGATAAGTGGTGTTGAAGAATCAAAGATATCACAAGGATTATCTAAAAATACTGCTGGTTTTCTTGCCGCCTTTATGAAAAGAGAAGACGGATTAAGCCAGATAGTCAAAGCGATTGCAGCTCTTGATGATGTAGCAAATCGGATGAACCCAGACACAGATGCAGGAAAATATACAAAAGGTGCTGTTTTGATAATGTCTCAAAATGTCAAAAAACTATCCGGTATGGATATGGGCGAGATCGCTAATAAATATCGGATAGAAGGTAATAAACTCGATAGTTATGACAAAGGTGATAAGTTTTATGGCATTGTAAACGAGTTAAAAAAAGGTTTAGATACCTTGTTAAATCCACAGTCATCAACAACGAATGCGGCTCTTGATGAAATGCTTAAATCAAAGATTTTATCGGCAGAGGAAGCCTTATTTAAGGCTCGTTCTGGCCCGATCTTTGGTCATGGCGAAGAAGGAGTTAAGAGTATTGATTCTGGTGCTAAGATTCTTGGTGCTGAGTTGATCAATGTATTTCAATCAGCAGGATTTGGTGTTGGTGTTACCAGTGGTTATAGAGCAGGTGGTGTTGATACAAAACATAATGTAAATGGAAAAAGTTTGGCAATTGATTACCAACCAAACATCGGTGGTAAACTTTTAAGTGCTGCTGATGTACAGACACCACAGTTCGAAGCTCTTGTTAATGCACTGAAAGCCAACGAAAATATAGCAAATTTGATTCTTGAATACAAAGATACATCAATATTTGGTGATAAGTTCAAAGGTATGACCAGAGAAGAATCAACAGCCAACTTTGGCCCTGTTATGCACATTGAATTCAAAGAGGGAATTACAAACACAGAAGAAAGTCTTATGTCAATGATGGCTTCTTATAATGACATGTATGGTGTTATAACGAACTCAATGGGTATCATAAATGACGAATGGAATAAACCAAGTAAACAGCTTCCTAAGAAGGACTTTTTACATCAAAATTTCCAACGTGCTACAGAATTTATTAAAAACGTTTATGAACCAACAATGGATGCTATCAAGAATGGTTACAAAGATGGTGCTGAATTGATTGCTACTTCTTACAAAGAATTTGATGAAGTATTTAAATCTGAAGAAGGTGTAGCTAAATTTGGCCCTGCTCGTATTAACTCATTGGAAACCAAACGCAAAGCATTAATGGCACAATACAATCAAATAAAGGGTAAAGCTGGAAGTAAAGATAATATAGAGTATGATTTAATAAATCAAGGCATTGTGAAAGGTGCCAAGGATATCTTTGATTATTCTTATAAATCTTTAATGAGTGGTTCGTTACCTCAGTTAAAAAACATAGCAGGGATTATTGAAGAACGACAAAAAATTACAAAAGAATACATTGATTTCATAGCGGATGCCCCGAACCAATATAATTTAATTGGTGAACAGATAACCAAAGAAGTAGAAATGACCAACGATGCTTGGGGTTCTGTTCTTGAAGGCAAATCTTATGATTACATTGACATCGTTGGTAGCAACATTAAAGAATTTCAAAATGATTTAATGGCTAAAATGGCTGAAGAAGCCGCCCAACAAACGGTTTACGCGGGTCTTGCTGATGGTCTATCACCAAAAGACCAATCGTTGTTTTATCAGGCGATGGGAACTGTTACTTCAACAATGAAATCACGGAACATCTCATTTGAAGAAGCCATTAAGCTTACAAATATAACAGATGTCAGCACCAAAGCGTTGATGAAGACAACAGTTGAACATTATAAAGTTATTGAACAGAATAATCTCGCTTATAAAACACAGAGAATGGAAATAGAAAAAAATCTCTCTGCAATTAAGCGCATTAACAACATTCAAAAGTTGTCTAATGAACAGAATAATTACATGGCTACAAAAGAAGAACGTACTGCTTATTATAGCCAGTATGCTGCGTTGCTTGAAGAAGGTCAAGGGGTAAGTGCTGGCGACTCATTTAGCAAAGGCATACAGGCATCCCAGAACGAATTCCTGACATCTTTCCAAGTTATGTATGAAGCTGGTAAAGAACTCAACTCTAGCTTGATGCAGACTTTTGATCAAGGATTTTTCGGGTTAATGACTGGCGAAATCGCTAATATTGGTGATATGTTCAGGAATGTAGCCAAGTCTATTCAACATAGCATCCTGAAAATCATTTCACAGATGGCTGCTATCAGTGCTACGAAGATGATCCTTGGTGTTGATATACAAGGTGCTTTAAATGGTGGTCAATCGTCTGGTGGTGGTTTAAGTGGTTTGCTCGGTGGAAATGGTGGTTTAGGTGGTTTAATTGGTGGGTTGTTTGGTAGCAATAAAACAGTCGCAAGTGGTGTTGATCTTAGCAGTGTGGCTACCTCTTTGGGTGGTGGTTCTAGTACAATAACTGGTAATCTATTGTCGAAAGCCGCAAGTTTCCTTCCGGGTTCAAATATTCTCGACACTGTTATAAAATCAGGAACAGCTAAAACAGCTTCTTCTGGTGGTCTTCTCAGCAAACTTGGAATCGGTAAGATTACACCGCTTTCTGGTCTTGGAATAGCTGGTGCATTGTCATTCCTTTCATCACCCGGACGTTTGTTTGGTGGTACTAAGGATAAAACCGCTGGTGCTCAAGCATCTCTTGATGATTACAACGCAAGACGAGCCGCTTCTATAAATCGTCGCGGTTCTGACGCTATTGGTTATTACATGGGTAATACTTCTGGTATTCAAGATTATTCGTTTGGTAGCGTTGATTACCGCACATGGAAATCTGGTGATGGGTGGTTTAAAGGCCCGAAAGAGAAACATGCCTCAACTGATGCAAGCAGTTATTTGAATTCGATGGATAGTTATTACAAGATGTTGATGTCTGCTGGACAGCAACATTATGGTAATATGAAAACTATTCAGAAAACAGCCGAAACCAACTCATTGAAATCGCTGAGAGAACAGCAGTCATATGATATCAAAAAGTTGTCTATGATTAAAACAGAATATGATCGTTATGCTACATCATCATATACAGCCGCAGATAAATATGAAAAAATGGATGATTACCGCAATCAACTTCTTGATCAAGAATTCGCCAACTGGCAAGCAAAAGAAGAGATATTGAAGCTTGAAAAAGAAACCATTTATAAACAGATGGAATACTCGGCTTATATTAATAGTTTCTTTGGCGAAGATTCAATAACAATGGCGAAAACTGCTATTGAAATCGAAAAAGCCAGACATGCAGAATTCACATCTGGTACAATGGAGTGGTATGAATCGAAAATGAATCTACTTGGTTTGGAAGTTGATTTATCAAATCAGCTTAAAACCATTACAAAAGATACGATAAGTGCTATTTCATCTGCTGCTGCTGAAATATATCAGCTTGCACAATCTTCAACATCTACAGGAACTATTCTTGCCGATGTAACAGGAAAATACAAAGAGATTGAAAAATTCAAAAGTGGTAAATATACTGAAGAAGACGTTTTAAAATACTCACAAAAATACTCTCAACTTGGTGAAATGCGTGGGACTGGTGTTTTTAATACAAAAACACTACAAGCAACCATGCAGATTCCTACAAATCTTCGTGCCAGTATTCGCGGGGATCTCATTTCTGGGAATGATGCACACAAGGCATATGTAGACTGGTTTACGAAAACATACAAAGACATAAAAGCCGCTGGTGGTACCATTCTTGATAAACAATGGGGTGCAAATGGTACTCCAATGGGAACCATAAACTACACAATGCAGGTTGAAGAAACAGTTCAAGAAACAATCAATACGTATTCTAAAACACTAGAAGAAATTATTGAAGATTTGAACAAAGATATAGAACTCACAATAAAATCTGCAACTGTTGGTAATCAAATTTCTTTGACTAAAACAGCAATAAATAATCTATTGGGCAATGTTGATAGCGCAATAACAGACAGATACAATACATTGGCGACAGTTAATACAAACTTGATTGCTGATTCTGCAATGACCGAATTTGATAGAAGTATGGCACTTCTGGATAACACACTTCAATTGTCTGAGTTCTACAAAGAACTTGCCGGTGGTGTGAATGGTGTTATTAAATCTGGTTATTTGAGTGTCGCGGATGAAAGCATCGGTGTGTTTGGTAACGCTATTTCTGATGGCTTCAATATGATGGCAACAACCCTTTACGATGATCTGATGCTTATTGGTAGAAAAGGAAACCTTACTTCATCAATGCTTGGAACGATTAAGGACATGGAAGATTTCAGTCTTTACAATCAGGTCATGGGTTCTTCTGAAATGAGTGGTTTAAAAGATGCAATGGGTGGCACATCACTAGATATGTCTGGCTATTCCGATCCTTATGATGCATGGTTCCAGTTTAATAAGGATGTTATACAGACAAGAATAGGCAATTCTGAAGAAAAGTCTGAAGAATGGTTTACGGCTCAGAATGACCTGTTTAACCTCATGATCGAAAACGCCGAGAAGATGAAAGCCAAAGCGGAAGAAATGAATCGTTCTCTTGAAGATATGTTCGGTAAGATCGAAGAAACCATGAGAATGAGAATTGCCGAAGAAAAACAGACAGCTAAGGGTGATGTCTACTTTTTAGATGTTGGTTCTACCAGAAACGGCCAGCAGATGCTTGATAGAATGCTGGAAGCTGTTAAAAGCAATGATCCAAAGGCGATGACTCTTATCGAGGAATACAAGAAGAAAATGCTTGGGATAGGCAGGTAATACATGAAACAATTAGTTGACTTTTACCCACAGAATGAAAACGATTCGTCTGTAACAATCACAGCAACCACCGAAGATACAAACTTTCCAAAATCGAACTTGAAAAGTTTACAGCCTGTAAAGTGTTGGAAAAGTACATCAGTAATCGCAGAACAGATTATCCGTTATGATCTTGGTGGGTTGTATTCTTATAACGGAATCTTTATCAATAGAATAAATTTCGCAGAATTCTACATAGAAACAAGCCCAAATGGTTCTACATGGACTCTCGCAGAACATGTCACCGGTTTAACTACCGATGAAGTTGCTGATGAGCTTTATATCCACAGATTTGTTGAAATTACAGCAACGAACTATCGTTATGTTCGATTAAGAATACCTGCACAAACCCCATTGTTTGAACCAACATATTTCAAGGTTGGTAATATGTTGGTTGGGACATTTACAACGATATGGAACCCAAAATCAGGATTCTCTGTTAATGAGATACCAAAACTATCCATTCTTGAATTTCCAAGAAGCGGTTACATGTCAGTTGAGAAAATAGGAAAAACTCGTAGGGTTTTTTCAGGTAATCTTGATAAATTCACCAAAACAGAGTATGATAAAATAGTGAAAACTTATCAGCCATTTGTGTTATACTTGGAGTTTGATACAGACAAGACAAGTGTTTATCTGGTAAGAGCGAATACAGGTTATGCCAGAGATTACTTCTTGGGTAAGGTTTTAAACATGGGTTTCCAGTTTGACGAAATTGTTTAACGGGGTGCTTTAATGCTCAGAGTCATTGCTGTTTTTGGTGCATCAACATACTATCTAGCGTCAGAGCCGCTGGATTATGATAACAGGTACTGGGAACCTCGCATTGCGAACACATTTGATCTTAACAGACAATTTGAAATCTCTGAAAAGAACGGTAATAGAATCCGTTCAATGGAATTGCTCTTAGACAACAGAGATCAATATTTCAACACGATTGAATCTGTTAGTGGCTTTCTGAACATGAAAGTGACCTTCCTTTTTAAAGAAGGCACAAAAAATTATCAGAAGTTCACAGGTAAAGTAAGCAAGCTTAATTCATTTGGTGATGAAATATCACTAACCGTCATGGAAAGCGGCTATGAATATCTTAAAAGTCGCATACCAGATGCACAAATAGCATATGATTATTACTCTCAGAATGGTTTAAATGAGAGTTGGAATGCTATTCCAATACCATTTGGTACAGTCGATAGAATCCCTCTGGCTTGGGTAAACCTTTTCAGATCAGAATTCATCATAGGTTCTGGGCCTTTGTATCGGATTCGTAAACTATATTTCGATAAAACGCTTGTTTACGACGTAACAACTGGTAAAAATGGCTACAAGCCAACCCCAGAAAGCGAAGAAATAAAGTTCAGAGTGTTTCATGGAACAGGGTCTTCTGGTAGTCCTGAAGTCGTTGGTGGTGTAACCTCAGAATATCCCGGTTTTGCTTATATTCAACTTTATAAAATTGTTGGTGGTATTGAAGAACCTGCCGATCCTGTTACGCCAGATGGTGAAGTAAGCCAGATTTATGCCGATATTTATGGTATAAGGAATGCTGGCAACACTGATGCAGAAAGAAATCCTGCACAGATTCTTTATAATTTGATGACCAAGCCAACAACAGGTTATGAAGGTTACGGTCTTGGCTTACCAACAGCCGACTTAGATTTTGCAGATGCTATTCTTGAATGCGCGAATCAAGGGTTTAAGATAGATGGCGTAATAGACAACACGGCTGAGTTTGGTGAATGGTTGAATGAAATTCTTCGTTGTTGTCGTGGTAACATTCTTGAAGAAGCTGGCAAAATCAAATTAACAATTGATGCTACAAAGGTATTATCTGGAGTTCATTTTGATGAAACTGGTGCTGAAGGGTTTCATTGCGATTTAACGCCGTGGGAAGAGCCAGATATTGACGAGCAAACAAATAGAGTCAGGCTTAGTTACTCATGGAACTTTGAGCGTGGTGATTTTAACAAAAAACCCGGTGTTCATGAAGAATCACCATTGCTTGACCCTAACTTAAAAGATACCGCACATGCTGCAAGAATAAATAAGTGGAACACCGAAACACTTGAATTTAAGCTGATTAAAGATGATACAACAGCCCATAAACTTGCACAATATTATTTAAAAAACATCACCAAACAACTTAAAAGAACATCAATCACTACCGAAGTTGGAATTGGTGATCTTGATGCTGGTGAAGTTGTAAAAGTTACTTCGCCGCGTTTTGGTTGGTCAGAAAAAGAGTTCGTTGTTACATCAATTAAACGAAACCAAGAGCAGACAACGATAGAAGTTAAAGAATATTCTGCATCTGTTTATGTGTTTACAGACCCCGGAACAGGCGCAGAAACCAGCGGTAGTCAGTATTCACCATATAATATACCAGCGAAACCAACAATGAGTTCGTTGGCTATTGTTAATGAAAAAATGACCGATGGAACTATTCAAACAAGAGTTGATGTCGTTTTTGTAAAACCAACAACAAATGTTCAATTAGTTGCTCTTTACTTTAAACCAGTTGGCGACCCAGATACATCATTTAGACCTCTTGATTTTACAGTCGATGCTACTAGAATATCAGCACTTTGGAAGGGCGTAGAAGCTGGTAATTACAACTTCAGACTTGTTTCAATAAGTTCTGCTGGTATTTACTCAGATATAGCAATAGAATCTGGTGATAAACATTATTATGGTCAGCCGGGAGCCGAGTCATTTAAAACAATGACTGGTGACGTTGTAGCACCGGGAACACCAACAGTTGCCGATATGAACCCGATTATCGGTGGTGTGTCGTTTTACATCACGGTATCTGGTGGTATTCCTGATGATTTTTCACATTTTAAAGTCTATCGAAAAATTGGTATAGCAGCAGAAGAACTACTTGATGAAAATTGGCCTTCTCAGTTATTCAGTGATACTGATCGTGGTTCTGGCTATGCTGCCAGAACTTACGCCGCGATTGCCGTAGATACAAGCGGTAATGAATCTGCCATGTCTGCTTGGTCGGCTTCATCTGTTCCATTACAAGTTAAAAATGGTGACATCGAAGCTGAATCTGTAACTACTGAAAAATTAACAGCTCAACAGATCATAGCCAAAGACTTTAGAAGTGCTTGCAATGTTGGAAATGGTGTTGTTTCCGGTGTAATGCTCACTTGTGCTGGTTTCCAAGCATGGAATGGTTCTTGTAGAACTGTTAACATCAGCAACACAGGTAATGTTGAAATATCAGGTACAATTTATGCGTGTGCTGGTTGCTTTACAGGTACAATTTATGCATGTGCTGGTTGCTTTACAGGTTGCTTATATTCATGTGTAGGTAATATTGGTGGTTGGTGCGTTACAAATGGGTGTATTCACTCAGCATCATGTGGGATAATACTCACAGCCACAGGTATAATGCAAACAGGCAATTTTGTAACAGGAAACAGTGGTTGGAAAATAGATTGTATCGGCAATGCAGAATTTAATAACGTTTGTGCAAGGGGATCAATCAGAACAGCAGTCTTTATAAAAGACGAGATAAGTGTTGTTGGTGGTCATACAATGATAAGACCAGCAGTTACACTCGATTGTTTTGCTGGTACTTATAGTGCTGGTACATGTACAACAATTTATTCGGATAGTCTTTCACAATTCGCGGTTAATGATATCGTGCGTGTAAAAGATGGTTTAAATGATTCTTGGGGGAGAGTTACATGTATTGGATGTTCTCAGGCATACCCCACACTTGATTATATGTTTGTTATCATGTGTAGTGGTACCTGCGGGTGGACACCAACAAAAGGACAAGCAGTTGTAAACTATGGTTGTTGTTGTGGGTGTGGTGGTATCTGCATGAATGGTCAAGCTCCATATATTGACCTTTATACACATGCTGGTAGCCCTTGGGCTGGAACAACAAGTCGTGTGAGAATTGGTAATCTTAATGGTTGGGGAACGTTGGGTGTGACCTATGGCATTGCTGTTGGTTGTCCGACTGGACAGTACATGACATATGATACGGTCAGCGGTATCCTCAATTTAAAGGGGGCGATTATCATCGGAAGCAGCGGTATCGCCAATTTTAGTGATGCTGGTGCATTAGCTACTGTTAATAACCTCGATGGTGTACCGAATGGTGTTTATAGCGCAAAAACATATTTAGGATCATCACTTATCAATAACTATTCGATAAGTAATAACCTTTATGGGTGGCCTACATGTTCAGGTCTTGTAACTGTTGCAAAAGACGGTGTTAATATACGAGCACATGCTATTTCAACAAATCAATGTGTTCAAGTTATTGCTGATAATTACACTGAAATAGACCCATCTCATACATATAAATTTTCAATGTCTCTGAAAAAAGATATCGCTGGTGGTACACATTACATAGGATTATATGTATATGATTGTAACTGCACACTATTAAATGTATGGCCTTTATCTACTGCGGATGGTTCATGCGGTACAGCGAATAATAACTTTTATTTTGTAGCTGGTGTGGCTTCAGCCGCGACTTGGGTTGATTATGAAATGTATATAATGCCGTCATATATTGCTGCCAAAGATGTGCCACGCGGACTGAATTCGCAATCTCATGCAAAAGTACCAGCAAATGCGAAATATTTAAAACTTCGTTATTTGAACTGGTCAAATGCCGCTGTCACAAGAGTAATGCATGTCTATTCACCATCATTGGTCAATGTCGATACAAGCAATCAAAACGCAATATATCGCGGTCTTTCAACGACAGGTGCGTTGATTTCCAGAGTAGTTCCTGCTTGTACAGCTGCTCCATCTGGTGCTGGTCTTTACTTAGGTTCTGATTATATGGGTTATTATGATGGTGGTGCATGGAAAACCTTCATGAATAACACCGGTTGTTTCTATTTAGGTGGAACTTCTGGCGGTTTACAATGGAATGGAAGCGCATTGACTGTTTGTGGAACCGTATGTGCTACAAGTGGTTGTTTTACTGGTAGTATAACATCTTGTCTAGGTACCATTGGTGGTTGGACGATAGGGTCAAATTATCTACATAATATAACTGCCGGCGCCGGTTCAATTTACTTATGTTCGGCTGGTTATACTATATTTGTAGGAGCATGTACAGCAGCAGCCATATTGGGCTACACAAACCTCGGAAGAATGTATTACAATGGAGCATACTTAAATGCAGTTGGTTTCAGTGTAGGTCTTTGTGGGCCATCATTACCAGTTGCAATTGGTGTTGCTACATTGGGGACTGTTGCTTTACCAAGTGGGACAACTGTAGCTGCGACATGTCCATTCTTTTACGTTGGTTCTGGTTCTACTGCTTATATGCAGTATTACGATGGAGTACTTAATGTAAAAGGTGTAATCTGTGCTACATCTGGTACATTTACCGGGGCGGTGTGCGCTACTAGCGGTACTTTTACAGGAACCGTATGCGCTAGTGCTGGCACATTTACAGGAACTGTTTGTACAGCTGCGTTAACCGCAACATGTGGTACGATTGGTGGTTGGTCTATTACACCAACATATATGTGTGGAACTGGTGTTTATTTATATCCAGCGTATGGTGTTTACACCACACATGCCGGTTCTCATGCAATGCATGGCAAAATGTATGATTGTAATACATGGATATGTGCTTTTGGTTATTCTGTAACTCAAACAACAGCAAGAGCATCATTCCTTGCAGGTGTTGCTTGTACAGCATATGTAGCCCCAAGTGGAACTACAATAGCAATAAACTGCCCATTCTTTTACGTTGGTTCTGGTTCTACTGCTTATATGCAGTATTACAATGGAGTACTTAATGTAAAAGGTGTAATTTGTGCTACATCTGGTACTTTTACAGGAGCCGTATGTGCCAGTTCTGGTTGTGTTGCGAATATATGTGTTTGTACAAACTGTTTACATACTCGGCTTGGTACGGCAACCGATTATGTAGAAAACAAAATATATAGTGGTGCTGGTACAGCATATGGTTTTGAAAGTATTTGTGTTGGTGGGGGGGTAGTTCTTTCGACAGTAAGAATACGAGCATTCACAGATATTCCACTCTATGTATATACCCCAACAACAAATATGGCTATTTGCGCGGTTGGTTGTGTATATTCAATTGCATGTAACTGTTCCATCACTGGTTTTGCGTCAGTTAGATTTGGTGTTTATGGGCAGGCATTAGTTTCACATGCCATTATTGGTATTGCCCCGAGTTATGGAATAGTTGGACAGGCAACCACATCATATCCAGTAGTTGGTAATGGTGCTTACTATAATGAATCAACAAGGACACGCAAACAAAATTTTGAAGATATTTATGTATTACCAGGATTAAGAACCGTATGTATTCAGAAATGGTTGTGGGCCGATTGTAACCAACGTGGGTTTGATGAATTTATAGCACCAACAGCAGAAGATGTATCAAGAGCATGGGGTTTAACATTCGCAGACGATGGTTACTACACTCTTGATGGTATTGCTTTAAAAGCTGCACAGGAAATTGATGAAAATGTTCAGGTTCATGATACATGTATCGAATATCTGAAAAATGAAAATATTGAACTAAAATCATGCATCGGCTCCCTATCTGATAAAATGAGAATTATCGAAGAAAGGCTTGGTATAAACTAATGGCTATTGAAATCGTTTCAAATATTTATGACAATGAAATTCGTTACCAGTTTCCAAATGCTTATTTAAAGGTTCATGACGTTGAAATCCGCATTTCAACAAATGAAGCATGGATAAGAGTTCTGGTCTTTGCAAATAAAGAATCAAGAGATACAGAAGGTGCATGTAGTGTTAAAAAGATAACCGAAAAGGTTTCTTTAAACGCTTTAACCATCACATCCTTTGATAAAGCCGGTCTAATAACAGCGGCTTATAACTATCTAAAAACCATTGAGAAATACAATGGGTTGAGTGTCTAAGGAGTTTATAATGACAACATTTGAAACAATCGTTCTTGATGATATTAAACGTGGTGAAACCTTTGAGTTCACAGTTCATTTTCATGACGAAGGTGTAACAGAAGAAATCTCTGTAGATGATGTTAAGTGTGAAGTCCGGTCTAAGGCTTCTGGTAAACTTCTTGAAGAATGTACCAAAGAAGAAGTTACCCCCGGAACTATCAAATTCTCAATCTCAGATACAGACGAATGGCCTCTTGGTGACGTAGAATTTGACATTGATTACACTATAGATGATGTTAAGTTCACTTCTCCTACATATGTTAGGAAAGTGATCAAAGACATTACTCGCCCGTAAGTGAGGTAAATTTATGGAAGAAATTATCGAAATCAATGTTAATCGTCCGATAATTGTGATAGAATTGAATGTAAGTCGTTCCAATTCTGTCATTGAAATCGACGTTCATGAAAAGGTAAATCAGGTGGTGTACGATGTCCAAATATAAGCCAAAAGAGCTTCCAGAGATAAAACGCGGAGACTACTTTTCGTTCATGTTTCAGATATTGGATGAAAATAAGTCACCAATTGATTTAGCTATCGGTGAGGTTAAATCACAGATCAGAACAAAGGCTGGTGATTTGGTTGATACCTGTTTAGTTGAAAAGGTAGAAGTCGGCAAACTGAAGTTTTACGTTGCCGATACTAACGCTTGGCCGATTGGCACTTTGGAAATGGATATCGACGTAGATCATAACGGTCAACCATTTTCTTCAACAACTTTTTTAATTCCTGTAATCAAAGATATTACTCGTCCTGTGACATAAGGGTGAACAAAAATGACCACTCAAACCGTAATTATACAAGGTAGACCAATAACTGTCGTTGTTACGCCACAAGCAACCCCAACGGTTGTTATTGAAAAACCTATTGGTCTTGATGGTCGTGCTGTTGAACTTCGTAGAAGTGGTGCTTATATTCAATGGCGGTATGTTGGTGATGAAAATTGGACAAACATTCTACCGCTGGTTGACATCAAAGGTGATCAAGGTATTCAGGGAATCCAAGGTGATCAAGGTATTCAGGGAATCCAAGGTGTCCCCGGCGAAGAAGTTCTTTTACAACTTTCACCAACTCATATTCAATGGAAATACACTTCTGATGTAGCTTGGACTGACCTCATTTCAATCGCCGCAATTACTGGCCCACAGGGAATTCAAGGTATTCCCGGCGAAGATGGAACTGATGGAGAGCAAGGATTACAAGGATTACCTGGTATTCCCGGTACTCCAATTGAAGTCCAGAATAACGGAACGCACATTCAATGGCGTTACATGGGCGATACAGAATGGATCAATCTCGTAGCATTGATTGATTTAACTGGTCAACAGGGAATCCCCGGTATTCCCGGTGTAGATGGTGATGAAGTCATGCTTCAGAAAACAGCTACACATATCCAATGGAAGTATTCAACGGATGGTGCATGGACTGACCTCGTTGCTTTATCTGAAATTACCGGTGCTGATGGCGCAGCAGGCACAACAGGTAATGATGGAGCTAATGGAGAAGAAGTTCTTTTACAAGTTTCTGCCACACATATACAGTGGAAATATACATCAGATGTAACTTGGACTGATTTAATCGCACTATCTGCTTTGAAGGGCGAGACTGGCGAAACCGGCAATACTGGTGCTGATGGTGAAGCTGTTATGCTTCAAAACACTGGTACCCACATTCAATGGAAGCATACATCTGATATCGAATGGACTAATATCATCGCCATTGCTGATATCACTGGTGCTGATGGAGCCGATGGATTGCCCGGAGCAACCGGTGATGCTGGTGCTGATGGTAAAACAATCCTTAATGGAACCATTGCCCCAACTACAGAAGGTGTTGATGGTGATTTTTACATCAACACATCAACACTACAAATATTTGGGCCGAAAGCCGCTAGTGTATGGGGAACCGGAACCAATATAGTTGGTAACGCCGGTGCTGATGGTACCGATGGACAAGATGGTGTTGATGGTATTTCAATCGTTTGGCAAGGTTCACTTACAGCAGCACCAGCCAATCCAGAATTAAATTGGGGTTATTATAATACAGCCGAAGGTAAATCATACATCTGGGATGGTACAGATTGGCTAATAATTGCTCAAGATGGTACTGGTTCTGGCGGTGGTGATTTTCTAAGTCTAACTGATACTCCAGCAGCATATACAAATCAGGCAGGTAAAGTACCTGTTGTTAATACAAATGAAGACGCATTAGAATTTGTTGATCTATTTATACCATCCGTTGATGGTGGTTTAATAACGGAAACATTTGAAGAAGCTTATGAAATTATTCCTCATTCTGGAACATGGACTTTAACGGCAGCAATTGCCTATGCCGGAGTGAAATGTTTACGTTCTGGTATTGTTGGTACAAACGATGGCACATCCGAAGAAACTTTTACTTTCACAAATGAAAATGCTGGTGATTTATCTTTTTACTATTATGGTATTGCTTTTGAAAATACATATGATCAATTCACCGTTATTTTGGATGATGTAACTGTTTTCAATACAACAACAGTCAATGCTGTTTGGACACTATTTTCTACCGCAATATCTGCGGGTAGTCACACACTAAAACTAAGATTTATAAATCGTTGGTATGATTTTGGAGGCAGTAGTGGCGTTGGTGTTGATCAAATCAGCTATCCAGCAACGAGAACATATAACCAAGGCATAACTGAACATAGTGGTATTGATTCTTTGGTAGGAAATTCTGATAAACTTGCAAAAGTTTCAACCGACGAATCAAAAATAGAATTTATCGCACAGGATGCTTTACCATATATTCCATTGTTATCTGGAACAGAACTACCAACAGCGGCAGAAGCATATCGTGGTAAAATATTCACATTGACTGGCGCAACTGGTGTTGCCGATCTTTATTATGTTTGTATCAAAGATGAGCTTGATGCTTACAACTGGGTAGATGTTAATGCTGCTGGTTCTGGCGGTGGTGGTGATGTTATTGATGATGCGGTTACAGCACTTGATAAAACGTGGAGCAGTACCAAGATAGACACAGAATTTCAAGATGTTGAAGAAATTGTAGATGCTTTGTTGGGAACTGATAATTTCCCGATTATAGACGATACACAATCACTTTCAACCAAGACTTGGAGTAGCGAGAAAATTACAAACGAAACTTCGATAAAAGGATTATCATTAACGCTATCAGCAAATGCAGGCCCATATAGCGGAACATATGATATACCATTTAATACGATCGTTAAAAACGATGGTGGCTATACACTAGACTCTGGTGTAATTACAGTTTCTAAATCTGGTTGGTATATTATAACATGCCGTTGTGGAATAACCACCCCATATTCTGGTATAAATATTTTGTTCATCACAGACGAATCAAACAATGAAATATTAAGATCATCACAAAATCAGACTGGTGGTTTTTATGGATTATTATTAACAGCCTCAATATATTTAGACGCTAATGATAAAATAAAAGCACGTTATTATACTGGAGATGCCAGAACTATCAATGCGAATGTGTTTGAAACGTTTTTGAATCTTTTGAAATTGTGAGTATAAATCATGACAAATTTACCAGAAAAACTTCAACAGTTGATACAAACAAAAGCTGATATCAAAACGGCAATCGAATCTAAAGGCGTTACAGTTGGTGATGCTACTTTTAGTGAATATGTAAATAAAATAAAAGAGATTGAAGGTAAAGAATGGTCTGTTTTATCTTTACCTATTCACATGACAGTCTCATCGGTTGATGCCGGTGTAACGCCGTGTCTTGAAACATTACCAGTTTGATATTAAGGGAGAATTAAAATGGCTAGAAAATATATAATTGCGCCAACTATACCAGCGATCCTTGAAGGAATTGCTAATGCAATTGCAGATTATTATGGTGCTGGTAACTATACCATTCATTATACAGATGCAACGAATGTAATTTTTTCAGTACCAGCAATCTTTGATAAAGTTATGCGAATACAACTAACGGATTTGAACAGTTGGATTTATGCATATTATGGTAATGCTTGGACTTCTGGTACCACAATAACGAATCAAGTTCTATTTTCAAACGGTAATCTAAATGCAATAATCAATTCTAATTCATACTTAATTCTCGGAGATACATTTTTCCAATTATTCACAGGTTCTAATCCATTTGGTACAATTTTGTATGGAAAATTGACAAATAATACATTTGCATGTTTTTCAGCGCGAACACATCAGGATTATTGTGACGGAATGACACCCTATACAACCGTTGATAATACTCGGATTTATGTATATTCAATGGCATCAAAAAAAGCGAATATCTTATCAGCGAGTGGAAAAATATTAAAGTGCCCGCTTTTTGTTTTAAATGCTACATTGCGGATGTTAGAAGACCCTATAACCTTCATACCGGTTTCTTTTATTGGAATAAATACTACAACATATAGCACAATGGTTGCAGATGCTGATAATATCTTTATCATTCCAATTAGTACATTCGATAATGCTTATTTTGGGTGGAGATATTTGAATGATCATCTTGCTGGTCAAATTGTTGGCTCATTTGTATTTGAAATAGATAATCACACTCTATAAGGATTTAACCAATGTCACAAAACGATATTCTAAAGTTCTTGCTTCGTTTCTTCTTGTTGTCGAAATGAATTAAGTGTGATAGAATGTAACAAAATTCACCATATGGAGAGTTAAAATGTTCACAGGCACTTTAAAACGAGAAAATAGTCCATTAAGCTACGAATTCACAAATGCTGTATTTGTTGTTGAATCATTCAATTATGATGTTCGCCGCGCCGAAATGGATGTCAGAGTCATTGGTTTCGCCGATGAATATGCATATAATGCATACAAAGCAAAACTTGAAAAGAACGAGTACCATGATCTTGAGCGAAGTATGGTTCTCAATCGTTCATTCAGCGTTAAGAAAGCAGATGTTGACGCTGCTGTTGACACGTTATCTGGTGCTGGTATGGTTGCCGCGATTGAAGCTGTTCTTCAAGCAACAGAACCAATATTCCAAAATGCATGACATCACTGTTAAGCGTGAAGATATTGCAGATGCTATTTTCGACGCATTAACTTTGTATTGTGTTGAGAATGGTTTTCATGATATCGTTGGTAAACTTACAAAATCTGAAATGAAACCGCTTCAAGAAGCTGCTGAAGCTATTTTAAACAAATATGGAGTGAAGATTGATATATGACAAAGGCTAAAAAAGATTTCCCCGAAATCGAATACATTAACTGGCGTTCTGGTGGTGGTCTTGGTAAACAGATTATGGCAACCGCCGTATTGAAAGCCCTTCGTTCACAGAAACCAAAAGCAGTTATCCATGCGATGACCAGTTATCCAGAAGCATTTACCAATCTGGAATTCATTGACAGAACATACATGCTTAATGTAGTTCCTCACTTCTATGAAGACCACAAGGATTATGCTGTTCTTGAAGCTGAACCTTACACAGACATTGATTACCGCAAAGGCAACCTTCACCTGATTGAATCATGGTGCAAAATGCTTGGTATTCAGGCTCCAAGCTCTCTATCTGGTATCATTGAACTCTCTGATGAAGAAAAAGCTGTTGCAAAACAGATTAAACTTCAGTGGAAAGTTGACAGACCGCTTGTAGCCTTTCAGCCATTCGGTGGTACTTCGTATTACTCACCACAGGAAGCTCAGAACCCGGTAAGGCCACAGCACTACAGGGAACTCAAGAAAGAAGCTGCACAGGCGATTGTTAATCATCTGACAGAACTTGGTTTCGCAGTAGTTCATATTGGTTTGCCAACTGAACCAGACTTGCAGAACTGTTACAAACTGTCTGACAAAGAACCAATGAATCCTCGTTATATCTTCGCACTTCTGGCAGAATGTGAATTTGGTATATTCATTGATTCATTTGCACAACATGCTTGGGCTGCTCTTGGTAAACGTGATGCAATCGTTCTCTGGGGCGGTACTGACCCGAAAACGCTTGGTTACACAACCAATAAGAACCTGTCACAGCAAGACCTTTGTACATCAATTCATTGCAATAGGCCGAACACATTCATGTTTGACTTTGGTGGAAACGGTCAGCCGTGGCGTTGTGTAGTCGGTGGTAAATGTATGAAGTACGATCCAACAACTGTTATCAGGAAATTTCTTGAAGTAAATGCGGTTGATAAGCTGGAATCCTTTGAAAAGAATCTGAAAAAGAACAACAAAGACAAAGAATAATACATTTCCAGAAACTTCATTTAAACAGAAAAAATAATTGATTTACCTGCAATTTCATGTATAATGAAAGATGTGGGTAAATCAATTATTTTAGGCGAATGTTATGCAAACAGCTCCATTAATGAAAACCAAAAAAGATTGTGGATTAACCGCGATGGCGTGGGTTGTTGCGGATATTCTTGGTAAACCATATGATGAAGTCTATAACCACCTTAAAACGATTATGGAATATGATGACAATGATTTAGATGATAATCCTGCTGAACATGAACGTGTTATAAATGAATATGCAAAAGCTTACCCTGAATTTAATCTAAACTATAATCTTATTAAGCCAATCAAAGAACAACTTTTTTCAGGTAAACTGCCAAATAATAGAACGATTATATTAGTCCATGATACTCCAAATTTACCAAAACTCATTAAAAGCTTGTTTGGGTTATTAAAACAACATTGGTGTATTCTGCACAGCATTCAGATAAAATCAAGACATGTAATTGTTTGGTGGGGTGATGGTACTTTACGTAAATTTTCATTCTCAGAATTTGAAGATATGTTAATAAACGCCACACCACAATGTGTTTATACAATAGGTGTTGGTGAACACACGGATTCAAATCCTTGGTATTCGAAGTTGTACGCATTTATAATAAACGTTGTTGAAAAAATTAAAAGTTCTTTTAGAAAGTGAGTGATAATATGGGCTACAACGACGAACAACAAAAAAATAACTTTCGGTTTGATGAACAGTTTGTAAAGATGATAGAAACACAAGCTGAGCAGAAAGTTGTTATCAGCAACCTTGTTGAAAAAGTAAAAGACATAAAAGATATGAATTCCAAAGAATTCGATAATTTAAACAAGACCCTTGAAAGTCTTTCAGTAAGCGTAAATGGTATAAAAAATAACTGCATCTCCCATAAATTAATAGAAGATAAAAATAAAGAAACAAATGAAACAAGCTCATTGGTACTCGGTGTCAAACCAGATATAATTAAAGGTATTGTTGTTCTGGTTATCATGATATTTGCTTATTTTTTTGGTATTCCAATTCCTAAATAATTGAAAGCAGGTTCGTCTGCATGACAAAACGACCACATGAGATTCGTAAGAAACACAAGAATCTGACAGAAATGGCGTATGGTGACTATAAATCTGGTAGTAATAAGGACGTTGAACCACCACAAATAGAAAAAAGAAAAACCCCAAGGTTGTTAAAGATAGACGGAATATGTTATTGTGGTAATCTAACATGTGAAAATGTCGAATTGTTTGATCTTGGAAATGGTGTTCTCAAATGTGGACAATGTTACACTGTGTATAACAAGGATTAAATGAATGGAATACGTTGAACCAAGTGTCAAATTAAAAAAGTTGACAGATGATACATTATTCGCAGATCGTGGACTTGACTTCTCAAAACAGGCGAAAGAAATAGCCGATGCTTGGGACGAAATCATTCTTGATATGTTGTTAAAAGGAGTAAAGAAATGAAATGTCCTAAATGTGGTTACACTGATGAAGTTAAACCGGCTGTATCTCATGGGTTGCAAATTCCTCCACATATCAGCGATGTTGGATTACAGCTTATTAAAGCATTTGAAGGAAAGCATAACAAGGGTTATCTGTGCCCTGCTAATGTGTGGACTATTGGTTATGGACATACTGGCCCAACTCTTGGTAAACCAACACCACAGGGTATGACAATAAGTGATTTTGATGCTGAGACTCTTTTGAAAAAGGATATGGCGAAATTTGAAGATGTTGTAACTAAACATGTTAAAGTGCCGCTTTCACAGAACCAATTTGATGCACTTGTATCATTCACTTTCAATGTTGGTGCTGGTGCATTTGCATCTTCTACACTATTAAAGCTCTTGAATCAAGGGAAATATGATGAAGTTCCTGCACAGTTCCTTAGATGGAATAAAGGCGGCGGGAAGGTTCTTGCTGGTCTTGTACGAAGACGTAAATCCGAGGCTCACTTGTTTGTAACTGGTGAACTTAAAACAAATTTCTAATTGGAGTAGACATCGAATGAAAATTGCCATTCTGACAAATTTAATTCAAGACTACACCGGCCACATTAACATCGGTGATGTTTTTATCCGGTTTGGTTTGCAGCACATTTTAAACGAAGCACTGAAGCCAGAACGCATAGAATGGCATTTGATAAGTCGGTTTTCAAAACTTTCACAACAAGATTTAAACACCATGAAATCATGTGATTTCATTATCTATGGTGGTATGCCACAGTATAATAATCTTGACGATTGGAAGTTGTATTATGACGATGAAATATGGGACGATCTAAATGAATTGAACGTTCCAATTCTAAGACTTGCCGGTGGTGGTGGTTATCCATCTGAATTTTGGACACCACAAGAATTTTCAGATCATTTGAATAAATCAGAACTGACAAAAATGGTTTTACAAAAAAGTCTATTACATACAAAACTTATTACAACTCGCGATAAAATGGCACAGGCATTCCTTGATAGCCAGAATGTAGAATCTACACTGCTACCATGTTCTGGTACATTTGCTTGTAGATTTCGTGGAGTTGAAAAAACAGATAATACAATCAACGCCATCTGTTTAACTGCTGCATACTTTGAACATAGAGAAGATCGAGATAGATTGGTAGAAGAGTTTAAAAAGACAAAGGAATATCTGGAATTAAAAACAGGTAAGCCGTGTTTATACTTTGCACAGGTTAAGAAAAGCGATCTATCACATCTCAAAGAATGGTTTGGTAATCATATAGTACATGTCGATAATGCGATGGATATAATTGATTACTATAAACACGTTGAATATTGTGTTACAACAAGACTTCATTTTGGTTTACCTATTCATGGAATTGGTGGTAAAGTTGTTCTTGTTCGTGTAGATACACGGGCAATCGCTGGAGAAGAACTAGACATTCCTGTTATTCCATTAACAGATTACACACATGAAAAATATGTTGAAATCTTTGAAAACGATAAGTTCTCAAAAGAAACAACATCATTACAGAGATCAATCGACTTCTATAAAAGGTTCTTTACAAAATGACTTCCTCTGCTTTTCGAATAATAAAACGTGCAGAATGGGGTGCGATTACTCCAAAATTTCCTTATATAAACATCTTTCCTGAACGAATTGTTATTCATCATTATGGTATGGAAGTTGGTAGACCAAGGACGATCACTTCTAAATACTATAAAGGCCCAGACTCAATCCTTTATTTACAGAACAAACACATTAAGAAACTTGGTTTAAATGATATAAAATATCATTTTATCATTTGTCAGGATGGAACTGTTTATGAAGGTCGTCCTCTAGGAACTGCTGGTTGTCATTGTAAGAGTTATGATAACACAACGATTGCAATTATGTTCTATGGAAACTATAATGTAGAACAGGTTGATAAACGATCATTGAAATCATTTATCCTTTTGTTAAGATATATTAAAGAAAAGTACAAACACTTGAATATACCAAAATGTATAAAAAACCACAGAGATTATGAATTAACACTTTGTCCGGGCCACAACCTGAGCAATCTGATTAACATAATGAAGTTACGAAACTGGAATTTCGAGGAGTGAATTATGAGGGCTTTTTTCAAATCTATTTTTGGTATGTTTCTTGGTAATGATGGGATTGTAAGTAGCACAAAGCTGATGTCATTCATCGGTTATGGTCTGTTCATTTTTATTTCAATTTGGACTGCTATTTACAATCCAGAAAAATTCAATTATGAGCTTTTCGCAATCCTTTCTGCCGCCTCAAGTTCAAGTATGAGAGTTGTTGATAAGTGGTTGAATGTTCGTTCATACACCACTGCGGCATCTGCTGTCGTTGAAACCGGAGTTACCTGTGAATGAAACGAGTAATAATATTATTGGTATTATTGTCGTTATCCTGCTCATTTCCATTATTTGCGCGGGAATCATATACTATTACCGGGGCACAAGTGGCAAGCTTGAGTCAGAACTTGACAAGCTTGAAAGAAATAATAACGAACTTGCGTCAGAAACTAGACAGTTACAGGCAGATGTTGCAAGTCACAGCGCAGGAATTACAACAGTCAGAACTGAAATTAGTAAAAGCCGAGAACGAATCGAACACGTTTCTATTGAAATTGGGAAATCAACAGAAGATGTTGACGGAGCAATCAAAATCATTAACGAGTGCGAAACGATCATTAAAACAATTAAGACGCAGAGATAAAGCAAAAACAATTCTCTTCACAATCATTGTTGGCGCGGCCTTAATTGCTGGTAGATAATTTTAGTTGACATGTTGTTTGGCTTGTGTTAACCTTTAACAATCATGCCTCCAAAAAATTGATGTGCCTCTCTCACCACGAAGCCCCTGTTTTTAACTCAGGGGCTTCACCCCTGTAAGGTTAGGTTTATATTCAAAGTTTTTCATAAAGAAAACAAAGAATTTTAAATCTTCTATATCTTCTTTACTCAATGTAATATCATCCATATCCGCAAAACGGATTCTTGGATTCCTTGTAGATTCATAAATATCAATTATCTCTCTAGCCTCGTTTATGTTAAAAGCTGTTCCACTTGTAGTTCCGCGCATACCATTCATACAAACAGGGCCAGCACCAATTCTTATAAATGGTCGCTTATTTGGTCTTTGGTTTTCCAAGTTGTAAATCGTGATTGGTCTAAAAGTCGTTGTGCTCATGTTTATTTATCCTTTTTCTAATTAAAATATATTACGCTTTTAAAAACAAAGATTTCTTTTTCAGTTCATTGTAATGTTTTGTTATCCGATCTTTCGCTATTGAGAAATATTTATCATCTTTTTCAATACCGATGAAATTTCTTTTTGTATTTAAACAAGCTATTCCTGTAGTACCAGAACCCATTGTGAAATCTAGCACAATCTCGCCTTCGTTGGTGTAAGTTTTAATCAGGTATTCCATCAGGACTACGGGTTTTTGAGTTGGGTGTAGACCAGTTTCACTTTTGAAATATAATAAATGTCTTGGGTAATTTGTAAACTCTTGGTTATATTCATTTGACTTCATCTCTGCCCAATTCTCGCCGACCCTCCCTCTTTTATTTTTTTTGTTGCATAGAACTATTCCTTGTGGGTTAAATGTAATTTCTTTTTTTTCTGTAATTTCTTCTATTTTAATCTTCAAAACATTTTCTAAAATCAAACGCTTTTCCCCGTTCGGCAATACGTTCGACCAACTCGACGATGTTCTCAAATACCCAGATGCTTCAAAACCACACAAGGCATTGAGTTCTTTTGTTGTTAATCCAGAACCGCGAAACGCTTTTTTCATCTTCCCCTTGATTTCTCCTTCTTTTGACCCGCTTCGCATGTCATTTATAAACTCAGTTGGGTAAAATACGCAAATATTTTCAGTATTTTTTAGTGGTTGATAATTGCTTCTTTGGAATCCAGTAACGGTGCTTTTCTCCCATACCCACTCATATTTAAACATCTTTGCATTACTCATTATCAGCGCACTTGTAAACGGCTGTGAAGCTGTCATAACAATCGCCCCGTTCGGTTTAATAATGCGCTTCAACTGCTCCCACATTGGTTCCAGTGGAATAATAGAATCCCATTTACATGCAGTTGTGCTAACTAACCATAGGGTGGGTCTGTTAAAATTAAATCAATTGAATTATCTGGGATTTCTTTCATTCTTACAAGACAATCGCCTTTTAATAGTTTAATCATTTGTTAAAACCCACCCTATGGTGTGTACCTCCTTCTTTTTAATCCTTATCAGTTTATTAAACGCTGATTTCAACTCATCTTCGCTGGCCTCTGTAGGGTCTTTCCCTTCAGGCAATTTGCAGTAGTAAAGCTGTTTCGTGGGTGAGATTTCCAGAATCAGATTGGAAGCATTTATAACGGCTTTCTGTCCAGCTTTAGACTCTTTATCATCATCGAAACAGAAAATTATCTTCTTAAATGAAATGATATGTTGTAAATGTTTTTCACTGACCCTTGTTGATAATGTGCTTATTACATTTTTATATCCAAGTTGTCTGAGAATCATAAGATCAAATGGGCCTTCTACAAGAATACAATAATCATTATCTACAACATTTTCCAAGTTGTAAACATAGTCCTCAAACTGTGAATGAGATAAGAAATACATGTATCTGAACTTCTTATTACCATCATAAATAAATCGACTGTTAAATCCGATCAACTTTCCATTCTTGAAGTATGGAATGATAACCCTGTTTTTATAATCACCATCAGATGAATAATGGAGTTTATGATTTGTGATAGTTTCTTCTGTAAGCTTACGCTTTACACCGGTCAGATATTTAACAGCTTCCTCACATTCCATAGCCGGTTTAAAATTCTTCAGTTCGGTTCCCATTGTATCATCGAACTGAACGATGTCATCATAGCGGGAAATCCCTTTGAGGCTTTGTTTGTAGATGTTTTGTACCTTGAATCTAAATTCCTCATCAAGTGAGACGTATTGTGAAAGGTCAACATCTTCACCAGAAACAACTTTAATAAGGCGTTCAAGATTACCTTTGAAACCACATGAACGGCAAAGCCAAGCACCTGTTAATGTGTTGATATCAGCAGAAGGGCTTGAATCGCTGTGTTTTGGGTTGATACATCTGAACCTCAGTTCTTCACCGTTTTTATGTTCGACGTATTCAATTTGTAACTTCTCAAAAATAGCATGGACAACGCTCATTTAATGCCTCTTTGAAGTTCATTATAACGTGTTAAAATACGATTTTTTGCTATTGAGAAATAGTTATCATCTTTTTCAATACCAATAAAATTCCTACCAGTATTTAAACAAGCTATACCTGTAGTACCAGAACCCATGAATGGGTCAAGGATTATACCATTCAATGGTGTTGAATTATGTACAAACATTCTAACAGGCTTAACTGGCTTTTGTGTTACATGTAACTTTCCATCTTTTTGTTTTGGCATTACAACATGTAACCAATCTTTTGAAGTCATATCATTGATCGGATATGCCAATCCCTTTCTCATAAATAAAACTAATTCACAACACTTTAAATACCACCGATTTGGCATGTTTGTATCTTTTATCATTGTTATTATGTTATGTAACTTAAAACCAATGGCGGTAGCATCATTCAAAATTCTTTGTAATGAAACGGTATTTGTGAATATATAAATATGTGAATCGTTTTTTAATTTTTGATAACACAAAAAAAGCCAATCGTAAAAATTCGGGATATCACCATCAAAAACATTTTCGCCCATATTATCAGGCATCCAGTTTGGGCTACAACTTTTGCCACGTTTTGTCATAATATATGGTGGATCTGCTATCACGCAATCAACACTTTTATCTGGAATCTCTTTCATTCTTACAAGGCAATCACCTTTCATCAACTTAATCATAGAATCACCTGTCTCATGGCAAATTGTTGTGTCATTCTTGGTTCCCTCTTGTATGGTTTAGAAAATCGTCTATCAAACACTTTAAACACTGGTGTTTTCGAATGTAATCTTTTTGAAGTCTTGATACCTTCAATCGTTTTAATCCGCTTGGCCTCTTTATCTATCTTCTTTATATTTCGCCAATCTGGGGGCGATTCTGGCACTGGATCAATTCGGACAACACCAACCCAAGTCGAATTACCAACATAATTAGTCGCTTCTGTTGTTGCGCCTGTTGGGTACCACATGTTAATTTATTCCTTTAATTTATAAAAGAGAGGGAGTTTTTAAGGCTCCCTCTCTTAACAAGTCAGTTAATTATCTTCTTCAAACGTGCCGATTTCTTTGTTAAAGAAGTGCATTACACCATCAACAACGATTCCATCACCATCTTTGCAGATGACAAGCATATCAGTTGTATAAACTTCACCTTCCTTGTTGTAGGCAGATGAAAGGATGCATGAAAATGATTCATCGTCGTGTTTAAAGAAGTCCTGTACCTTATCAATCTTGCTACCAGAGAAGCAAATATTCAAAACAAAGTAATCCGGGTTCTCAATCGGGAAGTCCAGTTCTTTGAAAAGCTTTAAATATTTGCGATTCTTTTTATCAAGATCAATACAACCAAGGTATGTCTTAGGTTTATCAAAGTCACCAAGCGGCGAATTAAGAACTATATATTCATCTCCCCACTTTTTACGAAGCTCGTCGATTTGTAAAAATGGGCGATTGATATAGTTATTACTCTCACCTAACTGCTGGTTTGATGCACCAAGCGAGAGAACATGAAATTTGAATACCGGTTGTTTATCCATTGTATTACCATATTTCTCAAAGTTTTTTAGCAGATTCGGCAACCATCATTATCATTTCTTTGATTTTCTTGATTTCAGCAGGGGTTTTAAGTTCCTGATATTTCTCAATAGCGATCAAACTTTCAATGCCTGAACGTGCCTGTGTTAATGTTAATAACACACTTTGATAACAGCCGTCAATGACTTCTTTGGAGTCCTGTTCAACCGCGATTTCCTGTTCAAGTTTATCAACCATTGTATTGTCGATATCTTCAACGGTATCATTTTCTTTTGTCTCTTTAACAGCCCTGTCGATGATTTTTTCATCAGTTTTACTTAAACCATCATCAACCTCTGTAGCAAGTACTGATGCCGGTTTCTTCATAACAAGATATGTATTCGCGGCATCAATCAACATTGTTGCAAATGATTGTCTGGTGGAAATAGCATAAATCTCATTGAAAATGACTATCCATTCAGCGGCAGACAATTTGTGTTCGGCAAGTGCTGTGATGGTATTGGCAAGAATCTGATAAGTGTAGCCAGCGATTTTCTGGCCGTTTCTGTTAAAGTATTCAATGAATTCAGAACTGTTTTTCAACACATTCCAAGCCTTTAAATACTGATAAACCGCACTTCTTGAATAACCAAATACACGAACAACTGAGTTTGTATCATTCTCATCATCAATAGAAACACCGGGATGTGCGTCTGTGTATTTACCAATGGAAACAATCTTATCCCATTCGGTTAACTTGGTTCTTGGTTCATTAGTTCCTGTGCAAATCTTGTAGATATCGGCTTCTGTTAAGCCTTTATGTACGATAGCTTCAGCGGTTTCTCTGCCGAGTTTATCCTGAATTGCCATCTTTCTACCAAGACCAGCAAGAAGGTAAGCAACGCCATCATCGGCGATGTAAACATGAATAGGTTCGGCTTGGCCTTGCAACTTAATCTTTTCGGCCAGTTCAGTAACTTCTTCATCAGAACGAATAGTTGAACGAGTGGCGTATTTATCAACATTGAGGACAGCCAGTGGGAAATTAGGATCAATGAATTTTGAAGTATCGACAGGAGCCGATGTAACAACTTCTGGCTTAACTTCTTTTGGCTTTCTACCACGCTTCTTCTTTTCTTCAACCGGTGGTGTTACCGCCGCATCGAAAGCATCTTTAACAAATTCTCCCGGCGTTTTCCCATTTATGGTTACTTCGGTCTTCTTTGTGATACCTTCGTTTACATCAAGGTCAAGTTCGATTTCTTCATCAAGATTCAAAACCGGTTTGTTGAGTTCTGGCTTCGCGGTATCAACCGGTGGGTCAACGATGTTATCTTCCAGTGTCAAATCATCAATTGAACTGGTTTCATCGTCAAGTTTCAATTCATCTGTTTCCTGCGAATTAGAGGCCGCTGGCTGCACCGTGTCTTCCTCAAGGTCATCTAAGGTCAGGTCATCATCAGAATCGGTTTTTGAGGCCACAGAATCAAGCGTTGTTGCATCTGTGATTTCACTGACTCCATCGGTTTCAAGATCGAGGTCTAAATCATCGAGATCGGTCAGTGAGGTAATTACATCCGTTGTCATTGTTAACTCCTTGTGAACATTACTCTGCCGAGAGGCAGAGTCTTTGTAAAGATTGTGTTCCCAATCTTAAAATGTTAATAGCTGCGTTTAAATCTCTATCTAATACAAGTCCACAAGAGCAATTATGTACTCGTTCACTTAGAGATTTATCAACAATCTTACCACATTGACTACAAGTTTTTGTGGTATTTTTAGGATTTACAAGAATGACAGTTCTACCAGCTTCTACCGCTTTGTATTGTACCAAACTTGTAAATTTATTCCATGCTACATCTGTTATACATTTGTTTAAGTTTGGGTATCCATTGTGTATCAATTTATATATCTCCAACTTTTCAAGAATGATATTTTGATATTTATTTATCACCTTCCTACTCTCTTGATGAGAAAAATTGTCTCGCTTCCAGCTTAAACGTTCATAAATACGATTAACAACCTTTCTAGCTTTAAATCGTTCTTTAGAACCTTTAACAAGTTTGTCTGTTTTACTCTGAGCTTTCTTGATTTTGATTTCTTCTTCTTTGAAGAATCTCGGATTTTCAATAACTGTTCCGTCAGAAAAAGTAGCAAACTTGCTAATACCCAAATCAATACCAACAGATAAGTCGTTTGTTTGCAATATGGTATTATCAGTTTCACAACAGATAGATACAAACCATTTACCAGTTGGTGTACGTTTAATCGTTGCTGTTTTTGGAGTTCCTATTAATTCGCGATGATAAACTAGTTTTATATCACCAATTTTAGAAACGGCTAACTTTCCATTAGCTATTTTACAACCCTTACCAAATTGGGTGAAATATATAGAACTTAGTCGATAACATCCTTTAAATCTCGGATACCCCGGTGTTTCTCCGTTTTGGATGCGTCTAAAAAATGACTTAAAGGACAAATCTAATTTGATAACAATTTGTTGTAATGACTGTGAATACGCATTTTTTAAAAATGGGAATTCTTTTTTCAGCTCAGTTAGTTTTGCTGTTTGATCAAAGCAAGAGATTTGCTTCTTTTCCGTTTCATACAGAACTTTCCTTTCATTAAGAAAGGTATTCCAAACAAATCGACAAGCCCGAATGTTGTCATTCAGTTTTTTAACTTGTGACTTTGTTGGGTAAATTCTATATTTAAATGTTTTATTCATGTTTTTATGAAATTAATTTATTCATTGTATCACTATTTAGAAATAATCTGATTCTATCTGTAACTGGCTCTTCGCCAGATATCAGTTTATCAACAAAATTTTTATCAGTAACGAACGTGCTTTTATTATATCGTGTAACAACACAACAAAAGAATGTATCTTGAACAATTGATACCCGGAAAGTGATAATATTATCTTTAAATATTTCACTTAGCTTAACCTGAAAATGCTTTAAACGATGTTCATTATCATTGATTTCATCATGATTACCAATGATTGTCAGGTTATCAAAGTTTTCAAGGGTTGTTCGGCATCTTTGAAACTTTTCGATTGCTTCAATCGCTTCATCATTAGTCATGATCAAATCCTTTGTTTGTGTTCATCAACATTAACATATAAATAAACAATGTTCAAGCTAATCTTTGTCTATCGTTTCTGCAACTCTGGTATATCCTTGTGTAAAAATACAATCAATTTATTCTTCTGTTCATCAGTCAATACACTAGACGGACATTTAACTATTTTGAACAAAAGCCCTTTCCTGTATTTAGATTCACCTTCAAACATTCTAATACACCAATCTCTTAAAATAACATTAATCATTTCTCCAACTGGTGTATTTGTTTCAGAAGCAAATTTGTAAAGAGCTTCTGGAATCTTCAGCTTTTCCAAACATTCCTTATCGGTTATCTCAACATTCAAATAACCAACTTGGTCAAGTTCCCTGAGAATTAAAGCATGTTTAAAAAATTCTTCAGGGTCGATAAGCAAAGGAATTCCATCTAATTTATCTTTCTTCATATATTGATTATATCATCGTTTAATAAGGTTTGTCAATCAAATTCTTTTTGTCCAACGGTTAGACTAATTTAACATTAAACTAAATCCAACCGAAATTCCCCGGAAATGAGAAAACCCGCTAGAAAAGGAAGAAACTAGCGGGTTTTCAGAAATCATGGAGCTGTTATGGCATAATCAATTTATCATTCAGGCGTTTCTTTGTCAACTATTTTCTCCAAAATATTTTCGATGCGTTTTTTCATAAAATCAAATGCTTCCTGTCGTGTTGCAACACGATTGTTAATCTGCAACATCTTCATTTCATAAAGCAGATCACCAAGTTTCTTACCTTTGATTTTACCGTTACTGTGGTAAAGAATATCATCCCCACTGACAAACATTCGCAATGGTTTAAGCTCAATTCCAAGAGATTTAATTTTCGCCATGAAATTGTAGATTTCGCCATGACTTCTAACAGTGCTTCTGAAATATTCCTTAACAGACCCATAAACATCAGCAAGCATCAGCTTACAAAGGATATCGAAATTCAGGCCGACTTTCTCTAATTCTTCTGCCATTAAATAAAGCTTCTTATTCTTGGCATCATTACCAATCATGTGGCAGTGTTTCAAAACGATAATCTGTTTAATCATCTTCTTTGGTAATCCGAAACGACTACCATAAAGTTCAACCAGATCATCACCTTCTACATCGTGACCATGAGCAGTTGGATTCCCGGCGGTATCAAGTTTAAATGTTGGTATCTTGCCTATGTCATGGAAGAAAGCAGCGAAGAACAGGAGAACCTTTTCATCATCGGTATCTGCCAGTTCAATAGCATTCTTGATAACGAGTTTTGTGTGTTCCCAAACATTACCTTCGAAATGGTGTCTGGCGTTCTGTAAGCAATAAAACATTTCTGTAATAGGTTTAAAGAATTCAGAACCGTTATTTCGTAATGCTATTGAACAAAGGTATTCAAGAGCATTTGTGATGTTCTTTGCCTTTGTAATTCCCTTAACAAATTCAGCGTAGATGCCGCTTGGGTCTACATGTGATAATCCATTGATCATATCTACATCAACGGTTTCAAGAGTATCAGCCGTATATAGCCCAAAACGAGAAGCAAATTGGAACCCGCGCATAATACGAAGTGGGTCTTCCTTAAACTTCTCCATGTGAACAGGGGATAATTCCCTACTGTGTGTTATATGGCTAACAAAGCCATGATTCTCGTAATCATCTTTTAAAAGGTTGTAATAAACAGCATTGATTGTGAAATCCCTTCTCATCGCGGCATCAATAACCGACATAAATGGGTCTACAAGACATTCAAAGTCTGAATGTTTCGGGCCTGTCTTGTTGTCTACACGAGGGAAACCAACTTCAACCCATTCTTCATCGTCAAGAAGGTTATTCACAATACAGACACGGTAAACAGGGAATTTTGCATCGCTGTTAAACTTAAATGGGATTTTCTTTTTATCGAGGTATTTAACAAAGTCTTTCGGCCAGACTCTAAACAGTTCAAGATCGTAATCCTTTGGTGCTATGTTCATAATCATATCGCGAACAGAACCACCCACTAGATAGAGTATACCATCAAGTTCTTTGTTAATGTCTTGAGCAAATGTTTTTAATTTAGAAAGCATGGTTCAGTTCCTTTATTTTAGTTTATTTAACCATTCAATTAAACACTTCTTATTACAGAAATATTTATCACCTGTGAATAATGGAATGAGTTGTATACACGCTTCATTATCAGTGAGTGGGTTTGCTATGTTGGTATAGGATAGTTTAAAAGCATACCAATCAGGCAATCCTTTAAGTGGTGGTTTCAATTCTTGTAGACAACCAGCACATGTTAATGGTCTTGGTTTCGTGTCTTCTGGCTTGTTTTTAGCCATTAACTGATCGCGTAGTTCCCGTTCACTCATGTATTTTTCAACAGTTTTGTCAATGATATCATAAGATTCTGTCGCCAGCTTGATATCAACTGGCTTTTCTGCCGTCATATACCAGTCAGGAACTTTGTCTGCATTGTTCTTGGCATTAAATTCTTCAACGTATTTATAAGCTTTGTTGGCATCCAAGAAGATGATTGTGTCGTCTACCTTGCTACCCCACCCACGTTCAAATTCCAACAAATCTACAGAAAATGCTGTTTTGGTTTCCATTTGTTTATCCTTTTATGTAATAGAGTTATTCCAAAGCCAATAAAGAATGTAAAACACATTTAACAATCCATGAAAAACACACAAACCAAATGAATGGTGTGTAATCCATGATAAATAACCAGCGATGATAATCCATAATTGCATTTGTAAGTTGGATTGATTTATTTCTATTTTCATTTAGTTACCTCAACAATTGTAATTCCACCATCCCAACTAGAACAAACAAGATATTCTTTGTTATCCAAAGCGATGAGGAATAGTGATGTTTTGTTATCAAGATCATTGGATTCTATCAGACTCATTCTGTTTGTAGGTTTTACAACTTATGGTGGTTTCTCTGCTGTTACCGGTGGAGTCGATGTAATAACCACAGATAATAAAATGACAACAATTGTTAACAGAATTCCTTTTTCCAACATTCGTTTAATCCTTTTCTAACCTGAGTTTAAATGTTAAATTATTTTCATTAAGTTTGGAATTCAATATCTTCTCTACAAGCTTTCTTGAAGAACGATTACCATTGGTTTTCAGGTATTCCAACATTTCTTCAAGTTCTGGGATTTCCATAGCTTCAAGTGATCGCCTTGAAAAGTCCATGTTTGTGCCAGACTGTCTCTTTGTATAACCAACTGTTTGATTTCTACCTACGCTGGACATTTATTTCAACTCCAAATTTTCTTTGTAAATAATCGTAATAACTTATATGTTCGATTGCATCATCTGGTAATCTTGGGTAGGGGTCATAACATTCACACCCACAAGGTTCCAGATTTGTATTAACAGGAAAACACATATTGTTAGCACAGATAACCTTGATCTTTCCTGCATAACGTGACATATGTTATCCTTTACCAATGAATTTTATACCACTTAGATGCTGTTGATGAAATATCTTCAATAACGAAACCACGATTGATAAGTTCCCTGTGGATGCCGGGAGAACTACAATTTGTTTTGATATTTACCAATCCAGCCATTGCCGCTGTGCGAATTTCGTTTAATATCACGTTCAGCTCTTGTTGATCAACTCTTGAAGCTACAATAGCTCTCATTGATATTGCATTAATTTCTGACATTAATCATGTTCTCCCCATGAAATTTTGTAGCCGGTTCCGTCATGTTGATTGGATGCATTTACAACAACATATTTCATCAACCGTAATCTCTCAATTGTTCTGGCTTCCAAAACATCATACCACCACAAATGATCCTTATCTGTTTTGGAAATTGTTTCTCTAACTTGTTTCAAGATAGCAATTAATTGTTTATCGGTTTTATCATTTTGTTCGATTAATTGTATCTCTCTGGCTTTCGTGGCGGTTAAGTTCATCAATTCTTCATCTGTCATGATTTTATTCCTCAACTTTTACATTGCTAACCAAAAGATTAACAGTGTTTCGAAAGGCTTTCTGTAGAACTTCACTGTCAATTGTGATAGGTCTTATTTTACCAGTTCTGCCAAGACCAGCCATTACACAATCACATATGAATGCAAATACATGAACCATATTTATATCTGCATCCGGTGGTAAATGATGTAGTTCCTTCTTGTGTTCATTCCACCATGTTTCATCAACAAACCCACCTTGGAAAGCCTTGTGAAATTCCTTCATTGTGCGAAGCTTGTGGTCATCATGACTCCAACCTTCAATCCTCATCAGCCTTTGAAAAAATACCATTGCTTTTTCAACATCATCTTTGTGTTGGTATGTTGAACGTTCAAGAACATCAATTGGAATGTTCTTACAATCACAAGTTCTACTATCTGCTGTTATACTTTTTTTAATTATAATCATTGATTATTTCCTTTAATCTAATTTTTGTATAGAAATATCGGTTGGTTCATATTGAACCTTGTGACCATATACATCGTAAAAAGAATTTTGATGACACAACTTTTTAAGATAAACATCTGTGATATTCTTTAATCGCATTTTCAACGATCTACTAACAGTCTGCCTGATGGTGTGTTCTGATACATAGAATTCCCATAGGATCAAATACATTGGGTGTTTGTGGAAACGTCTTTTTAACAATTTATTCATGGTTATTTAACCTTTTAATTATGTTGTCAGCCTCTTCTTTGCCTATATCGCGAACATCAATGATTTCTAATTTAGGTTCTTGGTCGCGATTTAACCTGTTAATTAATTTCTCACCCATTTTCCGGGTATTTTCTATAGACTGTGTTGTTTCTGGTGAAAATGGTGAATCTTTAGCTTCAATTCGTTTCTTTTGATTGTCAAACAGAGTGCCATATTTACCAATTCTCTGGTTTGCTTCATCAATAGATATGAATGTTCTTGTTGGCTTGTAAGTCACTCGACCAATGATATAACCGATGATGAATGAGATAACACCAGAAATGATTATGTTAATAATGATGTTTGTAATCATTTGTTGTTATTCCTCTACCCAGAAGCGTATTTTCTTGGGAACTAATGGTTTTACCCATTTATCGCAATCATTTACGATTTTACCAGACCCATTGAGTCCACAACGACCACGCCAGAATTCTTTACCATTATGTGACCACAACCACCCACCAAATATTCTTTTATTGCCATGTTCATAAGTCATATAATCCTGCCACGAAAGAATTGCTGTATTTGGTATCTGGTATCTACCATCTGAATCAATATCGAATTCTACAAATTTACCTGTTTGGTGATCTTCCAAAGATTCAAAAAGCTCAATTGTTCCTTTAAAAGACATATATGGTAAATCACAATTTTCAAAATCGACCAAATTAGCATAATTAGATATTAACATCCGGTCATTCTTTATTGATCTATGAATACAAAATAATGACCCATAATTAATATCATTGGATGGTGTTAAACATAAACCACCTTTTTTAACAAACAAATCTATTAATTGTTTTTGTTTTTCAAGTGTACCAGCAATTGTTTTGAACGGTTGAATTTCGGTTATTTTCATTTTGATAAACTCCTATGGATTTAAACGTCTATTATAGAATAGCACATCATTTAAACTTTGTCAAGAAAATTTATTTAAGGTGTTCTGCCCGGATGTGGAAAAGAAGCAACACAAACATCCACCATTCTAGGAGCCTGACAGTTAGCAAATCGTTCCCAAATGTCAGGTCTATCCGGTTGGCTCGGCGTTCCAAAATACATAACACAACTATCATTGACATCAACACCACCAATAAATGTTTCAAATCTTACCCAATTGTCTACATAAGAATTTCCCCAACTTGGGAATATCCTTGTTCTATTAATTGGAAAGATATGTTTAAATGGCGGTAATTGTATCATAATCGCTTTTTCAAATAATTAACCAATTTTATCGTTTTCTCACATATGAATGATGATACAGACAACCACGACAAGATTAACAAAACAATCGGCCATAAAAAGATAGACAATTTTATAAAATTGTCTCGATCTATGTCATCACTATGATCATAAATTAAAGTAACTACCGCAACAACAAAGCCAATTGTTAAATAACCAATAGTAATTAATATATAATTAAGCATTTATTTATCCTTTTTAATAAACCAGTAAAAAATCTAGTAATCCACAATTAAAACAGTATTCTGTGTAATATTGGTAATTTCCTGTAATTACTGGTATTTAACTAAAAACTTGACTTCGTCAATTTTTAGCAGAGGAAATCATCCTCCGTAGGTTCCTTCTTTTTTAGAATTTCTTCCAAATGAACCTGTATTCTCAACACCATTTCTGGTTAATGACAAGCAATACATAAATTTCTATATGTATAACACTGTAACTACGCATTATATAAATGCCATGCCAATTATACATAAGAATCTTATATAAGCTTTTAACTGATTTGTTTTATGACCACTTTTAACTATCGGGTACGACAAATCAGTTTCCTACCATATCTAACTGTGTTTACATTTGATGGGTGCGGCAATTATTCATCACCACACCACGACCAAATCATAACAGATATGGCAGGTGCCTTTAAGAATCTTCTCGACTTACAATCTAGTGACTTCAGAGTCCGATGAAATCAAGTTAAGCTGTTAAGCTGCCCGTCAATTAAATCTCGCTTACCAACCAAGGATATAATTTCAACCCTTATACTCACATCCCTGCAAGCTGTTGGCTGTTAATATAGCTGTTTGTCTTATACCGATTGGTGTCCAACAAGAGCATTTATTAACCTGTTACTGTTTAGAAAGCAGTTTCGAGGCCCGTCAGTACCGTGTTGAATCCGTTTGATTAAGACGGGAACACAAGTAGGACAGAGAAGGTCAGTTTTCCCTTCGGTTTTATCATGCATCACGATAAATTTACACTTATCGCTAGAGATGCTCACCTCGATCTTACGACCGCAAAATGATAATATCATAGGCTAAAGCTTTTCGTCAAGAAAAATTTTAGATAAGTTTTTTAGTTGCGTTTAAACTTGTTATATGCTATGCTTAACGAAATCTTTTGAAAACCGAGAAATCAGTGTGCAATTAGGTTATAACGAGAAAAATCATCAAATAACTATTAGCGAAGAAACGAACGAACAGTTTTTAACCGTTCAGGATAAATGTTCTTATGCTCTTTGTGCTCGTTTTCGTAACAGCAAATATGAAGTACCGTTTATTGCCTTGCCTGTGTTGATTAACCGGCTTAAAGAAATTAAATATCCAATCAAGTTCACCGATGGTTTAAAAGAGAAATATGACGATTATACAAACCATCGCAAACGATTGGTTGAATTAAAGGAACGTAAATACTCTGCGGCTGATGAAGATGTAAAGCAGATTCTTAACTTTATTCTTGAATGCGAATTACACATTAAAGAACGTTTCTTCAGACTTTACAGAAAAGACTTTCAATATTATGGGAACCAAGTCGAAACAATCGTTTACAGCATAATTGGTGAACGTATTATTATCGGCAATGACATTGGAACAGGTAAAACGCTTGTTGCTTTAACAGTCGATAAATACCTCAAAAAATATGGTGGTGTGAAAAAGACACTTATCATGTTACCAGCATCACTTGTAGAAAACTTTTACTCTGACTATGGTAAATTCTTTGGTGATGGCGAAATGTTTAAAATTACAACAGAACCACCAAAGAAACGCGAAGCTATGTATCAAATGTTTAAAGGTGTTTCTCAATACAAGACACTTATTACAAACTATGAAAAATGTAATTTTGATGTTCATCATCTGAAGAATTTAAGCTTTGATATGATCGTTGTAGATGAATTTCACAAGATGAAGAACTTTATTTCAGCTCAACGAAGTATCAACTTTTTCCAGTTGGTTCAGGATTGTTGGAAACCTCGTTACCGTTATCCAATGTCAGGAACACCAATTGAGAATAAATTGTTTGATATTTACCCAGTGTTTAAGCTGCTTGATGATGGGAAGATTCTTGGTGGTCACAAGTTTTTTGAAACAAACTTTGTAGAATATGAAGAACGCCAGACACCATTTCGAATGAAAGGGTCTAAGCAGGTTTTCTTCAAGACAGAAATCGTTGCTGTTGGCTTTAAAAACCACCAATACGTTAAGAACCTGATTGCGCCTTACATCATCAAGAAGAAACTTGATTTGCCGGTTAAGTTATACAGGCATGATGTATTTGTGGAACCGTCTGCCAGATTTCATCAGAGTTACATCGAGTATAAAAAGCAATTTGTTGGTAGTGCAAGATATGTAAACGCCAGACAATTTCTTTGCGATACAAGTCGTGGTGGGTGGGATGAGAATCCGAAGTTTGAATTACTGGAAGATATTATTGGTCAGACCAGTGATAAAGTTATTATCTTTACATTCTTTAAGTGCGGTGTAGCTGCTATAGCAAGGAAGTTAAAGCAGCTTGGATTCAAATACATTACATGTATGGGAGGTGATGGTAAAGATGCTTTGAAAGTCGTTCAGGAGTTTAATAATACACCAGACATTAAAGCTCTTGTAACAACTGATAAAATCAACTATGGTCAGAACATACAATCTGCAAGAATTGTAATAGAATGGGATATACCTATTAAACCAGCAATTACAATGCAACGAGCTGGTAGAGCTTATAGAAGCGGCCAAGATCATGATGTTCATCTTTATCGGTTTATTACAGTAGGAACGGTTGAAGAAATCATTCATAAACAATGGGAAACAAAGAAAGACCTTATTGATAAGGTAATTGAAAGTTTGGGTGATGATTCCAGCGATGACAATCTTGGTGATATCGTTGCTGAAATGGAAGCTAATATTTTGAAACAATTTGAAAAGGAAGTGTGAACATGTCTAATCCAAAATGTCCTAAATGTGGAAGTGAAAATATTGCAAGTGAAAGACGACTCAATGGTGATTCAATATGTCAAGATTGTAAACACAAAGATAAGACGACGGTGTTTTACGTCAAAGAGCCTGTCAAACGTGGTGTTGTCAACACGGTTTCAATGACACTGAAAGATGTTAATGGAAATATATTACAAACTGGTAATATACAGATAAAAGACATTGTAACACTTTCGGAATTACATGGAAAATCGGCGGTTCTGATTATGTATGAAGAACTCATGAGACGTGACGCAATCGAGCGCGGTGGTTGAAGTGAATGGGAATGAAAAAAGTTGTATTAATTCTGTTCATCATCTTAATCTTTGTAGGTTGTGATCGAGGCCAACACTTAGATGTTGGGCCTATTCTTGTTGATAAAGACTTATTACCAGATAATGTTGAGGTAAAGAATAAATGACCAATAACCCAGAACTAATTCCACTTTATGATGGAAAATACCAAGTTAAAAATAACAACGGAATTCTTGAAGTTTACAGGCATGGTGAACGCTGGCCTGAAAAAGAGAAACAATTGATTGGTGATGGGTTTGTATTAGCACTTGTTCAGGCTCTTGAAACGATGAAAGAAGCTGGTAAAGATTCAGCCAAATTCACAGAAGATAAATTGAAACAATATAATGCAACGCCCGATGAATGGGAGCATTATTATTGGTTAAACGAATGGTGTCTTAATGATAATAAACCAATAGAAGGTGGTAAAATATAATGATTGATGTATTTGAACAGATTAAGCCCTTATTGAGTTTCGACACACCAGATGACTTCTACTATGTTCAAGTGTTTCAAAGGCGTAAGGACATGCCAAATGGAGCAAAGAAGAACACAATTATCATCAAGGATTATTATATTCATTCTCTTGATTATTTTGAGAAAAAATATCCAGAGATTAAAGCTTTATGCAACTTCTTTGGTGCAAGAGCTGGTTTAAGGTTGAATAAACGATCATTTAAGAAGGTATCGTTCAGAACTATGTTGAATATTACTTCTCAGATGATGCAAGAAGATTTTCATTCAACAAAACAAGCGTTTTCTAAAGCCTGTGGACAATGCCACAATGACAATGATAAAAAGTGGATTGTCGATATTGATGAGAAAGACCCGATTGTTATTGAGTCTGTAAAAGATCACATTAACAACAACTGTAGACCAGAAGATACAAACAAGGTTATCATTGAGTTACTAACGAAGAATGGTGTTCATCTGATTACAAAACCATTCGACAAATCTCAGTTTACAAAAGTGTTTAAGATGGATATTCAATGTGATAATCCTATCAACCTTTACATTCCTGACATGACAACCAAGATTGATTTGTATGACGAGGAAGAAAATGACAAAGGAAATTAAGCAATCAATTTGTGATGGTCTATCAGAAATAGTCATTACACCGCTTGGGTCAGATAGAAAAACACCACACAAACACATCTCGGTATGGCTTTGTCAGGGTTTGAAAGATGCTGATGGTATGCATGAAACAATGTATCATGTGTCTACCGTTGGTGGTGAACTTGATGAACTGATTGCAAAACTGATTGAAATCCGTGATAAGAAAGATGCCATTTTAAAGGTGTTTAACAAATGATTAAGTTGATGAAAGGTGATTGCCTTGTAAGAATGAAGGAAATCCCAGATCATTCAGTCGATGCGATTATTGCTGACATACCATATGGAACGACATCTTGTAAGTGGGATTCTATTATTCCATTTGAACCGATGTGGGAACAGTTGAAGCGCATTATTAAGCCTAATGGGGCGATTGTGCTTTTTGGTTCGCAGCCTTTTACTTCAGCACTTGTGATGAGCAACCCAAAGATGTTTAAGTATGAGTGGGTGTGGGAGAAGTCAAAAGGATGTAATTTCACTCACGCTAAAAATATGCCTATAAAGTTCACAGAAAGTCTGATTGTATTTAGCGAAGCACCAATAGGACACAATATACAGTTAGGTGAAAAAAGAATGAGATACAATCCGCAAGGAATTATTAAAGTAGATAAAAAATGGTCAAGACCACGAAATTATGAGAACGGACACGGACTCAAAAGGGACTCGCATAAACTAGAAAGGATTATCGAATTTGAAAACTATCCAACGAATATATTAAGAATTGGTAATTCTGACAATAGAGAACGAGGACTCCACCCAACCCAAAAGCCGGTTGCCCTGATGGAATACCTGATTAAAACTTACACCAACGAAGGTGAAATCGTTTTGGATTTTACTATGGGTTCTGGTACTACAGGAATAGCTTGTTTAAATAGTGGTAGGAATTTTATTGGTATTGAAAAAGATGATAACTATTTTTCAATAGCAAAAAATCGCATTTTAACACGTTATAATGAACTAAAAGTGAGGTAAATAAAATGTATGATATAATGGACATCGTTTTGGCAATGGGAATCGGTTTCATTGCTGGTGTTATATATCAGTTTATTCAAATGGTTCCAGATATTCCAGCAAATAAATCATTTGTTTCAACAAAGAATGAGATAGACCCGCCGAATAAGCCGGTCTTTCCACCAAACACAATTGGAAGGTAACTTATGGAAAAACTTACAAGAGAACAAGCGGTGATAATCGGTATTCGTTTTGGCATTCTCTGTGGCCCGATTGAAGATATTTACAAAGCATATGAAGAATATCTTGGTAGACCGATTGAGGATGGTGGAATAATTGATTGGTTGGATTATGAGAAGATTAAAACACTTAACGAACCCAAATTTCTAGCCATTTGTGCTGATAAATAATGATTATTTAATTTCTTGCTTAATAAACAAACATGTGTTATGATTTTCTTCATTAAAGGGAGCCTGATAAAATGGTTGATATAATCGTTGGCGACTATTCGCCGAAAAAAGATGAAATTGTTCATGACTATTTCTTCCCAGATATTGTCTATAAAAAGAAAATAGATGATGGTAAATCAATCGTTCTTTACGCTGATCATCTTGGGTTAAACAAGGAACAGGTTGATTTCATTATTAAAAATGCGAACAAGAATGTTAAAATCATTGTTCAATCAACATCACTGACAAAGGGATTACGGCAGGGCAAGAACCTCAAAATCCATTATGAAGAAGGTAATGCGAAGGATTTATCCCCGTTTGCATTAGCAGCAGCCTGTTTAAATATCAGAGATCGTGATTACCTTTTCGATTTCCTGATGAACAACAGACCTCAGATGTTTATGCTAATTAAAGCATTGATTGGTGGTATGACAAAGATTACAAAGCCCAACAGACAGTGGGTAGCTTGGTTAGACATGCATCAGTGGAAAGTAAACCCGGAGATTCTTTATGCCGTCATCGCCCATAAAATCAAACCACAACCAGAAATCAAGTTCTTACCTTGGTTGTATCCCAAAAAAGCAGCCGCAGTGGATTAAGGTTGCACCCGGAGTAGAAATGTATAATCGTGGTGGTAGAAGCTTTCTTGAACCAATGGTCAAGCCTCTTAATGATTTGAAACTCGTTAAGATATATGCCGATGGTGCTTGTAAGAACAACCCCGGAGTCGGTGGTTGGGGTGTAATCCTTTTACATGGTGAAACCAAGAAAGAGCTTTATGGTGGTGAACAGCGAACTACAAATAATCGTATGGAACTTACAGCGGTTATTAAGGGTCTTGAAGCATTGAAGGAACCTTGTGATATCACTATTTACAGTGATAGCCAATATGTAATTCATGCTTTTAACCATGATTGGATTAGTAACTGGAAACGAAATGGTTGGAAGCTGAATACAGTTAAACCATTGAAGAATGATGATTTATGGAAACAGTTGTATGCGCTTACCTTAAAACACGAAATATCGTGGGTCTGGGTTAAAGGCCATGCTGGTAATGCATACAATGAACGAGCTGATTACTTAGCTAATAAAGGTATTCGAAGTTAAAAGGAGCATAAATACAAATGTTATTCGAAACAGAAAGACCATCAACGCTTAAACAGATTGTAGGCCGCGATAAGGAAATCAAACAGATTCAGGACATGATAGCAAGGCCAGATGGAATACCACATATTCTATTGTCTGGTAAAGCTGGTACTGGCAAAACAACAGCGGCTATCGCGATTGCCAATGAAATACTCGGAGATAACAAGAAATCCAATTTCTTCGAATTTAATGCCTCATCAACAAGAGGTATTGATTTCATCAGAAATGAAATTGGTGGTGAAATAGCTAAACGCCGTCCGTTGGGTGGTGCTCCTTACAAGATTATCCTTCTTGATGAAGCCGATAACATTACAGCCGATGCTCAGATGTGTTTACGTCGTATCATGGAGCTTAACGGCAGAACCACCAAGTTTATTTTGACTGCCAATTATCCTTTCAAACTGGTGACTCCATTGCTTTCTCGCTGCGTTCAAATTCAGTTTGACGCTATTGATACTAAGACAATCGCAAATCATCTTAAACGCATTGCAATCAAGCATAAAATGGTTTTCACAGATCAACAGTTGATACAGTTTGCTAAGATGGCAAATGGTGACATGCGCCTTGCTATCAACAATCTTGAAGGAAATGTGAGCAGTTCATCATCCGAGTTTATTGACAAGCTGACAATCGCGTCTATCAATTCAATGGAGCGTGATGAAAAGATAAATATTGCATTTTCTGCTGACCCTGATTACATATTCGGGAAACTGTGGGAAATTGTACAGAAGGAAAAAGCTTGGGATAAGCTGGTTCCATTGGCCGATTGTAACCACAAGATGAATAATGCTGTGCATAAAACATTATTCCTTGCAAATCTTCTTGAATCACATTTTTAAGAGGTAAATAAATGAAAGTTAAAATCAATCGAAAAGAATACGAGATAACGACTGATGATAGATTCTTAGATAATGGAGCATGTCTTCAGCTTTTAACACAGTCGAAAGAAAAGACTATTCGGTTTTGGCAAGCTACCCCAAGATTACCAAAATGTCTTGCGAATAAGATCATGAAACTTAAACTCATTGATGTAAAACACAATTATGGTTCTGGTTGTCGTGTGTTTTACATTTCACAGGAATCACTTGATCTGAACAAGGAGTTGTAATGGACAATCTTAGAACAATATTAGCAAAGTTTCTGGCTAATTTATATCTTTATATAATTGACGCCGATTATTACGCAGCTTATATATCGTTTGTTTGGGCATGTTTTCATATTATTACCCAGAATCCTATGTTTTTCTCAGATATATTTCTGTTTCTAATGACACTCGGTTTGTATATCCTGAGAAGAATTAACTCAATTATTAACAAGATTGAATCTATTGAAACAGCGTTAAACGGCGCGAAGATCAAACGAGTCGAGATTGAGGTAATGAAGGGCGTTATATAATGGCTAAGAAACCAAAGACCCCGCTTGATGCTATTCGTATGAAGTGTCAAGAGTGTTCTAATGGTCAAAAGGATGAGATTATAAATTGTCCAATAAAGACTTGTCCTTTATACCGCTTTAGGATAGAATTGACACAGATTGATTCAGTTGAGATAGCTGAAGAACCTGAAAAGCCTGAACCAACAGTGCAGAAAGTAAAACCACGCATTACTGTTATTGATGAAGACTTACCTATTGATGAGGATTAAATATGAAACCAATTTATCGTGACCGGAGCTTTTGTACACAGGATGATTGTATACACAGAGAAACTTGTGTTAAATATTTCCATGAAAAGCATCAGAAACGAGCGATAGAATTGGATATGGATACGTCTTTATACAAAGAAACACGTTGCTATAAACCGGAGAAAAAACAATGAAATTTGGCAAAGAATACTTTGATTTTTGTAAAAACACGAATAACTTCAACATGAATTGTATTGGTGAATGGCAAACACAATACTTCCATATGCTTAAAGATATCTTTGAAGAACACATTACAAAGAAGCATAAGATGTTTGACATGGGTTCTGCAACCGGAGTTTTAGTTGAAACATTTAGGCGACATGGTTATGATAATGTGTTTGGTGGCGATGTATCTGACTGGTACATTCAAAACACACCATTCCCAGAAATCAGAGATCGTTTGTGTAATGTGGAAGATGGGAAGATACCTTTTTCAAACGATACATTCTATTTCATACACATGGGGCAGGTTATTGAACATATCCCCGAAGAACTTATTCCCGGTGTTTTAAATGAGCTGTATCGTGTACTAATGCCCGGAGGTATTATTTACATAGCAACCGTTGGGCCTCTGTTACCTGGTACTATAGACGTAGACCCGACACATGTTTCGTTGTTTACAAGAGAAAAGTGGGAAGCCTTTTTCCTTACAGCAAAGTTCAGAAATGCTTTTGGTTTCTACAAAGATAGATTCCAAAGTAATAAGATGGCTAAGGAATATGATTGGGTAAACTTCGTTATTACAAAATGAGGTAAATTAATGATAATGGATGCATTGTTAGTAATCGTTTGTCTGGCTCTTGTACCATTCGCATTGATAGGTTTAATAATGTTGATCGGGGTGGCAATCGCTGTTATATCAACAATTATATCATTGATTGTTGCCATATCCTGTATGGTTGGATCATTTATATTGAGTTTGTTTGAGGATTAACAAAATGATAATAACAGCGGATCATAATTATGCGTTTGTGGTGCATCCATTTATTGATGGTAAAGAATTGAACACATGTTTTCATATTAATACCGATGATGGTGTTGCTATGGTTTATGATGGTTTTGACCCATTATTCAAGGATAGGAAAACTAAAATGGTTTATGGTGTCGCTACATTCAAGTTATCGCGGGGTGAGAACATTCCAGAACCGTTTTTCACAGAACTGACTACAGATAAAGGTTTCGCAGGTTTCATAGATTAAAAAGGAGTTTATATCAGTTATGGCCGAAAAGTTCAAGATAATGAGAGCATGGGATAGAGGCTTAAATAAAATAGCCTACGTCTACAGGAATCCAGAGACAGGTAAAAAGGGAATCGGTGAAACAAAGTTTGCTTGGTTTTTCTACGTCTTAGCCGAAGATTATGAACGGTTAAGAAGCAAGTTTAACCAGTTCACAAGCAACAACGTCATCAACTCGGTTGAACCTGATGGTAAATACGTTAAGATTTATGCTGATTACCCACACAAAACAGAGTCCTTAAACAAGGAAATGGAAAGAGATTGGGGTTACAAGACATTCGCATTCAATGACATGCTTGAAAAGCTGAAGATGCTTGAATGTGAAACATTTGAAGCTGATATACCACCACACAAACGATTTGCCTTGCAGGATAACGTAGAGTTTGAACAGGATTACAAATGTTTATTCTTCGATATTGAAACTGATGATCGCATTAAGAACGGTCAGCCAATCCCCGGAGAATTCCGCATTTTATCGGTTGCTTTCAAGGATTTGGTTGATGGTAAAGAAGCATTTTTGAAAATTGCTGAAGATACAGATGAAGAAGAGAAAGAATTACTTATTAAGATTGGTAAAATCTTTAACTCATATGATGTAATCATCTCATGGAACGGGATATCCTTTGACTTACCATACGTGAAATCGAGGATGATGAGATATGGAATACAACTCGATTGGCGTAAAATATTTCATCAGGATCAGATGAAGGTATTTCAGAAGTCTGTATCATTGCGTTCATACTCTCTTGAAAATGTTTCACAAGAATACCTCGGCGAAGGTAAGGTTCAACATGAAGGTATTGGTGTTTATGAGATGTGGCTTAACCACCCAGAACTTCTTGAGAAATACAATAGAGTTGACGTAAGACGGCAATATGAACTTGAAATGAAAACAAAGTATCTAGCTGTTGCAAGAAACGTAAATGCTATCGGTATGTGTCCTTGTGATGACTTGTTTATCACTCGAAAAGTTGACAATCTCATCGTTAAACAGGCACAGGAAGATAAACATTATCACTTTAAAACGATCATCAGGGAATACGATGAAAATGGTCAGTTGATACAAGACGATGACGAAGATGATGATAAATTTGAAGGGGCTTATGTATTCCCACCAAAGCCCGGAAGATACAAGAATGTTAAAGTATTTGACTATTCATCACTTTACCCAAACGTCATCAAAACACTGAATATTTCACCTGATACTCTTGTTACAGATGATAGCGTTCCTGATGAAATGTGTATCAAAACCCCAAGTGGTCATAGATTCAGGAAAGATTTTATTGGCATCCTTCCAAAAGTTATTACCAGAATGAAAGAGAAGAGAGATTTCTACAAAGACCTAATGAGTAAAGAATCTCCCGGTTCTCTGATGCATAAAACATATGATAACCTTCAATATGTTTACAAATCATTTGGTCTTTCATTTTACGGAGCACTAGGCGAGTCACATACAAGATTTTATGATACAAGGGTTGCTGAATCTGTAACTCTTGGTGGTCAGTATTTTAATAAAGCTGGTGCTAAGTTCCTAGAGGATGAAGGATACATTATAATTTACGGTGATAGTGTAACTAAAGACAGATGTACGATTATTAAAACAAATGATGATGTTTCCGTTGTATCCTTTGAAGAATTGTTCAATAAAACAACCAAGCGATATATCAAGGATGGAAAAGAATATGGAAGTTTTGATGAAAATGTAACAGCACTCTCATACAACTTTCAAACACATGATTCCGAATGGAAGTCGGTTGATTGTGTCATAAGACATAAAGTTAAAAAAGAAGTCTACCACTATAGATACCGACATGGCGTTACTGAAGTATCAAAAGATCATTCATTGATAAATTCAGAGGGGCAATGTTTTAAGCCAACAGACGGCTTTAATGCATTCAGTTTAACTCAATTACCAGACATACAACCAATCACGACAATCGACCTATTAGATTATATGGAACCATATTCTTACACAAGAAAGCGTGGTGGGGATGTCTATTTAACCGCAGATAGTGAAAAGATTTTCTTATCACACAATCAAGTCAAAAAGACAACAATGTTGCGGCATCTCAATGTTAATGACCCGATGTTCAATGGCTTTTTAAGTTTGTTGGCGCACTATATATGTAATGGTTCATCATCGACCCCGGAAACAACACAAAGTCGTAAAGGTACATCAATTGCGTCAAGAGATTTCTGGTTGTTAAATCAATTAAAACAAACAACAGACTGGCTATTCAAAAATGCAGAAAATGGATTATTGTGTCAATCTGATGGTAATAATAAACTACAGATGATGACTTGTTTACAGGCTATTGTATTTAGACAACTTTGTGGACAAAAATATGACCAAAAAAGAATACCAAACTTTGTTTATAGATTGTCGTTGGAGCAAAAGAAACATTTCATCCAACAGCTAATGATTGGTGATGGTTCAATTACAGAAATAAAAAGCGGCACGAACTATGATTTCGAATCAGCTTCAATTAAGTTGATTTCTGGATTGTCTACTCTCATGAAACAGGTTGGTATGGTGGTTGTTTGTCAGAGTAACTTTAATAAAAAGACCTATACCGTTAAGAATCTGATCAATGAAGGATATGGTAAGCACTTGATAGAAAATATTTGCAAACCAATTGATTATGATGATTATCTTTATGATTTGTCGGTAGCCGATAATCACAACTTTGTTGATGCAATGGGTTCAATTCTATTACACAATACAGATTCATTGTTTGTAGACAAGATCAAATCGGTAGATGATGTCATAGACCTCTTGGGTAAGATTCAGAAGTTGTGCGATAAAATTGCCAAAGAAGAATTTAATGCAGATGTTTGTACACTGGAAATGTCCTATGATAAAGGATTCAGAACATTCTTAATCGTTAATGCCAAAAAGCGTTACGCTGGTTATCTCGACTACCTTGATGGTCATGAAGTTAATCCTTGTAAACTGAAGATCACTGGTTTTGAATATGTCAGAACAGATCAATGTGGTTTCGTTAAGAAATACCAGAAAGAAATTCTTGAATGGATTCTGTCAGATGAACCACCATCACCAATTGATATCCGGGCATGGATTCTTGATAAACAAACCAAAGTATTTTCCAGCAAGCTTCCATTGGATGAACTGATGTTTGCTCAGAAGGTTACAAAGCCTATTGATCAATATGATAAACCGATGATGCACACAAAAGTAGCTGCTCAGATGCTTAAAGATGGTAAAGACTTCTGGGTTGGTGACAAGGTTCAATACTTCATTGAAAGCTTTGACACAAGACAGAAGCCGCTACCAAGGCCACTCTATGCATTCACTGGTAAATACAATGAATCTTACTATTGGAATAACAAGATATTCCCGGCGTTTGAAAGGCTGTTGGTCGTTGCCTATCCGACATTGAAATGGAATGAATATTATGTCAAGGGCAATTCATCGGGTTCTGCTAAAGCCGGTCGAAGCTTTTTATGGAATTGACGAATAAGCATTGATTAAAGTGGTTCTGGTGTGTTATCATGATGCACCAGACCACAAAATCCCCTTTAAACAAGCAATAAAAGGACATTTCCCTATATGAATCTTCCTGAAGAAATGAAACTCCTTGTTAATAAAGTTTACCATGGTGATTCTGCCGAAAAGTTAAGGCTATTGCCAGATGAGTCTATTGATTTTGGTATAATGTCACCACCCTATGATTATGCTCGATCGTATGAAGGTTATGCGTTTGATTTTTGTACAATTGCACAGGAATTAGCCAGAGCATTAAAACCCGGCGGGGTAATTGTTTGGGTAGTTCAAGATACAGTTATTGATGGTTCTGAATCTGGAACATCGTTTAAACAGGCGTTGTATTTCAAACAGAAATGCGGTTTAAATATCCACGATACAATGATCTGGCAGAAAACATTCCTTAAATACCCTGAGAAAATCAGATACCACAATTCATTTGAATATATGTTTGTTTTCAGCAAGGGTAAACCAAAAACAATCAACATCATCGAAGATCGTCAGAACCTTTGGGGTGGTTGTTTGGTACCCGGTAGAGAACGTCAGGCCGATGGAACAAAGAAAGAGGCTTGCACAACAGGTAAGAAATATAAAGATGTTGGCGCAAGGTGGAATGTGTGGGCTTACCCGGCAAACAATGAGAAACCAGAAGAACTCACACACGACAAAATTCTTGAATATGTAAATCGTGGTTATATTATTCTTGACCCAAATGGTAAACGTTGTGATGTTTGGGCTGTCAAGAATACATATGACAAATATTTAAAGCTATCCAATGATCATCCCGCAGTATTCCCAGAGGAACTTGTTCGTGACCATATCCTTACATGGACAAATCCCGGCGATATAGTTGTTGATCCGTTCGGTGGTTCAGGTACAACGGCAGTTATGGCAAAGTCGATGAACCGATATTATGTCAGTATTGATGTGTCTAAACAATACTGTGAAGATCAGGTTAAACGACTGAAAAATGTAGGAATCTTTCATGAATGTGCTCAAATAGACAACAATTAAAAAGGAATTGTTCTAATGCTACCAGAGTTTTTCAAGGAAAAATATTTTGGGGTTTGTCAGGATTATTACGAGAAGTTAAAGAAGGAATGTACCAAGTGTGACCATCTTGGTCATATCATGAAAGACGAACAAACATACGTCGATTGTGATTGTACAAAGGCATTTCTCAAGAACAAAGAATACATAAAGATCGGTGTCCCGTTAGTTCTGTTCAATGGCAGTAATGGAAAATTTGTCGAGACATTTACAAAAGAGTGTCAGGAAAATGTGAAACTGTTAATCAAGATGATTAGGCAGCTCACAGAAGCGACAAACATATTCATACACTGTAAAGAACGAAAGGACTATGCAACATCGTTTATTGCCAGTCTAATCGCGGTTAATCTGATTGATAGTGAACATGATGCAGCGATGATTAAATCACATGAACTCATTGATACATTCTTCAACTTTGAAAGAGATGAGAAGGGTTGGGATTCACTGGTAGAGACTAAGTTTCTCATCGTTGATGGTTTCGGGCAAGAGAATAATAAACAATTAGCCGAAGAAGAATCATTTGTTACAACACGTTTCATGAACTTATTGAATTTACGTTCAAGTATGAATTGTATAACGATAATTGTTGGTGATTTAATATTAGATGATTTGAAGAAAAAGTATTGCACATCACTGATTGAATACTTCGTCTTGGATTGTTTAAAGTTCGAAGTCAGCATTGATAAAAAGAAGCAGAGTGCCTTAGAACGGTTGAACGAATTAAACCCAGAATTTGTCAAGCTGTTCTCAGATAAAAAGGTAAGCTCATCTGAAGGTGAGTCTGTCAGACCGGTTTCAAAGCAGAGAATCCCAAACAGAGGTAGGACATTATGAAGGTTGAATGTATTGATACAGAACTATCTCTAATGTTTGGGCTGTTTAAATACGGCAAGGATGCAATTAAAGTATTTGATGCGTCACCTGCTAAAGAAGAACAATTCGCAAATCTTGTAAACCGTGAAATAGTTTTAATCCTTTGTGAACGATTACGAAAAGGTGATGTCCTTTCTACTCAAGGGTTCCTGACATATTACAAGAACATGCAGGAAAGACCAGAGAAGGAAAACTTAAAGGTCTTGGAAGCATTAAGAGCAATAAAGACACGACCTTGCACGATTGAAGACTTCAAGGTTCACTGTATTGCACTGACAGAGTTTGCTTGTCGAAGAAAGTTCTTGGGTGCATTAAACAATTCGATAGATTACGTTGATAAGAACTTTGATGGTACTATGACTGATTTGGAAAAGAGCTTTTCCGAAATCAGGAGAATGAAGAACCCAAAGCAGGTACAAACTGTAATGGGTTTAAAGAACAGTTTAAAAGATCGACAATCATTAGCCAAAGATATACACGACAACCCAGACAAGGTTGGTATGTGTGAACTTGGTTTTAAGAACATCGACAAATATATTGGTAGACAGGCTCCCGGCGAATTTGTTCTTTATCAGGCCAGAACAAACACTGGTAAATCAATGTTCTTGATGCACACGGCATTACATAATTATAAGCGTGGTTTACGTGGAATAATTATCACAATTGAAATGAGTGCCAGTCAGTATTTGTATCGAATGGATTCAAATATTACCGGTATAGAACATAAGCAATTCTCATCTGGTTCTATTACAACTGATACAGATTTGATGAAGCGATGGGATAACCGGATTTCCTGTGTCAGTTCCAGAGATGAAGACCTGTTAGTTTATTGGGTACCAAGCGGTTGCACACCGGCAAAGGTACGAAGCATCATTGCGAATAATCCGTTTAACCCAGACTTTATAATCATTGACTATGCTGGTGATATGAAGTCCGGTATTAATGGTGTTTCCGATTATGACGCCGCTGCCTTTGGTGTTATTTATTCGTCACTAAAAGAGTTTGCTGGTGAATTCAATTGTGTGGTATACTCTGCACAGCAAACTAAACGTGGTGTTAAGAAGGTTGATACAGAGTCAGGATCGTGGTCAGATATTGCCTCACATAAGGCCGATATAATGATTGCGCTTGAGATTACAAAAGAAGATGAAGATTTTATGACAGAGTTTGAAGGAGTTGTTTACAATGGCAGAATGAGTATCTCAATTATTAAAGGAAGGAATATACCAAAATGTAGAACCCAAGTAATCCCACAGTTTCACAAAATGACATTTATCGAAAAAGAACAAGAAGAAATGATGGCGGTTGGTTTCAGCAGTATGAAAACCAAAAAACAGAAGGTAAAAGAAGAAGGAGAGAAGGTAGCAGGAGGCGAAATACCTATTGCTAAAGAAGGAAAACTGTCAAAATGTTCTCAAGAAGAAGAAATAAATTTGCTTGACTAATAAAACAATTCTATGTTGTTATAATGTTTATGGAGGTTTTTAAACTATGGATATCCAGTTGAACACAGCGAACTTTAAACAATTCTTAGGGCGTTGCGCTCTCGGAAATATTATCCGTGATCTTGTTATTCACACAGCACCGAATAACCGAATCATGGCTAAAGTAACTGACAAAATGGTCACAATGTACGCAGAAGTTTATTGTGACGGTGTTAAAGTTACAGAAGAAGGGAACATCAAAGTTCCAAATCTTCAGAAATTGATTGCCGCAGTAAACAGAACCGATTCTGAAATGTTAAGAATCAAATCATCTGTTGATGCATTCCTTCTCAGTGACGGTACAGGCGTTGGCAAAATTCATTCGAATATGGCTCAAACCTCTGATGCTGAAATTGTAGAATCTTATCAGGCAATTGATGGTATTCTTGACTTCTTCGACAAAGATGCACTGACATATAATCGTGGCAAAATCGTTTATGAAAACGGTGTTGAACTCCCGATTGGTACTTTGCAAGATGTTGTCGATGATGCCAAAGCGTTCAGCTATGAAACATTCAAGATGACACCGGCAAAAGGTATGATGAAATGCCGCATTGAAAACAATTCAACTGGTGAAAACTTTACCAGAACGATTGCCGACAAAGATTTCATCGGTAGTCTTGATAACATCCCGGTAACGATGGTTGGAATGGGCTTTAAGGAAATGATTAAAGCCATTAAAGACAGCAATCCCAAAGACAGAGTTAAGTTGTACGTGTCGGATATGGCATGGCTTCTTACAAATGGTAAAGACTATTTCTTTAACATAAATACAATGGAGGTAGAATAATGGGGTACTTTACAGCAAAAGAACTAAAATCAAAAATGTCCGGTGGTTCTCGCAACAGTCGAGAATTGAAGCATGAAGGAACTGTAAAACTGTGGATTCCAAATGAACAGTTTTTCTATGCACGAAAACACTTCAACCTTCACATGGTTCCAATCGTTAAGAGCAACGCAAAAAGCTGCTGGTGCATGAATACAAGCCCGGAACTTAACGAGAAGTGCCCGGTATGCGACTTCATTCAGGAACTATGGAAAGAATGGCGCGAAACATCCAACAAAGACGAAAAGACAAAAATTCAGGGTGTTATCAACAAGATAGTTGATGAGAAGTACTGGGTAAATGCCATTGATCTTAATGACAAAGAACAGAAATTCATCGCTATTAAGTTCACAGCGTCCAGACTGAAAGAAATCCTTGCAATCATCGAAAAAGACCCGATTGATGGTATTATCTGGTCTTACAAGAAAACGATGTCCAAGAATAAAGATGGTAGTGACCGTGTTTCATACAGCCTTACAGAATCAACTGATGATGCAAGAGCACATGAACTCAAGGAAAACTACGACTTCCTCTGGGGTAGAACGTTTGAACAGGGTGGCCCGATTGATCTGGAAAAGGTCTATGGTAAAACACAGACTTATGAACAGCTTCATGACTACCTTACAAAAGCTCACTCAGAAGAAGAATCTGATGCTGAACTTGACGAAGATGAAGTTACCAGTCTTGATGATGTAAACACTTCATCAAAGACCAAAACTGCTGATCCAAAAACAGCACCGAAGATTCAGCCATCTACAGCTCCAAAAACAACGGCTAAACCAAAAGAAGATGATTTATCACTTGACAATCTCTCACTTGACAGTGATAATGATATCTCTCTTGATACTGAAAGCTTATCACTTGATGGGGATGATGAATTGAGCCTTGATGACATCGCCATACCAGTTAAGATGATAACTTTACCCAAAGACATCATTGCAAAGAATCTGAAGAATAAACATCTTCTTTCACAGATCATTGAATACTTTAAGGAAAAAGGTATTCTTGCAATCACCGATGATTTGAAGAAAGATGTTAATGCAATTAACAACTATCTGAAAACAAATGATGTTGAAGTACCGGAATCATTGCTTGAAGAAAGCATTGCAATCTAATAACGAAAGGTGTACACAATGGATAGCAAACTGGAATCACTGTTGAAAGAAATCGAAGCCGAGTTGGTCATTTTCAATGAAGACTCAAAGAAAGCCGCCGAAAAGGGCAACAAAATGGCCACAAGACGCGCCAGAGGCGCAACAAACAACCTCACAAAGTTGTTTAAAGACTTCCGCAAACTGTCTGTTGAAGTTGTCGGCTAATTAACGTCTAAAGGCCGGTGGGAAGCAATTTTCACCGGCCTTTAAAAATTAGATAAAGATTTTTGTTGACAAAGTTTGTTAAGCAATGATATAATCAAAATATCGAAACGAAAGGATTAAATAAATGAAGGTTGAATTTTCAAAAAGACAAAGCAAGATGCTCAATGAACTGCTTTCACAGTTCGGAGCCATCAGCCCAAATACAAATTACGAAATGATTCGTAACGAGAATAAGTTGATTGTAAAGTTCTGTCCACAGACAATCAAATTACTCGTTCAGAACGGTAAAAACGTTCGTCATAAAACCCTTGCTACCTTGTGCTTCCAGTTGGCAAAGTGTGTCGGTATGGCTAAGTGCAATCCCGATGATACATTTGAAGAACTGAAAGGTACCAGACTTGCGAAACTAAAGTTCACGAAGAATGTTGCTAATATCATCATTGGTATTCAGAAACAGCTTCATAGTGAACAGACTCGCAAGGTTGAGAACTTTACAAAGCGCATTAAGGCCGAAGTTGAAAAAATTAAGGTCAGGATTGCAGCTTTTAAAGGCGCAAACAACACTGTTTCTTGAAGAGTGTCACGGTGTTTTTGATGGGTGTGTTGTCAGTCCTTTGACAACACAATCCATATAAATAAATTATAAGGGTTTTTGTGGTATGAATAATCGTTGGAGTGATGTTGAAATTAAATTTATCAAGGAAAACTATTTAAAAATGAATAGTGTGGTAATTTCACAACACTTAAAACGCAGCCCTCATGCCGTAAAAATGAAGATGAAACGACTCGGTTTGATTCTACCAAAAGATATCGTGTTTAGTTTTATGTCACAATCGGCTATAAACCGCAATAACAACATAGAATCTAAAGGGGAGCAAAACCCAAACTGGCGCGGCGGGATATCAAAGAACAATTATCATTATAAAAAACTACAAATCGAAAGATACCCAGAAAAAATAAATGCAAGACGAATCGTTGCTCTTGAGATTAGGGCTGGTAGATTAGCTCGTGGTTGTTGTGAAGTTTGTGGTAAAAGTTCTGCACATGCACATCATGATGATTACAATAAACCTCTGGAAATAAAATGGTTGTGTCAGAAGCATCACAATGCACTACACAATTCTCGATTATAAGTTGAATTTCATTGCTAGGTCGTCAAGTGGTAAGACAATGGTATCATAAACCATCATTACGTAGGTTCGAATCCTGCCCTAGCAACCGATTCTTTTGATCTTTGACAATAACATTGATGAAATGTCGTATCAATAATTTGGTACGTGGATTGAAACGACAATCATATATGAAGGACAAACACAATTGTCTCTCACTTTTTAACAAATTTGATAGACAAATGTGTAATTCTGGGGGTGAAATGGTTTCGACGGGCAGTTGAAACTCATCTTGCATCGCGTAGTTGACCGAGAGGCTACGTTAAAAGTCGGTCAGGCTTTAAACGCCAACGAAGAATCATACAACGCTGTAGCCGCGTAAGCCGCTACAACCATCTACCTGAATAGTTGCTGCGACGATTCAGGCTAGGTGTAACATAAAAGCAGCTAGTGGCTAGGGGAGATTATCACTGTGACCCTACATGAGTGCCTACTGTGGTTGCTGGAAACATTGGAACTTTAGCTTTTTATCCTGTGTTCCAAAAGATAACAAAAAAGATAACGATGTAGATGGATGAATGTAAATCTGTTCGGACACGGGTTCAATTCCCGTCACTTCCACCGAAGTTGTAAATTGGCCGCTTGCTTGACCGTTCCAAGAGGTAAGAGCAAAGGTCATTAATATTGCCACCAATTTACAACTGTTTGGGGAATTAGCTCAGTGGTAGAGCAAGCGGCTGTTAACCGCTAGGTCGATGGTTCAAATCCACCATTCCCCTTTGTATTGTGCAGTTAATGTGAGAGTATTTCGCGGGTAGTGCCTCACCTACCCATTTTCGAAAAGTTGTGTGAGTGGTTTAAACAGCAAGTTTGCTAAACTTGTGTACCGAAAGGTACCGAAGGTTCGAATCCTTCACTTTTCGCCGCGTAGGTAGCCAGCTTTGGTTGATGTAGGCTACGAAAACAATGACATGCTTACTCCTGTTAGTCATTGTTGTGAACAGGACTATACCAAAGATCGCCAGTGTGGTGCAAATGGTAGACACGGTAGTCTTAGGAACTACTAACTTGTAGGTTCGAATCCTATCACTGGCAATGTGTGTCGGCTCGGCTATTCATGACAAACATCATAATTGTTTGGTGTGTATTTTTGGGTTGCAAACCAACTATACAAGATGATAGATTAGGGTCGATATGCCGAATTTGCCGGGAGAAACCTATTTAATCGCAGTTGGCACTCATTGAATAGGGTTGCAAATTGATAAATCTCCCGGCTTTGCCGAAATAGCTCAACGGTAGAGCAATGCACTTGTAATGCATAGGTTTTAGGTTCAAATCCTATTTTCGGCTTTGATGTAACGCTGGCTGTGCCGGTTACATTGGTTTGAAATCTTTTATCAATATTTTGCTCAATAACGATACGTGAACTCAAACCCGTTCTTGTTTTACGGTGTAGTGGAATTAAGCCATCCATTACACCATCTAGGGGTATCGTCCAATGGCTAGGACACATGCCTTTGGCGCATGTAATCAGGGTTCGAATCCTTGTACCCCTGCCGTGTTTTACAATTTATTTCGGAGGTATATTCGTGGATTTTAATCAGGTAGCGGCAATTGTAAAAGAACTCAAAGAAGAAAAGGACAGGCTATTGCCATTCGTTTCAGAAGTTGTTGAAGTGTTGGAAGAATTTGGTTCTGTCATTGAACCGGCTTTTAGGAAGTTATTCATCAAGAAGTCTGTTGAATACGTGAAAGAAAAGTTTGAACTCTTGATGGCCTCTGGCTTTACAAGAGAAGAAGCTTTTCAAATCGTTCTGGCCGACAAACAGATGTATCAACGGTCTTTTGATAATGGTTTGAAGAGTTCCAAGAAATAATCGAACATTTTTACTGAACTATTTGTGTCAACCGTTACGTTTCGCACTAACGCATTTTGTAACGTTGGACTCATAATCCAACCATTTACAAAATAGACGGTAGTTCGGTGGTACCTTTTCTATGGCAGGGTGACGAAATTGGTAGACGTAGCTGTTTCAAAAGCAGTCGCCGAGAGGCTTGTGGGTTCAAGTCCCACCCTTGCTAATTCGTTTGTCCGAAAATCCTCTCTTTAAACATCGTTTAAATGATTTAAACGATGTTTTTTCTTGACAGACGATTTAAAATATGTTATGGTTAATCTGTTGAATGCATCACTTGAAGCAATGTCTGTAGAAGATATTGACAAGGAAATTGCAGCCCTGAAAGGTTGATGTTATAATCGGTAGGCGGCAAGCAATTGCCGCCTTACCACTTGCCAGATTGGTGAAATGGAATACACACTGAATTTAAGCTTCAGCGCGAAAGCATAAGGGTTCGACTCCCTTATCTGGCAATGTTTTGAATTAAATACATAAAGGAATAAAATGAGGAAATATTATTTTGTTGTTTATTTGTGTGAAAAACATGGTTGTCGAACAAACTTCGCACAACCATACAGACAGGCTCTTTTAGTTGGTAGACACCCACTCCAATGGCAGTTAGATTGTAATGAATCATATAAAAACATGGAAACATACACTGTGTTGAGCTGGCAAGAAATCAGCGAAGAAGAATTTAATACATTCAACGGCTATATTGGGTAAAGGAATAAATCAAATGCATATTCTCAATATAGATGTTGAAGAACTGCTTAAACAGGGCATCATTGTTGAAGACCCGAATAACGATCTTGCTTGGGAGGATAGAATACCGGTTAAATTCTTTCAGGAACGAGTTTGTGAAGTGTCTGGTACAGACATAAGGGTTCCATATTTGCATAAATTAAAAATAAGACGTAAATACGATTTAGACAAACCATTATCTGCATTACCTCAAGATCGTAAAAAACCAATAATTGACGAAATCATCAAAATTTTTGACGAGTATTACCGCATAGACTACATCTTAGAAACAAGACAGAAATTATTTGATGGTTATGTAAGCAACTATATTTCGTATTATATCTATGGAGTTAAATAGACATGAACAATCTGTTAATAGTTGAGCGAAAAGACTTAGTTTCCGACAAGGTATTGATTGTAAATGTTGAATTGGTTAAACCGCGTGAAGGTGGTGTGCCAAATCAACCAATGTTCTATGCTACAAACATTTGGAAGAAATAAATTAAGGAGATTATTAAATGATTACATATCATTGTAATGCTTGTGATGAAGATTTCGAAGACCCATCACCTATTGATGCTGAGTGTCCTCATTGTGGTTCAGATGATACGGAGGTAATTGATTAACATTATGAATAAGGAATTAGTTTCTAAGCTGGAAGCAATCATTGCGAAGATGGATATCCCATTTTACAGAAAGACCATCAAGAATAAAGATAATGTCCGTTGGTTAAACAGGAATATAGCTGTTAGAAACAGTCAGAATCCTGCACTTCCAGAAGCAATGAACTTAATAAAGGAATTGTTATAATGACTTGTATTGGAACAGTTTTAAGCACACAGGCAAGAAAATGCGGCCAAACAACAAGAATGATTTGTGATGCTATTAAAATGGCATTAGAAAATCCAGAAAAACACATTCTTCTTTGCATTTCACATAATGAAAGTTTACCAGAACTACCACAAAATATAGCTATTTTAAAAGCACATCATTTAAACAAAATTATATCATATGTTAGTGGTAAATCAGAAGAAGCGGTTTTCATTGATCATCACATTAAAGATAATACTCTCATCGATCAAGCAAAATATATCAACATATTGAAAGAAAGAATATCACAACAAAACACCAAAATAGAGAAAATAAAGCAATTAATTGATGTGTAATTTATTACTTTAAAACTTTCCTTTAATGTGCTATAATTGGTATATTCTTATTCAAAGGAAGTTTTATCAATGGAACAGCAGTTACCGAACAATATACAAATTTTAAACATAGACCCACAACCCAAACCACGTATGACTCGCTCAGACAAGTGGCGTAAAAGACCTATCATTGTCCGATACTATGATTACTGTAATATGCTCAGAGAGCTTGGTGCAAAACTACCGGAAGCAGGAGCAAAGGTAACATTCAATATACCGATTCCGAAAAGCTGGAGTAAGAAGAAGCAAAATGAAATGATAGGTAAGCCACACCAACAGAGACCCGATCTCGATAACATGTTAAAGGCACTTTCTGACGCGGTTCATGATGAGGATGCTCACATATGGCAAATAACTGTTGCAAAATACTGGGCAATTACCGGGAGTATCGTGATTGAAAGTGCATCAATTACATCACAATAACTGTTACAAATTAAACATTGACAATATTTTTTTATTATGATATTGTCAATGTTTAATTTAAAAAGCATGGAGATTGATGATGGTAAATAAAAAAAGACCAGAAGAAAATAATAATAAACTTGTTTTTGTAAGAGATAATCTTTACAAAATCCCATATCTAAGAAAAAATGGTTTACCAGCAAATAGATATCTTGTAAAAACAAATTGCTCGGTTTGTGGAAAAGAAATATATGCAAATCTTTCAAATTTTAAAAGAAGCAAGAACATTATCTGCAATAGCATTGATTGTAGACGTGTAATTAGTTCAGTCCCAGATGGAGCTAAAAAGAACAAGAGGGGTAGGATTGAGATGGATGGGCATATTCTCATAAAGCAAATAAATCATCCATTTGCAAAAAAGGGTTGGATATCAGAACATAGATATGTAGTCGAACAACATATTGGGCGATATTTGGAAGATACAGAGATTGTTCATCACATCAACATGGACAAAAAGGACAATCGTATTGAAAATTTACATATTTTTAAAACAAACACGGATCATTTTTTATCTCATGGGTCACTAAATAAATGTGTTAAAAAACTTATCGAATGTGACATAATTTATTTTGACCAAAAACAGGGAGTATATTTATGTCGCGAATTTTGACTCATGATGATATGGCCGAAAGCCTTTGTTTGGCTATGTTTGCACGACAAGAAAAATTGTTGGTGAAATAATGATTAAATCTGTCGAACTTCAGAACTTTCAACCACATGTTAATACAAAAGTTGAATTACATCCTTCAATCAATGTAATTCAAGGATTATCTGATTCTGGTAAATCTGCTTTTCTTAGAGGCTTGGATGCTGTATTAAGGAAAGCTCCATTCTATTTGAATTGGGATGCTGAAACCGGTAAGAATACAATCGTATTTGACAACGATGATACAATTTCAAGAAGCTTCACCAAAACGAAGATACAAAAGTGTCCTAACTGTAAAGAGAAAGTCAAGGCAGAAGATCAAGTTTGTGAATCATGTGGCGAATTTCTATCAGCCAAAAGTTCTGAAGAGTTCTACATGCTTAACGATGAACGCCGTGACAGGTTTGGTGTTAAGCTTCCTGAATTTATTACAGACTTCACTCGGATTAAACCGATTCAGTTCCTTGACAACGAAATCTTTTTAAACTTTGCTGAACAGCATGAACCGATGTTCTTTGTATCTGATCTTTACACCGGTTCATTGCGGAACAAGATGATTTCGACGCTGTTACCTGATTCAGAAAAGATAGATGTTCTGATTAAAGAGCTTGTATCTGAGAAGTTAAACACATCGGCTCAGTTGAAGGTTTACACAAAACAGCAATTGATTGCTGAAGAACAGTTGAACCTGATTAAGTCTGATGTTGATCTGTTAACAGATGCCTATAAAACGATTGCGAAACTGGCAAACGACATCAAACTCATTGAAGACAATTTGAACATGCTGGAAGGGCTGGAAATCGAAATAAACAAGGTTTCACCAGTCACCACATATAGACCGACTGTTGATAACTTTAAGACCAAGTTAGATGCAGCAATCATGATGCTTGGCAAATGTCAGAACATTGAAACTGGCTATAAAACCTTAAAAGAATTAGAAAATAGCTTGCAATCATTATCGAAATATGATAGCATAGACATGATGGAATTTGCTCTGTTTGATGATGTTGAAGATGATATCAACGATCTTGCCAAGAAAATAGACGTTGGTATGAAGCTGATGGCAATTATTGCGAAGATAGCCAATATTATAACTGCCGATATTCCAGTGTTCCCAGAGGTTGAGTTTCCAGATGCTTTGCAATTTAAACTCGATCAGCTTGAATGTATTGATTACAATCTAACAACACTGGACACCCGATTTAAAGAGTACGCAAAGGATAAACAAAATATTTTAAAAGAGATTGAATCTTTGAAAAAAGAAATAGATTCTGATAAAATGATTTGTCCGATTACTAATCAGAAATATTGTGAAAGTTGTATTGAGACAATTAAAAATGATCTTACAGCATAAGACTCAGCCGAATATTTGTGACGGGTGTGGTAAAAAAGAAGTTATCGTGCATTTCCATACGAAAACAGACGAATGGATAGCTCTTTGTCGTGAATGCCAACAGTCTGTTACATCGTTGTTATTTGCAACCGCAACCGAAAAAGGTTGCAGTCTATAATGAATGGATTGAAAGATAAACATGGACAAACTGATATACATTCCTGACCCCCATTATGGGGCACGACCAATTAGCCGCAAGGATAATTACAATAGAAGCATCTTAAACAAGCTTGAACATGCTTTCAAAGTTGCTCGTAAAAACCATTGCACCGTCATAATTGGTGGTGATTTGTTTGATAAACCAAGCATTTCAATGTTGGTCTTTATAGAATTGTTAATGTTGTTCGAAAAGTATTCAGATGTGAAGATGGTAATACTTCGTGGTAATCATTTCCACGATGGTTCTCCTGAGTCATCACCACTGACAATGCTTGGTATGTTTATGAGGAATGTAACACTTTCGGATGGTCGGGATTACTTGGACTTACCAACAACAAGATTGATATTTGCTGATAATGTAACAGACCCAAACACAAGAGATGAATTTCTTTCACCTGAATTAAATAATGTGTTATTAACACACCACATAATTGTGAAAGACCCTGTTATTTACAAGCATTATTTGATTGCTGATTTGAAAACAAATGCAGATTATGTATTGATTGCTGATTATCACCCAGAACAGGGAATTATCCAGCGGGGTAAAACAACTTTTGTTTCAACCGGTGCATTGGCAAGAAGGAAGAATACATCACATGATGTTGGCCGCAAGCCAAAGTTCGCCTATCTATCTGATAAGGGTGTAGTTCTCAAAGAAATACCATGTGAAACCGATGTGTTCATTGAGAAAATTATTGATGATACACCGGAAGTTAATGTTCTTGAGAATGTTAAACAGATGGTTGAACTCATGGATACAAGCATCATGAGCGAGAATCTATTCAATGCTCTCGATATATTTGCCAAGACGACCAAAGTTGATGACGATGTAATTAAATTTGTAAAGGAACGATTACAAAATGGAACTTAATGAATTAAAAGCTAAGTTTGAAGACCTTAAAAAGCGACTCAACAGCGTAGAAAAGACCATCACTGTCGCTGAAACCCAGAGAAAATCATTGGTTGATCGTGTTAAAACCGAGTTTGGTATTGAACCAAGCGAGGTTAAAGCAACTATCGAAACAATGAAAACCGATATTTCAACAATGAAAACCAAGCTTGAAACGGCTCTTACCTCATTTGAAACAACTTTGACAGCAGTTGAGAAGACTATCAATGAGTGACTTACATTCACGTTTAATTAAGGTTCAGTCCTATAAAGAACACCTTGAAAGAACGATCAAGACAAGCAAAGAACAGGTTATATTAAATGAAGAAAGCCTTGATAAGTTTTCCAAAGCTCTTGATTTCCTTTATAGCTTTTCTGAGTTTACAAGGAACGAAGTGAAGTCTAAACTCGAAAATTTGTCAAATTTGGCATTAAAGGCTGTTTTCCCTGATAAAAAGATGGAGTTTAAGGTTATACCAAACCGGAATAAAAAAGGTTTGTTCTATGATCTTTACATTAATACAGATGGTAAAATAACGCCACTCAAAGATTGTAAGGGTGGTGGTGTCCTTGATATCATCAGCTTATGTCTCAGGATTTCTTACTTGAGAATATTTAAAGGCACATTAAGACAGGTTCTAATCCTTGATGAACCGTTCAAGAACTTGGATGGTGTGAGATTACCATTTGCTATTGATTGGATATCTGTTACATCAAAGCAGATGGGAATGCAAATGATTATAGTGACTCACTTAGAAGACTTGATACATAAAGCAGATAAAGCGATAAAGGTAGAACAGGAAAATGGCATCAGCAAAGTCTACGAAGTTAAAGGCTGAACAAAAGCAAAAAGACCAGCTTTTGTTATCGCTTGGTTACGCTAAGTGGATTCCAAGGGTAATCATGATCCCAACCATGTTCTACAAAAAGATTGCAATTCTTTATGAAACAGTCTTTAAAGATGCAACCACAATTACCGCATTTACATCTTACATATTCCAGTTTGGGATTGACCTGTTCTGGCAATTAAAAGGAAAATTTGGAGTAAATAGCTTTGGTGAGTTTTTGAGAATAAGGGAATTCTTATTCGAACATCTCAATGAGATGATGCGGATGTATTACAAAGATGAAGTGCTGACTACTCTCGACGCTGTTAACGGGGCAAGAAGCGTTTTAAAAAAGAAGAATGGCATAGAACAAGCAAAGTTCCTAGAATTCGTTAAGAAGCACCACAAACGAGTGTTAAATGGTCGCATTCTTTTAAGAGCAACAGACTTCCAAATATTAGATAGATTATATAGAAGGTTGGATATTAAAAATGGCACTCGTCAGATTGTTAAATGAAATAAAGAACGAACCTAGAACCAGCGTTAAGGTGAAGCTATTACGAGAATATAGCAACCAAGATGAACTGGAACGCTTTCTTGTGTACGCTTATTCCAATCGGGAAATATTTGGCCTGACATCTGCCGGTATTAGGGTTCCTTGGATATATGGTCTTAATGAAGATATACCATTTGATTTATTTGAAAAGATCAAGGTAACACCCGGAAGAAACGACAAGATACAACTATTGAGAAGTAATCTAGCACTTCGTAAAAAAGAAGTGATTGATTACTTTCTTAAAGCAATTGATAAAGACTTGAATATTGGTATCAACAAAAAGTTGATAAACAAAGCATTCAACAAAGAAATTATACCAGACTTTGGTTGTATGCTGGCCTTTAAGCAAGATGAGAAGCGGTTTAATCGCGCATTCTCTGAACTTGAATGGTGTTACTACAATGTGAAGGTGGATGGTATACGTGCTGTTGAGACAGTTCAATCCTCAGATATAATTGATTTCAAATCAAGAGATGGTAAGGAATTACAACCGTTCTTGGTAGAGAATATCAAATCTGAAATAGCCCGGCATATAGATCATTTTGCTGGTCTTGAATTAGACTGCGAAATATCCAGTACCCACTTTCAAAAGCTGATGAGGATTGTAAATAGAAAGAACGTCGATATGTCGTCTATTTACATTCGTAATACAACGAAATTAAGCATCTTCGATATCAAGAGTCTTGGTCACTTACCTTTGTATGAACGTGTTGCCTTTATGGAAGCTCTTGAAAAGAAGATAGATTCACCGAAGATTAAGTTCCTTAAATACTTTAAGGTTAAGATGGATTACAACCTTATAGCATCTATTGCTCGTAAATACATTGCTGCTGGTGCTGAAGGGATTATCATTAAAAATCCTTATTCACTATACCAGACAAAAAGAAGCAATGATTGGTTAAAGTTCAAAGATAAGAACACAATTGACCTGAGAATAATTGGGTATTACCCCGGAGAACCCGGAACAGAAATCGAGCATTGTCTAGGTGGTTTAATCTTTAAATATAAAAATACAGAACTGCGTTGCGGTACAGGTTATACAAAAGATGAAAGAGAAGAATATTGGTCATATAAAGAAGAATTGCTTGACAAAATTGCTGAAATAAGTTACATGGAAGAGACGAAAACTGGAAGTCTAAGACACACAGCTTTCGAAAGATTTAGATTCGATAAGGAGACTACAGATGACTAAGAAATACCCGATTATGGATGCGGTAAATGGCAAAGAAAAGCTAATCGTTTTGTCGGTAACAGACAAGCGCGGTGAAATGTTTGATTTGGTAATGCCATACATGAACCCTGCCGCAATTTTTGAAAATGGCTTTGTCAAGATCAATGTGTATGAAGCACTCAAACGCAAACTGACTTTAAAGGACAGTCACATACAAACAACTCGCAAAGAACGAGAATTTGTAATCACAAGCTCGATGATTTCATCAGAAAGCTATTACAGTTCTTCCAACATTGACAACATTGTTGTAATCAACGACAGCAATGCTGAAGTGTATGCATCAATGAAATCAGCTATCGAAGATATCATTACAAAAATCGAAACCGCAGAAAAGGAAACAGCAGCGAAATAATCTTGACATAAGTTAAATACGTTGATATATTGATTTTATGAATTTTTTCGATAAGGAGTATCTATGAATAATCTTGAATCTTATATATCAACCATCGACAATAACAGTGCTGTTGTAAAAGGTGAGCTTTATAAGCTCCAAAACAACAAAGTGAAGAAAGCCGGTCTTGTTGCTCGTAAGGCATTGATGGCAATCATCAAATCAGCACATGCAATGAGAAAGCTTATACAGGCCGATGTTGCTGCTATGCCAATTGTAAAAAAGAACATCACCCCTGAAAAGCTGAAAGAAATGGCCGCTAAACGCCAGATTACTTTCAATGAAAAGAAAGCAAAAAGGTTGGCTGCTCTCAAGAAGTAAACACGAAAGGTAAACTAATGAGTATACGCGTTTCTATAATTGATGGAAATAACTTTTTCCATAGAACATTCTGGCAAAACTGTGATGTTAAAAACTTCTCAAAGTCTTTAAAAGGTGTTGTGAATACATGGCTGCTTATGCGGCAAAACTCTCTTAAAAACCAGAGAGTAATCATGGTGTTCGATACTTGTAAAAGCGAAAGAAGATTAAATCTGTTTCCTGAATACAAAGGGCACAGAAAGACATCACTTACACCAGAACAATACGCAATGTTCCAGAAAGTTTTTCCCGTCTTTATAGAAATCTGTAGAAAGTCTGGCCTTAATGTATTAGATGGTGATGGTTACGAAGCAGATGATTACATTGCTTTATTGTCATTCATGCTTCGTAACAACCATCTTGTTACAATTATCTCAACCGATGGTGACTTTCCACAGTTAATTGATGATCGTATCTCTGTTTATAACCCTAATAAGAAGGTGACTATTACCAAGGAAAACTTTGAAAATATCTTTGGGTTCAAGCAGAAATATTACCTTGATTACAAGTGCATGACCGGCGATACATCAGACAATATCCCAAATATTGCCGGTGTTGGTGAAAAGAAAGCAACTGATTACATTCTTGAATATGGTAACTATGAGCAGATTGTTGAAGAATTGAAGATCAAAAATGCTGGTAAAAAGAAGCC
>PHDU01000053.1 GCA_002842755.1 Bacteroidetes bacterium HGW-Bacteroidetes-1 | reverse complement strand
AGCTTTAATGATATCATTAGTGTCCATTGTTTTTTTTAACAAAGGTAACTAATTTACTTTAAATATGAGTATATTATTTATTGACAATTCCTAAGTGATAAGAAAGACACCTTCACTTCATTCAGAATGAAACAAAGGCTGTGTTTGCGCTATTGTGCGTCTGATATGCTGTGGGGAACTTTCAAAAGGAATATTTTTTTGGCTTAAAGGATCGTAAAGGACGTTTTTTACGGAATAAATTTAAGCCGCTGATCCATTAAAATACATCTCTTATCCTCTTTACAAAGGACTGCTGATAAATGGGAAAGTACAACGCATTAAACGGGCATTCATCTGTTCGAAGCTGGGTGTAAAATCATGCATATATTTCAATTTCAACGATCTAACTTGTAATAAAGCCCTGTTTCTCCAAAGCTGCTGATTGTTTTTTTGTGTCTCTTTTTCACAGTAAACTGCATATTCCAGCCTAATCTTCTCCATCAGTTCTTTTACAGGAATAATTTCACTGCAACGCCAGACATTGCTACCCGCAAAAGCATAACCTCTATTAAAATTACCTTTCAAAGCCGATGTGAGGGAAGCAATGATGCAATAAGGGGCAGTTTTAATATCGCAAGTACGGATACAATTTACCGGGCAGGCTTTTGGTTGTCTTTTTCCTGCTTCCACTTCCTCAAGAAATGGTGAGTTAATAGCCCGGCCTGGCATGCCGACAGGGCTTTTGATTATTTTTACATCTTCTTGTCGGGCATCAATATACGATTGTTTAAATGCCAAAGAAGCATCGCATTCATGGGTAGTCACAAAGCGGGTACCCATTTGGACTCCCGATGCCCCCAGTTTCATAATTTTTGCAATATCGCTACCTGTATAGATGCCGCCAGCAGCAATAACGGGAATGGTTACGCCATTTCTACCGGAAATTTCGTTTACAACTGCAACAACTTCAGGGATCAGTCGTTCAATTGAAAAATTTTCATCAAAAACTTGCTCAGGTTTAAACCCAAGATGACCCCCTGCTTTTGGGCCTTCAACAATGACTGCATCTGGCAAATAGTTAAAGTTAGCCAACCATTTGTTGCAAATTAAAGCTGCAGCTCTGGCCGAAGAAACGATGGGCAGAAGTTTGGTTTTACACCCGGGTGTAAGGTATTTTGGTAGGTCCAATGGTAAACCGGCCCCACAAATAATGATGTCAATACCTTCTTCAATAGAAGTCCGCACCATATCTTCAAAATTTGAAAGTGCAACCATAATGTTTACGCCAACAATCCCTGAAGTGAGCATTCTCGCTTTCCTGATTTCCTCTTGTAATCCGGTGATACAATTGGAGAGATAATCTTTTGATGCGTCTTTATAAAGCATTCCAAGTCCTGCAACAGAAATTATACCAACCCCACCCTCATTTGCTACTGCTGCTGCCAAACCTGAAAGTGAAATTCCCACTCCCATACCTCCTTGAATAATAGGTGTCGGAACATTTATTCCACCAATATCTAATGGTCTTATTTTAGTCATCTTTACTGCAATTACAATTTATTTTTCTGGTAAAATAATCTCAAGCCCATGAATAGCCTTGATGGAAGATACCTTATGTGACCACAAAATTACCACTCGTTATAGGTAATTTCTGATAAATGGGTTCAACTGCCAAAAATGGTTACAAATGTTGACTTTTGGGCTGAAATGTCGGATAAACAGGGACGAATTGCATTGGAAAAAATTCAATAATACCTGCTATTCAGATGAAAAGAAATACGTTTCTATTGCATGATAAAAAAACATTTATTTCCCTGAAAACAATTTGCGAAATTCAGCCACTTTGTGACGGGAAACAGGGATACGGAAATCCAGCCCATCCACTTCAAAGGTGTAGTTGGGGGAGATGCCTCCTAAACGTTTCATCTGATTTGTATTGACAAGGCAACGTCTGTGACATTTGAGAATATCAGGAAATACTGACAAATACTTTTCTACTCCACTTAGTGTTTGCCGTATAATCTGTCGTCTAACACTATCACCATTTCGGTAAAATATTTCAATATAATTACCGGCAGATTGAATCAGAATAACATTCTTCAGGGCTTCATCAAAAACTTCTTTACCATTCTCTGATTGAATATGCACGCGCTCATGTTCTACAGATATTGGATTAATGTCTTCATCATTAAACCAGCTTCGGCCACTGTCGATAACATTAGTAACTTTTGTTTTCAGAGCACTGTTATAGTTCATCAGATTAAATAGTATCAGAGGTAAGAGCGCCAGTGTGCCGGAGCGAAAAATTGTGAGCGATAACATGCCGGTTATATTTAGTATCAGTGCCGAAATGGAAAATCCAATGATTAAAGTTGCAAACTGCCAAACATTCCAAATCAACTCTTTACGTATGGTCCAACGTGACGATTCAAAAACTCTTGGAAACAACCCAGGAAGAACCAAAGAGTTGAATAGTAGCGTCAAAGCACTAACCACGCCCAAAGCAAGAACAAAATATCCATCTTTACGGGATGCAAGAAAATCGATGCCAAAAGGTTGAAAATAAAGTGATATGAGCATAAATCCCATGCTAACCAAAGTAATAGTACGCAGATTATGCTTAAAATTATTATTGAAAGGATAAGACTGTCCTAAGTTTTCAAACATCAAAAGTTGTCAATTTCTAGCGTAAAGATACATCAAATGCATGTGGATGGGTCATTACAATGTTAATTCATTGAAAGGTAGTATTTTAGTTTAGGTTGGTTGTAAGATTGTGATTATAAAATAGGATGATACTTTGGGTCCCTTGTATTAAAAATGAGGCTGCCCTTATCAGGCAGTCTCATTGGTTCTATGAAGCAAGGTATCCCAGTAAGTCCTCTCATTAAATTATTTTTTACATCAAGGACTTCCCATATTCATTTTACAACTACTTTATACGCTCAATTCTCTATTTCTATCAGCTTATTAATCTGATATGTCAAGCCTGGTACTATAAGCGCGATAGATTTTGTATCCACCCTATATTGAACCCATAAACAGAAGTATACCTAAGCCATTGTTTAAGGGAGCTCCGCCACCTGCAGGGTCACTATCATTTCCATGTCCATCGGTTGGTGGTGGTGGAGGGCTTTGGGACATTAAATTAAATCCCATGAATGAAAATCCTATTAGCATTATCAAAATTATCAGCGTCTTTTTCATTATTTTACTTTTTTGTTTGTTCACTTAACTTGCTTGGAAATATGCCTTTTGGCGATGCAAATCCAACTAATCAACAATTATTTTTACCGTTTTCGGTTTATTTTCACCCGTTAAACGTACAATATACAATCCGGATAGCTGGTTGAAAGGCAGGCTGTACAATCCTTCACCGAAAAGGGTTTTGCTTTATACCATACTACCCAAAATGTTGAAAACCTCTAATACCACCTTGCCATCAGGGATCGTCAGATACAAGTATCCTCCTGAAAGATAAGCCTGTATGATTTCATCATCAGGTTGTTCACCAATATTCACTGTTCCAAAATAAAGCTGGAAACGATTCGAATCATCGCCTTCTTCAGAATTAAAGAGGTAAACAGGGTTGTTATTAAATATATGAACGGTATTTGTTTTCAGGTCGGACAGATAGAGTGTATGTCCTTCGATAGTTTCTGAAAGTTCAAGTGAAAAGTCAGACGCATCGTTCTTAAAAAAACCAAAAGGAATAACTTTTTCACCATTCATTGAAGGAAGTGTATTTGTTGACAGCTTAATATCGCCTGATATCGAATAAAATTTAGGTGCATAACCAGAAAGGAATTCACCGTCGTACATCAGGTCAAAGTCTTCTGTAGCTTCAGGAATAAAACAAACAGTTGATTGTTGTCCGCTTGTTTTATCCAAGGGCGCCGCAATAAGCAATATCCGTGGCAAAGATTCTTTATTTTTATAAAAGGCTTGTGCACTTTGATCTCTTTTTGTAGCCGGCATGGTAAGGCTGCCTGTTCCCGAACTCACCTGAACCATAAATCCATTTGTTGAAGGAATTGACGAAGCTGGTGTTGAAGTCAGATCTGAATAAGCCTGCAATGCTTCATTCCAGATTTTAGCTACACCGGCAATATTCGTAAAGCTCCAATCTGTACTAACATCCCAGGTCAAAGCACAAGAAAAAGGATTGCCAAGCAAGTGCCAGCTTCGGTTCGCATTGCTGGTTCCTGTTATTGTCAAATCCTGAACAATAATATCAGCAACATTGAGCTCGCCCGAGAATATTTTGACATCAGGTGCATTATAGGCTACCATATATCCTTTGCCGGCAAGTAAATTGGATGAAGTATTGACAAGTCCGTTGTTAATGGTATTTGCTGTACTCCAGGTTGGAGGGTTGATGTTATTTTTAAAATTAACCCAAAGATTTGAAGGTTCATATCAGGAAAAAAAGTCATAATCAGATGCAGGATCAACCGTAAAACCTGGTGAAATCGCCTGCATTGCAACTGGACTACTTACGAAATGCCAGCCATCTGTCCAGTCTGTCCAATCAGCATCGTTCATATATCGCTCAAAAGTTGCTGAAACGTTAGCTGTGTTGTGCATCAAAGACGCGGTTCCGCTTGCGTCACTCTTCATAATGAGGCCTGTTATGCCTGCATTGTTGGTCAGGGTTCCATAAACAGTCAAGGTTTCTCCGGATTCAATCATGTGTTTACGTATTACTCCAAGCAAACCAATACATACATTATATATTTTGGTCAGTATAAGTGACACAAAGTTTGAGTGGAGTAATGTAAGAATCTTATTTAAATTAGAAAGTGATTGACCTGCATCAAAATCAATGTATTATAAGGCTGTTGAAGTTCCGGCATTATTCAATTTTAATAGGAGTAATTTTTCAAAAATTTACCTTTCATCCTAAAAATTCTACCTTTCAATAGGTCAGTATACCATTTCGTGAAATGCCTTTGGAAATCAAAAGCTTCCTTCGTACATTTGTAAACATGAAAACATACAACGCCATCATCATCGACGACGAGTATCACATAAGGGAAGCAATGCAGATTCTTCTTGAACAAAACTGCACTGATGTAAAACTTTGTGGTATGGCAGCCTCTGCTGAGGAAGGCAGAGCACTTATACACAATCGTGAAATTGACCTTATTTTTCTAGACATCTCTATGCCTCGTGAGGATGGTTTTGATTTTCTAAACAGCATTTCTGCTGCTGATTATGCAGTTATTTTTGTTACTGCTTTTCAGGAATTTGCGCTCAAAGCCCTCAAAGCCAATGCTGTGGATTATATCTTAAAACCTGTTAATGCCAATGAACTTAAGCAAGCGGTAGAAAAAGCCATTGAATATCTCGAACTGCGTAGAAAAAACAATAATGCTGCGCTCGTCTACAGTGATTCAATTTTCAATCTAGCTGAGCAGATAAAAGCCCAAAAGCCTTGTGTTGAGAAAATTACCGTACCCGAGCAGTTTGGTTTCCGTATTGTGAAAGTAATAGAAATCATGTATTTACAGGCCGATAGTAATTATACAATTTTGCATTTTTCGGGACTAAAAAAAATCGTAGCTACCCGGTCACTCAGCGATTTTGAGAAAATTCTTGATGGACCTGATTTTTTCAGAATCCATAAGTCAACACTGGTTAATCTGCGCTTTTTGAATGCCTATTCCAGCTATCAGGGCAATTTTGCCGAGCTCACTGATGGCACGCGGCTCAGTATTTCGCGCAGAAAAGTGCAGGAATTCAAAGAAGCCGTCGCCCATATTTCCAAACTAGTCGAATAAAGTGCGTAGCATACTCCTGATATCGTTTTTGATGTTGTGTCTGCTTGCACACATTCCTATCCATGGGCAAAATCCTTACATCAAACATTATACAGTCAACGACGGTTTGCCTTCCAACAAGGTTTACAATGTGTTTCAGGACAGCCGGAAATTCATTTGGTTTGCCACTGATGCCGGTGCTGTGCGTTTCGATGGAACAAATTTCAAAACTTATACCACTGCTGATGGACTCCCCAACAGTGAAATCATGCGCATTGAAGAAGATACAAAGGGCCGTTTATGGCTTTTTCATCTGAACGGTATGTTCAGTTATATCTATAAAGACCGTTTGTTCACATCGCGTGAGGAAGCTTTTCTCGACAGCCTGAGCAACAATATGTACTTCCGTAGAATGTATGAAGATGAGGATGGCAATCTTTATTTCTACTGCAATCTGAACCGGGAAATTTACGTGCTTGAACCAGACAATAAGGTTCTCAAATACCAACTTAAGGATAAGCTTATATATATTCAACAGCGGAAAAATATTGGATATGAAAACATCATTTTCAAATTATTAAAACATGAAGGCGTTTTCTGGTTTTACCTCAAAGGAGGGATATACATGGCAAAAAAATTAGCAGATTCGCTGATTCCTGCTCAGACCACATTGTTTTATTATAGGGCATTTAATCAAAAGAAGGGCAACTTTTTTCTTGATGCCCACAACACCAACCTAAATGTATTCAAGTTGTATAAATACAATGGGTTTAACCTTACTGACAGTTTGCATTTTGATAACCGTAAGCCGGACGAAGTCATTACCGATGTTTACGAGGACAAGGCAGGGTATATCTGGCTATCATCCTATTTTACCGGCATTTATATCTACAAACACGGACAATTAATTCAGAATTTTGACATTGGAGAAGCACAAAATATCCTTGAAGACCATGAAGGAAATATCTGGATTGCATCGCTCGGCAACGGTGTTTATCGTATGCATCCTTCGATCCTGACGCACCAGCATATGCAGTCAAAAGAGTTTGCAGATAAAGGTATAAAAAACCTATTGACCGCAGAGGATAGTAGCCTGTGGCTCACCGATGGCAGTTATTTATACCTGCTCCATAAAAATAATCTCCTGCGATCAAGCAAACCCTTATCAGACGGAGTCATTAATCAGATTGGCATCTTCGAAAATGGTCAGATTATCCTTAATGAACCCAATCTGGCCTTGAAAATCTATAAGCAGAAAAACCAAAATAATAACAAATTCGACCTTCATCTGCAAGCTACAATTAACACACCAATCAAGCAATTTGCCATTGCTCCCGACAAAAATAAATTTACCGCATGGGATAACTACACACTATATCTGCATCAGATGACAAAACCTGTATCGTTAATACACAGAATGCATTCCGATATGTTTACTTCTATATTTTATAATGCTCAGGGGCAATTATTTGCTGCAGGAAAATCCATCTTCCTGGTGAAAAACGATTCACTAATCCCTTTCAAGCCTTTAGAGCATCTTTTTGGTAAAACTATCCGCCAACACCTTAATCTCAATGATGAAACTCAGTTATTCAATATTAGTGGTGATTCCCTTTGGCTTTTTCGTGCAGACAGCTTGCATTCGCTCAGTGCCCATTTTGAGCGCAATGTACCCTCACAGATCAAGTCGATCTGCTTTGACAGAGTATCAGGCCTTTTCATGGCAAGCAACAGCCATATTTATTGGAGTCCAAACCCGATGAATGCGTTGCGTGGCAAAATTGTTGCACTCAACTCGCTCGATGTGCGATTTAACAACATCTACCAAATCGCTATTCAAAATGAAAACTTGATTATTGCAAGCGAAGACGGCCTTACCCGCATACCTCTGGAAAAACTGATGAACCAGACTAGCAAAAAGCCTATCGCCTATTTCACTCAGATCTATTTGAACGATGCTCCGGTAAAGTATGGACAAGACACAAGCATTGTTAGGGGCAGACACAACTTCAGTTTTACCCTGAACAGCATTCATTATTCACCGGAGAAAGCTATCTATGCTTATATGTTGGAAGGAAAAGATACCAGCTGGACCTTTCAGCAAAGCAGTAATATTGTTTATCAGGACCTCAGACCAGGAAAGTATACTTTTAAATTTAAAGCCAGACTCCAAGATAGCGATTGGAGCAACGAATTACAGCATTTTATCGACGTAAAACCTACGCTTGTGCAGCATCCTGTGTTTTTTGTCATGTTGGTCAGCATTACCGTTGCATTGCTTGTAACATTCATATTACGCCGAAAGAATAAACTTCATCGGGAGCAGGAAACAGCCCACCAATTGGTTTTGCTGGAGCAAAAAGCCCTCCAATCCATGATGAATCCGCACTTCATTTTCAATGCATTGGGGTCGATACAAAGCTATATCCTGAAAAACAATGCCGCTGATGCCGGCTTGTATTTGTCGCAGTTTGCCCGTCTGATCCGCCAAAACCTGAATGCAATTAAAACAAGCATGATTTCTTTGGATGAAGAAGTTGACCGCCTTCGCAACTACCTCGACCTCGAGCGTTTGCGCATGAATAACCGTTTCAGCTTTATTATTGACATCGAAGAAGCTATTGAAGAAGATGTACTGATTCCTACCATGATTTTACAGCCAATAGTTGAAAATGCCATCTGGCATGGACTTGCAACACTCGAAGAAAACGGGCTTATCAACATCTTTTTCACTAAAATCACTGATAAAACAATGCGAATTGTGATCGAGGACAACGGCATTGGAACTGAGCAGGCCGCACTGCAAACCAAAAGAAAAGACACCCACCTTCAGATAGGCATGAACCTCACCCTCAAACGTCTGGAGCTGATCGGCAAAAAGCTGAATGTCAAAACCAGCATCACCACTTCTGACATACATCCGGGCAAGCCCTTCCCCGGAACAAAAGTGGAAATCATTGTACCCTACGTTTTCGAAGCAGCCGAGTTTGAAGAAAAAAAATAGGGGCTGCCGTTAACAAGATATAATTGTTCGTTTACGCAATCATTTATACCATTGGCGCAATGGTCCAGCAAATTTTTGCTTTTGGTTATATTTTTATGCTATTAAATGGATTTTTTCAACCAAAAACCAAAAAAAATGAAAACAAAAATTACCATTTTAAGAAGAGTATGCTTAGCTATGATGCTCAGCTTTCTGGGCATATACTCATCATTTTCTCAAACTCCGGATTGGGTTAACTACACTTGTGGTGATATCACCAATGCAATGGTCGAAACAACTAATGAATATTGGTATGGAACTCAGGGCGGCTTGCTGAGAGTCGATAAAACAAGCGGAGCAGAAACTTTTTTCAATAAAGCAAACTCTGGCCTTCCAGGCAATATGATAAATGCTCTTGACAGGGATAGTCAAGGGCTGTTATGGATTGGCACTTCCACCGGTCTTGCCACCTTTGACGGTACAAACTGGCAAGTTTTCAATACTTTAAATTCGGGTTTGACACAGGACAATATTTATTCTTTGGTTGTTGGAGACAATGACGAAATCTGGATCGGCACTAGTGGTTCTGGTATACAGATGCTTCAAAACAACTCTTGGACTACCTTCAATATGACCAATTCAGGTATTCCTTCGAATAATGTCCGGATAATATTTATCGCATCTAATGGTACAAAGTGGATTGGGACAAACAGCGGACTGGCCTCTTTCGATGGAACAGAATGGAATGTTTATAACACTTCGAATTCAGTTTTCACATCCAATAATATTACTGCAATAGACCAGGAATCGAATGGAAAACTCTGGTTTGCCAGCGGCGAGTTCGGGCAGCCAAATCTTGGTGGACTTGTGAGCTATAACGGAACAGACTGGTTCATATACAATACCGGAAACTCAGGTTTGCCTGTAAACTATATCAATGCATTCACGATTGATGGAAATGGAGTGAAATTGACAGGAACAAATAGTGGAATATCAAAGTTCGATGATTTAAACTGGACAAACATCCACCTTTTTGGAGACACTCAAACAGTATATACAATTAACAAATTATTCTGTAATCAATCTGACAATCTGCTGGTTTCCTTTAATTTTCCAGGTACATGGGAACGGGGATTTGTGAGGTATGATGGCAACCAATGGACAACCATCAATACATCAAATACAGGGATTGTTACCAACCAATTGATGTCAATGACCTTTGAAAGCAATGGAACTAAATGGGTTGGTTCAAGCGGCGGATTGGCAAGCTTTGATGATGCACAATGGAACAGTTATACCATCCAGAATTCAGGTTTACCCTCAGATTTTGGTTATATTATTACTGTTGCCACCGATGCTGCAGATGATGTTTGGATTGGAACAGCCAACGCTGGATTGGTAAAATTTGATGGTGTTGGCTGGTCTTCCTACAATACAGGTAATTCAGGCATACCAGGCAATGGAATTTATGCAATGGAATTCGATCAGACAGGAACTCTTTGGCTTGCAACCGCTAATGGCCTGACATCGTTTGATGGTACAAACTGGGTTGTATACAATTCATCCAATTCAGGGCTTCCCGACAACTGGGTATATTCAATCGCTTTTGATAATGCCGGAAATAAATGGATTGGCACTTACAATGCTGGTTTAGCAATGTTTGACGGAACTAACTGGAGTGTTTACAACACTTCAAATTCATCACTCCCTCACAACAGAATACATACTATTGCCTTCGATACAAATGGGGATAAATGGATAGGCACCGCGATGAATATGGCTAAATTTGATGGCACAAACTGGGAGATTTTCACACCTCTTAATTCAGGATTACCCAACCAAAATGTACGGGCAATAGCCTTTGACGATCAAAATAACCAATGGATAGGAACTGGTTTTGGTTTGGCATGCTTTTTTAACGGAACATGGAAAAACTTTAATACTCAAAATTCGCTTTTAACAGACAATTTCATACGGTTTTTAAGAATTGATGATTCAGGGGATGTTTGGATTGGCACCAATTCGGGCGGGCTTTTAAAACACACTCCCGATTATTCACCAATAACATTTGAGACAACTTTCAATGTCGACATGAGCACAGCCGTTGGATTTGATCCTGCCAATGATATTGTTTATTTAACTGGTTCAATGGTAGGTTGGGCCATGCCGGGGGATGATCCTGCAAATCAGGAAATGTCACGGATAGGAAACTCAATGATCTGGACAAAAACCCTTTCACTTGCAGCTGGAGAATATCAATACAAATATTTTCTGAATTATGGATGGATGAACGGCGAATGGGGCGGTGAACCCAATCGTGTTGTAAATGTTTCAGAAAATAGTACATTCAATGATCTCTGGGGCATTATTGGAAATGGAAATACTTTCGAGGTAACGTTCAATGTAGACATGAGTCTTGTAACTGGATTTGACCCCGATATTGATATAGTTTATCTTACAGGTTCAATGCTTGGATGGTCAATGCCTGGAAATGATCCGGCAAATCAGGAAATGTCGCGCATCGGCACATCGATGATCTGGACAAAAACACTGAATTTGCCTCAAGGGGAAAATCAATACAAGTATTTCATCAATTATGGCTGGGATCGTGGAGAATGGGCTGATTTTCGCTCACGTTGGGTGAATATTGTTCAGAATACGGTTATTAACGATTATTGGGCAAATTGTTTCCCTACTGCCATGCCATTGCATAAAAACTTTGATGATCAGCCTGCCTGGATAAATCCTGACTGTTGGCATATAAACGGTACCGGGGATTTCCATGGACTGGTTGCAGATGGCATTGCTTCTTCATTGCCCAATAGCCTTCAGCTATACCATGGTCCGGAAAGTCATGTACTTGCCATTTCACCCTATCTTGATGAAGACCTTGGCAACCTTCAAATAAGTTTCAGAGCTGCAAAATCATATTACAACCAGGAGTCTATACCGCTTATTCTTGGTGTGATGACCGATCAGAATGATCCGGCAAGCTTCCAGCCACTTACAACTTTTAATCTGGACAATCAACCTGATCAAGTTTGGCATAATTTTAACTATTATTTCGAAAATTATGCAGGCAGCGCAAACTATATAGTATTCAAAGGCCAAAGCAACAATATTACAGACTGGTATGAGGCCTATATCGATGATATTGTGATAGATTTCATCCCCGAATGCCCGCCACCCCATATTCTAACTGCCACCAATATGACTATGACAGAGGCACAACTTGGCTGGACAGAAAGAGGTACTGCAATTCAATGGGATCTGATCTACGGTCTGCAAGGTTTCAATCCTGCCAATGAAGGGACACTGATACAAAGTCTCACAGAACAAAATTATTTGGTAGGAAATTTAGAACACTCAACACATTATGATTTTTACGTCCGTTCTATATGTGGCACGGAAACCTCGGACTGGTCAATGTCATTCACTTTTACAACTGAATGCTTTGGTGAAGAGCTTACCATAGCCTATCCCACTGAAAATATGACTTTTGACATCAGTTCAGGAAACCCGGTTCATTTAAGCTATAATTTCCGGGGTTGCGCTAATTTTTATGTTCAAACAGCATTATTTAATGAAAACAATGAAATAATCACATATCTGGCAGGTCAGTATTTAGAGAGTTCAGCAACAATCACTTACGATTTCCAACTTCCGATGACAGTTTGCAGCGGCAACTATTATTTTCGTGTTGAGTACTGGAATGACCTAACGCAGACCTACCATGAGTACATAAGTCCCATATTTTCGATTATAAACAATACAACCAACCTCGAAATAATGATTCCCAACTGGTGGAATGTAATGGTGACAGGAGAAACATGCGAAATAGGCTGGAATTCCAGTACCGACCAAAGTGTTGCTATATTTTATTCCTTAAACAATGGCGAAGTTTGGGAAGAGATTGTCCCTGATTATCCTTCGGCTTGTGGTTACTATTTTAACGGCATTAATACATTCGATTGGGTTGTACCAACAAGCATTACAGGTGTGTATAGTGAAAGTAAAATAAAAATCAGCTTTGTTGATAATCCTGAAATTTTTGCCATTTCAAATCCCTTTACAATTACAAGCGAAACACAGGTTTGGTTTCTTGAGCCACAATCAGGACAGGTTGTTTCTCCTGGAGAAAATATTGCAGCGACAATTGAAACCATACATGAATCCTGGGCGGATATTTTTGTTGTAGACCCATCAGGCAATCAGTTCTGGGTTATGAGTGCTAATATTACTGAAGGAATCAATCAATACCAGATTAGTACAGCCGGCTATAACCCCGGTTATAACTATAAAATACTGTTATACTATAATTATACGATGCAATGGATTTATAGTGAACCGTTTGCAATTTTGGAAGAAATACCAGCATGTCATCCAGCATTTAATCTTCATCCATCAGAAATTGGCGCAAGTTCAGCAATAATAAACTGGGACGCCTGGGTAGGTGAACCCCTTTGGAACATTGAATACGGAATCAGCGGGTTTACTCCCGGAAATGGCACTCAAATAAATAGCCATGGATTTAATTATCTACAAATCAATAATCTAAATCCAGGAACCTCCTACGATTTTTATGTGCAGGCAGTATGTGATTCACAGACAACAAGCGCATGGTCAAGCCCTTTAACATTTAATACCTTGACGGCAGCAACAATTTTTGCCAACGCCGGTCCAAACGGCAGCATTCAACCTTCCGGTTTTGTTTATGTTGTTCTGGGAGAAAACCAGACATTTACAATTACACCCAACACAGGCTATGAAATCGCTGATGTTTTGGTGAATGGTATAAGTGCAGGCTCAGTTGCAAGCTATACATTTACCAATGTGACATCCAATCAGACCATCATGGCCAGTTTCAGCATATTGACGTATACGATCAATGCCAGTGCAGGCGCCAACGGAAGTATTTCTCCTTCCGGCAATGTGAATGTGAATTACGGTCAAAACCAGACTTTCAACATCACTCCCAACACAGGCTATGGGATTGCTGATGTACTGATTGATGGTGTGAGTGTCGGCGCTTTAAGCACTTACACTTTTGTAAATGTCACTGCCAATCATACCATTGAAACCAGTTTCAGCATTTTGACCTATTCTATTAATGCCAGTGCAGGTGCCAACGGAAGCATCTCACCATCCGGAAATGTGAATATAAATTATGGACAAAACCAGACTTTCACTATCACTCCCAACACAGGCTATGAAATCGCTGATGTTTTGGTTGACGGTGTGAGCGTTGGTGCTTTAAATAGTTACACTTTTGAGAATATCACAGCTAATCATACAATTGAAGCCAGTTTCAGCATTTTGACCTACACCATCAATGCAAGTGCAGGCGCAAATGGAAGCATCTCACCATCCGGAAATGTGAATATAAATTATGGTCAAAACCAGACTTTCACCATCATTCCCGACACTGGCTTTGAAATCACTGATGTTTTGGTTGACGGCATGAGCGCCGGCGCTTTGAGCACTTACACTTTTGAGAATGTCACAAACAATCATACGATTGAAGCAAGTTTCAGCATTTTAACCTACACCCTCACCGCTTCGGCTGGAACGGGTGGAAGTATCAGTCCCGAAGGAGCAATCAGTGTGAACTACGGGGACAGTCACAGCTTCACCATTACGCCTGATACAGGTTATGAAATCGCTGATGTTTTGGTCGATGGCGTGAGCGTCGGTGCTTTAAGCACTTACACTTTTGAAAATGTCACTGCCAATCATACGATTGCTGCCAGTTTCAGTATGTTGACGTATACCATCAATGCCAGTGCAGGCGCCAACGGTAGCATCTCTCCTTCCGGCAATGTGAATGTGAATTACGGTCAGAATCAGACTTTCACCATCATTCCCGATACTAGCTTTGAAACCGCTGATGTTTTGGTTGACGGTGTGAGCGTTGGTGCTTTAAATAGTTACACTTTTGAGAATGTCACAGCTAATCATACAATTGAAGCCAGTTTCAGTATTTTGACATATATCATCAATGCAAGTGCCGGAGCCGGAGGCAGTATTTCTCCCGAGGGAACGATCACAGTGACTCATGGAGGAAATCAGCTTTTCACATTCAATCCTGATGAGAACTATATTATTTCTTCAGTATGGGTAAATGGTGATAGCCTTGGATTTATTGAAAATTACACTTTCGTATCTGTCACAACAAACCAAAGCATTCATGTAGATTTTAAATTGTTGACTGGCTTGAGTAACACTCCAGACAACGGTCTCATTGTTGAGCTATACCCCAATCCGGCGAGTGATCAGATTACAATTAAAGTGCAGGATAATGCAGCTATAAAACATAAGCTAAGCTTAAAATTGTTTAATCTTTCCGGCAGTTTATTATTAGAATGCTTAATGAAAGATAACACACACAGCCTGAACGTTTCTACATTACCGGCAGGGGTTTATCAGCTGATGATATACAAAAACCAGACTCCTGTGAGAGCGATGAAGGTGGTTTTTCATTAGGACTGACTTATTCTAGCTGAAAAAATATAGGGAATCCTGTTTGATTGAAATAATTCAATTTACCTAAAAAACGTTTCAAATTACATCAAAGCCACAACAAGTATTCGCTCAGAATTCTTGTTGTGGTTTTACTTTTTAAAGCATGATACTATTTCCTTTTGATGCGAGTGATAATTGGACACAGAACCTTACTTCCTGATTTTCTAAAATTTCTAAAGAACCTTATATTCCGTTTAAGGCTGGTTTATTACCGTTTACGCAATAACCCATGCCATTAGAAAATTGGGTAAGCATTCACCCTGCTGACCATCGTATTTTTAATACGATAAAATATTTCTGATCAAACCAATTAAACCCTCTTTGAAATGAAAAATAGCATTTTTATATTGGCAATTCTGTTGCTTACAAGCTTGTTCACAAACGCCCAAAACGCCGAATGGGTCAATTTCACCAATGGGGAATATGTGCTTGCAATTGCCGAGGATGCAACACACATTTGGGCGGGCACAACAGGAGGCCTTGTTAGTATTGACAAACTGACTGGAAACATCGGGCATTTCAATAAAACAAATTCCGGATTGCCCGACAATTACGTTCTATCAATTGCTATTGATAATAACGGTAACAAATGGATAGGAACAAGACAGGCTGGTCTTGCGAAATTTGACAATGTCAACTGGACAGTCTATTATCCGATGGGAAACAGCCTGCCTCACGATGAAATCACATCACTTTGTTTCCACAATAGCACTTTATGGATTGGAACAAAATCCTCAGGTTTTGCAAGCTACGATGGACAAAACTGGGCTATATATAACGCCACAACACACCCTGGTGCACCTTTTCAGATAAATGGAGTCAATTCAATTGCCATGGAGCAAAATGGCAAACTTTGGATCGGAACCCATTCGGCCCTGGTAGGTTTTGATGGAAACAACTGGGAAGTTTTTAACGCGCAAAATACAACCGGATATCCAGCAGGTTCTGTAAATAGTATTCAGATTGACAGCCAAAACAACAAATGGATGGTGATAGGACAGTGGAATGATGGTGCATTAGCAAAGTACGACAACAACCAAATGCAATTCTGGACTACTGCCAACTCGTCACTCCCCGACCAATGGGTAAATTCATTGGCCATTGACCAAAACGGATTGGTGTGGGTGTGCAGCATGGCAGGTGTTTCAACTTTTAACGGAACTGCCTTTGTTGATCACTATTCCATTAGCAACACAGGTCTTCCGGTGAATGAAGTGAACAGGGTTTTCATTGACTCCGACAACTCAAAATGGTTTGGGGCTTATCACTATTGGGATGGGGGCGGCTTGGTCAGTTACAATTTAAATGGCTGGCAAACCTTTAACACCTCTAGTTCTGAACTACCACACAACCTCGTATTGTCAATTACAAAAGCATCTACCAATGATATGTGGATAGGAACGCAGAATGCATTATCAAAATTTGATGGTGCAAATTGGACTGAGTTTAACCAACAGAATTCAGGCCTTCCAGCCTACATTGTAACTTCCATCGCAGAAGACGACCAGGGCTTATTGTGGATAACTACACAAGGAGGTGGCCTGGCTTCATTTGATGGAGTATCGAGTTGGACAGTTTACAATACCTCCAACTCGCAAATACCTGATAATGCTGCTTTCGCCGTCAAAATCGACCAAAATGGCTTAAAATGGATAACAACCAGTTCCGGTCTGGCCACACTGGATGCAAATGGCAACTGGGTTATTTATAACACCTTAAATGGCTTGCCTGACAATTGGACCTGGTCAATTGCGTTTGACCAGCAAAACAATACATGGATCGGAACTTTCAATGGTGGTTTGGCCAAAGTGGATGCTGGTGGAAACTTGACGGTATTTAACACTTCAAATTCAACGATACCAGATAACAGAATCTTTTCAATAGTTGAACACAATGGCCTCATCTGGGTTGGAACACGAAACGGACTGGCCAGCTTCGATGGTAGTAGTTTTAACACGTACGATTTGTCTAATTCAGGACTGCCGGAAAATACAGTGCACTCAATTGCTATTGACCTTGCAGGTCATTTTTGGTTGGGCACTTTAGGAGGACTGGCCCGTTTTGACGGTTTAACAAGTTGGACAGTCTTTGATCAATTCAATTCCTTTTTGCCATCCAACTGGGTAAGAGAAGTGGTAATTGATAACCATGGGAATAAATGGATAGGAACTCATGATGGCGGTTTATCCATTTATAATCAGGGAGGTATTCTATCCGTTCAGGAAAACCAGATAGATGACAACTCAAATAGGATATCAATTTTGAATACTGTTCCAAATCCGTTCGTTAACATAACCACCATTCATTATAAGTTGGAAAAGGCTGATAAAATCCGCATTGAAATCACCAATATGAACGGACAGCTTGTCGATTTAATTTTACATGAAAATTTAGCCGCCGGAGATTATAAAACAGAGTGGAATGCGTCCCGGTATATAGGAGGAATTTATTTCTGTACTATTCAGGGTCAGGGATTTAAGCAAACAAAGAAAATTGTACTATTGAATAAATAAAATGCATTGCAGCATCTTACATTCCAAAAACTATAAATCATGAAATATTTCAGGTCATTTGCGCTCTCAATACTTCTGGTTTCATCAACCTGCCTTATAGCTCAAACTCCATGGAGTAGTAACAAGGTAAAATTACCATCGGTTCAGCTGAGCGCTGATGAGGGTTCATTTATTTACTCCTTCCATGAAGGAAAAATTGTCAATAAGATCAGCACCGACCCAAATGCTGAAGTTGGCATTATTGTTCAGTTGGAAGGTGACCCACTTGCTACCATGCTGGCTGAAGGCATTGATAAATCTTCACAAACATATCTTGACAGGCAGTTGGAAATTGAATTGACTCAAGCCAGATTCATTGATGACCTTCAAAAACTGGAAGAAACCTTGAATAAGTCGAAAGAGGCGCATTTGAAACCAGCTTCAAGCAAGATTAATAATAAATATCAGATTGTCCTCAACGGCATGGCTTTACGCAGCAGTCAATGGATGATTCCATATATCAGACAAATCCAGGGTGTGAGAAGGATTGAAATGGATGCAGAGGTAAAAGCAACTCTTGATTACAGCGTTCCGTTGATAGGCGCCGACAGCATTTGGTCTATCTACGGAATGACAGGCGATGGAATAGTCGTTGGCATTCTTGACACCGGAATCGATTATTTACACCCTGATCTAGGTAGTGGATACGGTCCCGGATACAAGGTGATTGGCGGATATGATTTCTTTAACAACGACAGCGATCCAATGGACGATCATGGTCATGGCACACATGTGGGAGGCATTGTGGCTGCTGATGGCATTTCTGTTGGAGTTGCTCCAGGAGCGCGTTTAAGAGCCTATAAGGTGCTGGGAGCCGATGGATGGGGCGATGGTTCGATGATTCTTGCAGGTATTGAGCTTTCTGTTATTGACAATGTGGATATTATCAACCTGAGTCTGGGATCACAAGGTCATGCCGACGACATCCTTTCGGCTGCGGTTGACAATGCTACAGCAGCGGGTATAGTATGCGTTGTTGCTGCGGGGAACAGAGGACCACAATACAAAACCATTGATTCTCCGGGGGCAGCCAGAAGTGTCATAACGGTCGGTGCATCTGATGATTATGACAGCATTGCCTACTTTAGTTCAAGAGGCCCATCCGATATTATATACGGCATCAAACCTGATTTGTTGGCACCTGGAGTAAGTATTACTGCTCCAACTCCGCAAAATTCCTATTCCACCTGGGACGGCACTTCCATGGCGACACCGCATGTGGCTGGTGTTGCAGCATTACTACTTCAATATCAGCCAGATCTGACACCCCCCCAACTAAAAAGCCGGCTCATGCAAAGTGCACTTGATCTGGGTTATAACTCCTTTGAACAGGGTGCGGGAAGGGTCAGGCCTGTAAAAGCATTTGCCAATCCCGGTCTTTTGGTTATGCCTTCCAGCCTCAGCTTTGGAGTGGTTGATATCACAGCCGATGATTGGAACAGTACGCAGCACATTACCGTTTCAAATGTTTCTGATGCAGCCAAAATAGTTGTACTTTCAATGAACCCGGGCTTGCCAAACGGAGCTAATATAGCATTCAATCCCTCTCAAATTTCTCTTAATCCCGGCGAATCAGTAAATATTGAGGTAGTTTTGAATGTAAATAATCTGCTTTTACCGTTCACTCCGGCCACACAGCCTGCTTTTGAAGCCAGTATTGATATTTCCTCAGCAGGATTCAATTATCAAATGCCGATGGCTTTTGTTAAAAAACCGGGATTAAAAGTGATTTTTGATGAAGCGCCTTTCAGTTTAATCGTTTTCAGGAGGACCGATGCGTATTATTTTGTCATGAATTCCTGGCCCAGACAAGAATGCATCATCGATTTTCCTGCTCCCGGCCAATACGATCTCTTTACAAATTTTACAGATTTCACATCCGCTGTAATTCTTGAAGCTGTTGATGTACAAGGACTTGATACTATCTATATCAACAAACCTATGGCAAAAAATCATATTCAAATGCTTACATTGAACAGTCAGGGTGATACCATAACCCCCACCACCGGAATGGACCATATAAGCACCTGGTGGCCCGATGGAAGTGCAGGATGGGGTACAGTGGGTATTTTTTTCGATCAGGATTATTTCTTTGTCGAGCGCAATTTCTCAGATTTCACTACCTATAACTGGGGATGGAATGGCTTTTTTGCCAATGAAGATGCTACGGAGAATTATGTTTTTGGCGGTTCATTAAATCAATGCTTTGACGACAAAAACTATTTTTATGAACCAAACGAACTGATTGATTATCAATTTAATTTCCATAGTCTGGAAGGGCATGATGAGGTATTTGTTCTTCCATCGCTCCTCGAATTCATTTTTTTTCAGGAAGATCCCAATATTCAGCCTTTATCATTTCCCTTTTCTCAAAACTATTTGTTCTCGCCGCATTTTGGCGGGCCGGCAAGTCAGGCCTTCGGACAAAGGGTGTTTATATACGACAGTCTCAACTTCGAGTTAACTGAACAAAACCTGATTTATTCGTCACCGACATACGTTTTTCAGGAAGAAGAACCGCTTAAACTAGTCCGAAATTATTATGACTTTGGTTACGAAGGATTCGTTACTGATTTTGTTGAATACCATCCCAAAATCATCAATCCTGGTGTTGGTCCCATGATTTGGAACGGATTGTTGTGGGAGACTAACTACTCGATGACTTTACCTATGGTCAATGAATTGTTTTTATGGCAGATGAAGGAAGTCAAGGCTAACGATTTCCTTCAATACAGGATTTTTCATCAAAATCAACTTTTTGCACAAGGCAATCTTTTTTCCGATTTTTATGTTTATCAATCATATAATGGGCATGTCAATATAAATTTTCCATCTGGTAATTGTGTGTTCGAACTTGAAAGTCCTGAATATTTAGTAAATGGACAGACAGGCAAAGCCACGATGCGCACTTCATTCAATTCTGCATCTCCTCTTCTGCAGGGGTTCAGTCCGGGCATTCATTTCTTTCACATCACATCCGACAGCGTTCCTGTCGACAAAATTGAAACCGGAAAAATCAATGAGATACGATTTGCTTTAAAATCCAACAGCTATACAATCGGACAACCTGCACCATCAGTTAATCTTTTTATAAAGCATGAATCTGAAACCACCTGGACGAGTGCACCATTGATTTTGCAGGGAGATCTGTACTATTCAACGATTCCCGATTTCTTACCAGAGGGTTATTACAACCTCAGATTAAGCATAACAGATATTAAGGAAACACTTGAATATGAAATGATTCCCGCATTTTTTAAGTCAGGTCAGCAATATGTTACACCCCAAATATTCAGTTTATCCGGTGGTGGCGCTTATTGTGAAGGAGTCGCACAAACTGCAGTGGATATCGTATTAAGTGGCTCTGAAATGTTCATCAAGTATCAGTTGCAAAAGGATGGCAGCATACATGGAAACCCGGTAAATGGGAATGGACAACCAATTAGCTGGCTAAATATGACTGCAGGTGTCTATACAGTAAAAGCATTTAATGGCGATCAATGGTTTGATATGGATAATAGTGTCAATATCATTGAACATCCTCTACCTGTCATGGATTGTTCCAATGTAATTACCGACCCTGTGAATATTGAAGATGTTGATATTTTACTCACGGGGGCAACGCCTTCAGGCGGATATTACTCAGGCCCCGGCATAGATGAGAACAATTACTTTTCACCTTCTGATGCCGGACTTGGCAACCACCTTATTACCTATTATTACACTGACACTCTCAGCGGCTGCAGCAACTCCTGTCAATTTTATATCCTTGTAGTTTCAATATCAGAGGTTTATATAAACGAGTATCTTATGCTTATGGTTTATCCAAATCCTGCTAAAACGTTTTTTGAAGTCCGGTTCAAAGGTGCATATGCAGAAACAATGGCTGCGAACTTTGTTGTTTATGATCTTTTTGGAAAACAAAAACAGGCTGGCAGACTTGCTCAGGATAACAACATTATCAATGTGAGCCAGTTCAGCAACGGCATTTACTTTTTGAAAATATTTGATGACAATAAACCATTAACAACCATAAAAATATTAATTCAACATTAAAACTCATATAACTTTCGCAAAGCTCCCATAGCCTTTACTAGGTTATAACTCTCGCTGAGCAGAATCAATTGTTGGAGTAGGAAATAATAAATGCAGCATGACTCGTCCTGAAATTTGTTTACTTTTTGTGTAAACCTATTTCCATACAACTCATTTAGGTCATTACTAGTTCTTTTTCGAAATCAGTTAGTTTAAGAATTGAGATTGACTTT
>PHDU01000052.1 GCA_002842755.1 Bacteroidetes bacterium HGW-Bacteroidetes-1 | reverse complement strand
TCGATCTTTGTTTGCAGCATATCCGAATAAGACACCGTCAGCGACAGGCTGATATAGACAGATATTATAAGCCAAAATCATTTTAGTAAAGTAGAATTACAATACAATTGATAACAGGCCGTTGTCAATAAATACTTTTTAAAAGTCATGATATGAAAGCAAGAAGGAATATTTTTGTCAAGTAACCCTGATATTGATGACCCGAAACGATACCCTTCCTGTTGTATTTCTGAGCATTTTGCTTTCTATTTCTGCTTTGCTTAATGCCCAGAAAAAATTTACTTCCGAGGAATATATACAGCAGTATAAGGAGGTGGCCATGGAAAAAATGCGGGAGTATAAAATTCCGGCCTCTATAACACTGGCACAGGGCATTCTCGAATCAGGTAGCGGAAACAGCCTTCTTGCAACAAAAGCCAACAACCATTTTGGGATCAAATGTCATAAAGGGTGGAATGGAGCCGTTTTTCATACAGATGATGATGAAAAAAATGAATGTTTCAGAGCCTATAATAAACCAGATGAATCGTTTAAGGATCACTCTCTTTTTCTGACAGAACGTCCGCGCTATGCTCCTCTCTTTACCTTGGATATAATGGATTACAAAGCCTGGGCACAGGGGTTAAGTAAGGCAGGTTATGCAACGAATCCAAGGTATCCTGAGCTGCTGATCCGCATTATAGAACGCTATGATTTGCATCAATATGATCATTTGGCAATGAAAAAGAAAATCATTGTAAAAAAACCAGTCGATAAAATCGAAGATCATAACTTTATACCCATTAACCCTACAGAATTTGAAGTCGTTGGAAAATCCAGCAAAGGAAGATATATTCACGAAAATAACCGTCGCAAATTAATTTTCGCTCTAGAGGATGACCAAATAAAAAACCTTGCCAGCGAGTTTGCAATCTATAGTTGGCAAATTGTAAAATACAATGAATTTGACAAGAAGGAGAAACTAAAGAAAGGTCAAATCGTTTATCTGGAAAAGAAACGCAGACGATCATACACGCATGATACACATGTTTTAAAAGAAGGAGAAAGTCTTCATGCGGTTTCCCAACTTTACGGAATCCGGTTGAAACGGTTGTATAAAATGAATCATATTTACGAAACACCGAAAGCCGGAATGGAATTAAAGCTTCGGTAAAGCGTGTATTCGATCAAGCCAAAAGTACAAAGACATTTAATAGAGGTTGAGGCTAAGGTTAAGGCTGAGCACTCAACCTTAACCTTAACCTCAAACTCAGCCTCTTTCAACTTTTCGTCGTTAAAAATCTTTTGAATTCAGGTTAATGAAAAAGAAGCGCTGCAAAACCAGGGCCTCAAAAAATTGCTGCGTGTTTCATCTCATTTGTGTCCACCTCCTTATACGAAATGCAATCCCAAACCGGACAAACATGTTTACACAGTAAACAACCAACGCAGCGCTCTTCGTTTACAAAGACCTTTCTTGTCTCTTTATTAAATTCCATGGCCTGATTGGCACCGTCCATGCAGGAGATATAACATTGGCCACATCCAATACACTTGGTTTCATCAACAACAGAGACAACTTGAAATCGGGTATTGAATTCGGAAGGATCGACTATTTTCCTGGCTGCCTTTCCAATGATTTCGTCAAGCGATTGAATGTTTCGTTCCATCATATAATCCTGCAACCCTTCGATCATGTCCTCTACAATACGGTAACCATAACGCATTATTCCAGTAGAAACCTGCAGGTTTGTTGCACCAAGCAGTAAAAAATGTAAAGCGTCTATCCAGGTTTCAATACCGCCAATAGCACTGATCGGAAGGTTTAATGGTTTCGAGTTGTAAAGCTCCGAAACAAAACGCATGGCAATAGGCTTAACGGATGGACCAGAGAACCCGGTTGGAGAAGAATGACCGCGAATATTGGGCAGTGGCGTGAAATTATTGATGTCAATATCGGTAATGGCCCTGATGGTGTTGATGGCCGAGATAGCATCAGCGCCACCCTCTTTGGCAGCCAGCGCCACAGGAATCATATCGGTAATATTGGGTGTCATTTTAGCTATTACAGGAATAGTGCAGGCTTTTTTGACAACTTCAGTAAAAGATGCCACTGCATGAAAATCCTGTCCTGTGCGATGACCTGCAGTTTTATGAGCCATTTGCGGACAAGAGAAATTAAGTTCCAGTAAATCAGCTCCTGCATCTTGCGACATTTTTGCCAGGTCGCTCCAGTCTTCGTCCACATAGCCCATGATGCTCGAAATCAAAACCTTTTTCGGATAGTTTTTCTTTAGCCACTTTATATCCTTAATATTATCCAGGATTGGCCTGTCGGTGATTTGTTCTGCATTCTGCAAACCGACAAATCGTTTGTCGAAGTTATTAAAGATGCTTAAGCGAGGCGAAGGCATGATCACTTTAAAACTTTTTTCAAGTCCCAGCGTTTTAAAAACAATGCCACCCCAGCCTGCATCATAAGCTCTGGCACACATTTCGGCGTGATTTCCAACGGGCGAAGACGAAAGACAAAAAGGATTTTCGAACCTGACTCCACAAAAATCTATACTTAAATCGGCTTCTTTTTTCATGATTTATGTCCCCCATTTTTTAAAAAAGTATCAATACTAGCAGCAGCTTTCTTTCCTTCTCTAACTGCCTGTACTACTGTCATTCCTCCATTGGTAACATCCCCTCCGGCAAAAACTCCTGCAATGCTGGTCTCAAAAAATTCGGTCACTTCAATAATTCCTTTTCCTTTCGTTTTTAGATCCTTGGAAAACTTTGCTATTTCCAGCCCAGGTTTCGTTCCAATGGCCTGAACCACCAGATCAACATTGATAGAAAATGCTGTTCCTTCAATCCGGCGGGCATTTGAAGGAGAAAACTTGCCATTTTCAATCCATTCAACCTCAGTACCTGTTAAGCCTGTGATCGTCTTTTCTTTTGCAATTACAGTGGTAATCTGGCATCCGGCCTTAAAAATGATGTTCATGGTTCGTGCAAGGTGGATTTCTTCAACGTCAGCTGGTAATTCTTCCATTTGTTCCAGCGAAAGAAGATACACTTTGTTGGCACCGCATGCTTTGGCTGAAACTGCCGAATCTATCGCAACACTTCCTCCACCTATTACTGCAATGTTTTTATTTTTTAAATCAAAGCTGCTTCGGTAAAATTTCACCTTGCGCAGAAACGAAATATAATTCAATGCATTGTTATAGCCGGTGTACATATCGAGTTTGAAAGCCTCCGAAAGCCCAGTACTGATAAAAATTGCCTGAAAACCATCACTAAGCATTGTTTTGACGGCTTCAACAGATCCGATAAATGTGTCATATCGAATGTCAACTCCCTGACTCAGGAGGTTATCAACATCATAGGTTAAGGCAAATTCGGGCAGTCTGAATTCCGGTATGTTCCATAAAGGAACGCCGCCAGCTTTCGTTTCACGCTCAAAGATTGTTACATCATAATCCAGTTTGGCAAGCTTAGAGGCACAACCCATGCCGGCCGGCCCGCAACCGATGATTGCAATTTTGCCTTTTTTTTTCGTGCTTTTCGGTAGCGGCTCAAGGTTAAACTGTTTTCCGTATTCCGTTGCGAAACGCTGCAAACCACTTATGTTAATCGGATCTTCGAGCGCTTTGACACTACATTCCTTTTCGCATAATTTCTCTACGGGACAAACAAAAGCACAGATACTTCCAAGAATATTGTTTTGGCGTATTGTTCGGGCTGCGCCTTTATAATTGTAGAATTTAATTTGTCGGATGAACCTGCCCGGATTGGTTCCTGCAGGGCACCCATTGCTGCATGGCGCGTCAAAACAAAGTAAGCATCTGTTCGATTCCCTGATTGCATCCTGCAGCGTTAAAGGTTCACGCATACATTTGAATTGAAAGATATTGTCCGGCTCAATGGCTTTTTTCATGATGTCTTGTTTTTTGGTTTGCTTTCAGTTGGATAATTGCTACTTCGGCGGTCAATCAATACCGATGATACCCGTGTGTTTCGATTTTTTATGTTCTAATCCATTCTTCTGATAGGCAAAAGCGTGTTAAAATTAGTATTTGAAAATGAATTTTAAAAGATAAGATTGGAATATTTTTTATTATCAATATATCCTAAGAATGACCCTTGGGTAATTAAGAATACAGAAATCTGAAATCCACCTTTCTAACTTTATAAACTTTCCAACTCAACCTCAACCTCAACCTGTTACCCTGAGCGGAGCCGAAGGGTTAACCTCAACCTCATTCAATATTCAATTTTCGTTTGAATCCATAAATCAGCCATCATTCTCAATAAAAAAACAAACCCCTTCCGGAATAATTCCGAAAGGGGTTTGTTGAAAAGTTTTACGTATGATTTACTCAATAATCACACCTTTTGCTTCGATGGTGTATTTCCATGCGTCTTCTGTGATAGCATCAATAAATTCCTGACTTTTTCCTGCATCCTGAGCATAATGCTTCAGCATATCTACAGAAATCAATTCACGAATCGCATCACCTTCAATCCAGGCTGTTTTGCCTGCAGCGTCTTTTGGGATATAATAATCATGGTCTTTCATATTTACCATAAGCTCTTCGCCATTGCCAAGATCGTATGTAAACCAGCAGCCGGTGTGCTGACAAACTTCAAGAATTTTTCCCTGAACTTTAACAGAAATAGCTTCATCTGTTGAAATAAGACTTGCAATTTCACTTATGGCAACTGAATTATCTTTGGTGATTTCTTCACCAAATGAACCCGTTGATGGCAATGAAACTTCGGTTGTTTCCATTTCTTGATCATGGTTTTCATCACGACTTCCTGTTTGAGGTGCCTCACATGAAAGAATCAACGATACAATACCAGCCAACAATATAAAAAAGATGGATTTAAAGGTATTCATAGATTACGGTCTTGGTTTTACAACAACATCTTTTACATCTTCGAGAGATACAGTTCCACCATTGTTGCCAAAAGAATTCAATACATAATTGATAACGGCAACAGCATCTTCTTTGGTGTCCACCTGAGGAGGCATCGGAGCATTATAGCTAACACCATTTACAATCATTACTTCATGTGAACCGTTTAATGTCTGAGCAACGGCTCTCACCTTATCAGCTAAGAGGTAATCTGAGTTTTTTAATGGAGGGAATGCTCCGGCAATACCTTCTCCGGTAGCCTGGTGACATACGATACATTTTTCCATGTAAATTTTCTTGCCGGCAGCAAAGGGTTCTTCTGCTGCAACCACAACTTCCTCTGTCTTTACGGCAGGTGCTTCTGAGGTTGTTTCAGTTTTTGTTTCCCCACTTCCACCACAACTTTGCATGATGGCTGCAATTCCAATCATGGCAAATGCAGTTAAGTAATTCTTTTTCATACTATTATGTTTTATTTATGTTATAAATAATTAGAGTACAAAAATACTATTTTTTAATTGTTTAAAGAATGATTCTAAATAATTTTATATAAATCTGAATTTTCTTTTAAGTGTTGGTTATAAGTGAATTAACTCTATTTTTACTGTCAAAGGAAAAATTTAGTTTCAAAATTTATAGGTATATTAAGTTTTAATATCTTGTTTATTTCCTTGAGAAGAAGAATTGCCTTTTCCGACCAGGAGTTCTCATGACCCATCAGGGAATTATTCCCGTATCTTTGCAGCTAAATTAAGAGGTATTTAAAATGGAAACATCTGTATTCAGATTGGTTGCCAAAACCACCGCGGGCCTTGAAGAAATATTGGCTGAAGAGCTTCGGCAACTGGGCGCTGAGAACATCGAACTTTTAACGCGTGCCGTATCTTTTGATGCCAATCAAAAGATTATGTACCGCGCCAATTATGAAGCGCGTACTGCTTTGCGCATTCTTAAACCGATTGCCTCCTTTAAAGCTGCAAATGAAGACAAGCTCTATGATGAGGTTTCTAAGATCCATTGGCACAGTTATTTTAATGTAGAAAAGACCTTTGCAATTGATGCTGTTGTAGGTGGAGGACGCTTTACACATTCGCAGTTTATCTCCTATAAAGCCAAAGATGCCATTGTCGATCAGTTTCGTGATCGTTTTGGTGAACGGCCTTCTGTTGATACCAATGATCCTGATCTGAGAATCAATCTTCATATTTTCGACGATCAATGCAGTTTGTCACTTGACAGTTCGGGCGATTCTTTGCATAAAAGGGGATATCGTTTTGTGGTTGACAAAGCCCCTATCAACGAAGTGCTTGCCGCCGGATTGATTATGCTGAGCGGATGGAAAGCAGACATGAATTTTGTTGACAGCATGTGTGGCTCGGCTACTATTCCCATCGAGGCTGCTATGATCGCTATGAAAATTCCCCCGGGTTATTTTCGCAAAACCTATGGTTTCATGAAATGGGCCGACTATGATCAGCAATTGTGGGAAGAGGTTATGCATGAAGCAGATGCTAAAATAAGTACTATTGGTTTTGATATTATTGGTTCTGATCGTTCAGCCAAGGCGGTTGAAATTGCCCGTCAGAATCTTGAAAAGGCAGATTTGCTCAAAGAAATTCAATTGTTTAAAAAGCCAATGGAAGAACTTCTTCCACCTGAAGCCCCCGGATGGCTGCTCATCAATCCTCCTTATGGTGAACGCCTCGAAGAATTGGATTTGAAAGCTTTGTACAGCTCAATCGGTGACAGCTTGAAACGCAATTTTAAAGGATATAAAGCCTGGGTTATCAGCAGTGATTTTTTTACCTTGAAGCATATTGGACTTAAACCTTCTAAAAAATATACGGTTTACAATGGCCCGCTTGAGTGCCGTTTTGTATGCTTCGATATTTTTGCAGGTAGTATGAAAGAGAAGAAAACACGGGAAGCTGAGCAACAGAGGGAATAAAAAAACGGAACGAATTCTTTAAAATTTCAGATCCCTAATTCTACTTGAAAAACAAACAGGAAATTATTTAGCGTTTTTGGTGGCAGAATGTTTGAATTTTGGTTGCGTAAACCGATAAAACCCTGAAACTTCGTAAGATGCTTTTTAACATATCTGTTAACTCCAATTATGTAGTAAGAATCGGTCGGGTTGATTGATTTCAACGTCGCCGTTGGCTCAACAACCGCATAACGGGCAGCAATTTCCCAGTAATTTCTGAAACAATAACTTAATTGGGTATTAACGCCTTGTCCAAGGGTAGCAACAGCAATCATGCTTGAATCCAATGGGTTAACTGTTATGCCTGAGGCTTCTGCTGACCTGCTGATGTACTCAGAATATAGTGCCCATCCACGATATTTGAGTATCATGTCAGCAAATGCTGAGGTGAAATCACGGCTTTCATACAATTCTGTTCCGGTTGTACCTCTGGTGCGCATAGCATTTTGATTGAGAGCATAACCTGCAGCAATGGAAATTCGTGGGTCCTCTTCAAATTCAAGATCTCCTTCAGAAAAGTCACCGTCATTTTTAAACTTGCCAAGAGGTAGAATTTCGACCCTTCCGGTGTACATAAGGCCTTTATCTGTTTTAAGCTGATTGCGTCCGTCACCTGTGCTGACAGCTCCTTTAAGGTTGTAGTGAAGTTTACCAAAGTTGTTTGAATAGTATCCAAAAAAGCCAAAATCACGATCGAGTGTAAGACTGGCATTTACATTGGACCGATCGAAAAACTGCTGTTGTCCGCTCGAAATGATACGTTGCCTGTTACCAGGCAGTTTTCCTTGACCAAAGCCCATGTAAAAGTGAGGGTTGAAACGATAATAAACCATAGCATCGCGCACCACGTTCGGAATATGCGTATTGTCCCAATCCTGATCTCCGCGAGAAAATGAAAGCTGAATATAATAGGTAATCTTTTGACTAAGAATATAGCCATCAAACCTGAGTCTTAACCGGCTCACCCTGGCTTCAATGTCGCGTAAACTGAAGTCATCATTCAGATTGATAGCAACGCGGTTTTGCATTCTCAATCGAAGGTTTACGCCAAAAGTGCTGTCAGGAGCGTTAAAACCCAAACCTTTTCGAAAATTGATCATGGCACGTTCATCCAATTCAGCTTGGGCTACAAGATGGAAGAAAACCCCAAAAGAAAGCAATAGAAACAAAAGGATTTTTTTGGACATGGTTCATTCTTGATGGCAGCAAAAATAATGTGAAAAAGCGAGAACTGCAAGTCATCCTTAATTGAAAAACAATAGGTTTTCAATTATTGATAATCCCCGATGCTAAATCATTGTTGATGGAAACGGAGAAGCTTTATGATCTTTCTGTAAATAACTAATTAATATACCAATGTTACAGTTCCTTGCTTTGTTGACTCCAATCCGGCACTTGATGTATATTTCAGCAGAAAAACAAATGTTCCTACCGGGAAAAGTTCCCCATTGGCATTTTTCCCATCCCAACCTTCTGTTGGATCTGCAGTTTCCCATACCACTGCACCCCATCGGTCATAAATTTGGAACAAATAGCCGTCTGTGTTGTAAAATGAGATAATGGGTTTAAAAATATTGTTTACGCCATTTGGATTAAAAGCATTTGGCATAAAAGGTTCAAAATCAGGCTGAATTTTCAAGGTGTTTGAACGGGAAGTCTGGATACCCGGATCGTCACCTTCCGCAACCAGATAATACTCAAAACGAGCTTCTCTGTTGGGAAGTGCTGAGATATCATCTAAATAATCAGTTACTCCGGGGGAAAAGGTTACTAGTAGAATTGAGTCGCCCGCTTGTTTACGATAGAGTTTTTGCTCCATTACTGGCCATCCTTTGTACTCATTCCAATTCAAGCTGACAATGAAACCGGCATCAATATCGCCTTCCAGAAGGATAGTGCGATGAAGGTTGGACTCAGCAACAGGATTGCTGCAATTGTCGATAAGCTCCAGATTATAATAATAACTGGTTGTTTGGGTGTTTAATTCTGTATCATTTATCCTGTTTTCTGTAGGGGGGAAATCCAAAATATAATGACTATCAATCGCAGGTGGTTCTACATAACGATTAAGGTTAATGCCTTCACTCAGAATCAAATCTGTGGTAGTAGTTTCGTAAAAGATCCACACATAATCGGCTTCGTCTACTGTAACGCGCGTTATATGGGGCGGTTGAGGTTGAAGGTAGGCTGGCGCGTTTTTAGATACAGTATTTGAACGACCTGTATATGTTGGTGAGGTATCGGTGATTGCTTCAACATAATATGTATAGACGCGATCTGGCTCAATGCCAGAATGAGTGTATGAATAAATTTTGGTTCTATGCGATGTATTTCCCCAGGTAGATACACTATCAACAACTGTAAGTTCTGTTATGGGGACATCCAAAACTTGAACTCCGACAGATTGATCTGTTCTGACCCAAACTCTATAGGAATCAACTTGCCCGTCAATTTGATATTCTGTCCATTGAAGCGTGTTTTCAAGTTTGCAAGGGTCGTAGTCTATATTCTGGTTTAAAAGAATTGATTGAAAACGTTCATCAGACATAGGCGTTTCAAAGGTTTCGCCAAATACCTCACCATATAAAGTACTTATCCTGTAAATACATCTTTCGCTACCAGATGGAGCATTTGGGTCATCCCAAATTCTTAATTGAGGTATTCCAACGAAACCAACAGAATCATAGCCAATAATCTGATCCCATCGATAAATTATAAATCCTCTTATATTATCAGCATCCTGTTGCGACCATTTAACCCGTACATTAATATCTGAAAAATAAGATACCGATATTTCCTCAAGGACAGGCCTTTCTGGAATCATTGCAAGTATATTAATATTAAATAAAATCAATAAGAAACAACCTACATATTTAAAAACTTTCATTTCTCTTTTCTTCTTTTATTGTGAAACGGGCAAAATCTATTCCGGTATTTAGCTTACTAAAGTATTTTTATTCACAGCATACATCTTATTATGATCGTGTGACTTCCAAATTCCCAACAACCACGGTTAGCATCGAATCAGGATCCAAGTACTTAACAGCAAGCTCTTTAATTTCTTCTGAAGTAGCACTGCTGATCGCTTTCAGACTGTTTGCAAAATACGCCATTCCAAGTTGGTTGTCAAGGGTAGCTCTGAACTTTTCAGCCTGATTGTACACGCCATCCAGCCCACGCATATACGAACCGGCAAGATAGTTTTTAACCAGATTGAGTTCATCTTCACCTACAAGTTCAGTGCGCATTCTGTTTAATTCATTGTTAATTTCAGCAAGTGTGTTTTTTGTGGCTGATGTGCCTACCTCAGTGCTGATCATAAACGACGATGTTTTGCGTAAAGGTGCGATCTGCGAATGGATGCCATAGGTGTACCCTTTGTCTTCACGGATATTGGCCATCAAACGAGAGCCAAAGTAACCTCCTAAAATCGTATTCATTACAAGCACCCCAAAATAATCAGGATGCGTCCGGTGTATCATTGGTTTCCCCATCATGATAGCCGACTGCAGTGAGCCCGGTTTATCCACCTGATGAAGGCCTGGGTTAAACAATGTATTCTGTTCGAAATCTGTTTGTTTCTTTTTGAGTGACCATTGATCACCAAAATACTGTTCGATCTCTTTCAGGGTCTTTTCATTCACCGGGCCGCTGATTATAATGCTACAATTGGCAGGATGAAAATGCTGCGAGTGGTAGCTCTTTAAGTCGGATGTTTGCAATTTGTCGAAGTCATTCTCTTCGGCTACTTGTCCGTAAGGAGTGCCTTCTCCGTACAGTTTTTTTGTATAAATCCTGTTTGCTACATGTTTGTTTTTCTGATTGCTGACCAGAAACTGCTCCTTCTGTCGGAGGTTGAAGACATCAAAATCGCGTTGCTTGAAAAGAGGCTCTTTCAGAATACTTTCCAGGATCGGAAGCAAATATTGAAGGCTTTTTGCAAGGCAGAAAAGAGAGATGGAAGTGTAATCTCTGGTGCTTTGTGTATCAAGATACGCACCATGATAGTCGATCCTTTTATGGATACTTGTGGCGCTGTATTTTGTACTTCCTTCTTTGATCATGGATGCCGTAGTACTGGCAACCAGTAGTTTTTGCTGTATGGCGCTGCCGGCATCGAGTATCAAATCGAAACGCAAGGCCTGTTGACTCAGGTCGGGAAAGCTATATACAGGTATTCCGTTTGGCAGAACAATGCACTGTGGCTCGTTCAGGTTGATGCTTGAAGCGGTTATTACAGACGGGGCATGAAGCCTTACCGGATGGTGTATTTCAGTCATTTTCTTTCAGGTAATAGAGTGTGCTGCAATTTTCTTCAGTAAAGATCTGATGAGAAAGTCTTTGTATGTCGGAGGCTGTCACTTTTCGATACTTTTTTTGCAAAGTATTGATGAGTTCTACGTCACCAAGATGGGCATAAAATGCGATGTTCATGGCTTTATTAAGCACCGAGATATCAGAAAAAGCCTGTCCGGAAACGATTCTGTTTTTCACCTTTCTTAGCTCCTCAGCTGAAGGCCCTTCTTTTTTCAGACGTTCAATCTGTTGGAGCAGCGCTGCTTCCGCTTTTAAAACATCTTCATCTGGAGCGATTTTGCCGGTTACCACAATCAATCCCGGATCAAGGTCGCCTGTCACAAAAGCATTTATTTCGGTAAATAGTTGCTGCTTTTTAACCAGTTCATTAAAAAGTCGCGAAGAGTGACCGGTCCCCAGCAAATCGGAGATAAGGTCTGTTGCATAATAATCCTCATCAGTACGTCCGCACATATGCCAGGCTTTGTAAATGGCATTTGCAGGAATGGATTTTTTCACCGTGAGATGCCTTGCCTTTTTTTGCGCAGGTTCGGGAGAAATCTTTCGGCTTTTTGAAGGTCCTGCCTGAATCGGGCCAAACCATTTTTCTGCAAGTGTTTTTATTTCATGGGTTTCCACATCACCGGCAATGGCTATAATCGCATTATTTGGGTTGTAAAAAGCGGCATAAAAGCTTTTAACATCTTCCAAAGTTGCCTGCTCAATGTGAGAAATTTCCTTGCCAATGGTATTCCACTGATAAGGATGTTTTTTATAAGCCAGTGGTTTGAGCAAAAGCCACACATCACCATAAGGTTGATTAAGGTAGTTTTGCCGAAACTCTTCAGTCACAACCTGACGCTGTACCTCCAGACTTTTTTCAGAGAAGGCCAGACTAAGCATCCTGTCCGACTCAAGCCAGAAAGCAGTTTCGAGGTTATCTTTTGGAAGACTGAGATAATAGTTGGTGATATCACTGTTGGTGAAAGCATTGTTTTCACCTCCTGCCCGTTGGAGTGGCTCATCGTAGCGCGCGATGTTCACCGAGCCTCCAAACATCAAATGTTCGAAAAGATGAGCAAAACCAGTTTTATCAGATTGTTCATCTCTTGCTCCTACATCGTAGAGAATATTCATGGCAACGATAGGTGTAGTAACATCGCGGTGTACCACAAAGCGCAATCCGTTTTCAAGTGTAAAAGTGTCGTATTTGATCATAATTATTGTAAAACTTGCAAACCTAAACATTTAACTGTTAGGAAAGGTTTTTAGTATAGAACGGGGAAGTATTAGAATTTATTTTTTTAACAAATGGCCTTTTGCTGTTCCGGTCAATTGCTTTGGATTGCTGTTCACATCTTGTCAGTTCCAAAAAAATCTTACAAAGGAATTGAATTTGGCCTGTTTTCAAGTGAAATTGAAATATCCATCAAGTTTTGTTTACTAAATTCAGCAATAACGAACCAATGGTTGTTTATTGGCATTTGATATACCAGTCTGCTTTTTTTCTAACTTTGCAGCAGAAAATAAACCCTTAGTTTCAAACTGATAATTTGATTTATATGGAAAGAGATGAAAAGATTTTTGATCTGATCCGAAAGGAAAAAGAACGGCAGATGCATGGCATCGAACTGATTGCATCAGAAAACTTTGTGAGCGACCAGGTGCTTGAGGCCATGGGCTCAGTGCTTACCAACAAATACGCAGAAGGCTATCCCGGCAAACGCTATTATGGAGGTTGTGAGATTGTTGACCAGACCGAACAACTTGCCATCGACAGAGCCTGCGAACTATTTGATGCAGAATATGCCAATGTGCAACCACACTCAGGTGCACAGGCCAATATGGCTGTTTTTCTAACCTGTCTTCAGCCCGGCGACACCTTTATGGGGCTCGATCTTTCTCATGGAGGTCATCTTTCACACGGGTCTCCGGTTAATTCCTCCGGAATACTTTATCGCCCTGTAGCCTATGGTTTGGATGAAGCGACGGGTCTTATCAACTATGACAGGATGGAAGAGCTGGCCATGAAAGAAAAACCAAAAATGATCATTGCTGGTGCTTCGGCATACTCACGCGACTGGGATTATGAAAGGATGCGCGACATTGCCGATGCGGTTGATGCTATTCTGATCGCTGATATCTCCCATCCGTCGGGTTTGATAGCAAAAGGATTGCTCAACGACCCGATTGAATTTTGTCATATCATAACCACCACCACCCATAAAACTTTACGCGGTCCCCGTGGCGGCCTGATTTTAATGGGCGAGGACTTTGAAAATCCATGGGGTATCACTACACCAAAAGGGGAATTGAAGATGATGTCGACCCTTCTTAATTCGGCTGTCTTTCCCGGAATTCAGGGTGGCCCTCTTGAACATGTAATTGCAAGTAAAGCCGTTGCCTTTGGAGAAGCGCTAAGCGATAGTTATTTTGAATATGTGCTTCAGGTGAAAAAGAATGCAGAAGTTATGGCACAATCTTTTATTAACAGAGGATATCATATTGTTTCCGATGGAACAGATAACCACCTAATGCTGATCGATTTACGCAGCAAGCTCCCCGATCTTACCGGCAAAATTGTTGAAAATACACTTGTGAAGGCGGACATTACCATCAACAAAAACATGGTTCCTTTCGATAGCCGCTCTCCGTTCCAGACTTCGGGTTTGCGTGTTGGAACACCTGCCATCACCACCCGCGGACTAAAAGAACAGCACATGGATGTTATCGTGGAACTGATCGACGAAGTAATCAGCAATGTCAATAGCGAATCAACAATCGATGCTGTTAAGAATAAAGTAAACAAGCTGATGTCTGATTTTCCTCTTTTTGGCTGGTAATGGTCAAAAGGGTAATGGATTAAAAAAATATTCATACTAAACCCTGCTTTTTACAGCAGGGTTTTTTTATGGTTTGATTGAATAGTGAGTGAGATTTTGCTATATAGCACGGGACAGCAAAGCTATTTTGAAGAACAGCTTGACGAGAGCCGAGCGGCTTTCGACAACCTCTCCAACCTCTATTCCAGCCTGGTGGACGGCGGCAGCACCACCACCATGCTCACGGCAGTAGAAACGGCCTGGCCCGACGATATGTGGGAACTGCGTGCACAACTCTTAGGGGGTTCGCCCCACCTGAGCAAGGAAGTGCTGAAAAAAACTGCCGACCGCACCGATGTGTTGCCCGAAAGTATTATCTTTGAGGTGCTGAGTACCAATCCTGATGAACTCAAAGATGCCGAACTGATGCAACACCTTCTATCCAAAACTGAACCCTTGCCCGAATATATGATCGAAGTGCTGGAAAGCCTGCGGGGCAACATCACCTACAAAACCATATTGCAAAGTCAGATGGCACAACACCGCCTGCAACAGGTCATGGCAGAGAGAGCCTTGCTGCACAACTTTGTTCACAACTACAGCTCCGATATGCAAGGCCTGCGCGACCGCCTGGCCGCAGCACAAAGCCTTCCAATGGATAAGCAGCTAGTGGATGCTTTTATGCAGGAAGGGAAAACGAGTCAGGCACTGAGCCTGGCAGCCATGCTGCCACAGCTCTATGCACTCACTGGCGAAGAACTTGCAGAGCACAACCGATATACGAGTCTCAAGCAGTTGCAGGCAGACTTGCTGTCGGCAGACCGCACTATCTTTGAGCTGGATGCCACTGAAAAAGCCATGCTCCTCGACCTGATCGGTCAAAGCAATGGTTTGGCAGGCACACAAGCCCGCAACATCATGGCATTTATTGGCGAATATGATTATTGCGATTGTCCTTCGGCACTTGACAAAGATCTGAAGATGAAACCGGTGAACAACACGAATGTCCAAACGCATTTGCCTCCCTCGGTGGAGGTCCGCCCCAACCCCGCCAACAACTGGGTGAGCTTCGGCTATACCCTTGAAGGCGAGAAGCCGCAGGCTGTGCTTGAGATACGTGATGCAGCTGGAAAGACGGTGCATCAGGTGCAGCTCAGCCAGCCAAAAGGCGAGTATGTGTGGGACACGCGTGAGCTTCATGCAGGCACCTATTACTACAGCCTGAAAACAGGCAGCAGTTTTAAAACCGGCAAGGTTGTGATTGTAAAATAAACTGCTTAACCAACAGTTACAACTGGACAAAAGCCAGTTGTAACTGTTTTAAAAAAAACAAAAAATGAGAAGACTTTTCCTTTTACTTTCTCTTTTCCAAATTAGCATTCTGCTTAGGTCGCAGGATTTAGAAATAGTTTTTCAACAATGCTATGGGGGTCGCTATGGGAAGGTCCAAGAACAGTACTGCAAGCAAATGATCTGAATAAAAGTCATGAGTTGGTTGTGTTTGGAGGTACGTATTCAAATAATGGTGATATTTCATTTAACAATGGGAAGAATGATTATTGGCTTTTCAAAATAAATGAATTCAGTCAAATACAATGGGAATATACCTTTGGTGGCAGTGAAGACGAATATACATCGCAAATGCTACGCACGCCTGACGGGGGATTTTTGATGTTTGGCGAGACCTATTCGCAGGATGGCGATGTGGGCTGCAACCACAGCAGCAATGGCGACTGGTGGTTGGTGAAAACCGACAGCCTGGGCAATAAAGAATGGTCACGCTGCCTGGGCGGTACACATAAAGAATATGCCATGCAAATCAAGTATGCCCATGAGGACGGCTATGTATTGGTAGGCACCACCGGTTCGTCGGATGGTGATATTGCATACAATAATGGAATGAATGATGTGTGGGTTGTGAAAATTGATTGGGATGGAAATATCCTTTGGGAAAGAACTTTTGGGGGAACAAGCAATGATACCGGCTACACAGTTAACCTCACTTCGGATGGCGGTTACATTATTGGTGGATCAGTTAGCTTATGGAATGGCGAATTTTCTTGTCGGGACGACTTACCCTTTCAGCAAAGCGGTGCATGGTTGCTCAAGCTTGATAGCCTTGGTTATTTAGAATGGTGGAAATGCTATGGTGGCAGTAATAGCGCTTCCATTATTGATGTGCTTCATACAGCTAATAGAGGCTATGTTTTTTTAGGATATACCAATTCCAATGATGGCGATATAAGCTGCTATCATGGTATTCCAGGCAATGGTAACTGGTCCGATATGTGGGTAGTTAAAGTGGACAGTATAGGCCAAATAGAATGGCAGCGTTGTTTGGGTGGTACAGGCTATGATGTGCCTCGTATCATTCGTCCCTTGGACGATGGGGGCTTCATCGTGGGTGGCAACTCCACTTCACAGGATGGCGATGCATTGTGCAATGAGTCGCTGCAAGGTGGGCACACGGTTATCCTGCACCGCCTCTCGCCACAGGGCGATTTGCTCTGGACCAAATGCCTTGGCAGCCCCGTTGACAACAGCCTGTTTGCAATGCATGTCTTTTCGCCCACGCACTACCTGCTGGGCGCTACCGCCCGAAGCAACGGCATTGATGTGAACTGCACCCTCAAGGGTGAAACCGACATCTGGTTGGTCGAAATTATGGATACCACGGTAAGCATCCTGGAGCATAGGCCTGCAGTATCCGGTGCAGGATTCCTGCTCTATCCCAACCCTGCCACCACCGAAACCTGGCTTCAACTCCCAGAAGGCACCAACATCACCCCACTTCAAGTGCAGCTCATCAGCCACTCGGGAAGACTGGTTTATCATGCAGTTGCACAAGGTCGTTTCCATAAGCTAACAACAGCCCACCTTCCGGCAGGCCTCTACCTCGTGCGCCTCTGGGACGGAGAAAAATGGCTGGTGCACAAGTTGGTAAAGGAACATTAAGGCTTTGCGGGTTGAGCCAATTGAATGAGCGATAATTGGACTATTACATTTCTCCTTTCCATCTAACGAACAATATTACAACATCAATCAAATCAAGCTTAGGTACTATTGTTCACTACATAAAGCTGGTTTTGCTGTACTGGGAAAAATTAAAAATACCGAATATTATAAGTTAAGTATTAATTTTATGCTTAATATTGATAGTTAAGGTTCAGAATTCGAGTATATTTTTTACTTTTGTTAAAAATAAGCTGACATGTTTAATCGGGAATTATTAGCAACGATCGAAAAACAACTTAAGCATCCTGAAGTCATATTGATTTATGGAGCCAGACGAACGGGAAAATCAACCCTCCTGGAAATGTTAAAAGAAAAACATTCGGAAATGGCTATTTTCAACTGCGAAAATCCGGTTGTATCTGAAACCCTGCAATCGCAAAATATCGAAAACATCAGGCTGTTGTTTGGTAATAAGCATTTGATTGCCCTTGATGAGGCACAAGTGGTACAGAACATTGGAGCAATTCTTAAGCTGCTGGTTGACCATAAGTCCTATTCTCCAAAAATAATTGCAACGGGTTCGAGTAGTTTCGATCTTGCCAACCAAACCGGCGAGCCTCTCACTGGAAGAAACGTTGCTTTTGAGCTATTTCCTTTAGCAATGAAGGAGATCATTGATACGGAAGGATGGCTTTCGTACCTCGAAAAACTTCCTAACAATCTGATTTTTGGTACATATCCGGGCATTGTTTCCCTGCCTGATGAGGAAAAAAAGCGGCGTCTGCTCCATCTTAGCAGCGATTACCTATTCAAGGACATATTTAAATTTGAACAATTGCGAAATCCACAATTGCTAAGGCAATTACTTAAGGCCCTCGCGTTACAGATGGGCAGTCAGGTTTCGGTAAATGAGCTTGCCAACTTACTACGGACCAGCACGGTAACCATCGAAAGGTACCTCGATCTGCTTGAAAAGACTTTTGTTATTTTCAGGCTCGGTTCATACAGTTCCAACTTGCGGAATGAAATCAAAAAAAGTCGAAAATATTATTTTACTGACAATGGTATTCGCAATGCAGTAATTAACAACTTCAGCGAAATCAATGGACGAACGGATGTGGGTGCGCTTTGGGAAAACTATTGCGTGAATGAAATCAGGAAGATTATTGCCTACCGTGACCGGTTTTCGAATCTCTATTTCTGGCGCAATTATGATGGTGCTGAAGTTGATTTAATTGAGGAAAGAGCCGGAAAACTGATAAGCTTTGAATTCAAATGGTCAGGCAAACGAAAGCCAAAACCGTCAAAATCATTTACTGAAGTTTACACTTCTCAAGCACATTTTATTCTTTCACCCGATAATATGCAGGACTTGATTCAATGGAGCATCTCTGATTCTGAATAACATCTTTAGCCCTGATTTACATGTAGGCAAAACAAAAAGGCCTTAACGAATGCGGAAAATGGATGAAGCAATGATGTGGCGGAAGCACTTTAATGGCTGGTCTCGGTCAGATATATAGTGAATAACGAATAGTGAATAATGAATAGTGTGAGCATTCTATGTAACTAATATACAATTAGTTAATAAGATCATCCGCCTTTAAGCTAACTTCCATTCAAAACAGGAAACCAACAAAAGCATCGCTTATAAGGATGTTTTTATACGTATCCCCATTCAAAACTAATCCTACAAATCAATCCTGGGTTGGGTGGGTTTATAGTGAATAGCGAATAAAAGCTTCAAATAAATAAAGCGAAACAAATTGTATTTTTAAATTAATTCATTATTATTGCATAAGCAACAACCAAGTCATTCCTGAGATGTTTTTAAATCAGAAGCCCAAATACGGTTATGGTTCTACTAAACGCAACAACTTATTGTTTTTGTTTGGTCTTTTAAATTTGATTTACTGGATTGAATTACAGTTATTTACCCCCCCCCACAATATTTACACAACCCTACCGGCACGGCCAAAATGGATAAACAATCCATCACCTGTAGCAGCTTTACACAGTTGTTGTGATGAGGGGCTTTTTTGCAAGCAATATGTGTACTGTTGCACAACAAAATATATTTTTCGACTGGGGAAGAATAAATTCGATTGAATGTGGCTGCTCTGTTGATAGTGATCTAGACAGACCAGCACCTTCTACGAAACAAAACAAAAACATTTTTCAACACAATACCAATTTTTATGAAACAATATTTTTCCCTAAAAAGCATTGTCTTTTTAACAATGATTAGCGTGATGACAAACGCGTGTCAAAAAGAAACAGTAACAGGTGACAAACCATCTGCAAACTTTTCAGATGAACAAAGCAGGGCAACCGTACAGCTTATCCAATCCTTTGACACAAAACTGGCAAACGGTTTTAAATCAGGTGAAAGCCTGAGCCTTGATTCGGTCGTATGGTACGTCGAGGCCTTACAGAATTACCACTTTGCCCGGCCCGACCAGCAGTACGAAGCACATAAAGTGAGTATGAATACCTATACCATATTGGTTGAAAACAACATGGTTGCGTTAGCCGACATGGCTAACCTGAATGAAACCATTGAAGCTGACTACGCTTTTGCGCTGAACGCTTTGGAAGGTGATGACAAATATCTGAAACTGACAGATGTGAACCTTGACAGTATTACAGGCGATACGGCCTATATCAGTAGTACCAACGTATTTGGTTTACGCTTGATCGAAGGGCTTTACTTCCCTTTTCAGGAGGGTGAAGATTGGATTTGGGGGTCGCTGGGACAGATTTATGGGGATCCACCAGTAGGCAGGTGCGATGGCACAATGGTAGGTATATCAGATGCCTCGGATCAGTTGCAATGGAAACTAAATCATCCGGTGGTGACAACAGAGCCATATGTGTTCGTAAACCTTGAAACCCGTGTTGCAGATGGCATTATGTATTATAACGAGAGGTTATATACAGGCTGGAACTATCCGGAGCACAATTGCTTAACAAGCGATACGCTCAACCATTATCTGCAACAATCACATATCATCATCAATGATCCTGCGGAAGGATTGCGCCCTTTTGGGAAAGAGTTTTCGCATGTAGTAATTGATGATTATTTGTTGATGTGGTCAGGAGGAGGGCGTTATTTCCACTATTATACTGTTTATTATGGAAATAAGATCACGGCAGGCCACATTGATGATTAATTAACCTAACACAATAGTAAGTTTGTAAGAACTGGTTTTTGTCTGCAAAATTTTATTTTTCAACAGGCATTAGCTGCCATTTATTGATATGAGATAAGCTATTTTTACAGACTTACTATTGTTATTAATGAACTACAACATGAAAGCTTATTTTTTAACTTTTATATTACTAATAACACTTTATCCCGTATTATGCCAAAAGCAAGCATGGCAAACAAACCTTAAGTGTAGGGATGATTTATTGATTATGGATATGAAAGAAAACGAAAACAGGGAAGTCTTTCTTTCTGCAAATGCCTTTAAATTGAATGGCACTAAAAATTATGCACTCATTTACAAACTAGACAAAGAAGGTCATATTCTTGATGCTTTAGTGATAGAAGATAGTGTTAAAGCTATATATATATCCTCCGTTCATTTCATTGAGGACGACAATATTTCATTGTTCGGAGCGCTTTCCGATTCGGTTACCGGATTAAATGTATCTTTTTTTAATAAGGTATATAATACGAATTTTGAAGAGTTATCTTCAAAAACCCATATTATTAGTCCGGATACAAGGATATATGATTTTGCAACTAAAGTTCAACCAAATACTAACATTTTACTTTTTGGATCATGCAGTATTAATCCAGCGCGTTTCACTTCAATGGTTTATGAGTTTGATTCTACATTTACCCTGGTGAAATGGAATCTGCCTGATTCGAATAATTTCGGTCATTATGTTGACATGCAGCAACTAAATGATTCCATTATTTGGGCTTTGAAAGTATTCCCATGGCTATATGAAAAGCTTGATTCTTCATTCAATGTCATTGAGTACTATCAAATACCCCGTAGCATGTTGGGAAACTCAAGTTGCAAATGGGCAAATGATTCCACTTTTTATCTTTTCTCTGGAAATTTACCAGGCTATAATCTTGCTGTAATCAAACAGTTTCATCCTTTTGATACTACAGGACATTTGTTTTGGAGATGGCGTCAAACAGATACAATTGATTTTCCATCTGTCTGGAAAGGAATAGATTTTAAACATCCGGATACTTTGTTTGCAGGTGGTACAAGCAATTTATCCTTAAGCAATCCATATTATGCCCATCAGCCCTCTTGGTTGGTAGTTTTCCAAACAGACAGTATGCTCAACTTGCGCTGGGAACGCTTTTACGGTGGTGATGCCTATTATGTAATGATGAACCTGATGGCTACAAATGATGGTGGCTGTTTATTAGGTGGGGCTCGTTTTGATTATCACAATGCAACAGCTAACCAAAGGGATATCATCCTGCTCAAACTCAATAGTGAGGGTCTGCTCACAGGGATAGACAAAATGCCTGAATTTCAGGTTCGGGAGGCCATTGTCTATCCCAACCCAGGCAACGAGATGAACATACGACTTGCAGCACAACACCCACAGGCATTGCTTCGCTTGTTAGACCAACACGGACGAATCGTATTGCAGCAGCATCTTATCGGCACCGAAAGCCTTGTTAATACCAGTTATCTGGCTAATGGCATTTATATGTATCAGCTTACTGCACCTACAGGCCTAAGCGAAAGCGGAAAATGGATGAAGCAATGATGTGGCGAAAGCACTTTGATGGCTGATGTGTCTCGGTCAGATATTTAGTGAATAACGAATAGTGCGAGCATTCTATGTAACTAATATACAATTAGTTAATAAGATAATCCGCCTTTAAGCTAACTTCCATTCAAAACAGGAAACCAACAAAAGCATCGCTTATAAGGATGTTTTGATATGTAGCACCGTCCTCAAAGCGGGGCTGTTTGTAAAGTACAATGCAGCATAAATCTGTGCAATAAGAAAATTTCAAAGCATTGTTGTTGTTTATCCGATTATATATTGATTTGTTTAAGTTGTTGAGAAAGTCTGAATTGTAACTCGCCACTGTGATAGGCAACCCCAAACGCTACTGCTTTATAATAACGTTTGAAAAATTTGCATTTTTAATTATCATATTGTACTTTTAGAGTCCATCTATTTCGCTGAGAACAATCATTTACACCAATGAAACAACTTATTAACATACAATCATATACCTCCATGTTTTCTCAAGTTATTATCTTGCTAATCGTCTTTTCACTTCATTTTCTGCAACATATTTCTTGTTTTCCGCACATTTCAAAAAAAGACACGTAAGTCACTGGTTATCAATAACACGTTTTGAGATTTGGGTGTCCCGCACTATATTTGTGCATGT
>PHDU01000156.1 GCA_002842755.1 Bacteroidetes bacterium HGW-Bacteroidetes-1 | reverse complement strand
CATAAATTACCTTATAAATAACAATTGTTCTTCAATACTTATCAATTTTTTATTATTGTATATTGATGCTTGTGGAATGGGTTTTTAGACAGTCTGACGAAGTGCGTATTGAAGAATTACGTGCGATTGTCAACCAATCCGGAGAAAAACTTCTTGATGATCTTCGAAGAAAAAGAATAGAAGATCTAAAACTGAAAAATGAAGATCTTAGAAGAAGGTTGGATGCTTATGAATTAGAACATTCCGACTGGGAAGTTTTCAAAAGAGAATTCAATCATGATATGGATGGACTTCTGGAATCATTGAAGGATATTGGCAAAAACAATAAAGACTAAAATCTGAAAAAAAACTACTGCTGTAAATTGATCAGTTCATTCATATCTCAATCCAATATTTTAGATTATGGATATTCACCAGTTTAAGTACAAAATCTTAAAAACAGCAGTTTTCAGCAGTATAGTAATGCTCAATTTAAAATCTTGTTAATTACAATTATTTCAATTAAAAATTATGAATGTTAAAAGAGTTTTTGGAGCAGTTCTTACTGTTCTAGGTACTGCAGGTTTGATATATGCTGCAGTAGTATTTGCAAGCACATCTGGCGAAACCCGTGATTTGAAATCGCTGGCTATATTTGGGGTACTTGGACTTATCTTTTTTATTGCTGGTATCGGTCTGGTCCGTACAACCAAAGATGAGTCCTGAGAAATAGTAAATAATTGCTTTTTAATTCTATTTTTCAAACCATTGCCTCACTTCTTAAATAATGTGAAGGCTGACGTTAATTTGAAACACCCAATCATTTTTTTTTTGCACTTGGGTATCAATTTAGAAAAACAGATGTGTTTTTATCTAGAATAAACCTTTCTCATCCATAAATAAATCATAAAAATATGACAGAAATTAAAATTCAAAAGAAAAAAAGCATCCTTCCATATGTGCTGTTTGGCATATTTGTTCTGGGTGTGATCGTGTACTTTTTGTACACCAGTAACAACGAAATGATAAGTGAAGAACCATTATCAAAAACTGACCTTATAGATGTGCGTGAAGACAATGCACAGGTGAATGCCTATGTATCGTTCATCCAGTCAGGCGATACTGCCATGACATTCGATCATACCTTCGCAAATGAAGCACTTACTGAACTGGCAAATGCTACAGGCGCTTTGGCGAACGATCTCGGATTTGATATAAAAACAGATTTGGACAAAGTGAAAGTACTTGCCGAAAAAATCATTAATGATCCTTATGCAGTTACACATTCAACGGATATAAGAAAAGCAGGCGATATTATAACTGCTTCATTAAGTTCGATGCAAAAGGCTATGTTTCCAGGTTTAAGTGCTGAAGCAGCTGAGGTTCAAAGGACTGTCGCCAAAATCAATCCACAGATACTCACCTTGGATCAAAAAGACGATGTAAAAGCTTTTTTCAGAAGTGCCGCAGATCTACTACAAAAAATGAATTAATCTTAATAAACATACAACTATGTCAGAAAAAAATAAAAACATATTTTACATTCATGAATTGACTGATTATAAAGTTGCCGATACTTATGAAGACGTAAGAGGATGGGTCGTAAAAGATGCAGGCAACCGTTCTATTGGAAAAGTAGATGGTTTGATGGTGAACAAAAAGGCAGAAAAGGTAGTATATCTCGATGTGAAAGTTGATCAATCTGTAATAGAAGAAGGTCATAAAACTTTTGATGTTCCTGCAGATAATGGCGTTCATGGTTTTATGAACAAAGACGGTGATGACCATCTGATCATCCCAATTGGACTGGCACGTCTTGATGTTAAAAACCGCGAGGTGCAAACCAATCAGATTGATTATCTGACCTTTGCCAAAGCAAGTCGTTTCAGCAAAGGAACTGCCATTGTTCCTGATTACGAGCTCAAAATCTACCACAATTATGTTGGTAGAAATACAGGCGAAGAAAACATCAGGATGGATGATGATTTTTATAAACGAAAGGAATTTGCAAACTCGCTTCGTCGTCGCGATCTTTAGCATCATGCAGCATATTATAATCACCCATAGTCTTGCAGACAAGATAATTAATTTACGCTGCTCTGATACTTAAAGCAAGTCAAAAATTGAAAATCTGATCCTGCAATTGCAGAATCAGATTTTTTTTTGATGTCCATAAAATTTCAACGTATAGTTAAAATCAAATTGGGTTGGACTTTATAAAGTTTATTGTTAACACCACTGGTCAGTGCTTAATTATCTCCAAAAAATGTGTGAAACATGTAATATGTTTCCAATAAGATGTAATGCTTTCACTCCAAAACTGAATCAACTTTGTATCGTTAAAAATGAACATTTTATTCACCAAAATTAATTCATTATGAGTAACTTACTTTACATCATTGCAGTCATTTTAATTCTACTTTGGGCAACAGGGTACTATGCCTATGACTTTGGAAACGTGATCCACATTTTACTTGTAATTGCACTTGTTGCCATTGTTTTTAGGTTAATCAAAGGGAGAAATGCTATTTAGTTTCAAAGTTTGGAGCGATGAAAAAACCAGAACATAGTGATGCATTGAAAGCCTTATGGCCAAAAGGAGTTCCAATAACAAACGCTACTTCTCTATTAAAAGAGAATACACTTAAACCTTTTAAAACGACTATAAAGCCAACGAAAAAGCCTGTGATTTCTTCAAAGGGAAAACTGGTTGCATTCAGAAAAAATTTGCACTAATAATCACATTTCTGTAATAAAGATCCACAATAAAAATTTCACTAAAATAAAAGGAATAAAAAAGTAAAAATTATTCAATTCACAATCTATTTACATTAAAATTCTATGTTATGAAAAGATTTAAAATCATTGTCTTAGCAATACTTACTTTACCCATTATGTTTGCTGGTTGCTCACTCACCCGCACGCAAAAAGGTGCAGGTATTGGAACAGTAGCCGGTGGGGCTGCTGGTGCTGTCATTGGACGTGCTGCAGGTAATACAGCCGTAGGTGCCGTTGTTGGTGCTGCAGTAGGTGGGATAACAGGCGCCATCATTGGAAACAAAATGGACAAGCAGGCTGAGGAAATCAAAAATGGGTATTGTTAATTTAGTATGGTTTATTTATCTTTGTGCAGTTATTAACTTAAACTAAATCAGTATGGATAGTTGCCCAAAATGTAAAGGTTTGAA
>PHDU01000051.1 GCA_002842755.1 Bacteroidetes bacterium HGW-Bacteroidetes-1 | reverse complement strand
CAACACCGCGCAAAATTGGCGCTGTATCCAGTTCTTGATACCTCTCATTGATATATTCAACATGAGGCTGTTGTGGAAAGATGATGATCCTGCTATATGTTGCAAAATGATTTTCTATTTTTTCCGGAAGGTTATCAAGCGCTTTGATATAAGAAACAGCACCTCTGCGCGCTGAAACCAAAACTAAAATATCGTCCTGATTCACGCTGGAGGATAATGCCAGTATCTCATCCCAGGCTTCAAATTGTTGAAAGGTTGTTCTTGCTGTAAAATTATGCCTTCTATTGAAACTATCAATGGCCTTTTCTGAACCCGTATTGCAAAAATAGAGTATTGGAATATTTAATTCTGAAGCTAACTGGTTCATCTTGCCACACCAGATAAGGAAACCCTGTTCAAGTTCTGCTAATGGTAGAACTGCAATCGTTACACGTTTGTGCGTTACCAAAGGTTTTGAAAAGAGGCAGATGAAAATCGTTTTATCTATTGAATGGATGATGCTTTCCATTTTATTCCCGATTAGATATTCGATTAACCCGGCACGCTGTGGCCAACCTAAAACTAAAATACTGGCATGAGTTTCTTTGGCTGTTCTTATTATTCCACCTGATGGGTTGTGATCTATTGTTGCCATTGAAGAAACTTTTGTTTCTGAAGCAGAGGCATGGCTTACTATTCCCTGAAGCATTGTTCGGGCTTTGATCAGGTTTATTTCAGCCTTTTTGTCGTTGGGAACAATAGACAAAATAGTGATTGGAAGCTGCGATCTCTTATCTTTGATGAATGTGCCAAATTCGAGCAATTTTTCAATGTTCTGTGGATTTGCAACTGGCATAAGAATTTTTTCAGACAAAGCTTCTTTGCTTTCCGAAATTGCGTTTAACCCTTCCGAGCTGATAAGCAATTTTTTAGCTGCATTTTCTGTCACAACCGAACCAAAAATACAAGTTACCAGGATAAGAATAATTGTGCCGTTGAGTATCTTTTCATCTAAAAGCCCGTGCTGAAATCCAACTAGAATTACCGCAATAGCAGCAGCAGCATGTGGGCTGCTTAACCCAAAAATCAACTGTCTCTGGGCTCGGGAATATTTGTAAATAATTTGAGTATTTAATGCAGCAATCCATTTTCCAAACAAAGCAACTGATGTGAGTCCTGCTGCAATATAAATAGCCGTTGGACCTTTTGTAAGTATCCCTATGTCTACTAACATTCCTACGCTGATAAGGAAAAAAGGTATAAAAAGTGAACTTCCAATGAACTCAATTCGATTCATCAAGGCTGATGATTGAGGAATCAACCTGTTGAGAACCAACCCGGAAATGAAAGCCCCAATAATTGGTTCAAAACCTGCAAGTTTAGACAGAAATGCTGCAAAAAAAAGAACTGCAAGAACAAATATATAATGGGAGTGTTTTTCGCTTTCAAGTTTATTGAAAAACCATGCTGCAATGCGTGGTATGATGAAAAACATTATCACAGTAAATATGATTATTGAAATCCCCCAATTGAGCCAAAAACCAGATTCTACTACACCTTTAGTTGTATTTATAATAAATGCTAACAAAACTAAAACAGCAGTATCTGTAAGAATTGTTCCCCCGACTGTAATTGCAACTGCTTGATTTTTTGAAATGCCTAAACGACTTACTATGGGATAGGAAACAAGGGTGTGTGTGCTAAACATACTTGAAATAAGCAAGCTGGGATAGAAATCATACTCTAAGAAATAATAACAAAACGGAAAACCTATCCCCAATGGGATGATAAAAGTAAAAAAACCAAAAACCAGACTTTTGATACGGTGCTTGCGGAACTCATTCAAGTCGAGTTCCAGTCCCGCAATAAAAATGATATATAATAAACCAATGGTTGAAAATAACTCGACTGCAGCATTGTTTTCAATCAGATTGAGACCAAAAGGACCTACAACAACTCCAGAAAGTATCAAACCTACGATACCCGGAATTTTTAATTTACTAAGTATTATTGGCGAGAGCAGGATAATAAAAAGCATGACTGAAAATACAAGAACAGGATTGCCTAATGGTCTTTCAAACTCATGTAATATGGACTCCATCATAAGCGTTATTCTGCAATTTAAAGATTAATATTTTGTTCAAATGTACATGAATTTTATGCAACGTTAAATCTGTGCAAAAGCTTCAATTAACTAGCTCGAAAATTACAGTCCTTCACCCTAAAAAGAACATTTCATTTTTTTAAAGTAAATCAGGAAGTAAAAACTAATTTTTGATCCTGTACTTTTCATGCAAAGAAAGGCGCTTTGTCTATCTTTGTGCTCTGGCTTTATGATCATTAATTTCAAAATGAAGAAGATAAAAAAGGTGTTGAATACAATAAAAAGGAGTTATAAATCATTTTTCTTCTTTTTTCCTTTATTGTTGCTGCTTTTTTCTTGTGGGAAAAAAGAAAAACCATTGAACACTCAAAACTGCGAAACAATTGTCTGTGCTAGTTCAATGCGGTTGAACGGGGATCTTTTGTATGAATATCGCTTTGATTCACTCAGTCAGTATAGTTTCAATGACGGCTATCTCGTTCTCATTGCCAGGCAGAAAACGGAAGAACAAACTGTGGTTCTATCATTGCGTGTCGGAAGCCTTGCCCGCCCTGTTTATCAACATCCCGGAACATATTCAGTTGACTATTACAATACCGCATTTGTTGCACTGGAAATATTCGCTGATACCTCATCACATTACAAAAGTTATGGGGGCTATATCAAAGTGGATACTGCCGGACCTTCAATATTCGCGGGTAATTTCGAGATAGAGGCTAAATCTGAAAATGTTGAATTATATTTGAAGTTGATTGGCAATTTTAATCTGAATGTTGAAAGTCCATAGTAAAATTGTTGCTCAAATGATCGCGTTGGGTTTTGTTTGCATGAAAAGCCTGTAAGTATCTCATTTTCTTTCCAGCACAAATGCCCAGTAGTTGAAAAAGAATCTTTTTTTAAGAAAGACTTTCCTTTGAACTGAAAATCCAAAGCTACGAAGCATCATTTCATATTCATTCAGGTCGTATTGATGCGGATGTAAAATATCAAAGGGAATGATTCTGAAAAAGAATTTAAAAAACGGGTAATTGTGAGCATCCAGAGAAACAACCGTGCAGCCTCCATCTTTAGTAAGGCTTTGAAGCTTCAGTATAGAAGCCTTTAAGTCAATAAAATGATTCAAGGCATTGATGCAAAATACGGTAGCAAATGTTTCGGATGTTTGAAACGACTCAAAGCTGGTCGCAATAAATTTTACATGAGGATAACTATTTTTTGAAAAAACAGACAAATCCTTTTCGTAAACTTCTAAAAGTGGGTCAATAGCTGTAATTGTATATTCTGAAAACAACATAAAGATACCAGCAGGACCACACCCAATGTCGATGACAGGTTGCCGGACCATGTCTTTTGGCATCTGGATTTTATATAAAAAATTTTCCCAGTATTGCATCTTCCATTGCGAATATTCAGCGGGGGCTCTATGGTAAAGATAATTCTTCCACCATTTTCGCTCAAACCATTGTGCTATTTTCCATCGTATATGTTTGATAATACCTTGCATTTATTGTTAATGAATATTGCTTAATTCAGGATCAAAAGTCGGAAAAAGTTCAGAAATACATAGAAAAAACATCGTAACGGCCTTGGATTTTATTCCTTAAAGAAAAATTTTGAGAAATAAACCGATGGATAGAAATGTCAGGCCAATTGAGTGAGCGATAATTGGACTATTAAATTTCTCTATTCGGTATTAGCAGAACGATTGGCCTTTAATAAATCCGACTTTGGACTATAGAGTCATTACATTCTTCCCATTTTTATACCTTTACAAACTCATTTAATTCAAGTTTATGACCAATACCCGACCAAAATTGTTTTTATTAGATGCAATGGCTTTGATATACAGGGCCTTTTTTGCCCTTAATAAAAACCCACGTATCAACTCCAAAGGCCTTAATACATCTGCAATATTGGGTTTTGCCAACACACTCTATGAGATTTTGAAAAACGAAAAACCAACCCATATCGGTGTAGCAATCGACACCATGGCACCAACGCAGAGGCATACCGATTTTGCTGCTTACAAAGCCAATCGCGAAAAAATGCCTGATGATTTGGCGCTTTCAATCCCATATATCATTGAATTGATCAAAGGTTTTAATATTCCACTGCTCCTTGTGGATGGTTATGAGGCCGATGATGTAATCGGAACCCTTGCCAAAGAAGCAGAAAAATCAGGTTTCATCACTTATATGATGACTCCCGATAAGGATTTTGGTCAGCTGGTTTCAGAAAACATTTTTATGTACAAGCCTGCACGTTCCGGTGAAAAAGCCGTTATTTGGGGAGTTGAAGAGGTTTGTGAACGCTATGGCATCCAACGGCCTAAACAGTTGATTGACATTCTTGGCCTGATGGGTGACGCCTCGGATAATATTCCAGGGGTTGCCGGTGTGGGCGAAAAAACAGCCATCAAACTGATTGCTGAATATGGTTCTATAGAAAACCTTCTGCAACACACTTCCGAACTGAAAGGAAAATTGAAGGAAAATGTTGAGACGCACAAAGACATGGCGCTACAGTCGAAGCAGCTGGCAACTATTATTACGGATGTGCCGATCGCTTTTGACCCTGATGCGTTAAAAACTGAAACCCCTGATATCGGAAAACTAAAGCAGTTGTTCGATGAGCTTGAGTTTCGCAATTTCGCCAAACGTCTTTTCGGTGATGCTCTCGACCAGACTGGCAATGACACCCCTGGCGATGCTGAGACAGTACAGAATGATCTTTTCAGCGAACTTGATCGTGCCGATGTTGAATCTACTATGATGCCCTCAGGAAAGAATACCATACATGATGTGCCACATCATTATGAAAGCGTTACGGGTGAAGAAGCTGTAAATAAATTGGTGAATACCCTTTTGGAGGCTGATGAATGTTGCTTCGATACGGAAACGACCAATATAGATGCGCACACTGCCGAACTTGTAGGCATGTCGTTTGCCATTCAGCCTCATCATGCATGGTTTGTTCCGCTTCCCGAAAATTATCATGACTGCCAGCAACTTTTGCAGGCTTTCAAACCATTTTTTGAAAATGAAAGCATTTTGAAGATTGGTCAAAATCTTAAATATGATATTTCGGTACTACGTTGGTATGAGATTGAAGTGAAAGGTCCGCTTTTTGACACCATGATTGCCCACTATCTGATAGAACCCGATCAGCGCCACAATATGGATTTCCTAGCCGAAACCTATTTGGCATACAGTCCTGTTGCCATCGAATCACTTATTGGTAAAAAGGGGAAAAATCAAGGCTCAATGCGCGATGCGGATGTCGGCGATTTGAAAGAATATGCCGCCGAGGATGCAGATATAACCTTACAACTAAAACATAAATTTGATCCACTTCTTGACAAACTACAACTACGCAAACTTTTTGAAGACATAGAAATGCCGCTGGTCAGGGTGCTGGCTTCAATGGAAGCCGAAGGTGTAAACATTGATGCTGAAACCCTTAAGCAGATAGGCGATGGATTAGAGAAAGAAATTATCTTGTTGGAAGAAGATATTTACAAGCATGCCGGAACCAAATTTAATATTGCTTCACCCAAGCAGCTTGGAGATGTGCTGTTTGAACGACTTGGCCTAACAACCAATGCAAAAAAAACCAAAACCGGGCAGTACCCAACCGGCGAGGAAGTGCTCAGCAAGATGATTCATGCCCATCCAATCATTGAATATATTCTCGATTACCGTTCACTTACCAAACTCAAATCAACGTATGTGGATACACTTCCTTTGCTTGCCAATCCACGCGATGGCCGTATCCACACTTCATATAATCAGGCGGTTGCTTCTACCGGAAGACTCAGTTCAAACAACCCTAACCTTCAAAATATTCCTATTCGGACAGAACGCGGTCGTGAAATTCGGAAAGCTTTTGTACCACGGAACAATCAATTTACACTTGTTGCTGCCGACTATTCCCAAATCGAATTGCGCATCATTGCGCACCTGAGCGGCGACAAGGATATGATTGACGCTTTTAATAAAGGCCTTGATATTCATACAGCAACAGCAGCCAAGGTTTATAATGTTGTCTTAAAAGATGTTACAAAAGAAATGCGCCGTAATGCCAAGATGGTCAATTTTGGAATTATTTATGGCATTTCGGCTTTTGGTTTATCCGAACGCCTGGGTATAAGCAGAGGAGAGGCGGCCAATATAATCAGCAACTACTTCAGGGAATACCAAGGCATTAAAATGTATATGACCCATCAGATTGAGTTTGCCAGAAAAAACGGCTTTGTGGAAACAATGCTTGGCCGCAGACGCATGTTACGCGATATCAACGTGTCGAACAGTGTTGTAAGAGGTTTTGCCGAACGCAATGCCATCAATGCACCTATACAGGGATCTTCGGCTGACATGATCAAAATTGCTATGATAAGTATTCATAATGTGTTGGCAGAAAAGCAGATGCAGTCGAAAATGATTCTTCAGGTACATGATGAACTTGTGTTTGATGCCCATCACAGTGAAATAGATGAGCTCAAAAAACTGATTGAAAAGCATATGAAAGAAGCTTTGCCACTGTCAGTTCCGGTTGAGGTGGAAGTCAATACAGGCGAAAACTGGCTCGAAGCACATTGATTTTTTTGAATGTCGTTACTTGGTCGAATGTTTTTGTTATGGATCAAACTTTATGTTATGTATTGCGTTAGTTTATTCTAAAATTACCAGCATTTCTACTTGTAACTAAAAATCATCAAGCAAGGAAAACAACAATGAAAACAGTTTTGCACAAAGCATCAACACGAGGATATGCCAACCATGGTTGGCTCGAAAGCTATCACACTTTTAGTTTTGCAAACTATTATCATTATGGTGGGAGAAAGTGGTCCTGAAATTCTCTACCAGTGATCGATACTCCCCTTAAATACAATATAAATTGTCTTAGCTTGACGGCTATGGGTTGCAAACTACGCCGAACGGAGGGTGAGGGGACATAAATTACCTTAACCTCTACAGTCTTGCATCGATGAGTTTTTTTGGAAGGATGCCTTTTACATCGAAGATGATAGCACCGTTTTTCTTGTGTTGATGCATGTCAATTTCACGAAATTCATTGTGTGCCACGGCAAGGATTATCGCACCATAACCGATTTCTTTGGGATAGGTATTGAGCAATTCAAGGCCATATTCATGCTTCACTTCAGCTGGGGAAGCCCATGGGTCGTAGATATCTACTTCTATGCCATAGGTTATAAGCTCTTTATAGATGTCGATGGCTCGGGTGTTGCGGATGTCGGGACAGTTTTCCTTAAATGTGATGCCGAGCATAAGAACTCTACTGTCTTTTACCTGCTTACCGGCTTTGAGCATCAGCTTGACTACTTCACCGGCAACATAGGCTCCCATGCCGTCGTTGAGTCGGCGACCTGCCAGGATAATCTCGGGGTGATAACCTACTTCCTGGGCCTTCTGTGCCAGATAATAAGGATCGACTCCGATGCAATGGCCTCCAACCAGTCCGGGTTTAAAGGGAAGGAAGTTCCACTTGGTACCGGCGGCTTCGAGTACTTCAAGGGTGTCGATGCCCATTTTGTTGAAGATTTTGCTGAGCTCGTTAACAAAGGCGATGTTGATGTCGCGCTGGGAGTTTTCGATCACTTTTGCAGCTTCGGCCACCTTGATGCTGGGAGCGAGGTAGGTGCCGGCAGTGATAATTTCTTTGTAGAGGGCATCCACTTCTTTTCCTGTTTCAACGGTGCTGCCGGAGGTTACCTTTTTGATGGTGGTAAGGGTGTGGACCTTGTCGCCCGGATTGATGCGTTCGGGACTGTAGCCGACAAAGAAATGTTCGTTCATCTTTTTACCTGAGAACTTTTCGAGTACGGGAACGCAATCATCTTCGGTAGCACCCGGATAAACTGTGCTTTCATAGATAACGATGTCGCCATCTTTAAGCACTTTGCCGACTGTTTCGGAAGCTTTCACCAATGGTGTGAGATCGGGACGGTTGTTTTTATCGGTAGGCGTGGGTACTGCGATGATGTAGATCTGGCAGTCCTGGATGTGGATTAGGGAGTTAGTGATGTAGAGACCTTTGTTAGTGACGGAGTGACTAGGTGACGAAGTTAGGACGGATTTCAGGTCTTCGTCGCTCACCTCGAGGGTGGGATCGTGTCCTTCGTTGAGTTCTTTGATGCGTTCGGGTTTGATGTCGAAGCCCACGACGGGGCGTTTTTTGGCAAACTCCACTGCGAGGGGAAGGCCGACATAGCCGAGGCCAATTACTGCGATTTTTTTCATTGTTGGATGGGGTTGATTTGAGAATTTGAAGATTTGAGGATTTGTAGTGAGGTGTTGAGGGAGTTGTTGAACTCCTTAGGAGTTTTGGTTGGGTTTGGCTTTTTCTTTATCTCATTTCATGCGGGGTTATTCGGATTCAATCCCTTGGGATTGGGGGTCAAGCTTACTGAAGACAGAATTATTGCTGATGTACTCAGGCACAATTTCTTTTAATTTATGAACCAGAAGAAATACATCATTCTCTGATAATAATTTAAAGAGAGTTTGTATATGTTTTTCAACAGTTGTTTTTTCATAAGACCGAACACTTGCCCGCATAATTTTTGGATGATGGGTCTTTAAAGTCGTTTCCTGGTTCAATAATAATTCTTCAAAGAGTTTTTCTCCTGGCCTCAAACCGGTTTCGATTATTTTTATATCCTTTTCAGGCACAAGACCTGACAGCCGAATCATTTTTTGAGCCAAGTCATAAATTTTTACTGGCTTTCCCATATCAAAAATAAATATTTCTCCTCCTTTACCCATTGAACCTGCTTCAAGAACAAGATTGCAGGCCTCAGGAATTGTCATAAAATAACGGATGATATCTTTGTGCGTTAAAGTTACAGGCCCGCCATTCTCAATCTGTTTTCTGAACAATGGAATAACAGATCCATTCGACCCGAGAACGTTTCCAAAACGCGTTGTAATAAACTGTGTCATTCCACTAGAAAGACTTTGGGTATAAATTTCAGCCATACGTTTTGTTGCACCCATTACATTGGTTGGATTTACAGCTTTATCTGTGCTTATCATCACAAACTTCAGAACTTTATATTCCAGGGCAAGATCGGCGACTATTTTGGTTCCAAAAACATTCACCAAAACTGCTTCATATGGATTCCCTTCCATAAGTGGTACGTGCTTATAAGCTGCGGCATGGTATACCATGTGGGGCTTATAAGCTTCAAAAATCTGCTTCATTCGAAAGTGATCATTTATATTGGCAATTTGAACAATTGCTCTGTTTGCAACAGTGCGAAGTTTAGTGGAACTATTGATCTCAAACATCAGGTCATACAAGGCCGACTCAGCCTGATCGACCAAAATAATCTTATCTGGGTTATATTGCAATACCTGCCTCACAATTTCACTGCCAATTGATCCGGCGGCACCGGTAACCATAACCACTTTTCCTAACAACTCCCCAGCAACATGCTTAGTATCTAGTTTAATAGGATCACGCTCAAGAAGTTCTTCAATGCGCACTACTCTTAATTGCTGTGAACTTAGCTGACCTTTTATCCAGTTTTCGATTGGAGGAACAATTTTGACCTCCAGACCAAGTTCAATTGCCTTTTCAACCACTTCAGCCCGTTTTGCTATACTTATTTTTTGAATCGCTATGATTAGCAATCCTATTTCATTCTTTGAAACAAAATCTTCATTCAAAACTTGCTCTGTGAGTATGACGGGAACACCTTCAATCAATTTATTCGCTTTGCTTGTATTGTCATCAGCATAGGCAATGATATCAAATAATGTGTTCGGGTCACTTGCCAAGGCATTTCTGGTGACAATTCCGGCTGAGCCTGCTCCATAGATTACTACATTTTGACGCTGGTCGCTTCTTGAACGAATAAGCTGTGAAACGACTGTCTTAACAACAATGCGAAAGCCCATAAGCACAAAATAGGATAGCAGGAAATGAATTAGAATAACTGCAAAAGAATAAGTCCATGGCTGTTCTATTTTCATAAGTCTGATAAAAATACCATAACCTAAAAGAAACAAAAAGGCAGAACCAGTAGCCTGAAAGATACGATAAGCATCATTAAGTCCGGTGTGGCGAATAATCCCAGAATAGGATTTATATAAAACAAAAGAAATGAAATAGACTAGCATAACAAAAAAAGCCTGAGGGATTTCACGTTCAATTGGGTATTCCTTAAGTTCAAAATTTGCTCTGATTGTGAAAGCTATGAAGAATGTGAAAAAGATAACTGTAAGATCAAACAACAATACGATCCACCTTGGTATGAAGAGGTGCGAATATGAATTATAGACACTGATAAGAATTAACTTAAGCTTTTTATTCATATCTTTTTCATTGTATTATAGTTATGATTTTCATAAAACATAATTGAATGTTTTGCGTAATGTAAAATTACTAATTGTTTTATCTTTACCGCGAAAAAATATTTGATCCATTAAAAAGCAGAGTTAGAGAAATAATAATTTATTCTGACATTTTAATTTACTATTATCTTAAAAAGAGATTTTACAACCCCCCACGCATACAATAGGTATAATGAGCAGAAAAGAAAAACCCATCGTTGAATTACAGTCGAAACAAGTAAAGCCCAAATCGGGAAAAAATAAAAGGCATGATAAAAACACAGCTGGTGCTCCATTCTTTCGGCTATCGGAAGCACCTTCCATTCTTATCATTCTCGCCTACATTTTTATCGTAACATTCACTCCTAACTGGATGGCACTTGACACCAATGCGCCAAAATTCTTGACCCTTTCCCTTATTAATATTGGAGCATTCATAGTAATATTTTTCGACAAAAGCGTACGAAACAATCCTAATTCGAGTATGCGATTCTTTGCTACGAATATTGGCATTGCCTATTCCGGATTTTTAATTTTATCACTATTGTCATTCACCCAGGCCATCAATCTTAAGGAATCGATTTTACAATTTGCTAAACTATTTTCTGTATTTTCAGCCACTTTTCTTGTAGCAGTTATTCTAATGCAAAATATGCGTTTAGTGAAACTGATAGTGATCGTCATGACTGGATTATTAATTTTTGATGCAGTTTCCGTTTTTTATAACATTAATTTATTTTTAGAAGGGAGAATAGCCGGAATCTCAGATATCAAAACTGTGTATTCCAACAAAAACATTTTGGCTTCATCTATTTTTGTTAAGCTGCCATTTGCATTGTGGTTACTAAACTTTGAAAAAGGATGGCTACGACGGATTGGTTGGATAGCCATTACAACAGGTATTTTGGCTACCTTCTTTATGGCCACCCGTGCCTTCTATCTGGGATTATTGGTTCTATCACTCACTTTTCTTGCATACCTCATCATTAATTATCTAAGGAAAAAGGAAAATGCAATAATAAAACTTGGAGCATCCTATATTGGCGCCATTCTTCTCGCCTATTTAATTTTTGCATTTGTTCAACAAAACCTATACCCAAAAACGAACGAACGAACCACCCAAGGTATTGCTGCACAGGTAGCTTCTATAAGTGAATTTGATACTTCTGCAGGATTGAGAATCAATGCATGGAAATGGTCACTCGAGTTAATCAAGGAATATCCTTTATTGGGTGTGGGCAGTGGCAATTGGAAAATTTCCATCCTAAAGCATGAAAACCAAGTAAATACAGGCTTTATTTATTTATATAAAGCGCACAATGATTTTCTTGAGAATGCCGCAGAAACAGGCATTTTAGGGGGCATTTTGTTTCTATCTATTTTTCTTTTTGCCGGATGGAACTTCATAAGACATTACAGACGGAATCAGGAAGAATCAGATCAATTAACCAAGTTCTTCTTTTTAGCTTCTGCAGGGCTTGCTTTTTATGCTGTGGATGCATTTTTTAACTTTCCCGCTGACAGGCCTGAAATTCTGATCCTTTTTACACTTTTTGTTGCGATTGGTATTTCATCGAGAATTATTCAAAAGACTGAAAATAATTTAACCGAAACTTCTGAATTAAAAGGAATGAGTATCAGGAATCTAAACGCGCTAAAGATTCATCCTCAGATTTTGAAATTGATTTATGGCACCTTCATACTATTATTTGTCTGCATTTCCGTTATCTTTAAAATGAATTTTGAGTCGAGTAAATTGCAGCGAATAGTATATCAGGAAATTATGTCAGGTAGTCTGCGGGAACCATCCTCACGATTTGTTGGAAAGTTTCCCACCATCCCTAACATAAGTATCTGGGGAGAATCTATACCTGCAATAACTGCACGATATCTTTTGGAGGAAAAAAAAGCAGATGAAACAATTGATTTGCTTATGAATGATAAAAGCAATCCATTTGATGCCCGGAGGGAGTTTTTTATAGCATTAGCCTATAGTGTTAAAGGAGCGTCTGATAGTAGTTTGTTATATTCCAGACAGGCCTATGAACTCAAACCTAATTACTATCGCAATCTTCATATGTTATTATCAATTATGGATGAAAAAAAACAAGACAGTGAAATTCCTAAATATATAGATCCTTTTCTTGAAAAAAACAAGACTGAGGTTAACGCCTGGCTCTTTAGCACTGGTTTTTATAGTCGGATAAATGAGTTAGATAAAGCATACTCCTTGATACAGGAAGCATTAGAATACCTTCCATATGACAGTTTAATAAAACAACAGGAGCGTTATTTATACCATAGAAAATTTATTGAACCTCATGCTGACCGCTTCAATAAAGCCATGGAAATTTTCAATAGCGGCAATTATAGGGCAGCAGTTGACGCATTTAATGCATATATGGAACAGGTGCCATTTGACCTTAATGCATACAGGATGCGCGCATTCTCATTGTATCAACTACAGGAGTTTACCCTTTGTATTGAAGGCATTAATGAGTATCTGAGCAACGCTGAACCTGATGGCCAGCTATTGAACTTACGCGGCATTTCTTATTCAGCCCTTAACGAACATGAAAAGGCATGTCTTGATTATGAGGCATCCATGAAGTTAGGTGATGCAAATGGCAAAACTAATTTTAATCAGTTTTGCCGAAACAGATGATAAATGAGGAATGAAAGGAAGGAATAGTAGCCGGTTACTACAGCAAAGAATCAGGTGGATGGAATAATTCGAATTCTTACCCTAACATAGAGTAAGAATAATACAGAATTAATAATTATAAATACGGGAAGGTTAAGTAATTCCGAAAAATAAAGAAAGATTGTAACCAAATTTACGACCAATTGAAGCAGCGCATAGAGTGCAGATACTTTTAGATGAGGCCATCTTTTCTCATTCGCAAGTAGCTGGTAAAGATGCAGACGATGTGGCTTCAGAATATTTTCTTTTCGTTTGATGCGAATCAAAATAGTTATCATTGCATCAATACCGTAGACTGCAAAAAATAATATCCAGTATGCTTGTTTTGTAGCAACCATCAAACTAATCATCATCCAGGATTGAAGAAAAGCCATACTGATGCTGCCAACGTCTCCCGCAAAAGTCACAGAACGTTTTCTTACATTAAAAAAAGCAAAAATCATTACACTCATAAATAATACACCCACCATACCTGAGGGAAGAAAAGTTTCCCACTGACCAGGAAAATTCTTCTTGAAAATTGGTGAAAGCAAGTCTTTTGCATTATTAAGTAAACTGAAACTCCCAAGTGAAACCAGACTGTAAAAAGCAGTAATGCCATTTATTCCATCCATAAAGTTGAATGCGTTGATCCAACCAACAGTAAGTAATAAAGCTGCAGCAATCCAATACCAATATATTATGGGAAGAGTTCCGTTAAATAACAAAGCAATTGCAATAAAATGAAATATAATCCTGATAGATCCCGGTAAACTTTTAATATCATCCATAAAACTTATGATACTGATGAGTAAAAGACCACCAACAACATATGGTTCTTTCCATCCACTTATTATAAACCATAGAACTACTGCAATTGGAAAAATAACCCCCCCTCCACGAATTGTTGGTTGGTTGTGAGAACTACGGTTTTTGGGATAGTCTACAATATCAAAGTACTTTGCCACCTTGAAGTAAAGCAGCATCAATGCCATCAAAACAGTAAATAAAATAAGGTAGGTTAATATAGTGTTCATCTGATTTTACTCTGTTGTCAATTCAATTAGAAACTACTTTGATAAATATTCTTCACACTCAAAATTAAAAACGGCAGACTATACTCACTTGCAATCTTCATGTTTTGAGTAAAATAAACTATCAAGTCTTTCATATCAGAATAGTATTAAAACTAATAAAAGGGAAAAAAGTAATCCTTTAAAAAAAATTCTTTTATTGTATTGTCTAAAATACTTTAAGTGTTCTTTCAAGACCTTCTTTTGCAGAAACCGGCATCTTTTTTACTGACAAGACTCCTTTAATTTTTGCATTTGAAACTATATAAGATTCTGTGAGTTTTTTTAGACGCTCTGAGTTCAATGGCAAATTCAAATAATCGCCTATATTTACACCAAGTCTAACTAAATCTGGTGGAATGTGCCATATTCTTGTGTTCAGATGTAAGGTTTGTGCGATTATTTTTATCAATTCGTTAGTAGAAACTGGTTCATCATCAGCAATCTGATAGATGCCTGATGGGATATCCTTTTCCAGAATCTGGCGAATCACAAAAGTGACATTGTCAATTGATGCGAATGATCTTAAATTATCAAATGCGCCAAGAGGCCAGGGAATACCCTTTTTTACAAGTTTGTACAAAAGATTTAAATTCCCTTTATTTCCAGGTCCATGAATCATACAAGGTCTCAAAATATAAACATCTTTGTCTTTGGGTACTTTTTGAGATAATATATAATGCTCTGCAGCAAGCTTTGATTCTCCATAAGGGGTTTTTGGAGCAGGAACATTGTTTTCAGTCAGTACTCCCTCAACATCATCAGCCACAGCCTTTACTGAGCTAAAAAATATAAACTTTTTTGCTTCAGAATTTAGGAAATGATCGAATATATTTTTTGTCAGCCCCAGATTCACATCAAAATATTCTTCACGCTTTGATTTGTTGGCCGTGTCGTGTGCTTTTCCAGCCAGGTGAATAATGACCGCCACTTCAGGAATATGATTGATCTCAGTCCAGTTAAAAACCAGATGATCCTTGATAAGTTGCCCTCTTTTTATATCGAGACCATAAAACTCAAAATCAGGATTCAGAGCATTGAAGAGATTTGACCCAACGAATCCTGATGAGCCGGTTAGCAGTATTTTAGCTATTTCAGGCATCAATAATTGAAGTAAGATTATTTAAAATCACCTCCTTTTTAAAAGTTTTGTCATGATAGTTTTTCCCATTTAATCCCCATTCGTAAAGTGATTCCTGATTCATTTTGTGTGCCTTGATAACAAAACCGGACAAAGAAACATAATCACCAGCAGCACAGGAAAAACCACAATTTGCCTTGAGTATCAATTCTGCACCAACACCATTTAACATTCCTGCTATAGGTTTTCCAGATGCCATATATGGTTGAAGTTTAACAGGAATTGTGAGGTGGAAAATATCCTTGTCTTTTAAACTTAAAAGCAAAATATCTGCCTGAGCATATAATGAAGGCATATCCTCCAAGGGGAACAATCCGGGTAGAATAACTGATCTTTCCAAATCCTGAAGTTTAATCTGTTCCTGAACCCATTGTTTTTTTCGTCCATCTCCAACAAAAATCCACTTTATATCAGGAAAGTCTTTCGTAAGCGATGCGGCTTTTATCAATGACTCAAAATCCTGAGCCTCTCCAATATTACCCGCAAAAACTATTTTAAATCCTAAAGGAAGCTGAACCTTAGGAGGGTCTTTTGATAATTTGCCTGAAGTAAAAACATCCTCAGCCCAATTGGGGATGTAGTGAATATTTGATTCCTTCATTCCCTTATTAATTACACTTTCAGTAAATGCTTCAGATTGAACTAAAACTTTATCGCAATTCTTGTAAATAAATCTCACCATCTTATTCAATAATTTCATCGCTAACCAAGAATTGACTTTCCCCGCTGCTACTACACTCTCGGGCCATAAATCCTGTAACCATATAAAAACCTTACTATGAAAAAACAACTTATGAACCAAAGCAGGGAAGACCTGCGTTATTGGCGATATTGCATATGTTATACTCAGATCGTATTTTTTCCGATTAAGAAGGATAAAAAAAGAACCGAAAAACACAAATGATAAATAATTTAAGAGAAGCATTATCCCGCTTCCATTACCTCGTGGAAATATGGGAACCCGATAAATATCGATGCCTTTGTAACTTTCCTTATGAGGGCTAAAAAAACCATAGCCTTTAAAAAACTTACCTTGGGGATAATTTGGCTTACCCGTCAAAATAACAACTTCATAACCACGATTTTTAAGGGCCACAGCCAAATCATTGATTTTGAAATTCTCAGGCCAAAAATATTGACTTACTATCAGAATTTTCATTGAAAAGATTATTTTATTAACAACCCGACTTTTGCCATACTTTCCGGTTAATGATATCTGTATAGCTTTGTATAATCTTCACTATTTTTACTGAAACATTTTCATCAGAATAATCAGGCAATGAAACAATTTTTTCGTTATTCTCCGACATCTTTATTGCCATATCAACCGATTGTAACAACGATTTTGTTGAAATGGAACCGATAATAAAATTGCCTTTGTCAAGTGCTTCCGGTCGTTCTGTTGAAGTTCTGATTGAAACCGCTGGAAAATTTAATATAGCAGATTCTTCTGCAAGGGTACCACTATCGGAAATAACGCACAAAGAATTCATTTGCAGTTTAATATAATCTGAAAAACCAAATGGTTCCAGAGTACGCACATTCTCCCTGAATTTAAAGTTTCGTTCGGCAATGAATTTTTTGCTTCGTGGATGGACACTGTAAATTACAGGCATTTTATAATTCTCTGCCATAGCATTAATGGCATTCATTAATTCCAAAAAATTCTTTTCATTGTCAATATTTTCTTCTCTGTGAGCAGAAAGCAGTATATATTCTTTCCGTTTTAAATTCAATTCGTCGAGAATTGAACTATTTTCAATTTTTCGACTTTGAACAGCCAAAACTTCCTTCATTGGAGAACCTGTTACATAAACATGCTCTTTTTTTATTCCTTCGGCAAACAGATATCTGCGCGCGTGTTCGGTATAGGGGAGATTAACATCTGAAATATGATCAACAATCCGCCGGTTGATTTCTTCTGGCAGATTTTCATCAAAACAGCGATTCCCTGCTTCCATATGGAAAACAGGAATTTTCAGGCGTTTTGCACTTATAGCAGATAAGGCAGAGTTCGTGTCACCAAGCACCAATATAGCATCAGGAGTTTCATCCGACAACAACTGATAAGATTTTGCGATGATATTCCCCATAGTTTCGCCCAGGTTGCTGCCCACTACACCAAGGTAATGATCCGGCTCACGCAGTCCCAAATCTTTAAAAAATATTTCATTTAGAGTAAAGGCGTAATTTTGACCTGTATGTACCAAAACATGATCAAAATATTGGTCACATTTTTTTATGACCTCCGATAATTTTATGATTTCTGGCCTCGTGCCAACCAGCGTCATTACTTTTAGTTTTTTCATAAGGGAGGGTTAAAGGTTATAATGGGGATATAATTGAGGATGAGCTTCAATCCATTCTTTCATCTCAATAATCATTTGTTCGTAAGATGGAACAACAAAAGAAAAATCAGTTCTGGAATTTCTTAAAGATTTATCCAATTGAAGCTGGTCGCTTTCATGGATGGTAGTATAGTTATTTCGAAAATGCTTATTGAATAAGCTGAGTAATTCGTATTTGGAAATGCTGAAGTTATTTACAAGATTATACAAGCCGCAAAGGTTTTCTTGAATAGCTCTCTCCATAGCTTTTGCAAGGGTAAGGGTTGTTACTCCTGTCCATAATGCACCAGTATAACCATTGACTTCGCTATTCTGCTTCATAAACCAGTTAAACAGGCCGATCCCATTCTCATTCATATCCGGACCGATAATGGAATTCCGGAAAGTTAGATTAACATCATCATCTATTTCTCCCAATGCTTTTGAACGGTCATAAAATGAGCGCCCATCGCGTAAACTATTTTCAAAGTAAGGACCAGTATTTCCAGCAAAAACACAATCCGTGCTCATATGAATCAATCTGGCCTTTGATGACTTAAGGGTATCGGCAATCAAATGGGGTAAATAACTGTTAAGGTAGACGGCCATGGCAAGATTTTCATCTGCCACCTGGTTTAAAATTCCGATACAATTTATCACTATATCATAACCATCCTGTACAATAATTTGAGTAAATTCTTCTCTATTGAATGCATCTCCATTAATATTTCTACAAAACGGAAAAGGATTCATTGAATAAGCCGTAACATCGTAACCCTTTTCCATAAAATATAGAGTGATGGTGTGACCAGCCATCCCACTTGCACCCAAAACCAAAATTTTATTCATGATTCATTAAAAAGATCAGATATATAATTTATTTCTTCCATTGACCAAGTTCCACCCGTATATAATCAAGTGTCAACAATTTTTCTTTTACTTCTTTCAAGTTTAATCTTTTGGTATTGTGAGAGTTATAATCTTCGAGTGCAGATGTGTTTACATCACCTGTTTCAAAGTATTTACCGTAGTTAAGATCACGGTTATCTGCAGGAATCTGGTAAAAGTTTTCTAAATCGGTAGCTTTGGCCATTTCTTCGCGGGTGCATAATGTTTCGTAAAGTTTTTCACCGTGGCGTGTACCGATTACCTGAATGGGATTAGGCGCGTTGAATAATTCCTTTATTGCCTGAGCCAAATCACCGATTGTCGATGCAGGCGCTTTCTGCACAAACAAATCGCCCTGGTTACCGTTTTGGAAAGCAAACAACACCAGATCGACGGCTTCATCGAGCGACATAAGGTAACGTGTCATATTAGGGTCGGTAACTGTAATGGGTTTCCCTGCCTTAATCTGCTCAACAAAGTGAGGTACTACCGAACCCCTCGATGCCATAACGTTGCCATAGCGGGTAAGGCAAACTTTAGTTCCACCCCCGGGAATATTGCGAGAAGCAGCAACTGCAACCTTTTCCATAAGGGCTTTAGAAATCCCCATTGCATTAATGGGATAAGCCGCTTTATCAGTACTGAGGCAAATTAGATTTTTAACATTTACAGACACTGCGGATCTTATCACGTTATCGGTTCCCAATACGTTGGTACGGGTGGCTTCAATGGGGAAAAATTCGCATGAAGGAACCTGTTTAAGGGCAGCAGCATGGAAAACATAATCAACACCAAACATGGCCATCTCAATGCTGTTGTAGTTACGGACATCGCCAATGTAAAATTTAACTTTAGGGTTGTTCAATGCAACACGCATTTCATGTTGTTTTTTTTCATCTCTAGAGAAAATCCGAATTTCTTTGATATCAGTATCAAGGAAACGATGTAGAACGGCATTCCCAAAAGAGCCGGTGCCACCGGTAATTAAAAGTGTTTTATTGCTAAACATGGTCTGTTTTTATTTAATAAGTTGTAATAATTGATCTAATTCATTAAACACCAATATTTTTGAAGTTGGCAAATCATTTTTTTCGTATTCAATGATTGAATTAGCTATAGAATTAATATCATTAGATTTAAATGTGCATGAAGGGTAACAAACAGAATGTATATAGGGTAAATCAGGACCAATTACGTCACATCCAAACTGTAGAGCCTCAATTATTCCCAAACCAAAGCTTTCATTGATTGATGGATAAATTGTCGCTTTGGATAAATTATAAAGTTGTTCGATTCTATCTTTCTTTACAAAACCATGGTTTATTATAGGTACGCCCTCCGATACTAATTGTTTCAGTAATATCTCTAATTCTTTTGGATGATTGGAAAGGGTTAAATGAAGTGTTAACAAATATCCACGATGAAATAATTGTTGCCAGGCGAGTAATAGTGACTTATGATTTTTCTCTTTTGTATAATTAGAAACATATATGTAGTCTTTCTTCTTATCCTTATTAAAATCTGGATTATTCAGATTCTCAGGGAAAAAGGGGTGAACTAATACTTTTTCACTTGGTTCAGACAGGGTTTTCATTAAAACTTTCTTAGTGTTATTTGTCTGTACAATCCATTTATCTGTATTGTGTTTTTTAAAATTAATATAGTATTGCTTGATAGCGTTCCTTATCCAATTAATTTGATAAATACTATTCGGTATTTCAAGCAAATTTATATTGTGAAAATATGTAAAGACCTCTGCTTTAACTTTTATTGGTGGTGGAATATTACCAAAACAAAGAACTTTTGTAAACTTAGCCTTGTTAGTTTCATAAAATAAATTTCTTTCAAAAAAAGAAGCTTTACATACTTTTTTTTTAAATACGGGTATATTAATAAACTCATCCTGACATCTTTGATCAATTAAGAAAAATACATTGTCACTATCTTTTTCAATTTCTGATATCAAATATTTTAATAATATCAAGCCTCCACTATTATTAACATATAAAGAATCTATTAGTATCATATGATATACTTAGTTTGTAATATATATCTGGTAATTAATACCGAAAGGAGAAATGTAATAGTCCAATTATCGCTCACTCAACCGGACTAACATTTCTATCCATCGGCAATCTACCATTACAGCATTTGGATTCATCTATAATTCACTTTGGTATAAAATAGAATATTCACAATAAAAGTTTTTTGAGGTGATAATTCAGGATTATCCTAATTAATTTCATTGAAAAGCAAACCTCTGATACTTCGGAGAAAAATTATTTGATAGATTGCAATCTGCCTTTACAAGATAAAAACATGGCGCCTCTATTCATCTAAAATGATAATCTCATAGAGTTTACGGACTACAAATGCAGACCTATAATGCATCAGCTAATATCATTTCTTACTGTGTTTTCAACCAATGATTGCCAGCTATTTTGTTCTTTAAAATCCTTTACTTTTAGCGCATGGATTTCCAAGTCCGTATTACTGAGTTTGATTAGACAGTTTACTAAAGATTCTTCATTTAAAGGATCGTAATAAAATAGTAAATGATCAAATTTAGGATGAAGGGTTTTTGTTTTTGTTGAGACAATTGGCTTTTCAAACTGCAAATAATAAAGCAGCTTTGAAGGGAAAGTGGTGTTTGCAAAATCGTTTGTTGAACGCGGGCTTACAAATGCAAATGCATTTTCGCAAGCCGATATTAAAACCTCATCCGTAACAAAACCAAACTGTTTAACCTTATCGCTAATATAACAAATTTTATTTATTTCAGGATCAGATGGGTAACCAAATATATGCAATTCAAAATCCTTTTGGTTAATTTTTAAAAAAAGATCGATGAAGTCTTTAATACCTGTTAGTTTTGACTGTGATCCGGCATAAACCAGAACTTTTTTTTGATAATTGGGTTTGATAAACGAAAATTTTGATTCAGAGATACCACCATCAATGAAGGATTTAGGGCCTTTGAAACGCGTATAATAGTCATGAGAGAGGAAAATAGTTTTATCCGAATTGCCTTTGACATATCCGTCTGCCAAAACCGATAGCCATTTTATTTTTTTCTTCCAGAAATTTTTCAGAAGAAATGGAATTATTCTATGACGCAATATTGGGTTGTATGTAATGACGCTGTTCAACTCTTCTGAAATACAATCCTTGTTTAAAATTAGTTTAAAAAACAGAGATATTCCAATAAAGAGTTCTCGAAAAAACATTATGTTTACATAACCTGTTGAAATAATTTTAACATTCTCATCAAGCTTACCCGTATATGAATCAACCCAGAACGGTCCACGAGGCCAAACAGAAAATGGAATATAAGATGCAACAATTACCTGCAAATTGTTTTTAAGTAATCCATTAATAAAACCAAGTTGCCATATGTTTGCAGCGGCGCTTTGGGCTTTATAAAGATAAACATCATCTGGCCTCACTATGGGCCCAATCCACAATACTTTTTTCATAAATTAAACATATAGTTTTGCTGCTTTAGATATATTAAGAATCTTTTTCTTATGCCCTCAATATATAACTATCTAATAATATAAATTCAAACAACCGGTAGTCAACGTATTTGCATTTATATTATAAAAGAGTTGCACTCATGACTTAAACAATGAAAGACTCTATATCATTATCTGACAATCTCCTACGCATATCTGAAAAGGCGGCATCCTTTTCCCGGATATTTGTTTCAGCAGAAATTTGCTGTTGAATTTTCTCTAAATGAAGCTGTAACGTTCTCTGTGCTGTTTGAATCAACTAATATTGGAATTATCACTAATCCTTTAAAGATTAAAATTTGCAACATGCTTATTATGACTTTCCCATTCAAAACAGACCGAACGGAAAACCAATGGAAGTAAAACAATTAAACACCCAATGTTGAATAAAGTTCCATATACTTCAAGGCAACAACTTTACTATCAAACTCTGACACTACTTTTTTCCTTGCATTTTGGCAAAGCTCCTCATAGCTTGCATTATTCAACACCCATTCGATTCCACATGCCAAATCAGTTGTATCGAAAGGTTTTGCCAGGTATCCATTTGTGCGATGCTCGATCATATCGCTACTTCCACCTATATCAAACCCAACAACAGGCGTTCCGCATGCCAAACTTTCCATTATGGCGTTGGACAAGTTTTCCTGCAGACTTGGCAGAACAAATTACTAGGTCTTTGTTTTGAAAGTTGCTTAGGAGTTGTCAATAAATAACATTTACAATTTAGGTGATATTTTGTAGTTCCATTCGCCATGGAAATCATTTCGTTCAATATTTAGGTTTTGTTT
>PHDU01000155.1 GCA_002842755.1 Bacteroidetes bacterium HGW-Bacteroidetes-1 | reverse complement strand
TTGTAAAGAAAAAATCTGTAGTACACAAATCTGAACTCGAAAATTGCCAATCAATTGATATACAATTATTTTTGTCTGGCTAGCTGCAAAATGGGTTAACCGATTGTCAGTACAGAGTTGAAATATCCCCAGGCATCGTAAGTCTTCTTGTAAATTGCGACAATGACATCAATATGCCAGGTGGAGGAACTATAGCCATACTGCTATTTGAAAGTTCTGCCCCTGCAGGAATGACATCACTTTCATGGAAACCTGAAACAAAACTTTTGAAGAGTGATAATACCGAAATCACTTTTGATGCAATCAGCAATATTTTTCAGATATTCCCTGCTCCCGAACTTACCGTTTTTGGTCAAGAAGAATACTGACAGGGCGAACCAGTATTGCTTGAAATACAATCAGGCAGCAACAATACTACGGCAAATTGGGTTGGTCCGAATGGTGAAATAATAAATGGATCAGTATTGCAAATAAGTGATGTGGCTTATGAGATGGCTGGTGGCTATCTGGCTGTTGTTACAAGCGCTGATGGCTGTGTGACCGAAAAGGAGGTAAAGCTTGTTGTGAATTTGTGCGATTACAAACCCGATATTCCAAATGCATTCAGACCAGCATCCAATCCACCGAATAATACGTTTAATCCTGTTTTTGGTTCTGTTGTTCCGCTCACTTTCCAAATGACAATCTTTAACCGCTGGGGCATGGTCATTTATGAAACCAACGACTACAGTATGGGTTGGGACGGCACAATGAACAACTCACCACAGCCAATGGGTGTATACACCTACATGATCAAAATGAGTATTTATTCTAATTCCTTCTCCCCTGCCAATGCGTTAATTTTCACAGGCATAGTAACTTTGCTGAGATAAAAAATTAATAATTAGTCATTTACGAGTCTGACTGCAAAGAATCAAGATTCTGATACTTCAAAAGAAAAATCATTCCCTGTTTTTGCTGTCAATGATAATTGTAACAGGGCCATCATTGACAAGTCCGACCTGCATCATGGCACCAAATTCGCCCGTTTGAACATCACGGACGCTTTCGGATTTTAGTTTTTGGATAAAGTTTTCGTAAAGAGGGATGGCCGTTTCGGGGCGGGCAGCACGAATATAACTTGGACGATTGCCTTTCTTCGTGCTTGCATGCAAGGTAAACTGGCTTACCACCAAAAAATCACCTTCGGCAGCAATAATGTCGAGATTCATCACACCATTCTCATCAGGAAAGATACGCAATCGGGCCAGTTTACCACAAAGCCATTCAATGTCTTCCTGCGTGTCGGCCTCTTCAATACCCAACAAAACAAGCATTCCTTTTCCGATGATGCCTTTGGCTTGATCAGAGATGTGCACACTGGTACTGCTAACCCTTTGAATTACTACCCTCATTCGTGTTGAATTAAAAAACTGAAAACAGGCCGCAAATTACTAATTTTGCAGCAAAATAACGGCAATGACACATTTAAGTGTAAACATTAATAAAGTGGCCACATTGCGCAATGCCCGCGGAGGCAATGTTCCGGATGTGCAGCTTTTTGCGGTGGACTGCGAAAGATTCGGCGCTGAAGGAATAACTGTACACCCAAGACCCGATCAGCGACACATAACTTTTCGCGATGTAGAACTGCTTCGGCCTCTGGTGAAAACTGAATTCAATATCGAAGGCTATCCCACTGAAGACTTCATCCGTTTGGTAATCAACAACAAGGCCGATCAGGTAACACTTGTACCCGACGAGCCCGGACAGCTCACTTCCGATCATGGATGGGATACGGTAAAGCACAAAACGTTTTTGAAAGAAACAATTGGACGCTTTCATAAAGCCGGAATCCGCGTTTCAATTTTCGTTGATGCGGATACCGAGATGGTGAGGCATGCAGCAGAAACAGGCACTGACCGCATTGAATTGTATACCGAAAGCTATGCGAAAAATTATCCTGCCGATAAGGAATTGGCGATTGCACCTTTTGTGGCAGCCGCTGTGGAAGCACAAAAACATGGTTTAGGGCTGAATGCCGGTCACGACCTGAGTTTAGAAAACCTGCAGTATTTCGCACAAAACATTCCCGGACTGCTTGAAGTTTCAATCGGACATGCGCTAATCAGCGAGGCGCTTTACTATGGCATCGAAAACAACATACAGATGTACAGAAGACAACTGATGGGAAACAAACATTGATTGATGAACTTGTAGACTGAACCTCTGTTTCTTTGATTTCAAAATAACAGTCAAAATTTTCTTTGGAGAGTATAACTCCAATCCCGTTTAAATCCTGGAATAAGATTATCATCCTTCTTTTGATAATGCATTTTTTTAAAACTGCTCTGCTCCTCCTCCGTAGCAAGACCAAGTCCGCACCAAGTCCGTGTGAAGCCCATCGAGGAACATTTTTCACAAGAGGATGTACAGCATTGAGACTGGATTTGGTTGAGATTAAGTTTGTTATTGGAAAACGGAGCTTGAGATCAGTCTATGTTCACGAAAGTAAATTTACACCTCAGAAATCAGCAGACAGAAATCTTAGTTTTTCATCATCAAATGGAATTATTTTCCAAATCTGTAATTCTTTACATAGAAATACCAAGGTTAAAATTTTTAGCTTGCAAAATCACTTACTAATATTCTAACTTTGTCCGCAACAAAAAATGGCAAATTTGAGCATCAGGGCAAAATTTTTTCTGAAGACAATAGTCCTTATCGCTATGCTTACCATGGCGCAGAAAGGTTTTAGCCAGCAATCAAAAGTTCTGGATTCTTTGCTTTATATATATGAAACCACCAGGGAAGATTCTGTTAAAATCTATACAATTGTTGAATTATCCAGAGAACATTTATACAGCAACATGAAACTTTCACTTGAATATGCAGAAAAATCCTTGACCTTAGCCGAAAAAACGACTTCAAAAAGATTGATGACTTATGCAGTTTTCAATCTTGGTGTTGTATATTTTGAATTAGGAGCTTATGAAATTTCTGCAAAATACTTCTTTAGGTATCTTGACTTTAAAAAAGAATCGGGCAATCCGAATGAAATTGCCTATGCAGTGGCAAATATTGGTGCTATAAAAATTCAAATGAAACAATATGACCAGGCGGAGGAAATGTTTTTAGAATCATTGAAAATACTTAGGAGTTGTCAATAAATAACATTTACAATTTAGGTGATATTTTGTAGTTCCATTCGCCATGGAAATCATTTCGTTCAATATTTAGGTTTTGTTT
>PHDU01000154.1 GCA_002842755.1 Bacteroidetes bacterium HGW-Bacteroidetes-1 | reverse complement strand
CTCCAATAAAAGAACTGCTTACAGAGACTCAATCAAACCAAAATGTCAAAGAACAATATGAATTTTTTGATTTCTAAATTTTAACGCATCAGCACTAATACGCTTTACCAAACCAAGTTTTCTTTTTTGATCTAAAAAGAGGTATCCTGCCGGTTTGTTGTAGGGCACACCTTTGACCACCATGTCAACAGCATGATCAGCCAGGGCACACTCAGTTTATTGCCTGAGCAAGTGTCGGCATGGCCCCGGCTCAAAGATGCGCTTTACCGCAAGCAGTGGGTGGTTTATGCCAAGTCGCCCATGCGTGGCGCCGCTCAGGTGGTCGAATACCTTGCGCGCTATGCCCATAAGGTGGCCATCTCCAACCACCGTATTCTGGAAGTGACACAGGAGCGGGTTTTGTTTCAATACAAGGACTACAACGATAATGGAAAAACAAAACAGATGTGGCTTTCAGCAGAAGAATTTCTGCGGCGTTATGCCGAGCATATCTTACCGCGTGGTTTTGTCAAGATACGGCATTATGGCATACTGGCCAACGCCAACCGACACAGCAGAATCAACCGCATTCTTCAAAAGATGAACCTGCCGCTGCATCCGCTTGCAGTGGCTGTACCTTACCAGCTGCGTCTGCTGGAACGTTACGGAATTGACATCGACCGGTGTCCAAAATGCAAAACAGGCCGCATGATGCTCACAGGCGTGTTGTATCCCAACAATCGTGGAAGTCCGCTAACGCCTTCGCATCCAACTGTTTTAAAATAAATACTCCTGATATCAGTTTGCCCTAACGGGCGAAAAGCAAGTGTTTTGTCGAAAAATAAAAAAGAAACCGTTTTTCCGGAATATGAATCGTTTTCTCAACAACAAAATCAGCAAAATGAACGAAAGTCGTTTCAAAAGCTTACAGAATCTTATACAAAAACCCAGTGAAGAAATTCTCGGGGTCATCTCCCAACGCCAAGAAATCACTTACTTTTCTCCTTAAGGCAGGTTAGTCACTACGGGTTTCGCTGAACAGCGAATAGACCAAAAAGCCATTACACCTCAGCAGTATAATGGCTCTTTTTTTTGGGCTTTTCGGCTATTCGACTTAGTGGTTTAGGACATAGGTAAAAGTGGATGAAATTCAAAGATAGGTGATTTTGCTTAAAGAAATCAACGATTCTGCAAGTTTTAAACAGCGGAACCAGCAACCAACAACAAGTACCCGGTACCCCTATTTTCTTTTTGAACTTTTTATCGAATTGTTGTTTTTTTTCTGGTAGAAACAATTCTCAAACATTTGGGTGCATTCATCGCCATCGCAACAAATTTCGCAAACGCGTTTAAACACTTGATAATCTATAAGTTCCACATCAGTCGAAAAGAAATCTTCTTTTACAGGCTCGCATCTAAGCAAATCGGTACTTAAGTATTTTTTATTGCTGTCGGGAAAAACAGTAGCTACTACAGCATTGCTTCCCAGTCGGTTTTGTGCCTCGATAACTCCTAAGAAATTCGCCCCTGACGAAATTCCAACCGCCAAACCCAACTCGCCAGCTAATTTTTGTGCCATAATAATGGAGTCGCCATCGTCAACTGCTATTATTTCATCGAGCTCGTTTAGTTTTACGATTTCGGGGATAAATTCATCTGAAATACCCTGAATTCGATGATGTCCAACCTTATATCCAGTACTCATCGTAGGCGAATTTGCCGGCTCGAGCGGATATATTTTCACATCGGGATTTTTTGTCCTCAAGTATCTGCCAACCCCCATAGCAGTTCCTCCTGTTCCTATGCCGGCTACAAAGGCGGCGGGCAAAAGTCCGTGGTTGTGCATTTGATTCCATAATTCGCGTCCGGTAGTTTGCACATGGGTCTCTATATTGTATTGATTGGCAAACTGTTTTGGCAAATAAATGTTTGCTTTGGTAGCTGCAATTTCTTCGGAGATGCGTATGCTACCCAAAAAACCACCTTGATCGCGTGTTACCGGAATAATTTCTGCGCCAAGGCTTCGAATTATGTCTACGCGTTCGCGACTGAGCCAATCGGGCATCAAAATTTGCACAGGATGCCCAAGCATCCGCCCGATTGCCGAAAACGAAATACCGGTGTTGCCGCTTGTTGCTTCAACAATTGTATCGCCGGGTTTGATAGCACCCGTTTCGTACGATTTTTGCAGAATGTACAAGGCCATACGATCCTTAATGCTTCCCGTGATGTTGTATTGCTCCGATTTTGCATACGCAACCCGCTCCTCACCCTTGTATCGGAAACGGATAGATAACAATGGCGAGTTTCCAACCAATCGCCAAATGGTCTTAAATTTTGCTGCGGAATTTGTTCTTAATGTACTCTCTTTCATTAAATAATATGTTTTGATTTATTGCATTTTTCCGTAATTACATCTATTACCCACCTTGTTAGATACATTTTTTACAATGAACACTAACGGTTGGTGCATGTTGCGGAGCGGATTTCGGAGAGCGTTCCTGTCCACCGACAAGAATGCTGAAGCGAGAACAAATACTCGCAAACCACTGAACCCCAACTGTTTTATATTGTGTGTTAGCGTTTCGTGCTTTTTTATTACTGTCATCAAGATACTAATTTTAGTCAAAGTGTCATTTTAAATTATTCAATATCTCATGGTAGCGTTTAGTTGCAAGGTCGCTTGGTTCTCCCTTTTTACAGAAAGCAAAGTTTGCCAATTTACCATTGGGATTCTCAACAACAATTTTTCCATCTGCCATTTTGGATTTTAAAACATTTAGTGCATCTAAAAATCGAATGTCGTTTTTAGCTCTTTCATAGAAAGATAAAACGTAAACATAAAAAAACAGATTATAGCGAAAGAATGGGTATTCAACTTTCATGAATAATGCACCAATTCCATAATGACAAGGTCCAAGAGGTTTGCGTGTTTGCCAATGGCTGAGTAAGGATTCTACCGCTTTATCAAGTCGCTCATCTTTATTAAGGAGAAGCGAGAATCTGAATGCATCTAAGACGGCCAATGTTGTTCCGGGATTTGAAAAAGCTGCTTCCTCTCCTCTGCCAAATTTGTAAGTATTACAACGCCAACCCCCATCATCATGCTGAATTTCTAAAAGATGGTCAAAAGTCTTTATAAGCCTGCTGTCATTTGAGTAACCCAAACGACACAAAGGAGTTGTCAATAAATAACATTTACAATTTAGGTGATATTTTGTAGTTCCATTCGCCATGGAAATCATTTCGTTCAATATTTAGGTTTTGTTTTTCT
>PHDU01000050.1 GCA_002842755.1 Bacteroidetes bacterium HGW-Bacteroidetes-1 | reverse complement strand
GGCTTAAGCCGGCTAATATCTGTTTAGTATCCATGACTCATTTCTAATTATTGTGCTAAGATACAAAATCCCACATTAATATTAAACAGAACCATTTTTAATTAAACGTTAAGATTGATTTAAAGTTTCTGTTTGGCTGTTAATTGATGTTAACAAAAACACAATTATAAACCTGATTTTTTTCTTGCGCTTTTTATGACTTCTTAAATTTAGGTAATTTTGGCTACAAATAGTACACCATAAATGTTGTATTCATTTAAGATTAACTTTTATTAACAACTTCATTTCCAAATAAATGCAAAAGAAATATAGATTAAAATTTCATAAATACCATGGAGCTGGAAATGATTTCATCATGGTCAATGGTTTAACTTCAAATTGTCAGCTAACTATAGCACAGATTACCTTTTTATGTAATCGTCATCTTGGGATAGGTGCCGATGGCCTTATCATTATAGAAAAATCAAAAAATGCAGATTTTAAAATGATCTATTTTAATGCCGACGGCCTGGAAGGAAGCATGTGTGGAAATGGAGGAAGATCAGCTGTAAGTTTTGCTTTGCGTGAAGGTATTGTTTCTGAAACATCCGTTTTTGAAGCTTTTGATGGGATCCATAAAGCAATTGTGACTGAAAATGATAAAGCTAAATTTCAGGTAATTCTTACGATGAAAAATATTGACACCTACGATTTTGATAATAAAAGGCTCATCGTCAATACCGGATCACCCCATTATGTGACATTGACTGACAATCTGACATCTATAGATATTTACAAGGAAGGTCAAAAAATTCGTTATGATCCCCTATTTTCCCCGCACGGAATAAATGTAAATTTCATGCAAATGATAGGAAATGACATTCATTTGCGTACTTATGAGCGTGGAGTTGAAAATGAAACCCTTTCATGTGGGACTGGTGTCACTGCTGCAGCAATTGCCGCTCAACTATGGTTTGGAATAAGTCAACCTGCTATTTATACAAAAGGTGGAACATTAAAAGTCAAACTTAAAAAAGAAGGCAATCGATTTGTTGACATTTTCCTTGAAGGCCCTGTTCAATGTGTTTTTTCTGGTGAAATTGATATTTAACAAGTAATTAATTTACCTACCCAAAACAATTTTCTTTTTATTTGTATTTTAGTGCCGGAAATAACACAATATGTTTGAAGATATCAGTAAAATAAGTCTGAGAGCTCTTGAGCCTTCAGATTCAACATTTTTATACAAATGGGAAAACGATCCTGACGTGTGGAAAGTTAGTGATACACTAACCCCTTTCTCAATGTTCCAGATTGAACAATATATTCTTAACAGCGAAAATATATATTCCAACAAACAAGTGCGATTAATGATTGAATTGCATCAAGCTATCGGAGACAGGACGATTGGCAGTATTGATCTCTATGATTTCGACCCATTTCATTTACGCGCTGGAGTAGGGATATTTATTGATGGGGCGTATCGTCGTAAAGGTTTTGCATTTAAAGCCCTTGATTTAATAGAAAAATATGCTTTTCAAACGCTTGAACTTCATCAACTTTATTGCCTTATAAGCGCCGACAATCTATCAAGTGTCAAACTTTTTGAAGCACGGAATTATGTTCTGACAGGAACAAAAAAAGATTGGCTCAAGAAAAATAATCATTTCCTGGATCAGTATCAGTATCAGCTAATTAACCCATCGCAATAAGAAAGCATAAAATGGCATATTATCACCACTCGTACGGCAATTTGTCTGATCGAAAAAAAAATAAATTCAGACGTAAAATAATCATTTTTGTTATTATAACTTTTCTGTTTGCAACTCTTATATCTGCTTTTGAGGTTTATAGAATTTTCTTTAAAACCAACGTTTGGACATCCAATGAACCATCTGTAGAAGTAATTATTCCTACAGGATGTGACCATTTAGGGGTTAAAGATATTCTTTATAAAAAAGGGTTGATTATTCGCAGGAATCATTTTGAATGGGTAAGCAAATGGCTTGGCTACAATGAAACCATTAAACCAGGAAGATATCTTATAAGGCCAAAAATGAATAATTTTGATCTTGTCAGACAACTTCGTTCAGGAGCTCAAACTCCTGTTATGGTCACATTTAATAATATTCGTGATGTGAATCAACTTGCAGGCCGTGTTGCTTCTCAAATTGAAGCTGATTCAACTTCAATAGCTGATCTTCTTTCTGATACTTCTTATCTGTCTTTTTTAGGTCACAACAGATATACAATTTCATCTTTATTTATTCCTGACTCTTATGAATTTTATTGGACCACATCAGCTGAGAGTTTTATTTCACGGATGTTTCAGGAGAATAAAAAGTTTTGGAACCCAACAAGAAAGGGAAAAGCTGATGCTTTAAATATGTCAGCTGTTGAAGTCTCGATTCTGGCATCCATCGTGGAAAAAGAAAGCAATAAAAATGATGAAAAGGCTTCCATTGCAGGAGTATATATTAACAGATTAAAATCCGGATGGCTTCTTCAGGCCGATCCTACCCTCGTTTATGCGGTTGGAGATTTTGAAATAAGGCGCGTACTCGATGTTCATAAATTAATTGAATCACCCTACAACACCTATAAATATGCTGGACTTCCACCCGGACCTATTTGTATCCCTTCGGTTTCCTCAATAGATGCGGTGTTGAATTATCAGGATCATCGATACTATTATTTTTGTGCAAAGGATGATCTTTCGGGTTACCATGCTTTTGCCGAAAACTATGCAAAACATCAATTGAATGCATGGAAGTACAGGCAGGCGCTTAATAGGATGAATATCAATAAATAATACGCAATCAATGAAAGCATTTAAAGCTTATGACATTCGTGGCATCTGGAATAAAGATTTTAACAAAGAGGATGTATATAAAATAGGGTTCTTTTTACCCATCATACTCAAAACCAAACATGTTTTAGTTGGTCGCGATTGCCGTATATCGTCGGATGCTATTTTTAATGCTTTAGTTGATGGGATTACTGATAGCGGTGCAAATGTTTCAGATGCGGGATTAACAACCACACCAATGATCTATTGGGGAACCGGAAAATTTGAATTTGGTGGTTCAGTAATGATTACAGCTTCCCACAATCCTAAAGATCACAATGGATTAAAAGTTTCGGCAGCAAATGCTCTGCCTGTTGGTTATGATACAGGCTTAAGCAAATTAGAGGAGTTGGTTGAGTCTGGAGTTGTTAAACCAGCATCAAAAAAAGGGATGGTTCAACCCATTGAAATTTCAAAACCTTACCTGGAGTTTCTAAACCAATACAATGGTGATTTTTCTACTTTGAGATTTGGAGTGGACTGTAGCAATGGCATGGCCTCGCTTTTTGTAAAACAATTATTTGGGAACCAGGCGTTTTATATAAATGATACTATGGATGGGGCGTTTCCTGGTCACGAACCCAATCCTCTCGAACCAGAAAATCAGGAACAGATAAAAAGACTTGTCATTAATCGTCAATGTGATTTTGGAATCATTTTCGATGGGGATGCCGACCGTGTAATGTTTATTGACGAAAACGGTCGTTTTGTTTCACCCGACCTCATAATTGCGCTGATGGGACATTACTTTTTTGAGCAAAAAGGATTGAAAGGATTGGTACTGCAGGATATCAGAAGCTCTCGCTCCGTGTCGGAATATTTGGAACAATTTGGAGCCACTGTCGAAACATGGAGGGTTGGACGCGCCTATGGCGCAAGTAAATTACGCGAAATCAATGGATTGTTCGGCGGCGAACTTGCGGGACACTATTATTTTCGTGATTTTTATTATTCCGATTCCGGACTAGTAGCAGCGTTGATAGTACTTCAATTGTTAAACAGCTTTAAGGCTGCAGGCTTTAATTTCTCCCATTTGATCAAAAATATTTGTCCCTATTACAATAGCGGAGAACTTAATTTCAAAATTGAAAGAAAACAGGAAGCAATGAACAACATAGTGGACTATTTCTGTAGCCAAGGTAAGCCCAACCAAATACTTGATTTCGATGGATACAGACTCGACTATCCTGATTTCTGGTTTAATATAAGACCTTCAAATACTGAACCTTATCTAAGATTTATTGCCGAAGCAAAAGATGAAACAAAGTTAAATTATATTAAAAATAAGGTTACTGAAATAATTCATCGACTCAATTAAGCTTCGTAAAAAATTAACAGTTATGTAAATACACTTCAAATCACTAGAATAAAATTATGATAACATACCGAACAAACAAATCCCCCTTTATGCGAAACACTTTTCTGGCAGGTTTGATAGTTATTCTATTCTCATCCTGTGGACCAAACCCAACTAAATCACGCTTTCATCTTGAAAACGCAATAGAGCAAATTTATTTGGCAAAAAACGTTGAAGCAATTGAAGAACTTGAGCTTGCAATAAAATATGATCCTCAATCCTATGAAGCTTATTATTACAGAGGTGCTTGCAAAAGAAATCTGAAAGATTATGATGGGGCAATCGCCGATTACAACAAATCCATCGAGCTTAATCCGCTGTATGCTGAACCCTACTTTAGTCTGGCAATACTGTACGATTTTCTTCAGGATAGTGATTTAGCCTGTTTTTATTATCTGAAGGCTGAAGAACTCGGAAAGCCAAATATTGGAGATTACACAAAAAGATGCAAATAGAAATATTTTGTGAAAATGAGACTTACAGACAAAGCTTTGTCACTTTACGAATGATTATCCTGCAAAATTGAACCAACAGGCATCTCGATTAATTTCTGAATAATCAAAGACTTCTCAGGGCTTTCAAGACATTCAAGGATTTTTGTTTTAAACTTCCAGCATGTCATTTGACGCTTGTCGAGTTGTCTGCTTATTTCATATGTAGACACATCATGCTGACTACATATCATTTGAGCAATTGCCATCGCTTCAGTCAAAGGAAGCTTACAGCGATGAAAAACCGTATGAGCAGTAGCTGATTCTTCAGTTTTACATCTTGTACACCTTCGGGAAAATGCCTTTTTCCCTTTACAATAATTATTATTTCCACATTTGCGACATACAAAACCATCCTTCCATTTTTGATCTGCCAAAATTTTCAGAATAAGATGTTCTTGATTATCAACAATATAATTTACTTTTTCCTTTTCCATTATCACAAATACAAAACTTTTCAATATTTGGCATAAATTTTGACAACAAAAATACTTAAAAAGTGATAATAAAGCGATTTAAAAAATATTAATTTTGCAAATTAATTTAACCCAAATAAATAATTGGATATGATCAGAAAAACCCTCACATTTACGCTTGCCCTTTTTATTCTAACCACTGGATGCAGTAATATTACAGGAAAACAAGCTGAAGATAATACCTCTTCTAAAGTTACTGATGAATCAAGTAAGATTGAATATTTAACCTACGACACTTTCATAAAAAAAGTCTGGAACTTTGAAAACAATCCTGACAACTGGGTTTATGAAGGTGAAATTCCTGCTGTCATAGACTTTTATGCTGACTGGTGTGCACCATGTCGTCGTATTGCTCCAATTATGGAAAAACTTGCAAAAGACTATGATGGACGTATAAAAATTTACAAGATTGATGTTGACAAAGAACAGAAACTTGCTGGCGTATTCCAGGTAAGAAGTATTCCGGCAGTATTATTTACACCCAAAAGTGGTCAACCCATGATGCAAGCCGGTGCAATGACAGAGGAAATGTATGTAAAAATCATAGAAGAACAACTTCTAAAAAAATAAATAACTGAAGCAATTAAAACCCAAACAAATAAAAAATGGAACATTTAACGAAAGAAGCTTTTCTTGAAAAAGTATTTAATTTTGAGCAAAATAAAGACTGGAAATTTGAAGGTGAATTACCTTGTCTGATTGATTTTTATGCTGATTGGTGTCAGCCATGCAAGATGGTAGCGCCTATCCTTGAAGAACTCTCAACAGAATACGCGGGTAAAATAAATATTTACAAAATTGATACGGAAGAGCAAACAGAACTTGCTGCTGCTTTCGGAATCAGAAGTATCCCTTCATTGCTATTTTGCCCCAAAGAAGGTCAGCCTCAAATGGCAATGGGAGCACTTCCAAAAGAGACCATGCGTCAGGCCATCAATGATGTTTTACTGAAAAATTAATTTTTTCATTCATAAAATCAAAGCCGTATACACAGCTATGCGGCTTTTTTTATTTTACAGAATTGCAATGTTTCATTGATTAATTTTGCACAATGAATCATATTGTAACTACAACACTCTTCTCAACAGCTTTTTTTCCACCAGTTTCTTATCTGGCGGCATTAATAAAAGCAGATCATATTTTCATTGAAAATTACGAAACTTATCCAAAACAAACCTTTCGAAATAGATGTATTATATTGTCATCTAATGGATTACAACGTTTAACTGTACCCATTGTTAAAACAGAAGGCAATCATACCAAAACAAATGAGATACAAATAGTTTATAAAGAAAATTGGCAGCAAAAACATTTACGTGCCATTGAGTCATCCTACAACACTTCGCCTTATTACTATCATTACAAGCACCAGTTTATTGAGTTATTCAGTCAAAAATTTTCGACACTTACTGACTTAAATATCAAAGCCCTGGAATTGATTTTAAAGCTTTTAAAACTACAAAAAACAATATTTTCCACCGAAAATTATGAAAAGTATCCATCAGACAAGATAGATTTAAGGAATGTTTTTTCACCTAAAAGAAGGCCTCAGAATATTCAATTTGAAACGTATTACCAGGTTTTTAACGATCGTTTTGCTTTTCAGCCCGATTTAAGTGTATTGGATTTACTCTTCAATACCGGCCCTGCATCTCTGGATTATTTATTAAGGATTGGCAGGCAGATTTCATTCAGGGTAGGCAATACGGACATGGTAAATATTGAGTAATTTTTTCTTGAGTATTTTTTTTACTTGCATTACCTCTTTAAATGTGATGTTCGAGTTGATAAACTGATGGGTTTCAATTTGTTTATTTACAATATTTTCGATGAGATCATTAATTTTCTGCTCTGTTGGATTTTTTAAGCTCCTTGATGCCGCTTCAACAGAATCAGCCATCATAACAACTGCTGTTTCCTTTGAGAAAGGAACCGGACCTCTGTAGCAAAAGTCGCGCTCATCAACACTTAGGCCTGGATTCATTCTTTGCTCCATGACATAAAAGTAATTTACCCTGCTAGTACCGTGATGTGTTCTTATAAAATCAATGATAAGTTCGGGAATTCTGGCTTTTCGAGCCTTTTCAATACCATTGATAACATGATCAATAATGATAGCTGCACTTTCACCAGGGGTAATATCGTTATGTGGGTTGTAACCTCCCATTTGGTTTTCGATAAAATAGTAAGGATCGTCCATTTTTCCTATATCGTGATATAAAGCGCCTGTACGGGCAAGCAATACATTTCCACCAATCTCATAAAGCGCTTCCTCTGTGAGATTTGCAACCTGAATAGAATGTTGAAAAGTCCCTGGGGCTTTTGAAGCCAATTCACGCAAAAGTGGACTGTTCGTGTTACTCAATTCCAGCAATGAAAGCTCTGTTATTTGTCCGAATAAACGTTCAAAAAAGTAAATTAAGGGTAAAGCCAATAATGTTAGTGCAGCACTAATTGCAAACTTCCAAGCCATTGATGAATCAATTAGCTTTATTTCAGATAATTGGAAGAGGCTGAAACCTGAAAACACAATGAGGTATGTTATAAAAATAAAGAAGGATGTTCTAAAAAAATAAAACCTTTTACCATGATTAACCAAGCTGAAAACAACTACATAACCAACTATCAATTGCAAAAAGACAAATTGAAATGCATTAGGAACAACAATTGAAACAAGGAAAATTGAAAGTAAATGAACGAGAATTGTTGTGCGTGAGTCAAAAAAAGTAATGAGAATTATGGGTAATATCCCGAAAGGCAAAAGATAAACAAGGTCAGGAGATTTTGATAGAGTAAGAAATGAAGGAATAATTGTTAGAAGCATGAGTAAAAGAATGAGATTGATCTTTTTCAACTCATTGAAAACATCGTTCCTCAAAAAACGAATAAATAAATAAAGAACAAAGAAAATTGATAAAACAAGTATCAATTGCCCAATAAAAATTGCGAAATTATGTGATTCACTTCCAATTCTTTTTTCTGTTTCAAGACGAAGTGAGTTTAAAACTAAAAACCTCTCTCCTTCAACCAATTCACCCTCAGCGATAATAAGTTCACCTTGTTGCACCATTCCATAGGTAGGTGAAATTCGTTCAAATGCCTGGTCTTTTTCCTGCTTTGATAATTTTTCATCATAAACAAGGTTTTGCACAAACGATTCTCCTAATATCGAAAGAATTAATTTCCGGTCAACCTGATTTGCTGTATCAACAACCCTTGAAGCATAATCATAAGCAGATGTGATAGTAAATAAATCGCTTAAGGCATATACTGAAGAAACTTTATTCTTAACAACATTTACTCTTTTATCTGGATTTGCATTGTCTAAAATACTGTGATGCTGAATAATTCCACGCGACTGAACAAAATCATAAATGCTTAAAGTAAGTTTTTTTGTTTTCTCCTTATAAACCTGGTAATCTGTAATTTTCTCCTCAACAGAAGTCTGTAGCATATCCCTGACTTTTTCAGTTTCTTCTTTCTGAAATACAAAGTATGGATAAATCTGCGCTGCCACTCTGTCCTTTTCTTCCTTGATCTGGCTCTCGGGCTTATAGATTGCAAAATCAAAAGATGCATATAAATTTGCATGTTGCCATGGTTTTCCTTGCATAAATTCGTACTGAAATTTGCCGACACGAGGCATAAAATACATGACAAAGAAAACGGCTGATGCAAATGAAAGCACTTTAAAAATTTCGTAATAGCTATGGCGTAAAGAGGTAATGATTTTTTGTAGCATGCTTTTATTTTCTTTCGCAAAGTTAAGATTAATAAAAGAATACAATCAATAAGCTTAAAATCCCAAGAAAAAATTATTTACTTCATTGAAATTTGAAGGCTAAATCTTCGATTGATGTGCAAAGGATCGTTTTTGTTGATTCTGAATCCATTATTTGTGCAACTCTGTGATTCTTTGCGTAACCTTGTTATATAGCTATTGCGCAGAGAGCCACCAAGAAGACACTATCCCGAACTTACGGGACACATAGAAAAAGATGATTATTATGAGCGAAAATGAATTATCAAAAGGGCTGAATCTTATTTGAAGTGTATGGAAAAAACTAATTATTTTTGAGGATTGTAATAAATCTAATGATTCTGATATATCTCGCTTATTATATTCATGTGTATGAAACTTGGAATTTGTAATCTAACTGCTATAGCCATGAGGGCGCATCCGTCTGATAAATCAGAAATGGTTTCGCAACTCTTATACGGAGAAACATACTCGATTCTCGATCATCAAATAAAATGGGTACTCATCCGTACTACTTTCGATCAGTATGAAGGATGGATCAGTATCAATCAACTACATTTATTTGATAAGGCATTCAATGATTCACCTTCGCAATCGATCGTCACATCGCTTTATGGAACGCTTATTCAGCCTGAGAATCATATACAGATCCTAAGTTTTGGTAGTAATTTTTCTGTCACGACAACTGACAAAATAACCGACCCCAATCAAATTGATAGTTTTACAGGCAAATTTCACGAGATTAAAACATTTAACAAGGATTTGGTTCTTCAATTTTCGTGCATGTGGATTGGAGTACCGTATTTGTGGGGTGGGCGTTCAATTTTTGGTGTAGATTGCAGTGGCTTCACCCAACTAATTTTTAAAGCAGCAGGATATACTTTGTTTCGTGATGCAAGTCTTCAGGTGAATCAAGGTGAAATAGTCAATTTCATTCAGGAAGCACAACCAGGTGATCTGGCATTTTTTGATAATGAAGAAGGAGGAATCGTGCACGTTGGCATCATCACTGATAATAAAAATGTCATACATGCGTCTGGAAGTGTCAGAATAGATCAAATTGATCATCAGGGTATTTTTAATGAACAAGAAAGAAAATACACCCATCATCTGCGTGTAATCAAACGTATATAAGCGGAGATCAGATTCTTTTATAAATCCAACTGGTTTTAAATTAGAATTTTAATTTTTAAATCGCTTTAGTATCACTATTTGGCATGATTTGTGAACATACTCAAACGTAAAAAATAATTCACAAATTAAAATTAAGAAAATGGTACTACCTACAAATTTAGAGCATATTGCCACAGCTGCTGAGCTCAATGCAACAATTAATAGTAATTCAAACGTAATGGTATGTTGTGGCCGCATGGGACCAATGTGTATTCCTGTTTATGGAATAATGGAGGTTCTTCGTGATGAATACACGCATGTAGCGTTTAGGGACATGGCTTTCGACTCACCAGAAGCCGCAATAATCAGAAATCTGCCTGAATGTCGCGGATTTATGGGAATTCCATTTACCGTATATTATAAAGATGGAAAAGTAGTAGCGGCAACAAGCAGTATCCAAAACCGCAGCCAGATTACGACCATTCTTGATAAAGAGTTCAAATCTTAACTTATTTTCATTATCAATGTGAAAGCCTGAACAGTTAACTGTTCAGGCTTTTCAAATAAAATAATCAGCATGAAAAGCACACATTTCCAATCGATTATAATAGGCGCAGGCCCTGCAGGACTTACTGCAGGCATTTATTTATCCCGCTCAAAAGTCAGCACACTCATTATCGATTCAGGTATTGCTGGCGGGCAGATGATACTTTCGCATGAAATTGCCAATTATCCAGGCTTTGAAAGCATTTCAGGTTATGAATTAAGTTCAAGAATGAGTAACCAGGCTAAAAAATTCGGTTGCGAAATAATGACTGGTTATGCAATTACTTCCATTGATTTCGAGTCTAAAATAAAAACATTGCAAGTGTCAAATGGGCAAAGTTTTACGGCAGATACAATCATTTTAGCTACAGGCGGGCGTTCAAGAACACTCGGTGTCGAAGGCGAAAATAAATTCAATGGTCGAGGGATCTCTTACTGTGCAACCTGCGATGGAGACTTCTTTACAGGCAAAGAAATTGCTGTTGTGGGAGGAGGAAATACAGCTCTGGAGGAAGCTGTTTCCTTAACAAAATATGCGACAAAAGTCACAATAATTCATCAATTTGATCATTTCCAGGCGTTTCAATATGCTCAGGAAGAAGCCTTGAACCATCCAAAAATTGAAGTACGCTTGAGATCCAGAATACTTTCATTTCATGGTACTGACAGCCTGAATGCAATCCATGTTGAAAATTTAACCACAAAAGAAATTACAGAATTAAAACTTGATGGTGTTTTTGTGTTTATTGGTTATGAAGCAAACACTGATTTCTTGCGTGGTAAATGTATAAAACTGAATGAGCGCAATGAAATTATTACCGATGAACAAATGCATACCAATGTGTCTGGTGTTTTCTCAGCTGGCGATGCCAATGCAAAACGCTTTCGCCAAATTACACTTGCCACAGCCGATGGTACCATAGCTGCCTTAAATGCCGCAGAATACATCAACAAACTAAAAACACAGGTTCTAAAAAATCAATTTTAAATAAAACTTTGTTTGAACATCTAAACAATCAAAGTGATATGTTTTATATTGATACAGTTTAATCGGTGGTTTTTTATTTATATCGATTATAAATATTCACAAGGAAATTCTCTATTTAAAAATTATTTTAATTTTGCCGTGTAAAGTTCTTCAGGGCAGGGTGAAATTCCCGATCGGCGGTTAAAGTCCGCGACTCCGAAACCTGTGAAAGCAGGTGGAAGACTGAGCCGGTGTAATTCCGGAACCGACAGTTAAAGTCTGGATGGAAGAAGAATGAAACCAATGATTGCATTAACAAACTGGATAAATCTGGTTTGTATGATTTATGTATTCGATATGATTTTTTATTAAATTCTGTCAATACATGATTATCTTTTGGTTGGATAAAAATTAGCCCTGAAGAACCTTCGGGGCTTTTTTGTTCATTATAAACTAAAAGAAAATGTTAAAACAATCGTTTTTATTGATTTCAATAATGCTAACCATTGGAACACTTGCCCAGAATCAGATTTCCGGCATTGTTTCATCGGCAAAGAATAGAGGTATTTTGTCAGGTGTTCAAATTACCATTGAAAACACAACCATCGGCACTATTAGTGATATCAATGGAAAGTTTACCATAAAGGTTGACCAGCTTCCAGAAAAAATAATACTTACCCACATTGGTTTTCAAAGTCAAAAATTAGAAATCAATTCAAAAAATTTTGAAAACGAACTCATTGTTTTGATGATTCCTACATCAATTGAATTAGAGGAAGTAAATATTCTTTCAGACGCTGCAAAAGAGAGGTATAATCCAATCGCTTTCAACAGAATATCTTCTGAAAAAATTGTGACAACATTAGGCGATAAACCACTTCCGGAAGTGATGAATTTTTCACCTGGAGTTTTCGCATCCAGAGATGGCGGGGGCTCTGGTGATGCTACGCTTAGTATCAGAGGATTTCAACAGGAAAACATTGCTGTTCTTTTAAATGGTGTACCCATTAATGGAGCCGAAAACGGGCTTGTATATTGGAACAATTGGATGGGTTTAACAGAAGTCGCATCTGAAATTCAGGTGCAACGGGGCATTGGAGCGTCCAAAGTCGCGCTAAATTCTGTTGGTGGCACTGTAAATATCATCACGTATCATCCAAAAGCAGAACAAGGAGGGGTTTTCAGTTACCAGCTAACAGATTATGGGAACCAAAAAACGACTTTAAGTTATAATACAGGAATTAGCGATAAAGGTTGGGGCGTCAGTTTTTATGGATCACGTACAAAAGGAAACGGCTACATTGATGGCACCTATGTGGATGGTTGGGCCTATTACCTCAGTGTAAGTAAAAACTTTAAGGACAATCAAAGGGTACTGATTACTTTAATGGGAGGCCCGGAAAAACACGGGCAACGAAATTTTAAACTGAGTAAAGAAGAGGTTGACCAATATGGTTTCAGATTCAACAAGGAATGGGGAAGTTATAATGGGAAAATAAACAATGCTTCTGAAAATTTCTATCACAAACCCCATTTATCACTTACACATTATCTAAGCATCAATAATCGTTCCCTGTTTGCAACTTCATTGTATTTTTCTCCAGGTTGGGGAGGTGGAAAATGGAATGATAGTTTTAATTACGGACCAAACATCTTCTCATTCAGAAATCCTTCAGGGCAAATTGACTGGGAAGAAATCTATGCCTATAATTCGTCAAACACTGATTCGTTTACACTTGAAAACGGTCAGACAATTAGTGGTTTCAGTAAAGTTATACAAACCTATTTTTTGGCAAGCCATGTTTGGACAGGAGCTATTTCCACCTTTGAAACTGACCTCAATGCAACAACAAAACTTATTAGTGGAGTACATTATAGATTCTTCCAATCTCAATTAATGCAACAAGTTGCAGATTTATTGGGAGGGTCATCCTATATTGACGATTACAGCTGGTCAAATATTGGGGTGTCAGACCGCGAACAGATTAAGCTTCCCGGCGATATCATCCGTTTGCATAATGGTGCACGTTTACATCAGACTACCCTATTTACCCAACTTGAGAAAAATATTGGAAAAGTAAATGTCTTTGGTGCCATAAGCTTGTCAGATAACCGGTTTCGACGACATGACATTTATAACTATCCTGACAATAAATGGAGCGAATTACAATCGAAACCAGGGTTTGATGTTAAGGCTGGTCTGAATTACAATATTAATGCTACTCAAAACTTGTTTTTCAATATTGCTCACTTCAGCAAAGCTCCTTATTACAAGTATGTTTTCGGGAATAACACCAATACACCCGTAGAAAACATCAGCAATGAAAAAGTCAGTTCTGCTGAAGCCGGGTATGCGATCCGGAATCAAGGAAGTCAACTTTTGTTTTCTGCCTATTATACTTTCTGGAATGATGTGTCATTTTTGTCGAATGAATACATTCAGCTTGAACACAGCAATCAGACAAGAGCTATGGTTAACGGCCTTAGTGCATTACATAAAGGATTGGAACTTGAATATATGATTAAACTGTCTCCTTCGCTAAAACTAGGTGGCCTCATCTCAACCGGAAACTGGAAATGGCAGAAAGACGTCGAGGCTAATATATTTAATGATAATGATATTGTTGTTGATACCGTAAACGTTTATGCAAAAGGACTTTATGTCGGAGGTCAGCCCCAGTTTCAGGCAGGGATTTTACTTCAGGCAAAATTTTTAAAAACAGGCGAAGTGACGTTTAGCCTGATACACTATGACAGGCATTTTGCGCAATTTGATCCAACAGGACGACAGTCCAGTGATGACAGGACTCAATCTTTCCGTCTTCCATCCTACACACTGGCGAATGTTAACTTAAACTATCCTTTTATGATTATTGACCAGAAAGTAAACCTATTCATTACTGTTAACAATCTTTTTGATCATCACTACATTGTTAAAGGTGAAGATGGTATTGGCCATAACTTAGAGACATTCAGAGGTTTCTGGTCTTTTGGCAGAACTTTTGACATGGGTATCAGGTGGTTTTTTTAAACCTTTAACCTTGACTTTTTTTGGCCCATCTAAAATCGACTTTATTCTTTTGATCTACAATAGTTTAGTCATCAAAAAAAAGCAAATTATTTATCCACAACTTTTCAACAACTTTATTAATCTATTGAATTGATTTTAAATTTGTTAACGTATTTTAATAGAAAATGTCATTTTTTGTTAACATTTTCTTAATGGAAATAGCAGATTAAATATATACTTTTGAACCGTAATAAAACCTTTAATAATCAAAATTACTATCCATGAAAAGAACCTTACAATTCAGCTTTTTAGCTTTATTGATGATCTTTGGTCTGAGCAATGCTTTTGGCCAAGGTTCAACTACTGCCACCCTGAGTGGTAGAGTATCCGCATCTGACGGCGGAACATTACCTGGCGCAACTGTAGTGGCCGTTGAGCTTTCCTCAGGGACACAATATGGTACCGTATCTGACCCCAATGGATTTTACAGAATTGCTAACATGAACGTTGGCGGACCTTATAAGGTGACTGTAACTTTTGTTGGTTATGAACCTACCGTAAGAGATAACATCTACCTTAGCCTTGGACAAAACTTAAGAATGGATGCCAAGCTAAGCGTCACAGCTATAACCCTTTCTGATGTTGAAGTTATTGCAGTTCGTAACGATGTTTTCGATGGTAACCGGACTGGTGCTGAAACAAACATTACATTACAATCTATTCAGGCTATGCCGTCTATTGGCCGCAATCTGTCTGATTATACCCGTATGACGCCACAAGCAAAAGTCAATCAAAGTGGGGGTATTGAAATCGCAGGATCAAATAACCGTTACAATTCAATCTACATCGACGGTGCTGTGAACAATGACGTGTTTGGGTTGACCAGCCAGGGTACCAATGGTGGGCAAACAGGAATATCACCATTCTCAATCGACATCATTGACCAAATTTCTATTCAGGTTGCTCCTTATGATATCAAACTTGGCGGTTTTGCTGGTGCTGGTATTAATGCCGTTACCAGAAGAGGCTCGAACGAAATTTCAGGTTCTGCATACTATTATTTCCGCAATGAGGGTTTAGCAGGAAAAACTCCTACTGATGATGAAACTGCTGATCGCAAAAGTCTTAATGATTTCACATCAAAAACGTATGGTTTCCGTTTGGGAGGTCCTATCATTAAAGACAAATTATTCTTCTTTGTGAATGCAGAAATCCAAAAAGACGAAACCCCGCAACCTTTTGATTTTACAACTTTTAACGGCAGTGTTACGGAAAGTGAATTAAGTGGCCTTACTGCAAAATTACAAGGATATGGTTATGATCCAGGTAATTATACAGATGTGATTAGAAAACTGGACGGAACAAAACTTTTTGCTCGTTTTGACTGGAATATCAATAAGGTTCATAAATTGATGCTCCGTCATCAATACACAAAAGCAATTCAGGAAAGTCCATCCAATTCAAGTACCACTAATTTAAGATTTGCTAACTCTGGTATTTATTTTCCTTCAACAACCAATACAACTGCAATTGAATTGAAGAGCAACATCAGCAGTGAAATGAGTAACAGCTTGATTCTTGGTATAACACTTGTTCGCGATGACCGCGATCCTATGGGCAGCAACTTCCCTTATGTTCGTATCAAGGATGGTAGTTCAAACATATATTTTGGGTCTGAAGAATTTTCAACTGGTAATGAATTGAATCAGGACATTATCACTTTGACCAACAATTTTGAATTATACAAGGGAAAACATACTCTCACTTTTGGTACTCATAATGAGTATTACAGCATGTATAACCTCTTTATTCGTCAAAATTTCGGATCCTATCAGTTCAACAGCCTTTCAGACTTCATGAGCAATGCTCCAGCATATCAGTTTGATCGTACTTTCTCAGCCGTTGACAATATTACCGGCGATGGTTCGGCAGCTGCTGCTGAGTTTAATGCACTTCAACTTGGTTTTTATGCTCAGGACGAAATCCAGGTTAGCGACAAATTGAAGGTTACAGCTGGCTTACGTGTTGATATGCCTATGTTCCTTTCAACACCACTTGAAAACGCTGACTTCAATAACAATGTTATTCCAATTCTGGAAGAAGCAGGATGGGATATGGAAGATGCAAAGACCGGACAAATGCCTGATGTTGCAATCATGCTAAATCCCCGTGTTGGATTCAACTATGATGTGAATGGTGACAAATCATTCCAGATTAGAGGTGGTGCTGGCTTATTTACAAGCCGCATTCCCTATGTGTGGCCTGGTGCTTCCTTCCAAAATAACGCTGTAATTACCGGTGGTATGCGTGTTACTGCAGCAGGTTCACCTGAATTGATTTTCAACCCTGATTGGAACAACCAACCTTCTGTTCCTCCAACACAACCATCTGGTCAGGTTGATATTTTTGCAAAGAATTTTAAATTCCCTAAAGTATTCCGTACCAGTCTTGCTGTTGACAAAAAACTGCCATGGGGACTTGTTGGAACATTTGAAGCTATCTATACCAAAAATATCAACAATGTGCTGTATTATAATCTTAGATATGTTCAAGATGGCAATCTGACTGGTACTGGTGATAACAGACCTATTTATCGTCGCCTCGATCTTGGAAAAGATCCTAATACGGACAAGAGTCGCGCTTATACAGACATCATCCTTGGTACAAACACCAATGAAGGACATGCTTATAATTTTACTGCACAGTTACAGAAAAACTTTAACAATGGTTTTGCTGGTAGCCTGGCATATTCCTTTGGAGAAGCTAAATCTATGAATGATGGTGTTTCTTCACAGAATTCATCACAATGGCGTGTTCCTAACGTTCGCGGAAAGAACGACATTGACCTTGCAAGATCTGATTTCAGCATGGGTCATAGAATTGTTGGTTTTGTATCCTATAAGAAAGAATACTTCAATGCTATGGCAACATCCATATCATTGTTTTACACCGGACAATCCGGCGACTTGTATTCCTATGGTCATTCTGACGGATCGAGTAAATTCCTTGGAGAAGACAATCAGAGTCTCGAGCTTATGTACATCCCAACAGGTGAAAACGACATTAATCTCATCGACAAACTTGATGGTGATGGCAACGTTACACTCTCTGCAACTCAACAATGGGCTGATTTGAATGCCTTCATTGAAAACGACAAATATTTAAATGACAACCGTGGAAGTTATGCTGAACGTAATAGTTCTCGTGTACCTTTCAGCAATCTATTTGACCTTCGTATTGCACAGGACTTCTACGTTAATGCAGGTGGCAAACGCAACACTATTCAGGTTGCCTTTGATGTTTTCAACTTTGGCAACATGCTTAACAAAGACTGGGGAAGAATTTACTATGCTTCCGGAGCCTATTACAATAACTACCCACTTCTTAAATTTGAAGGTTTTGAATCTGATAATACAACTCCTAAATACAGCTATACCAAGCCAAAAGGAGAAGTTTGGGCCATTGATGATTCAGGTATCCTGAGTTCAAGATGGCAAGGTCAAATTACCATCCGCTACATCTTCAACTAAGAAACTATCTTAATAATTTTAGGAGGCTTGTTTAGGCAGGCCTCCTTTTTTTATCTTTACAGTAGCAAAAAAAATATTATGATTCAAAAAATTATCTTGGCAATTTGGCTGCTTATCGCGCTAACATCGTGCAGAAATACTGAAAAAAAGGTTGAAAATCATCAATTAGTAATCCTTTCGATGGATGGGTTTCGCTGGGATTATACAGACCGAACTAACACTCCTAATCTGGATAAAATTGCGAGAAATGGAGTAAAAGCTGAAAGAATGATACCGAGTTTTCCTTCAACTACCTTTGCGAATCATTATACGATAGCAACCGGATTGTATCCTGATCATCATGGCATCTTAGTAAATCGTTTTTATGCTCCTGATCTGGATGCTTATTACAATGACAGAGGAAACCGCGCCTCAGTAGAAGATGGTAAATTTTATGGAGGAGAACCCATTTGGGTTACAGCAGAATATCAGCAAGTAAAAACCGCCACATTTTATTGGGTTGGAAGTGAATCTGATGTAATGGGAAAGAGACCAACCTATTGGAAAAGATATGAACATGATTTACCATACAGCCAACGTATTGATACTGTTATTTACTGGCTTGGGTTACCTGAGGCACAGCGCCCTCAATTAGTCATGTGGTACTTTGATGAACCTGATTCAAGTGGTCACGATTTTGGCCCTGAAAATGACAGCATTTTACCTTTGATCACACGTCTAGATAGTTTAGTTGGTGTATTTTTAGCAAAGATGGAAGCGCTCCCCAATGCTGAGAACATTAATTTTATTATTGTTTCTGATCATGGTATGGCTCAGCTATCTCCGGATAGGCAAATTTTATTGGATCAATATGTTGATACTAGCATGCTTGCCATCATTGATGGTTGGAATCCAACTATGAACTTAAAAGTGAAAGAAGGACATCTCGATCAGGTTTATGAAAGCTTACAAAAAGTTGAAAATCTCCAGGTTTGGAAACATGGTGAAGCACCTGCTTATCTTCATCATGGCACACACATTCGCACACATGATATAACAATTCTGGCTGATGATGGATGGAGCATTTATTGGTCATGGACCAAAGGTGACGCAAATGGTACGCATGGTTATGATATAAGAAATACGGATGTAAATGCAATCTTTTATGCTATTGGACCAGACTTTAAATCAAATTATACAAAAAAGCCATTTCAGAACATCCACATTTATCCCCTGCTTGCTCATTTACTTCAGCTACAGCCTGCAAAAGTTGATGGTAACCTGGATTCAATTCGTGACATTTTAAAAAATGTGAATTAAGTTCATTCTAATTGAATTCGATTTATGAAATCTTAATAAATAAATATTTTGAGAAATGAAGCATATTAATAGATTTATTTTAATGATCTGTTTTCTTTTCACTTCTTCAATACTTTCAGGTCAATCTGAACTACTACAATCCGGACCAATGTTGGGTTATTCCGAAATGCAGGAAGTATTGATTTGGGTTCAGACCTGTCAGGAAGCAAAAGTATTTATCGAATATTCATTACCTGACAATTCAAAAATTAAGCATCGGACCAATGAAGTAACAACTTCTAGGTCTGAGGCTTTTACTGCAAAACTAATCGCAGATCAAGTCGAAGCAGGTAAGACTTATAGCTATAAGTTATTCATCAACGAAATAGAGATTTTCATACCCTATCCCACCCTGTTTCAGACACAGGAGATGTGGAAATGGAGAGGAGACCCACCTGAATTCACCATGTTAACAGGTAGTTGTGCTTACATTAATCAAACTGAGCACGACCGTCCGGGTAAGCCCTATGGCGGTGATTATCGTATTTTTGAGAATATGGGAAAGCAAAACGCCGATTTTATGCTTTGGTTAGGGGATAATATTTACCTGCGAGAACCAGATTGGAACACATGGACGGGAATAAAACATCGCTATACCCATGGCCGTTCAATTGCTGAATTACAATCTTTTTTAGCATCTACACATCATTACAGTATCTGGGATGATCACGACTACGGACCAAACGATAGTGATAAAGGCTTTTTTAATAAAAACTCTACGTTGAGAGCTTTTGAACTTTTTTGGGGCAATCCTACTTTTGGCGTCGGAAATATTGAAGGGGCTATAACCAGTTTTCAATGGGGCGATGCTGATTTTTTTCTGCTCGATAACCGGTGGTATCGCGATCCTGATAAATTACAAAAAAATAATAAATCTATACTTGGAGAATCACAACTTCAGTGGCTCTTCGATAATCTTGTTACAAGTACTGCTACTTTTAAAATAATCGCAATGGGAGGGCAGTTTTTAAGTACTGCCGGGGTTTACGAATTATATACTGCAAATGGTTTTGAAAAGGAACGGCAACGAATCATCGATTTCATTTATCAGCATCAAATTAAGAATGTCATTTTTATCACTGGTGACGTACATTTCACTGAATTGTCAGCTTTACGTGCAGAAGGAAAACCTACCATTTGGGATTTTACTTTTTCAACGATGACCGCCGGCCCTAATCCAAACGGTTCAGAATGGGAAAATACACTGCGTATTCCCGGCACTGTTGTGACAGAAAGAAATTATGGCAAAATTGATTTTAGAGGCACCTATAAAAACCGAAAGCTTATTGTTAGTTGTTACAATACTGATAACGAGTTAAAATGGGAAGAAACAATTGAGCAAGAGTAAAGCAATTCTTTTTTGGAAACAGAGGTGTATTCAATTGAAATAGCAAAGAAACGCTTATCATCATGCTAAATTTTAAACCTATCACAAGAACAGTTTGGATTCTTTCATTGGTTAGCATGTTTGCTGACGTGGCCAGTGAAATGCTATATCCAGTTATTCCGGTTTATTTGCGTGGTATTGGCTTTTCTGTTTTTCTGATAGGACTGCTTGAGGGTGTTGCTGAGGCAACCGCAGGATTGAGTAAAGGCTATTTTGGCAATTGGTCAGATCAGTTGGGAAGAAGGATGCCTTTTGTTAGAATGGGATATTTTCTTTCAGCTTTATCAAAGCCTTTAATGGTTGTTTTCACAATACCTGCTTGGGTATTTTTTTCCAGGACAACTGATAGGATTGGTAAAGGTTTACGCACAGCTTCAAGGGATGCATTGCTTTCAGATGAAGCGACCCCTGCTACAAAAGGAGCTGTCTTTAGTTTTCATAGAGGGCTTGATACTTTTGGAGCAGTAATTGGCCCTTTACTTGCTTTAGGATTTCTGTATCTTTTTCCCGGAAAAATCACTTTGCTTTTTCTAATTGCATTTATCCCCGGCATGATTGCGGTTGGACTTACTTTTTGGATCAAAGAAAAATCAGCATATCAGAAAAAAAGGAAAAGCCTGCCAAATATTTTGGCATTTTTGAAATATTGGAAAACAGCCAGTCCTGATTATCGAAAGCTTCTTATTCCACTCCTTATTTTTGCTCTGTTTAACAGCAGCGACATGCTTCTACTTCTTAAGGTTAAAGAATCAACGGGTAGTGACCAAACAGCAATTATGGTTTATATTTTTTATAACTTAATTTATGCCCTTCTATCCTACCCCATTGGACTTATAGCAGATCGGCTGAATATGAAATATGTCTTTGTTTTTGGACTTTTGCTTTATGCTATTACCTATTTCGGCATGGCAGGAGAATGGTCTGATGCTGGTTTTTATATTCTTTTTGGCATTTACGGGATATATATGGCTTCCACTGAGGGCATCTCAAAAGCATGGATTAGTAATCTGGCACGTAATAAAGATACTGGAACAGCCATTGGTCTTTATGTTTCATTGCAAAGTATCTCCTTGATGATTGCAAGTACACTTGCAGGATTGGTTTGGAGTGTTTTTGGCGCTGCTGCCGCTTTTGTAATGACTGGAACAATAAGCGTTTTTGTACTCCTTTTTATGATAATTTTTGTAAATAAGCCAGCTAAGGTTCAACTCTAAAGATTTTATATCACACCTAATTAATGGCAAATTTATAATATCAATTACAATCGTCATTTATAGACTATCATCAATTGTCAATGAATTTTATGGTACGGACTGATTCATTGCACAGAATTTTGAAAACTTTATTGCACATTTGCAGAATGAAACTATGATCAACTAAAATTGAGGATGGAAAAAAAGTTAATATCATTACAGTTGCCAATAAAGTTGACCTTTACTTTAGCACTATTTATTTTTGCAATAATCTTTCCATTGCTAATATTTGCGCAAAATACTGATATTGATTTATTAAAGCATCTAAACCAAAACCGCAGCAGGCACCTTGATCCAATTTTTATTGGCATAACTCATACTGCAGGGCCATTGGCTTTCGGTCTTCCACTTGTATTACTTGGAATAGGTTTAGCTAAAAGAAAAAGGCTCTTAAAAAGAAAGGCTTTGTTTATAATAACATCTGTTTTATTGGCTGTAATTGTAACTTCAAGCCTCAAATATAGTATCAACAGGCCCCGCCCTTTTGAAACATATACATTTATTGAAAAAGTTACATCTGGAGGCAGCCCCTCTTTTCCATCAGGTCACACCACAGATGCTTTTGTCCTTGCCACAGCTTTGAGTCTGGCTTTTCCACGCAAGTCTATCACTATTATTTCTTTTCTCTGGGCATTAATTATCGCCTATTCGCGCATGGGACTTGGCGTGCATTATCCTGCTGATGTAGCAATTGGAGCGCTTGTTGGAATTAGTGCTGCATTTATAATATACTTTATAATGACCCGTAAAAGATGGCTTCCAGAATAATCAATCTCCTCATGCTTTAAAAGTATCCTTTGACTGCATGATATTTGTTAAAAAAAGTATTGAGGTGATCAATTAAATACTTATCTTGTGGAAGAATAAATGATTAAAAATTAATCAATATGGAATTTACAGGAGAAAATATTTTAGAATTTGGGAA
>PHDU01000049.1 GCA_002842755.1 Bacteroidetes bacterium HGW-Bacteroidetes-1 | reverse complement strand
AAACAAAACCTAAATATTGAACGAAATGATTTCCATGGCGAATGGAACTACAAAATATCACCTAAATTGTAAATGTTATTTATTGACAACTCCTTAGTCCAAGCTTCGTTTACATTGAACTTTTTCTTACTTTTGATTTTTAAATATTATTTCCCGCTCATTCAAACAGGTAATTTAGCAAAAACAAAACCAATCAATGGAGTTGCCCATTTTACAGGAAGTTGTTATTATTTTAGGGCTGTCAGTTCTTATAATCCTTGCTTTTCAGCGTTTAAAGATGCCCTCAATTCTTGGTTTCCTTATTACGGGAATAGTTGCCGGCCCTAACGCACTTAAGCTTGTTAGTGCTTCTCATGAAGTAGAGATGCTTTCGGAGATAGGGATCATTTTTTTGCTATTTATCATCGGGATCGAATTCTCTATCAAAGGTCTTGCTAAAGTAAAAAAGACTGTATTGCTTGGTGGTTTTATGCAAGTGGGAGGGACAATCATTCTTACAATTATTTCCACTTTTTTCCTTGGACTTACGATTGAACAGTCTGTTTTCATGGGATTTCTTATTTCATTGAGCAGTACTGCTATTGTTTTGAAGATGTTAAGTGAAAAGGGACAAATGACCTCTCCGCATGGCCGTATAGCTTTGGCAATTTTAATTTTTCAGGATTTTATTGTCGTACCGATGATATTGGTTACTCCAATGCTTGCCGGTAATGGTGGAAATATATGGCTTTCCATCCTTGGTCTTTTTACAAAATTTGCTTTGGTTGTTGTAATTCTGATTGTTTTAGCGCGTTACGGTGTGCCAATTTTACTGCAAAAAGTGGTAAAAACAAGAAGCCGTGAATTGTTCATTTTGACAATAGTAGTATTATGTTTTGCTACTGCATGGCTCACTTCCTCTGTTGGACTATCGCTTGCGTTGGGTGCTTTTTTTGCTGGTCTTATCATCTCAGAATCTGATTACAGCCATCAAGCTACTGCAAGCATTTTACCCTTCAGGGAAATTTTTATAAGTTTCTTTTTTGTGTCAGTAGGAATGCTCCTTGATATTTCGTATTTCTTTCAACATTTTTTTATTTTATTGCTTATCACTGTCGGAGTTATTTTACTTAAGGTTTTTGTCGTAGCCATCACTGTTTTGTTGCTGCGCTTCCCACTCAGAACCGCATTAATCTCTGCTTTAACGATATTTCAGGTGGGTGAGTTCTCTTTTCTTTTATCCACGATAGGGATGCGTCATGCATTGCTATCTCAGGAAGTTTATCAGAGTTTTTTGGTTATTTCTATTTTAACAATGGGTCTGACGCCCTTTATATCTGGTTATTCAGATAAAATTTCAGATTGGTTTATTAAAGTCGGGCTTAATCGTAAGGTTCGAAAAAGGTTCATTAATTATCAAAACCGCCGAAAGCAATCTGATGAAGATTCGTCTTCTCACTTACACGATCACCTAATCATTGTTGGATTAGGGATAAATGGACATAACATTGCCCGTACTGCCTCGAAGGCGAAAATACCTTTTGTAATCATAGAAATTGATCCTGACATTTTTCGTAAATCAAAAGAAAATGGGCTGCCTGTAGTATTTGGTGACGCTTCCGATGAACTTATACTTAATCATGTTCACGCTTCTGAAGCCAGGGTAGTTGTTATTGCAATATCTGATCCTGAAGCTACGAAACAAATCATTAGTGTTTTAAGACAAATTACTGAAACAGCGCATGTAATTGTAAGAACCCGTAATGTTGAAGAGATGGATGCCATTCTTAAACTTGGTGCTGACGAAGTGATACCTGAAGAATTTGAAACTTCTATCCAGATCTTTACGCGCGTTCTTTCAAGGTATTTGATTCCTTTCGATAAGGTTCAATCATTGATATCGCAATTGCGTGCTCACAATTACGAAGTACTTTCTCAAGCAGGAAATGATGATCAGTTTCCTGCTCATCTGCAGCTACATATCCCGGATATGGTTATTGCTACTTTACCGGTTCAACGTGGAAACAACAAGATTGTCGGAAAGACGATAGGTGAAAGTGGTCTTCGTAACCGATTTGGTGTTAATGTGTTAGCTATCAGACGTAACAATCGTTATTTTACAGAAATTAAACCCGAGATGACCATTGAAACGGATGATATGCTTTACCTTTTTGGTAATCCTGAAAAAGTAGCCGAATTGAATAAATATTTTTTATCCGATGTTAGTTTGTAATTATTTTGTCTTGTGAAGCCCTCCACTTTGCAGCCAATCCTTCTTTTCGACGGTGAGTGTGCTCTTTGTAATAAAGCAGTAATTTTTGTTTTGCGTTATGAACGTAAACCTATCATTTTGTTTGCCTCATTACAATCGTCAATCGGACAAGAAATAATAGCAGATTTTTTTGATAAGCGACCTTTTCCCGATAGTCTCATCCTCATTGAGAATGGTCATGTTTTTTTACGCTCAGATGCTGCTATCAGAATTGCCATATTAATGGGGGGCTTTATGAAGATATTAGGTTTGTTCAGGATAATACCCAGAGCAATAAGAGATTATATATATGATGTCGTAGCCCGGAATCGAAAAAGAATGTTTGGATCTTCAAAACATTGTATGTTGCGTCCAGATATTGATCGTCAGAGATTTTTAGACTCTTTTTAATTATTTATCATTGAAGTTTTAGTACAGGCTCAACTATTAAATATTTATATATAGTTAATTTATAGTCAATTATAAAATTTAAGTGTTTCCAAAGGTTCCAAATTCTTGTTCAATGAATCGGTGTAAATCCTGATAATCACTTATTTTTCTAATGAAACCTCCGGAAGCTATACTGATTTCTCCTGTTTCTTCTGATACAATAATTACAACTGCGTCGCTTTGTTCGGTTATACCCAATCCTGCTCTGTGACGTAATCCGGGCCGACCGGGTAAATCAAGTTTCTTTGTTACAGGTAAAATACATCCTGCTGCTCTGATCCGGGTGCGTGTAACAATCATAGCTCCGTCGTGCAATGGACTGTTTTTGAAAAAAATATTCTCAATCAAAGGCTGTGAGATTGCGGCATCTACTTTGACTCCTGTTTGTACAATTTCAAAAATATCATTTTGTCTGGTCATTACGATAAGTGCACCTACTTGTTTCTCGCTCATTGAAAAACAGGCTTTTATAAGTGGATCATAGTTAAATTTATTTTCATCAAGGCGCTTAAAACCAAGGAAATAGAGGCGCTTCTTAATTTTTCTAATAATATTTGGTGTGCCTAATGCAAGTAAAAACTGCCTGATCTCCGGTTGAAATATGATGATCAATGCAATGAACCCTACACTGACAAATGCTCCTAAAATTTCACCAAGCATCTCCATTTGAAGTACTGTAACCAGTTTCCAAATTAAAAAAATTGCCACTATGCTCAGAAAAATATTGATAGCAGCTGTACCTTTTAAGAGATAGTATAATGTATAGAGCAGGCTTGCTACTAAAATTATATCAATAAGGTCTAAAATTCGAAGGTCAATAAATGCTGTAATAAAAAGTATCATTAAGATGTTTGATTATATTATAAGACTGCAAATATAGTGGTTAAGTCTTAATGTTATTTAGATATACCTTTAATGTCTAACTTAACCTGTATTATTCATGTAGAAGATAAAAGTCAGGCAGGTGCAACCAATCTATTTTCATAATTTATTTTGTAAAGATGATTATATTTGATTTCCTTGCTAATGTTATAATTCTTTTGTCTTTAGCCTTTTATCTTTTGTCTTTTTTTTAAGTTTGTGAATTAATCAGGTTAAAGCTTTACTATAGAATAGGTTACTTTATTATATTTCCTAAAAAGTGGTATTTATTAAAAACAGGCTGCATAAATCAACGGTTTCGCGTGCTTCTTTCACATCATGCACTCTCAAAATATTTGCTCCCTTCAAAAGCGCAATCGTGTTTAAAACTGAAGTGCCATTCAATGCTTTTTCCGGATCGATATCCAGAGGTTTATAGATCATTGATTTTCTCGAAATGCCGATCAGTAAAGGATAGTCTTTGACTCTTAATTCATTTAAATTTGCTAAAAGTCTGTAATTTGCACTCAAAGTTTTACCAAAACCAAATCCAGGATCAAGTATTAGCTGATTTGCACCTTTCATTTCAAAAATTTCTGATTGTTTTTCAAAAAACAATTTTACTTCTGATAATACTTCTGTATCTAAAGGCAATTTCTGCATTTCAGATGGATTGCGATGAATGTGCATCATTACATATGGAACATTGTATTTGCCAATAAAATCGGGCATATCTTGATCGAATTTTCCTCCTGAAATATCATTGATTATGAAAGCCCCCTCATTGAGCATTATTTCGGCAACTGCTTTACGATAGGTATCAATTGATATGAATGCCTCCGGAAAAGCTTTTAGTAGTGTCTTTATCGCTGGCAATAGCCTTTTAATTTCATCGTTTGTTGAAACATTCTCAGCTCCCGGACGTGTTGATACACCTCCAAGATCAAGAAAGTCAGCCCCCTCATCAAGCATTCTTCCTGCTGTAGAAGTTAAATATTCTGCATCAATAACCCGGCTCCTGGTATAAAACGAATCCGGAGTAAGATTAAGAATACCCATCAAAATAGGACCTTTTTTGGTTAAACACTTTCCATTAAAATCCAACTTTATGGTTCGTAAAAAAGCTGTATTTTTATCGTTCAATTGCAAATTATCAGCCACTTCTTCAAAGGTATTGATTTTGAGGCAAAAGTAAATAATGATTTTAGATTTTATGACAACAGAAAATACGTCTCTTCAGTTTAATGATGTTATTGAACATTGCAAAAAGGTGTTTGAGCTTAAAATGAAGGATTATGGGCCTGCCTGGCGGATTCTTCGTGTTCCTTCGCTAACGGATCAGATTTACATCAAAGCGAACAGAATTCGAAGTATTCAGACCAAAACGCAACAAATGGTTCAGGAGGACATAGAAGACAGTTTCGTTGGTATCGCAAATTATGCTGCAATGGCAATCATTCAGCTTCGAAAGGGATTTACTGATAAACCTGATCTGTCTTCAAAAGAAGCATTGACTCTCTATGTTGGAATTGTAAAGGAAGCATTTGATCTGATGTACCTAAAAAATCATGACTATGATGAAGCATGGCGAAACATGCGGGTGAGTTCTCTCACTGACATTATCCTAATGAAGTTGTTGAGAATAAAGCAGATTGAAGATAATGAAGGAGTTACACTTGTTTCTGAAGGCATTGATGCCAGTTTTTTTGACATCATCAATTACGCAATATTTGCATTAATTTTAATAAAGAGTAAAAAATAACTATTCTCAGTATTATGAAAAAAATCTGGATGAATTTCAGTAGGATTCTCATTGGTGTTGTATTTGTTTTTTCAAGTTTTGTAAAGGGAGTAGATCCCCTTGGTACAGCTTATAAATTGGAAGATTATTTTGCTGCTTTCGGAACAGCATGGGCAAATGATTATTCTTTGATTTTTTCGATTGTGCTTTGTACACTTGAATTTATGATAGGAATAGCGCTTTTGTTAAATTTAAGAATGAATTTTACAGCATGGGCATTGCTGCTTATGATGGTTTTCTTTACAGGACTCACTTTAAATGATGCCATATTTAATCCTGTGCCAGACTGCGGATGTTTTGGCGATGCAATAACACTATCGAACTGGGAAACGTTTTATAAAAATGTTGTACTGATGCTGTTTGTCTTTATTGTATTTAGGAGGAGAAAAGAATTTAATTCATGCTGGAAATTCGTAATACAGAACGTTTTGTTAGTCTTACTAACTTTTATATTTATAGGGTTTTCTTACTATAATTACACACAATTGCCACTGATTGATTTCAGACCCTGGAAAGTTGGAAACAATATGTCAGGTGATAAAAATGCAGAAGTAAAAGTTTATCTGAGATATAGAAATGTAGAAACAGGTGAAGAAAAGGAATATCTGTCTCCTGACTATCCCTGGAATGATCCTGAATGGATGGATAGATGGGAGTTTGTAGATCAACGGTTTGAGTCAGACAAAGCCCAGATTGCACATAATTTGCTGGCAGAGGATGAGTCAGGCAACGATTTCACATCCTATATTTTGGAAAGTGAAGAAATGTTTGTTTTTGTTTCTTACGATATTAAGAAAGCCAGCAAAAATTCCTTGATCAAAATTTCGGAGATTGGAAAGATGCTGGAGGAGTCAGGTTATAAGGTTGTTCTTTTAACTTCCTGCTTGCCGGAAGAAGTAAAGATTTATCAAAAGGATTACGATGTAGGTTTTGAAACTTTTTATGCCGATGAAGTAGTTCTTAAAACCATCATCCGTTCAAATCCTGGATTGGTTTTATTTCACAAAGGATTTGTTGCTTCAAAATGGCACTTTAACAGTTTGCCTCATTTGGATGAAGTGCAATCACTTGTCTCAGAACTTGATGAAAAATATTCAATTGAAAATCCATGAGTAGTTTTATGCTCCGACGATTTTACTACGGTTTATTGGTACTTCTCGGGGTTCTTACAGTTGTTTTTGTGTTGTTTGCCATTTTGCCGGGAGATCCTGCCCGAATGATTATGGGACAGCGTACAGATCAAAAAATGATTGATGCTATTCGAAAAGATTTAGGACTTGATCAACCTTTGCTGGTTCAATATCTTCTTTATATCAATGACATTTCACCTGTTTCTTTGCATAATGCAACCGATCCCGAAAATATTTGGTTTTTTGATCAGGAAAAATATAAAACCGGTATTCAATTGGTTCAAATAAAAAACACAGTAATTGCATTAAAGAAACCATATCTTCGTCGTTCCTGGCAAAGTCGAAGAGAGGTTTCTGATATCCTGGTGGAAGCATTTCCAAAAACACTGTTATTGGCTTCTGTATCAATATTAATTGCCATGATTGCAGGCCTGATCATAGGTTCCATAACTGCAATAATTAACAAGCCTTTTTTGAATCGAATTGTACTTGTAATCACAGTTTTTGGCATGTCTTTACCTTCCTTTTTTGCTGCAATTCTAATCGCATGGATTTTTGCTTTTTTACTTGCAGAATATACCGGTTTGAGTATGTTTGGGAGCTTGTATAGCGTTGATGATTTTGGAAATGGTGAATATCTTGACCTTAAAAATCTTATTTTGCCTGCAATAACATTGGGCATCAGACCTTTGGCAATCGTCGTAGAACTAACAAGAACTTCGCTTCTTGAAGTGCTGTCACAGGATTACATCCGCACAGCTTATGCTAAGGGATTAAAAAAATGGAGAGTTGTTGTGATTCATGCATTAAAAAACGCTTTGAATCCAGTAATAACAGCTATTTCAGGTTGGTTTGCATCATTGCTTGCGGGAGCCGTTTTCGTGGAGTATGTCTTTGATTGGAAAGGGATTGGCGTTGTAATTGTAGATGCACTTGAAAAGTATGATCTTCCTGTTTTGATGGGATCGGTTTTATTGATTGCATTTATCTTGATAATAATTAATATATTTGTCGATATAGTTTATGGGGTCCTTGACCCTCGTGTGCGAATTGCTAATAAAATATGAACACCCTAAAAATGAAGGTTATGCGAAAAAAAGTTGTAGCAGGAAACTGGAAAATGAATCTTGGCTTTGAGGAAGCTGAGGAACTCATTGAAGAGCTGATTGACCTCCTGGAAAAAGAAGACATTAAGCCAGACGTAATCATTTGCCCCCCATATCCTTATCTGGAAATGGCCAGTGATTATGCCCAGGAGGCCAGATTTAAAGTTGGAGCTCAAAATATTTGTCCTTTTGAATCAGGTGCTTACACAGGCGAAGTATCAGCTTCGATGCTTAGCTCAATGGAAGTAACACATTGTATTATAGGTCATAGCGAAAGAAGAAAATATTTTGGCGAAGATGACAAAATGCTTACAGCCAAAGTTAATATGGCATTAATTCATGGGATTACTCCCATTTTCTGTGTTGGAGAATCATTGCCTGAACGAGAGTCAGAAAAACATTTCGAAATTGTTCGCCGACAAGTACGTCATGGTTTGTTCCATCTCGATACCAATGAATTTGCTAAAGTTATTATTGCCTATGAGCCTGTTTGGGCTATTGGAACAGGTATTACAGCTTCACCTGCTCAGGCAGCTGAGATGCATGCTTATATTCGCACGTTAATTGTGGAAAGATACGGTGAAGCTCCTGCTGAAGAAACAATCATTTTATATGGCGGTAGCTGTACTTCAAAGAATGCAGCAGAACTGTTCGCTCAGCCTGGTGTTGATGGTGGTCTTGTTGGCGGCGCATCACTCATTGCGGATGAATTTGTTGCTATCTGTAAACAAGCCTGATTTGATGACCTGCCTTGAACTTTCATTTGTAGTCCCTGATGACGAACTGGTAACTGAAATACTCACGGCTATTCTCAGTGAGATTCGTTTCGACAGTTTTATGCAAGAGAAAAACATATTGAAAGCATACATCCAAAAAGAACTTTTTATTGAAAAAGATCTCAATTATTTGCTGAAAGAAGATTTGTTTCAGCACGTCAGTCTTCTGAAAGTTGAAGAGATGCCTGAGCAAAACTGGAATGCAATATGGGAATCATCTTATCAACCTGTAATTATAAATGAATTGTGCAGGATCAGGGCACCATTCCATAACCCTGATTCTGCTTATCCATATGATTTACTCATTGAACCCCGAATGTCATTTGGTACAGCACATCATGAAACAACATCTCAGATGCTTGAATTGATGTTGACAATAGATTTCGTAAAAAAATCTACGCTTGATATGGGATGCGGAACAGCCATACTTGCAATTCTTGCTCGTAAAATGGGTGCAGAACCTGTTGTAGCTATCGACAATGATGAATGGGCATTCAACAACGCCCTTGACAATATCATTCTAAACCATACAGAAGACATCGTTGTCCAATTTGGGGATGTTAGCACTATCGAAGATAATAAATTTGATATCATTCTTGCTAACATTAACCGCAACATCCTTCTTGCTGATATGAAGCATTATGCTCATTCATTGTTTTCCGGGGGTTCACTATTGCTAAGTGGGTTTTATGTGGCAGATTTACCTTCAATAAAAGAATCGGCACTTTTAAATGGTCTTATTTACAAAACCCATATTTCAAAAAACGATTGGGTAGCTGCCTTGTTTCAATCATGATATTTGCTATCTTTTATGAGATGGGGGTAGCTATTGAATTATTAATCAGACCTTTGTTATGATGCGTCTCAAAAGCATTTTCACTGGTTTTCTATGTTTGGTTTTCCTTTCGGCCTCAGGTCAAAAGGAAAATTTCTTTTCTGATAATCCTGAAGTTTTTATAAGTCAGGTTGAAAACTTATTCAGACAAACTGATAACAAAAGGCTTATTGATCAATCGGACGGCATGTTGTCCTCCTTAAAAATTTTATGGAATCAGAACAGGTTTAGTACATCAGAACAGATTGCTATCTATAGCACTGCAACGAAAATGCATGAGGAGAAACTGAAAACATACCCTCATTTTTATAACTACTTTTCATTGATTAATGCAATTGGTAAAAGCAAGCAATCACAGAATAGTTTCCTGGTTCTAAATGAGTACACTTACCGTCTTCTTGAGAGAAAAAAATTAAAAGAGTTCGACGAATTGCTTCAGAAGACCACTGAATTATTCACTTTAGAAAAGATTGCTGGCAAGGGAACTACCAGCTGGTATATTCGTCAATCAGTATTTAGTTTCGTTTTGGATAGTGCGCTATTAATAGACGTTGAAAAAGCTGATTTAGTTTGTGCTACGAGTCGTGATAGTTCAGTCATTCATCAAACGCAAGGTTATTTTGATATTACAAACAATCAGTGGAAGGGGAGAGGTGGGACTGTAAACTGGTGGCGTTTTGGTTTTGACAGCAACATTGTTTCGGTTGAACTGTCAAACTATGAGGTTGACCTTACCCGATCTTTTTATCGCGCCGATTCAGCTGTTTTTCGAAACAAGGAGTACTTCAGTTTTCCAATTTTAGGTAGTTTTCAGGATCAGGTTTTTAATAGCCCGCCTAGTCAGCGTACATCACATCCTCGATTTAATTCTTATCTTTTCGATTATGAAGTGCCTGATATTTTTCCTGGTGTTAATTTGAATGGTGGTGTAGCAATGGAAGGAGCCACGCTCATTGGAAGTGGAAGCGATATGTTAAAAGCAAGCCTGACATTTTATCGCAATAAACAAAAGGTTGCAAAAGTAGTGTCTGGTTCATTTATTCTCAATAGCAGAAGGCTACAATCGGAAAAAGTTGCAGCCACATTTTATTTGGATAATGATTCCATTTTTCACCCAGGTGTTTGGTTTAGGTTTGATGAACCCAGTCGTAGGCTGTTGCTGACACGCTCACAACAAGGCATTGCAGATGGGCCTTTTATTAATTCCTATCACGAGTTAGATATGTATATCGAGGCAGTTTACTGGAATATAGACGAGGATGAGGTTCAATTTAAAGAGATGGAAGGTCTTGGTACAACGAGCAGGGGATGGGCCGAATCCTCTAATTATTTCGAAGTTGGTGAATGGCAAAAACTTCAGGGAATTGATGAATTCAACCCTTTGGATGTGTTGGATGATTACATAAAGAAGTTTGGAGTTGAAGATGAAATAAAGGTTTCATTTCTGGCAGATTATATGCGTAAACCAAGAGAGCAGGTTATTGCTCAACTACTGCGCCTGGCATCAAGAGGTTTTCTCTATTATAATGAGGAGACGCAATCAGCATATATTAATCAGCGGTTCAAAACAGTGGTTGACGCCAAAGCAGGCAAGGCTGATTTCGATGTAATAAAGTTTAACACTACTACATCTGCAAAACAATCGAATATGGTGTTAAATTTAAAGTCATTTGACTTGAAAATTAATGGAATAGAAGAGATAATTTTAAGTAAAACACAAGGGGTAGAACTGTTTCCGGACGAAAGTCAGATCGTTGTAAAAAAGAACCGCGATTTTATTTTTACAGGCATAGTAAAAGCGGGATTGTTCGATTTTTTTGCCAGAGAAGGTAGTTTTGAGTATGAAAATTTCAAATTAAATTTTTCTTATGTGGATTCTCTTTCTTTTCTTGTGAAATTGCGTGAACAAAAGGCCAATGATATTAAACCTCAATATGTTAGGGTGAAGAACGTATTGTCTGATCTTACCGGAACATTGTTTATTGACGAACCTTTTAATAAATCCGGATTGAAGAATACGCCTCGTTTTCCGGTATTTAACAGCAAAAGCGAGTGTTATGTTTATTTCGATAATCTGGAGGTGCAGTCGGGTAGTCTTGTCAGAGACAGATTTTACTACGTTATCGATCCATTTGAAATAGATAGTCTTGATAATTTTTCAACAGATAATCTCCGTTTCGATGGTTATCTCACTTCTGGCATTTTTCCTGTTTTCAGGGAGCCTCTTTCTGTAATGAAAGACTATTCCCTTGGTTTCGATCATAAAATACCTGAAGAAGGATATGCAATGTTTGAAAACAAAGGGAGGTATTTTAATTCAATTCATCTATCAAATGAGGGTTTTAAAGGTCTGGGACGTCTCGATTATCTAACCAGCATTGCCTTTGCAAAAGATTTTGTTTTTTATTTGGATTCTGTGAAAGCCACATTGGATCAAATCGAAATGAAGGAAAAGGAAATTGCTACCGAGTTTCCTAAAGGAGAGTCTGAGTCAATAGCTTTTCACTGGAACGTAGATTCTAACATTGTAGCATTGACAACCCTCAACAATCCTTATAATCTGTTTGAAAACGCCACTTTTCATGGAATTCTTGAAATTTCACCTACAGGTATGACAGGAGATGGCAAACTGGAGTTTGGAAAAGCAATCGTTCAATCTGGATATTTTTCTTTTTTAAGCAAAGCTTTTCAGGCTGATACAGCAGATTTCAGGCTTTTTCCGAACACAGGGAATAAAGAAGCATTTAAAGCCGATGACTATACTACATTTATTGACTTCCGCAACCGATCAGGCAATTTTAGATATGTCGATCAAAACAGCAAATTATCATTTCCCTTTAACCAATATTTTTGCACCCTTGATGAAGCAATATGGCACATTGATGACAATCGTATATCCTTAAACAACAGGCGTATTGATAATATCTATGATTTCAAAAATAAATCATTGAGCGATTTAATCGACCTTGATTTGAGAGGTTCGGAATTTATTTCCGAACATCCTGATCAGGATTCACTTTCGTTTTTTTGTCTGGAAGCAAATTACGATCTGGTCGAATATGCTATAGTTGCACATGATGTTAAAATAATTCGGGTGGCTGATGCTGCAATTTTTCCAAATGATGGAATTGTCACCATTCTCAAAGATGCTGATATGAAACCACTCCAAAGTGCAACAATTATTGCTGATACCAACAATAAATTTCATCAGTTTTTTGACAGTAAAGTAAATATATATAGTCGTTTAAATTATCGTGCATCGGGAAACTACACCTATGTTAATGTGCAGAATGAAACAACAATTATTCATTTTAAGGATATTGGAGTTGGACCAGAAGGTAAATCAATAGCATTCGGCAATGTAGAGCCAACAAAAAACTTCTTGTTAAACCCTTGGTTTGGGTTTACGGGAGAGATTCATTTGGCTGCCGGGCGACGTCTTCTTCAGTTTAAAGGTGGATTTAGTCTTGCTCAGACATGTGATGAAGGAGCAAAACCCTGGATTGCTTTCGATAGCATTGTTGATCCATTAAATGTCCGACTGCCTGTAAAAGAAAGGAATATCGATATAAATGGAAATAAAATCAACAATGGATTATTTTTTACTGCTGTGACAGACAATTATCATGTTGCTTTTCTACAATTTCCAAGAAGCCCTGCCGATAAGGAGATAGCTTCAGTCAATGGCAATATATGGTATGACAAAGCCACTGCTTCCTATAAAATTGAAAACAATTCAACTTCAAATCAAAAAGCTTTTCTTCATTTTAATACAACACGATGTGTTATTATGGGTAAAGCTAAAATGGATTTGGATTTGAGGCTTCCTGCTATAGACTTGAAAACCATTGGTAGCTTTGAGTATAAAATGATTCCGGATTCAGTTGACTTTAATCTTTTTGTAAGTTTGAGCTTTTTCTTCGACGATAAACTTTTGACAATGATGGCAGATAGTCTTAACGCAGCCAATTTACCTGGAGTATCAATCAATCAGGGTAACTATTTGACTGCTTTATCCTATTTGATTAATACTGATGAATCTGATCGAATCTTAAACGAAATTGCACTTTATGGAGCCCCACGTCGAGTACCAGAGCCTTTTCATAAATCAATGGTTATTAGCGATATAAAAATGAAATGGAACCCTGAGTCAAGATCATTTATTTCTTACGGACCTATCGGTATTGCAAATATCAACAAGACCCAAGTAAATAAGTTTACTGAAGGGTTCTTTGAAATTGAAAAGAGTCGGTCGGGAGACGGTTTTACAATCTATCTGATGTTAAATGCCAAACAGTGGTTTTTCTTTGGTTTTAAAGGGGGTATCATGCAGGCACTCTCATCCTCTGATTATTTTAACACCGAATTGATGAAAATCAAGCAAGACAAAAGGGTGCTATCTGATCCTGCTTCCGGGGGAAGATATGAATATATCATTTCAACGCGTCGTAAGATGGTTGACTTTTTAAGAAAAATACAAAGTGTTGATTTATAACTAAAATACTTGAACATGGCTATTCTATTATCTTTACTTTTTGCTTATTTGCTAGGATCAATACCTACTGCTGTTTGGGTAGGTAAGTGGTTTTATGATGTGGATGTTCGAAACGCAGGCTCAGGCAATGCAGGTGCAACAAACACCATTCGTGTATTGGGTGTCAAAGCAGGTATCCCAGTTATTATTATCGATGTTTTAAAAGGGTATATTGCAGTAATTTCAGTAACTTTTATAGTTCGCATTTCAGGAGGCGATACTGTTTCTCCCTATTTGGAAATGGGTGCTGGCGCAATGGCAGTTATTGGTCATACCTTACCCGTTTTTGCGGGTTTCCGGGGTGGAAAAGGTGTTGCAACATTGTTAGGTGTTGGTTTAGGCCTATTTCCTTACGCTGCCTGGGTGGCTGTAGCAATTTTTGTTATAGTATTGATATTCAGCAAATATGTTTCCTTGTCAAGTATGTCGGCAGGTATACTTTTCCCTTTTGTCGTATATTTTGTTTTTCCACCGCCAAACTGGGCATTTTATGTATTAGCGGTTGCGGTTGCTGTCTTTATTCCATATACCCATCGGAAAAATATTAAACGTCTTTTTAATGGTACAGAATCAAAAGTCAACTTCTCAAACTGGAAGAAACATAAATAAAATGTAATCTAAATTTTTTCATTTGCTTGCCATATTTTTTCTAATTTTACACTTTAAAAAAACCATCACCTATGAAATTTATTATAACCAGTTTAAAACTATTACGCACTCTTCAGGCTTTAAGTGGAGTGCTTAATTCGAACAACACGCTTCCAATTCTTGATGATTTTTTGTTTCGCATCGAAGGCGATGATCTGTTTATAACAGCATCTGACCTTGAAACAACAATGATTATCACCTTAACCCCTGATTTAGTGGAAGGTAAAGGTGAAGTTGCAATACCTGCACGTATATTGTTGGAAACAATGAAAACTTTCCCTGATATTCCAGTTACTTTTGATATCCATCCCGATAATCTTACTGTTGAAATCAATGCAGGGGAAGGTAAATTTAAATTGGCAGGGCATCGTAGTGATGAGTTTCCTTTACTTCCCAAGATGTTCGACACAAGCAGAGTTGAAATTCCGGCAGAAGTTTTGGTAAATGCTTTTGAGAAGACAATTTTTGCTACAGGTAACGATGAATTGCGCCCTGCAATGTCAGGTGTACTTTGCGAATTTAAAGAAGATCATCTTACTTTTGTTGCAACAGATGCCCATAAACTTGTCAGATACCGCCGAACAGACTCCAAATCTGAGCATAATGCTTCTTTTATTCTTCCTAAAAAGCCTATCAATCAACTTAAAAACACTTTGTCTTTGAAGCAGGAAGAACCTGTTATCCTTGAGTTTAACCAAACAAATGCATTCTTCTCTTTTAACAATATAAAAATGGTTTGCCGATTGATTGAAGGCAGATTCCCGAATTATGAAGCAGTAATCCCAACGCAAAATCCAAACAAACTTACTATTGATCGCGCTGCTCTACTTAACTCCTTGAGACGCGTCTCAATTTTCGCCAATCAAAGCACACATCAGGTTCGCTTCAGGATAACCGGGCAGGAATTATTTCTTTCCGCTGAAGACCTTGATTACGCAAATGAAGCCAAAGAGCGTCTGAGTTGCAGCTACGAAGGTGATGATATGGAAATAGGTTTTAACTCTCGTTTTTTTCAGGAAATGCTGAATAACATCGATCAGAATGAAATCCGACTTGAAATGTCAGCGCCTAATCGTGCGGGTATCCTTTTCCCAGTTGACAATGATAATGAAAGTGAAGATATATTAATGCTGGTTATGCCAGTTATGCTCAATCAGTAAATATTTAAAAAGTTCATTTAAAACCCTGATTTTTTCAGGGTTTTTTTTTCGTGTGTTCGAACACAAAGACTTATTTATTGTTTAATGATCGTAAAACTTAACAGATGAAAATGAATGTGAAGTCGGCTGCCTTAATTATTTTAATTATAAGCACATACACTTTTTTAGGTTGCAAATCGACGAAAGTAAATGAAACACAATCTGATAACTCAGAGCTTATTGAAAAGAAATTTTCTATGGATGGCCAAAAACTAAATTTTGCTTTTGAATCAGGTTCAGCACACAATCATCCAACATTTGCTATCTGGATTGAAACCCCAAATGGCACAATGATTCAAACACTTTTTGTCACAAAATCTATTGCTTCGGGTTACTTTTTTTATGGTGACGCCGGAGATGGAAAATGGCTCAAAGTACCTGGTGTTTCAGTACGTCCCGCAGCATTGCCTTATTGGTTGCACAGGCGTGAAGTGTTGAATCCAAATCAATCTCACATGCCAACACCTGAAAGTCCTGTACCGGATGCATATACAGGCGCTACTCCTCATAGTAGTTTTCAGTTGCAGGCCATATCTTCAAAAAGGATGGATAACAGAATCAGAGTTTTTGTTGAACTAAACCAACCCTGGGATTGGAATAAGATTTGGACCAATGATAAATTTCCAGGAGATTCTGATTATAAAACTTCAGCTCAACCATCGCTTATTTATTCCGTTGATATCGATTTGAGCGACCCGATGCAGTACTATGTTTTAAATCCAATAGGCCACGGTCATCCATCAGGAAAAGACGGCAGGCTCTATACCGATATTTCAGGCTTTACATCCGCACTCGATATTTTTAAACGCATTTCACTCACAATTAATTGATTTGGTTCATGACTTTCAAAAGGATATTTATTGCATTTTTAATTGCTGGTTTGAACTTTTCATGGATTGCTGCTCAAAATGCTCAAGTGCAGGGAAGAGTATTGGATGCAACCAACAATGAACCACTTCCATTTGCCAATGTTGTTGTAAAGGGCACATTCATTGGAGCTACTACCGATTTCGAGGGTCGCTTTATTATCACAGGTTTAAAGGCAGGTTTTATAACCCTTGAGGCAACATACGTTGGTTACAGGAATGCTCAATCACCTGAAATACAAGTTACCAATGCAAAAATTGAATTTGTAGAAATCCGGCTTCAGAATGCAGGGATTGCCTTGCAAGAGGTTGAAGTGAAAGCCAACCCATTTGCCAGAACGGAGGAAAGCCCACTCTCGTTGCAAAAACTGGGAGTCTCTGAAATTGAATCCAATCCTGGAAGCAACAGAGACATATCAAGAGTAATTCAGTCTTTGCCAGGAGTGGGATCAGGTGTTTCATTCCGAAATGATATTATCATCCGGGGTGGTGGTCCCAGCGAATCGAGTTTTTATCTGGATGGTGTTCAGATACCAACTATCAATCATTTTGCAACCCAAGGCTCTTCAGGTGGTGCGGTTGGTATTTTAAACGCAGATTTTATAAGCTCAGTTGATTATTATTCAGGTGCTTTCCCTTCAAACAGAGGCAATGCCTTAAGTGGGATTTTTGAATTTACTCAAAAAGAAGGAAATAAAGAGAAACTCAAATTCAGAGGTAGTCTTGGTGCTTCCGAAGTAAGTTTGACTGCAGATGGACCGGCAAGTGAAAAATCAACTTTTATTGTTTCAGTGCGCCGCTCTTACCTTCAATTTCTTTTTGATGTGATTGGACTTCCGTTTCTGCCAACTTTCAACGATTATCAATTGAAATGGAAAACACGTTTTGACAGTAAAAATGAACTGACAATTGTTAGTATTGGGGCACTCGACCAATTTCGTCTCAACACCGGAATTGAAAACCCTACCGAAGATCAGGAATATATTCTGGCATTTTTGCCTGTAAACGAACAATGGAGCTATGCTATCGGAGGTGTTTATCGGCATTTTAAAACCAACAGTTTTCAAACACTTGTTTTAAGCCGAAACATGCTTAATAATATCAGCTACAAACATCCTGAGAATGACAAGAGCATGCCTAGAACACTTGACTACAACTCTCAGGAAATAGAGAATAAAGTGCGGTTTGAAAACAATATTCGTTATGGCGATTATAAGTTTGTTTATTCAATCGGTTCTGAATTTGCAAAATATAACAATACTACTTTTCAGAAGTTATTTGTTGGCAATGAGCAAATTGATGTAAATTATTCCTCAGACCTTCAACTTCTAAAATTCAATGCCTCTGCACAAGTAAGTAAGAACTTCCTCAATGAAAGACTAACACTTTCGGCAGGAGTTAGAACAGATTTCAACAATTACAGCAGTTCGATGATCAATCCTCTTGATCAATTATCTCCCCGTTTTTCCGCATCTTACGTGTTAACTGATAAGTGGGCCGCCACAATGAATGTTGGCCGCTATTATCAACTGCCAGCATATACAACACTAGGTTTCAGAAATAACGCAGGTCAGTTGGTGAATAAGGAAAATGATCTTAAATACATTGCTGCTGACCACTACATTGCCGGTATTCAATATATACCCCGACAAGATATATTTTTCTCTTTGGAGGGATTTATGAAAAAATACAGCAGATACCCTTTCTCGCTCAATGATTCTATCAGCCTAGCTAATAAGGGAGCTGATTTTGGCGTAATTGGAAATGAAGCCGTTGTTTCAAAAGGAACTGGAAGAGCATATGGTTTTGAGATTGTCAATCGTACGAAATTAAAAACCGGATTGAATCTTATATTATCCTATACTTTTGTACGGAGCGAGTTTGAAGATAAACGCAATGAATTGATTCCTTCAAGCTGGGATTTCAGACATATTGCTGTACTGACATTGACTCAGAATTTAAAGCGAAACTGGACGGTAGGTGCTAAATGGAGCTTCGATGGCGGATTGCCTTATACTCCATACGATCTGGAAAAATCATCTTTAATAGCAGCATGGGATGCGCAAGGAGCCCCTTATCTTGATTTTAATACGCTTAATCAAATGCGTTTCGACCCATACCACCAATTGGATATCAGGGTTGATAAAAAGTACTTCTTCGAACCTTGGAGTCTAATGCTTTACCTTGATATTCAAAATCTCTACAACTTTAAAGCAATCGGACAGGACAATTACATCAGAGAAAAAGATCTTTCAGGTAACTTTATTACAAAGAATAATAACACGAACTATGTCTTGCGCGGTATTCCAAATACATCAGGTACTGTTTTACCAACAGTAGGTATAATGGTTGAGTTTTAACAAGCAAAACTAGATGTAAGTATATATAGGATTGTTTTTTATTAATTTGGGTTGATGTTGTCAACCCATTTTTTTTGAATCTTATGTGATGGTTAGCAAAAAATAAGATGAGGCTTATACCATCTAAAACTATTATCATTGTTGGATATACTGCAAAAATGAAACAACCGAAAGTGCTTTTGAATTTAGAGCTAATAACGTTGTAAGCCGTAAAAAAAATGACCCGACATTTCTTTATCCGCCTGATTTGAAGTTTATTAATTCAACAACTTTGTCAAGTAAATACTTTCTATTTATAAGAAGTTGAGATATTCATTAAAAATACTTCAGACTTTATATATAAGATCTTACGTTTTTCAGATTGATGGCCATTTTTCCCGGATCGAGATCAATGACAATGAAACAAATTTTTTCTTCAATATCCAAATCTTCAGTTATCTCTGAAACATTAAAACGTACAAGCATACCAGTACTTTCATCTGTTATAAAACCATATCCCTTTGTCGAAGAAATCTCTTTAATAAACCCAACAGCCATTTTTAGAAAAAATTTGAAAATAAAGGCAAATTTAACGGACAGATGTTAATTTCATCTGTTTTAAAGTTTATCATTGGGTTATGCTGAAGGTTGAAGTGCTTTTCAACATTTCCAAACCCAGATAATTTTTTTAATTTCGAAAATGGAAAATTAACTTTACCGAATTGTTGAAAACAATTTGAAATCTTATTTATAAAAAGCGAATTGGTGTAAAAAACTATAGTAAATTTGTGCCCCGACAACATATTATTACGCATGTTAACGGGCATTTTTTTAAGTCAAAGCATAAGTAAGGCATTCATCGCTGCATCTAAAAATATTTTATTTCTTTCGACGGCATTAGCCGTCTTTTTTTTGCCTGTATTTTTTCAAAGTAGAATTGAATTCATAATCCTATCCACATCCAAAATATTTTTTTTCACTAAAATAATTTGCTATTCATGAAAAACAGAAGTTTGGTTTCAATCAGTGATTACTCAAAAGAGGAAATCATCAAAATCCTTGATCTTGCAGAAGATTTCGAGAAGCAACCAAGGCAGGAGCTACTCAAAGGTAAAGTAATTGCCTCACTATTTTTTGAGCCTTCAACCCGCACCCGCTTGAGTTTCGAAAGTGCTGTTCAACAATTAGGAGGGAGTATAATCGGATTCAGCAGTACAGCTACAACGAGTGTTCAAAAAGGAGAGACTTTAAAAGACACTATTCTGACAGTAAGCAACTATTCTGACTTGATTGTGATGAGGCATCCTGTTGATGGATCAGCTCGCTATGCAAGCGAAGTAGCTCCGGTACCCATTATTAATGCTGGTGATGGCGCTAATCAACATCCAACGCAATGCTTGCTCGATTTGTACTCAATTCGTAAAACCCAGGGTACACTTGATAATCTTGATATAACTTTTATCGGTGATTTGAAGTACGGTCGAACGGTTCACAGCCTGGTTATTGCTTTGTGTCATTTCAACACCCGATTCCATCTGGTGTCGCCAGTTGAACTAAAACTTCCAAGCGCGGTTAAACGTCATATTAAAGAAGCTAATCTACGTTACGAACAATATACTGATCTTGCCGATGTCATTCCCACTTCTGACATCATTTATATGACGCGAATTCAGCGCGAACGTTTTCCTGATCCGCTGGATTACGAAAAAGTAAAAAATTCATACATTCTTCAAAATGATGCACTTGAGCATGCAAAACAGAATATGCGTATCCTTCACCCGCTGCCTCGCGTAAATGAAATTAGCGTTGATGTCGATAACAATCCAATGGCTTACTATTTTCAGCAAGCGTTGAATGGAGTATATGTCCGTCAAGCAATTGTGAGTTCAATTTTAGGTCTTAAATAGTTAAAAAATAATAAGATGAACGATAAGAGAAAAGAACTGATTGTGTCAGCCATAAGCAACGGCACTGTAATAGATCATATTCCGTCAGAAAATGTTTTTAAGGTTATAAAAATTCTGGGATTGGATAAAACCGGAAAACAAGTGTACTTCGGTACAAATCTCGATAGTAAAAAATATGGTAAAAAAGGTATTATCAAAATTAGTGATACTTATTTTGCTATTGAGGAAATAAACAAAATCGCTCTTGTAGCTCCATCCGCAACATTGATTGAAATAAGAGATTATGAGGTTACCCGCAAAACCAATGTAAGCATTCCTGCCCGGATTGAAAAAATTGTCAAGTGTTTCAACCCTAATTGTATTACGAACAAAGAAGAAGTTTCAACAAAATTTTCAGTGATTTATGATGAAAATGGTCTGATGAAGCTATCGTGTCATTATTGTGAAAAAAATACATCAAAAGACAATTTGATATTTATCTAACCATTAAATAATCAAATGAATATTCAATAAGCTGAATTTTAATTCAGCTTATTTTGTTTTATAAACTTAATCTTCCCAATAATTGAGTTAGGTTGTAAACTAAAATTTAATTTTGCACCCATTCAACAAACAGATTTCTTGAACGTTTAGTTATGTAGATAGCGTTTCAATGTCAGAATACATATATAGACTTATTGCCCAAGGTGAGCATCAGCAACTCGATTTCAAGTTTGAGATATCAGACAGTAGGAAAATTGCACGCTCACTCGTTGCTTTTGCAAATACAGATGGTGGGAGATTACTTGTTGGTGTCAAAGACAACGGTGTTATCGCAGGTGTCCGGTCAGAAGAGGAATACTATATGATCGAAGCAGCTGCTCAGCTTTATTGTAAACCTGAGATATATTTCCAAACCAAAGAATGGGATGTTGAAGGAAAATTAGTGCTTGAAGTTATTGTTCCAAAAAGTATGAAGCAAAAACATAAAGCCCATTTTAAAGATGAAGAATACAAGATTTATGTAAGGGTAAAAGATAAAAACCTTCTTGCCAGCACTTTATTGCTTCAGGTTTGGAAACGTGAGTCAAGCAAGGTGCCAGTAAAAGTTAGTTTTACAACGACTGAGATGATGCTCTTAAAACATTTATCTGATCATAACAGAATCACTGAAAATGAATTTGTAACCCTTGCAGGAATTAAGAAGCGAAAAGGAGAAGCTATACTTGCTGACTTTATTTTATTGAGAATTATTAAAATGAATATGAATGAAAAGGAAGTTTATTTTACGCTGATTGATCAGAATTTTTTGGAAACTGTAAACCTGAAAAAAAATGGCTACTTCAGATAATGACTCATATAAATAAGTTCTATTGTTCTCTCATTTTTTAATCAATCTATTATTTATGGAGAGGCTTTGAATCATTTATTGATATTATTCATCTTATTAAAAAAAACGAATTAAACATGCTAATACTCCTTTCACCTGCTAAAACGCTTGATTTCCAATCAGATTACCCTTTGCAGGAAATGACTCACCCTTTTTTTGAAAAGCGTGCAGATAAAATTGTTAAGGTTTTGAAATCTTATAAACCTAAGGCTCTTTCTGAATTGATGTCCATAAGTAGTGATCTCTCTTATCTTAATTATGAAAGATTTCAAAATTGGACTAAAATTGGCCCGGATCATCTTAGGCCATCCGTTTTTGCTTTCAAAGGTGATGTTTATATTGGTCTTGATGCTCAATCGTTGAGCAAGTCAGCACTTGCTTTCTCGCAAAACCATTTAAGAATACTTTCTGGGTTATACGGATATTTGCGTCCTTTTGACCTTATCAAGCCATATCGTCTGGAAATGGGAACAAATCTATCCATTGATTCAAAAAGGAATCTTTATAATTACTGGAGAAATGATATTACTCAATTAGTTAAAAAGGATTTGGGTAAATTGAAATCAAATATCATCATCAATCTTGCATCAAACGAATATGCAAAGTGTATTGACTTCAAATCATTGGATGCAAAAGTAATATCACCTGAATTTAAAGAGTCTAAGGATGGCGGGTACAAAATTATAAGTTTCTTTGCTAAAAAAGCCAGGGGACAGATGAGTAGGTTTATTATTGAAAATGAAATAAATGATCCTGATGACCTCATTACGTTTGATATAGATGGATATATCTTTAATCAGAAGATGTCAGTAAACAATAAGATGGTTTTCACGCGCGGTTAGACTAATGTTCTAATTAAAGGTTGATAATTTTTTGGTTTTTTATTAAAAAATGTCCATTGAACAAAATAAAGTTTTATATTTGTTGTCCAAATTTAACAATCATTTATTGATTTTTTAACAGGGTAATAAAAGCTTAATAACAAGATTTGAGTAAAAAAGTGTTGTTGAGTTTTTGTAACAGAATTCATGTCACTTTTTTTTAAGTTAAAACAGTTGATTATGAATGTTTTAAAATTTATCCTCAAAAAACTTACGATAAATTAAAAAAAAGATTTGGAGAATAGGAAAAAGGTATTACTTTTGCACTCCCAATCGCGGTGAAAGGAAGAAGAGAGAGA
>PHDU01000153.1 GCA_002842755.1 Bacteroidetes bacterium HGW-Bacteroidetes-1 | reverse complement strand
GCTGTTGCTGATAATTCTGAAACATTAGAAAACTATAGAGAAATTCAATTACGGTACAAAAAATTGATTAACCTACAATATTTTTAAACAGAACCTTTCAGATCAATATTTTGAAAGTGGAAAACTAATTGTTGAATACAAAAAGCTATTAAAGAAACCGGGAATATGGGCAGGGTTCTTAACTGTTCAAAATCAAGTTGAAATCCCAACTGTTGTCGGAACTCCAAGTTTAGTGAACTATTATGTTGGTGATTTCAACGCAAATGGTGAGAATGACCTGCTTTTTGAAATCTATACTGAAATTGACTCTAAATCAGTGGTAGATTCAGAAGAATCTAAAACAACAATAAAAAGAACACTATTCTACCCCGCAGAAACAAAGTTGCCAGAGGATAATATCATTTTGATTTCTGATGGAATGAATATTACAAACTGGATAAGTTTTGATACCTATAGAAAAGACTTAAATATAGAAGTGAATTATGCACACCCGGTTGGTATTAATCGGCAACCTTATACTTTAGTTAGTAAGATATATTCTGTAACAAATAACCCGCTTCAACCAGCTACCTTGATGAAAGAGTTTGATTTTAAAAATTTAATTATGCATTATCAAGGAAAAGGCGCTTTGGGATTTATGGAAACAGAGATGCGTGATCTGGAAAATGGAGTTAAAAGCAAATTCAAATATAACCTGCTTATCAATAGTAACAGAAATTATTTCCTTTATCCAGCAGAGATCAAAACATTTGTTTTGACGCAAAATAGAGATATCCCTTTGAGTGAAACATTCAATACTGTCGGAATTAAAGAAACTATTGAAAGTGAACCAAAAATCTTTATCCCTGTAACAACAAAAAGCTACACGAAATCGTGGGATTTGGATGGTACATACAAGGGTATTACTTATGTTAAACAAGATTTATGGAATATAGACAGTTATGGGAATCCTAAAATGAAAGAAGTATTAAATGATGAATTTAATGCAACAATTTTAGAAAGTGACTGGAATTGGGAAACACAATATTGGACAATGTACTCACATAATCATCTAGATGGAAAATGGTATTCTCAACTTGACACAACGGTTGTGAAGTCAAGAAGCTTTGAATGCACTGATTGGAAGTTTAACCATATTGTTCATGAACACTATCCAAATGGACTCTTAAAATCGTCAAAGTCAATTGCAGCATACAACCAGTTTAACTCACCATTGGTCAAGAAAATAAAATTTGAATATGACATCTATGGCAATATGACCAAAGAAACAATAAATGCCCCAAATAACAGCCAGCTTAGTGACCGAATTACTGAATATGAATATAGACAGGATTATGGAGGTAGGCTATTGACCAAAAAAACCATCATTGGATCTGCAAACATAACCACAGCATATGAATATTACAGAAAAAAGGGTTTGCTGAAAGAAAAAATGGAATTACTTAATCCAGAGGAAGGTTCATATTGGGTTAAAACAAAATATGAGTATGATTCGTTAGGCAGTCTTACGAAAACTAAGCACCCTGATGGAACCTATTCAATAAATGAAACCCTCTGGTCAGGCACAGCAGGTGGTGAAGTACCAACCACTGCGGTTGTTAAACTAAGATCGTATAAACAAACCATTGATGCCCAACTTTGGGGTTCTACCACAGCTTACCTAGACAAATATGGCAACGAACTAAGGAGTGTGCAGCAAAACCTGCAAGGCTCATATGTTTATATTGACAAGGTTTATGACATTTATGGCAGGATAATCAATGTAAGCGAACCATATTTTGAAGGATCACCAACAAATTTGAAGACAATTTTTGTCTATGATGAACTCGGTCGTATATCAACTGTAACCAAGCCTGATGGCACTATCATGAAGACCACCTATAAAGGAAGAGCTGTGAAGACAAAAAACATGACAAGTAAATTTTGGTCTGAAAAAGTAGTAAATGCTATCGGGTTAGTTGATTTGGTTATTGATACACTTGGCTCAACGGATGCCAGCGCCAGAATAAACTACAACTATGATGGACTTGGGAGACCCGTAAGCACGGTATCTTTTTATAAAACAACAAGTTTTGAATATGACGCAGCGGGCAATCAAAGCAAATTGATTGACCCGAACGCAGGCACCTCCAATTATACCTACAATGCTTACAGCGAGTTGCTAACACAGCAAGATGCACGAGGGAACATATACCAAATGGGTTATGACGACTTAGGTCGCATCGAAACCAAAACCCTTGTATCTGGTGGTAACGATGTTACCTCATATACTTATTACAATACATTGGGTGACGATGGCTTTGGTCAACTAAAAAAAATGGAACACAGCAATGCCACTTCAACTGCCTACTCCTACGATTATTTGGGAAGAATTATATCTAAAACCGAAACAATTGACGGAAATATTTTTAACTTTGCCTACACATACAATTCTTCCACCGGCATGTTGGAAACCTATCAATATCCATCAGACTACAAGCTGAAATACCTTTACGACAGCAGGGGTAACCAACATGAAGTGCGCAATGCCGGCACCAATGCACTTCTTTGGAAGTCAAATACTGTAAACCAGCGCGGTCAAATCACCAATGCCACCATGGGCAATGGCGCAGTAACTGAATATGGATGGTCCGCTTATGGTTATCCTGAAATGAACAAAGTGAGCAAAGGGACCACAGTGTTGCAGCATTTTACTTATAATTTTAATCCATCAACAGGTAATTTGAGTTACCGAAGGGATAATAAGCGGAGCATTCAAGAAAACTTTGCATATGATGGGTTATTACAAAACAGGTTAACCTATTGGTCAGCAACAGGGGGTGGAACAATATCAATGGACTACCATGCCAATGGCAACATTTTGAAGAAGACAGATGTAACGAGTGCTTCCGAAGGTTACAAGTATGAAGGAGTTAAACCAAATGCTGTGACCAAGGTGGTGAGCCCGACTACTCCATTTGTGCAGAATAATCAACAGCAAGATATAACCTACACAGCCTTTAATAAAGTTGAGCATATCTTGAACAATGATGCTTTGGACTATCAGTTGTACCTTACTTATGGACCGGATAACCAGCGAAAAAAGTCATTCATGAACAAATTGACCGGACATCCGAATGTGCCTGAAGTATTGAAGTATTATCTTGATAACTACGAATACGAGTACCGGGATGAAAGTACACGCCTTCTGCATTACCTCCAAGGCCCCGACGGCCTCTTTGCCATCATGGTGAAACAAGGCACATCGCAAACCATGTACTATGTCCATAAAGATCACCTCGGCAGCATCACCGCCATCAGCG
>PHDU01000152.1 GCA_002842755.1 Bacteroidetes bacterium HGW-Bacteroidetes-1 | reverse complement strand
TACATCTCGACTGGCTCGATGCAGCGCATCCCCACCAGCGTCCAAAAAGTTGCAATGTACGTATCGACCGTTTTTGGTGGTTTTTAATAAAAAGTTGAACGAGCCTTCTTTGATTTCAATTTTATTTCTACAAAAAACCGAAAGAACATAAAGGTGGACGATTATGTTTTTATCTGCAAATTCCGGATCATACTGACCCCATTCTGGGATACTGACCCTCCATTCCGGGATATTGACCTTGCCTATTCTCTGAGTGGGGGTACGATTTATGGCTAGTGGAGCGTTTAGCAAGTAGTTATGCTTCATGCTAAGGAAAACCTACTCAACGAGAAAAAAAATCCCCAAATATTTGCAATAATGTAACGAATACGTTACTTTTGCACCGTGAGAGAAATTTTGATTACATCAGAATGCTTAGCGTTTATTGACAATCAAAGCGACAGAATTTCGACTAAATTCTATCAACTGATTGTGATAATCAGTGAAGTAAAGATTGTACATTCAAACTTTGTGAAAAAATTAGTTGATACAAATTTCTACGAACTCAGGATTAAAGCCGGAAATGAAATTCGTGTAGTCATGTTTACAATTGACCATTCAAATTTTGCAGAATGCACGAAAGTTGTTTGTTTAAACGGATTTCAAAAAAAATCGACAAAAGATTATCTCAGAGCTATTAAAACGGCAGAAAAATTACGAAACGATTATTTATTATAAAATACCTGAATCATGAGACAATTAATAAATGCTAAAGAACTTATAGACAAGCGTTACGGAAAAACCGGAACAGAATCTCGTGAAAAATTCAGAGATGATGCATTCTCATTTTATTTTGGTGAGATTATCAAAAACCGTAGAAAAGAATTAAAGCTAAGTCAAAATGAACTTGCCGAACTTATTGGTAAAAAGCGACCTTATATCTCACGAATTGAAAACGGAGAAGATATCCGCCTTTCAAACTTTTCTCTGATTGCAAATGCATTGAACCTATCAATTCAACTGACTGCAATATAAAGCACGAAAGCAAAACAATGCATAATACTTTCTGGCGGATTTAGGCCTGGTGTTTTATGTTTGTTCTTTTATTTCGGCACCAAAACCATTTGCCTAAACGATTGCCACCGCACCCTTTGAATTGACTTTTTGCGTTGTATAAATATTTGGAGGATAAGGTTAAGGTTAAGGTTGCTGTGACTAACACAACCTCAACCTCAACCTGAACCTCAACTTGAACCTCAGCCTCAACCTGTTACCCTGAGCGACCTGTGGTGAGCGTAGCCGAACCAAGCCGAAGGGTCAACCTAATCCTTAATTTTTCTTAAAAATTACTTGCATATATAAAAGGTGTTCCATACTTTTACTGCCACTCTGTTTCGGGTGTTTTGTGGAGGCTTGTGAACCAGCTTTTTGCAGGGTTTCTTAAGTATCACAAACCGAAACGATGGCGAATGTGATTCCTGTCCTTACCCCCTGCTTCTCCTTCCCGGGGCTTGAATCTGTTGCCGGGCTGCTAACATAAAAAGATCCCTCCAAAAGCCTGTGGCTGATGGTGGATATTGACCTTTACAAGGCAAAAGATTTGCCTGTAAGGGAAGATAAAAAACAGAAGTGTTGATAGTGACTTGCGATGGATTTAAGAAAATTAGTGTTGAATGTGATAAATTGTTTTGAATGATGCGGATAGACTATAATAAAAGTATTTGTCTGAAGGAAGATAAGGGGAAAATGAGTATTTTCTTAGGTTTTTCTTCGTTATTTGGTTAAAGGTGAGGTAACTGCCATAGGGGTGCCTTTAGCAAGTAGTTGCCTGCAAGGCAGGAAATAAAACTGACTAATAAAATACACCATTGAGAAAAGAAAATAGACAGACAATGAATGAGCAGACAGACAGAAAAAAATTTGTTTTTGCCCACCCGCTTTTGCCCCTCGGGACAATTAGGGAAGCCCACGCACATTGCACACATTTGCAAATCACACAAGCCAACCCACAGATCAAAATTTGCAAAAGAGTGCAATTCGCCAATCCATAAAACTAACTAACATGAAAATATTATTTGAATCTAAGTTCTCAGAATTACAAATTGACAATTTTATTTCTAGTATCCACGAGAATATTTTAAAAAAGCCTAATGATAAATATTTTTTTGACCTTAGTCAAACTGAATGGATATCAAATCAGGGGCTTTTGTTAATTACAGGAATATTAAAATATTTTTTTGAAAAAGGAATTGAATTTGAAGTGAGCTTTTTTCCTAAAGGCACACCTACAACGACAATACCTAAAAGAGTTGCTATTCAGATAATTGCAATTTGGGATATTTGGGGATTATGGAAGATATTCCCTATTGATGTTTGTGAAAATTATCTTGGAATTAATTATAATACTATACAATCCTTAAAGAAAATTCATGATATAAGCAATTTATTAAGACCTCAGATTTATGATAATTTTAAAATAACACCATTCATTTGTTTGGATAAAATTACTCAATATGACGATAAAATCATAACTGACAAACTAATTCAATACCATGCTTTAAATGAAGCTACTATTGAAATTGTTGATTCACATAATTGTGAACACCCCTTTATAAATGGCATTTTTGGTAAAATCATAAGTAAAGAGCTTTATGAAAACTTTTTGGACCATTTTGATAATTCATTTTTCAATGTGGAAAATGAATATGCTTTCATGAGTCTTGCATTAAAAGGACGGATTGATGAGGATAAAGAAAGGAATAAAGGTGTTGATGTACAAAGAGTATTAGAACAGAACTTTGAAACGGAAGAACTTGAAAAATCCATTGGATTTTTTTATGATGAAATAAATCAGGTATTTAAAAACCAGTCATATATCACTTATTCATTCCTCGATTTTGGAGTTGGAATAAGTACTACATTACGAAAAGCGTACCATGAACATTATAAAGCGAATGGAAATGATTCTGATATTTTAAAATTTGCATTTAGTCATGATTCATCCAGACATCCTATCAAAAATCCATTTTATGCTAATAAACTTGAGGAATTTATTCCAAGAGGATTGTTTGACATTATAAGTATAGTTAAAAGATATAGGGGTTTATTAATAGTTAGAAGTTGCAGCGGTAAAGTAATTTATGATTTTAGTTCCACTAATAATACGGATGAAGCATTTAAGTCCTTTGATGAACTAAACACCTATTTCCCCGGAACATTTCTATCGATATATTTGCCTGCAATACCAAAAGGTGAAACCATCGATAATTCTGTATTCAAACCTGATTTTAAAATTCCTGATTACTAGTGATGCGTTAACTTTTTAATATCCTTTATAATCATTTGATAATAAATATAATATAAGCGTTCTTTGATTTTTTGATTTGAATTGAGAGGTA
>PHDU01000151.1 GCA_002842755.1 Bacteroidetes bacterium HGW-Bacteroidetes-1 | reverse complement strand
AACAAAACCTAAATATTGAACGAAATGATTTCCATGGCGAATGGAACTACAAAATATCACCTAAATTGTAAATGTTATTTATTGACAACTCCTTAGGTGTTTTTCAGCAGAACCTATTTAAATTTCTTATGTCGAATTCACGTTACTAAGATGTGCTTCGTTGGAAATAAAACGTGCTTTATGGGTTAGTTCATTCACCCTCTTTCTTTGTTTTCTGATCACGAAATTTTGTTGCCTCGAGTAAAAAATATTTCGCAATTTTACCGGATAGTTCATCACTGCGATCCATCCACTCCGGATGCCATTGTACAGCTAATAAGAAAGGGTGCATGCTATTCTTATTCCATTCAATGGCCTCTATCAGTAAATCATCGCTGGTTGCTGCTGGCTGCAAACTTCCTGCCAGTACATCAATTCCTTGATGATGGTTGCTCGCAACTAAAACTTCCTGAGTTGCAACAAGATTGCTTAACAACGAGCCCTTTGTAAATGAAACCTGATGTGTTGCCCAATCCTCATCCCCAATGCGGTGTAACTCTCCCGAACCTTTGTCAGTAGGTAAATCGATGGTTAAAGATCCTCCTTCAATAATATTAATTATTTGCAATCCACGACAAATGCCAAGGATAGGCATATTCAAAGATTTCGCTACCTGAAAGGCTTTCATTTCGTAGGTATCCCTTTCATGATCAAAAGATCCACAGCGTGAAGTGTCGTTTTCTTTGCCATAATGACCTGGATAAATATCAGCTCCACCTGTCAGTAGTAACCCATCACATATCTTTAGAGAATCTATAATATTTTCCAACTTAACTTTTGAAAGATCAATGGTTCGTAGCGGGATTTGCTGAAACGCAAGCCATTCACCATATTTATGGATCTCAGAAAGCCTTTCCTTCGAAACTGCAATTACAAGCGATTCGGTTTTTTCAGCGGTACAGCACGAAAAAATAAAATGGAGAAGGAAAAAGCTGAGTATTAAAGAAACGATGCTTAATTTGGTTTTCATCTTCGAAATGTTTTGGTGAATTGCAAATGTACTGAATCTTTACAGTTACACTAATCGGTTAGGTTTTGTTGAGGCTGTAAAATCAAATAAGAAGAATTGATTTTTTCACAAATAAAAAACACTTTTCAAGTCAGGCCAAGATAAAATTCTCCTAGCATATTGCAGTATTGCGCTGTATAATTCCCATTATTTGTGCGAATTATAAAGCTTTCAACAACTGGATTGGAAGTATTTGTAGCAGAAAATTCCATGTTAATTCGATTGGGTGGTTTCCCTTCTATTGGAATAATTTGCAAAGCACGCTTGAGAAAGAGTTTCTGTTGTGATGCTTTTTCTATGAAATTATTACTTTGATCGAAGGGTAAAACAACAGCAAAAATTCCATTTATATCAAGCCGAAGTGCTGCACAATGGATAAGCTCACTATAACTAAGCGTATCGGTATGACGTGCCAGACCTCTTCTTTCAGTGCGCGTTGTGAATGGGGAGGTGAAATAGGGAGGGTTGCTAATAATGAAATCATATGTATGTAACACACTATTTTCATCTCGTATATCGAGGTGAATCGCTTTGAGCCTTTTCCGCCATTGAGAGGTTTCAAAGTTTAACTTTGCCTCATTTACTGATAGTACATCAATATCAACACCTACAATATTCATTGCATTGCTGCGCTGTGCCAACATCAGAGACAAAATTCCTGAGCCAGTTCCGATGTCAAGAATTTTCGTTGCATTTTCTACGTTTACCCATGCCCCCAGCAAAACTGAATCAGTGCCAATTTTCATGGTTGAGTTGCAATGCATCATGCTAAAGTGCCGAAAATGAAAAGGTCGCTGATCCGGCATAGAGTTCTCAACTATTCAAATACAGGTCGATAAGACCATCAGGAGCTTTAATGTAAATTGTCTTGCTTCGGCGATCAACTTTAATTATCACCTCATCCTGGATAGGTATCAGGATTTCTTTTTCGTTTTTGAAAATCTGAAAAATAGACTGACTAGGGTACTCCAAAACTTTTTCAATTTTACCGATCAGACCAGAAATTTCATCTACAACTTTGTAGCCAGGGACTTCATGGAAATAGAATTTATTGCCAGTAAGCTTGGGTAAAAACTCAATAGGAAGGTAAATGTCGAGCGTGGCCATTTCAGCAGCTTTTTCAACTGTTTCAATGTCCTGAAGTTTCACATAGGCTTTATTTCCATTGAGTTTCAGACTTTGAATAAAAAAAGGAATCAGCTTTTTATTGATCTCAAGTAGAATAAATTCAAGCTGTTTATATGCTGCTGGCTCATCAGCATCAATCCGAATACTGATTTCTCCTTTGATGCCGTGTGTTTTAATTACTTTACCGAAATAAAAACAATCTTCCAATTGCATGATATTGCTTGTTTTTGATTTTGACTCTGTGCCAGGATGGCAAAAATAACAAAAGCCGGCAAAAGGCCGGCTTTTATAATAATGGCTTCAAATTTTATGCTTCTGTTGAAGTTTCTTCAGTTGTATCGGCAGGAGCATCTTCTGTTGCATCTGCAGGAACTTCTTCAGTTGTTTCGATAGAAGCATTTTCGCTGGCAGCAGCTTGTTGTTCTAATTTTAACTCTGCAGCAAGTTTCTTTGCAACTTCGGCAGCTTTATCTTCTTTCACTTTTGCTTCTGCTTCAAATGCTTTTTTACGTTCTAAACGTTCTGCATCGGTAAGACCTTTTTTCTTTGCCTCAATTTTTGCTTCTTTTTCTTGTAACCAAACCTGAAACTTAGCTTCGGCCTGTTCTTCGGTAAGTGCGCCCTTTTCAACACCTTTCAAAAGGTGCGATTTATAAAGGACTCCTTTGTAAGAAAGGATAGCGCGAACTGTTTCTGACGGCTGCGCTCCGTTTTTAAGCCATGTTAATGCTTTATCCAGATCAATGTTGATCTCAGCAGGGTTTGTAATTGGGTTGTAGGTGCCAATCTTCTCAATAAATCTTCCATCCCGTGGTGCACGACCATCCGCAATTACAATGTGGTAAAAAGGGCTTCCTTTTTTTCCATGACGTTGTAATCTGATTTTTGCTGGCATAATTGCTAATTTTTAATGCGTAAATGTTAATAAAATCGGATGCAAAATTCGTCATTTTTTTCTTATCAACAACCATTTTGTCAGAAAATAATTCTAAATCAAACAGGAAGTCGATCATATTGAATGAAATAAGGATGAAATACTGATGTTGAAACTATTTCTCTGTAACAAAATAAGATAAAGTGCATTGAACAAAATGGATTTATTTTGCTTGGTTCTGTTTAATATTAATGTGGGATTTTGTATCTTAGCACAATAATTAGAAATGAGTCATGGATACTAAACAGATATTAGCCGGCTTAAGCCCTCA
>PHDU01000150.1 GCA_002842755.1 Bacteroidetes bacterium HGW-Bacteroidetes-1 | reverse complement strand
CGAGCTTTAATGATATCATTAGTGTCCATTGTTTTTTTTAACAAAGGTAACTAATTTACTTTAAATATGAGTATATTATTTATTGACAATTCCTTAGTAAAAGCTACAGTAGAAGTTGGCTCTGAAGTTGCTAGAAATTTCTTGGATGTAACAACTTCAAGTGATGGAACCGGACTTAAAGTAAGTACAAATGATGCTGGTACAACTGTAAAAAATACTGCAATTGGACTTACTGTTGGTAAAATTGGAGATGTGGCGCCAGCTCCTAAGGTGAAAGTAATGAATGCTCCTACTCCGAAACAAGCTGTAAGTAAGGCGAGAGTTGATGCTAAAGTAAATGGAACTACTGTAAATAGGCAACAACGAATATCAACGGAAAGCAATGCAAAACAAGGGCAGAAAACAGCAGCCTCTGTTAATAATACAGCAGCTAAAACTCCTCAAAGTACTGTGGCAAGTGGAACTTCTGAAACAATTAAGACACAAACAGATGAAAAAAGATAAGTTTGGTTTTGAGGGCAGTTCCATTATACTTTGGAACAGAAAAATTAATGTAATTTGGATTATACTAATAGTGATTGTTGTTCATTTTGTCATTGTCGTTATTAGAAATGAAATTGATAATAATGACCTAGAAAAAAATGGCATTAAAACTACCGCAATTGTTACGGATGTGCGAAAAGTTGGAAGTAAAGGTGTAATAAGATGTACATATACTTTCGAAGTTAAAAGTTTAAAATATTCAGGAAGTGTTGATGATGATTATTATAAGACAGGTGATTCGATTAGAATCCTTTATTTAGAAAAGAATCCTGAAATTAACAGGGATAAAAAATTTCTTGAAAAATAATGCAATGCATTCAGCTAAAGCCATCACCGATGAAAACCGCGGCCTGAAAATCGGCTACACCGAGGGCAACAATATGCCTGCGATGATTGTGCATGAGGGCGGCATAATAGCCAACCGCTATAGTTTTGGCGGGCAGAAGCTGGGTCGCAGTTTCACTGATATGAACGGGCAGCTCATTTCGGATGAAACCTATTATGGCAGCTTAGTGATGGAGCAGAGAAATCCCAGCCGTATCCTTTTCGAAGACGGCTATGTTGACCTCACACCCGGACAACAGGCTGAGTTCAACTACCATTTAAAAGACCATTTGGGCAATGTGCGTATTGTACTCAGGCCGGACCTCAATAATCTGTTTGGCGCAGTAGTGCAGTCGAACGACTACTTTCCTTTTGGCATGGCCTACACCCTCCATGGACACATCTTATACGACGGCAATACTCAGTTCACTGCCATTGCCTTCGACAGCCACGCCACAGCCGAAAGCATCACCTTCACCAAAGACAACCGCTACTTCTACAACGGCAAAGAAGAACAACCCATGCCGGGAAAATGGTTGGATTATGGAGCAAGGTTTTATGATGCGCAGCTGGGGAGGTGGCATTCGGTGGATCCGCTGGCGGAGCAGGGTAGACGCTGGAGTCCTTATACGTATGCACTGGATAATCCAATAAGGTATATTGATCCGGATGGGATGTTCGCTACTGACTTTCTGGATAAAAATGGAAAATTGGTTACTCATGTTAATGACGGATCTAATGCAGTATTTCAGCAAACAGGTACAGGCACAAACCTTCATTATGAGGCAACAAATACATACAGTAATCAGGGTGGAGTTAATCAAGTAACTGATGAAAGTGTTACTTCTGCGATTCAAGAGCAACAGAATTTAAACATATCTAATCCAAGTCTTCAACAAAATTTTAATCAAGAAACGGGAAAGTATGGAGCAACTCACTGTAATCAGGCAACTCAAAACGTACAAGCTACGGCCGAATCAGCAATAAATGCTCAAGGCAACGATAAATTGACTTTAGTTACCCCTGGGAGGGCAAATGATATTGCGAAGAACCTAGCTGGCAATAAAATTGAGGCATATAAACCTGTTACACAAGCAGAAGCGGAAACAGCAGCATCGAAGGGGAATCTTGCTATCGCAGCATATAATAATCCTTCTGGAGGTTCTGGTCATGTTGCAACGCTTTCAGTTGGTGAAAATACTAAGAAAGGAACTTTAGCAAATATTGGTGTAAAAGGAAGCACTGGTTTTGTTCCCATAACTGGAGCAAAGAATGCAGCTTTCCGAAAAGAGCATGATGTAAAATATTATATAATTAAATAGTACAATCGTTATGAATAAATATGTGATTTATATAATAGCTTTGCTTTCCGGGTTTTGTTCCAATAATATTTTTAACGATCTGTATAAAAAACTTGAAAAGAAGGAAATTATTCTTCTGGAAGGAGTCAGAATCATATTGACGATTGAAGAAAAGTCTTTTAATACCTTGAACACTTTTAGTCAAATTGAAATTTGGATAGATTCACAAATAGTATTTAAAGATGAATCCACAACTGAGTATATTTTCGGAAATAACAGTTGGCCTCAGGCAAGAAAGATTGAGAATGGAATTTATGAAGTAGTAATCGAAGTGTTTGATGCCCCAGACTTAAATAAATTACGTGCGTTTTATTTCAGGGATAATGTTCTCATTAATTCTAAAGTTCTTCCTTTTTTTGAAAGTCAGCCTGAGGATATAAATTATGATGGCATAAAGGAATACTTTGGTGTAATGCATATCAGTGATGCTCATGAAAACCCGGATTCATGCTATTATAATCCTGTTCTTTACTACAAGGTTTCAAACAATGGAATTGATTTGGATTCAAGTCTTACAATCATGATGAATAAAAAAATATGGGGTGAGTTTTATGGGTTTGAGCAGAATGAGATAATCGTTCCCTGTGCAAGGTGAATTCAACTTTTTAAATGTAACCCTTCGTCCACAGTTATTCTGTGATAATACCTTTCAGTGTTTTCCAACAGTTGGCAGCAACTCATGAAGCTTGTTAGCAGGGTAATCCGACAATCTGTTGAGTGCTTCGTAGAGCCAATGATGATGTTGACAAAAAATGCAGAAAATGAAAAATTTGCATCCAACAAACGCTTCAAAAACCACTTCATCCCCGCCTATGATTATTCTTTTTCCTACTTTTATGACCATGACAAGTTAAGTGAAAAGTGAAAATTTAAAAGTGAAAGAGAATAATGAATAGCGGGTGTCAGATACACAATGGGTTATTAAGATAATAACTAAGGAAAACTTGAAAAACAATACTTGTAATCGGATTTTGTTGAAAGAAAAATACATGCACGGAAATTCCGGCAGCTATATGCAAAAGCAGTCGTTTGCCTACAACATCCGTGGCTGGCTCACGGGTATCAACAGTCTGGGCTCAGGCAGCCCGGCGAAAAGTGAAGAGTTTCATTCTTTCTATCATCATTCTTTTTACACCCAACCCAAAATCCGGCATCGCACCGGGACGGGT